>UQLX01000011.1 GCA_900541985.1 uncultured Blautia sp. | reverse complement strand
CTATTTCTTATCAGAAAGATTTACTTTCCATAGACACAAGAATTTTTACACCCTCTATTATTATATTTAATCTACGTAAATGTTTCACGTGAAACATTTATCACTTTTCCTGTTTCAAAGCCTCTTTAATCCCCGGAATTGTTTTCCCTTCTTCTCTCAGACTTTTTATAAGACAAATTCGTTCCATACTTTCTTCTCGTTTATATCTGCGAGTCAGATTATGCTCTGTCTGCACAAAAGGAATCATTCCTTCCTCTGTATAGAATTTTAATGTACTGTATCTCATTCCGGTCAGCCTTACCAATTCTCCAATAGTCACATATTCTGCCTTCTGAATTACTTCTAAATCTCTCTGTCTTGACACATCCTTACTCCTTAATCTGTATACATAACCATTAGAGCTGTCATCATTGCAATAGTATTATCTAAATAATCAATCATATATTTTACTAATTGTCCTGCTCCAGAATTCATAATCTCTTTTAACTTCTGACGAATTTCTTTTTGCTCAAAAGCAGAGAAATAAGTTTTAATGATTCTGCTTCTTTCCAGCAACACAACCAGACATGCAATATCCTCAGTAATTTCCCCATCTTCTAATAATTCTGCTCTTATCATATCAATTACATAATGGACTGCTTCTCTGGAAGGGATATAAGATTTCTTTTTTCCAATTATGCCATTTGTCTTTGTAATAGAAACAAATCCTATATCAGCAAGGGAATCTCCTACTGCTCCCATAAAACCTTTAAGTTTCTTATCTGAAAACGAGTAGTTGTACTCCTCTATAATCTTTTCCACTTTTACCGGTCTTCCCTGGTCAATAAAATCATATAATGGATACAAATAGGATTTACTTTCCGGCAATGAATTTATTACCGTTATTTTCTTCTTTTCTAGCTGAATACACTCTGCCATCTGCAATTCCAGAAGTCCTGCTGCTACAATACAGACAAGTTTATTTGTATCAAAACCAGATATTTTTCCTTTTTCGTTCATTGCACAAAGCATATATTCCTGTGTAATTGATAAATCCTTTATATGTTTATCCTTCCTTTCTTAGATATAGTTTCTTTTATAATTTGTTCTTTAAACTCATACACATAATATCAAGCAGCTGCCATTCCGGACTCTTATCGCTTACTACTTATTACTTATTACTTACTACTTACGATTTAGAATATCATATATTTCTAAAAAATTCAATTGAAAACCCTCCATCTGTGTAAAATATCATCCAAACAAAGAAATTCGTCAGCTGTCAAGAAGATTCCAGACTGCAAAGATATACCAGGGAATATGTAACAGACTCACGATTATAAATGTGCGAAATTTTTTTTATAAAATAGAAAAATACCATATTTTATGATACACTGTTTCGTAACATCCGGTATTTTACCACAAAAAGAAAAGAGGGATTTATTTATGTTATACTTTGAAAACGACTACTCCGAAGGCGCGCATCCAAAGCTCCTCCAGCGCCTGATGGATACTAATATGGAGCATTTATCCGGCTATGACTCTGACACCTATACCCTTTCCGCAAAAGAAAAAATCCGGAAGCTCTGCGGCTGTCCGGAAGCCGATGTTTATTTTCTTGCAGGAGGTACACAGACAAACCAGACAGTGATTGATTCTGTTCTGAAAAGCTATGAGGGAGTCGTTGCCGCTTCCACAGGCCATGTCAGCGCCCATGAGGCCGGTGCCATTGAATTTACCGGTCACAAGGTTCTGACTCTGCCTCAGAAAGACGGCAAGATCACTGCCGAAGATCTGAAAAACCTGATCGATACCTTCTATGGAGACGAAAGTCACGAACACATGGTTTTCCCGGGTATGGTATACATTTCTCATCCCACGGAATATGGAACTCTTTATACCAAAAAAGAACTGGAAGCCATTTCTCAGGTCTGCAAAAGCAGCCATCTTCCGCTCTATATGGACGGAGCCCGACTGATCACAGCCCTTGCCTGTCCGGAAAATGAAATGACGCTTACGGATATTGCAGAGCTTTGTGATATCTTTTATATCGGAGGCACAAAAGCCGGAGCGCTGTGCGGAGAAGCCGTTGTCTTTCCCCGCAAAAATGCACCGGCACATTTTCTCACCCTGATCAAGCAGCATGGCGCTCTTCTTGCCAAAGGACGTCTCTGCGGCGTACAGTTCGATACCCTGTTTACCGGAGAACTTTACAAAGAAACCGGCAAAAATGCCATAGAGACCGCTTCCCTTCTCAGAGAAGGACTGAAGGCAAAGGGATATACCTTTTATAATGATTCTCCTACCAATCAGCTTTTTCTGGTCATGGAGGACACGCTGCTGGAAAAACTGAAAGAAAAAGTCGTATTCAGCTTCTGGGAAAAGGCGGACGATACCCATACCGTGATCCGTTTTGCCACAAGCTGGGCCACTTCCAGACAGGAAGTCGAAGCGCTTCTTTCTCTTTTATAGCATTGTAAATTCGTGATTTTTGACGTATAATAAGGACAGTCAGAACATGTGAAAAGGAGGTCAGACATGAAAAAAAACAAGAATCGTTTTGCCACTTTTGCGGTGCTGTTCGCCTCTGCGACAGCCATCATCCATATTGGAAACAAGATCATTGCCGCATCTGCATCTCTGAAGGAAATGCTGGATTCCAACAGACGAAATTACTATAAATGGCGTTTTGGAGAGATTTTTTATACAAAAAAAGGCAATGGAAGCCCTGTTCTTCTTATCCACGACATGCTTCCGGGAGGCTCCGGTTATGAATGGACCAATATTGAAGAAGAACTTGCAATGGAACACACCGTATATACCATCGATCTCCTTGGCTGCGGCCGTTCCGAAAAACCGGGGATGACCTATACGAACTTTGTTTATGTTCAGGTAATCTGTGATTTTATCAAAAATGTGATCGGAGAAAAAACAGATGTGATCGCAAGCGGATTTTCCGGCTCTTTTGCCGTTATGGCATGCCGTAATGAAGGCGGCCTGTTTAACCGGATCATGCTGGTCAACCCGCCGGCTCCTGGCAATCTGACCCAGATGCCGGGCAAAAAAGACAAGCTTCTGAAATATTTCCTTGAGGTCCCGGTGTTTGGAACTCTGGTCTATCACATGATCGTATCAAGAGAAAACATCAACAATCTTTTTATAGAAAATATGTTTTTCGATCCTTTCCACCCGGATCAGAATATGTTTGACGCATACTATGAAGCAGCTCATAAAGGCGGTGCCCAGGCCAAGGCAGCTTATGCCAGCAAGGCATCCCGCTTTATGAACATCAACATCCTTCCGGCGCTGAAAAATATTGATAACAGTATCTTTATCATCGAAGGAGAAGCAGAGAACAACGGGGACGCTGTAATAGCGGCATATCAGGAAGCAAATCCTTCCATTGAGGCTGTTATGATCCCTCATACCAAACATCTTCCCCATGTGGAAGATCCTGAGAAATTCCTGGAACAGGCCGGGATCTTTCTTTAAAGCACAAAAAATCCGGAAGGCTGAAATCGCTTCAGCCTTCCGGATTTTTTACTGTCCGTTTTCAGAAACGGAGATTCTTTATTATACGAATTTTATTCTGTCTCTTCTGCAGCAGTCAGAGCTTCACAGGCTTCTGTCAGATCTTTTACCTTCATTTTGTTTACCAGATATACCTTATCTCCTACGACAGCTGCATAAAAGCTGGAATCATATTCGTAATAGCTGACGGTCGTTTTTTTGCCCTCCGTATCTGAAAAACCAAAGGTAAATACAGCCTCTCCTTCCGGAGTATATGCCTCTGTCAGACGCTTCTCGCCTGCCATATTGATCAGCTTATTATAAAAGGTGGTAAAGAGGGTCTCGTCTGCCTCTTTTCCATCCAGAGTGTATGTCACTGTCACTTCTTCTGAAGCAGTATCCTCAGAACTCTTTTCTGCTGTCCTTACCACCTTCACTGTATGACTTTCTTCCCCGTCACGGATCTCCAGACTGTCCAGATTGTTTACCGTCAGATAATTGACGGTAAGGCTGTAAAAGTCAGAAGGAGCTTTATCCAGAATCTCTGTCAGGGACTCTTCCGGAATCGTATAAACCTCATTGCTGTTATTGACCTTTACATAACGGCTTCCGTCGATCTCATCTCCCACACAGATCACCAGTGTCTTTTCTGTCTGTGTATCTTCCTTTTCCGGCGTGTCTGCGGTTTCTTCTGCTTCTTCCTGTTCCTCCACACTGTTTTCTTCCTCTTCAGATGCCTCTGAGACGTCCGTATTTGCCTCTGTATCCTCTTCTGCCATATAAGTGGAGGAAATTATGGCATAAGGGGTATCAAAGCCGTATTTTGCCGGATCTGTGCAGTGATAGTCCACGAAGTCTCCATAGGTCAGAGAACCAATAGCAGAGGTCACTGCCCCGGCTTTGGAAGTGTCTGCCTGTTCTGAGGATTTTCCGTCAGACACATACCAGTACAGACTGTCTTTATCCTGAGAAAGTGTATATCCATTTTCTTTTTCAACCTGAACTTCTTTCATGGTCGCTGAGGTTACTGTCGGAAAAGCCTCTGCTTCTGCAAACGAATAGGCAGTTCCCATAAAAGGAGTCAGTGCTGTTTCTGCTGCCAGATACACGTTGTCCTCATCCTGTCTTTTTACATAATACTGACCGGAAGCTTCGTTTTTCATTCCTACCAGAAGAATGGTTTCGCTGCCGTCCTGTGCTGTAAGAACAATTTTATTCTGTGGTTTATCCAGATCGTATTCACTGAGCTCTTCGGGCTCTGTCAGTTCCTGATCTGCATCCAGGGATGCCAGACTGTTTACCGCCCCGTCTATGGTGTCCTGGCTGACCGGGAAATCCTCTTCTCCTTTTTTTGTCCAGACATCTTCTTTTTTCTCAAAAATCTCCTGTTCTCCATCTTCGGAAAGAAAAGATACGGAGGTAAGATCCTCTGCTTCCATATCCACCAGACTGACGCTTGTGTCCTGTGCCTCTGCTTCCTTTTTTTCCCGGGAGTCCACATAAGAGGTAACTCCCAGGTAGGCACAGGAAAGCACTGCAAGAACCGCCACACCGGAAACCAGTTTTACTGTTTTACTTTTCATTATGCTTTTCTCCTTTTCAGCCAGATATAGAACCCTGCGATCAGGAAAAATCCGGGGATCAGTCCCATGACACAGATTTTCCAGAAGCTGACATCATAAGCGGTCAGAGTCAGTCGTGAGATTTCAAGGCTCTTTGACGGAATCGAAATGGTCTCGTTTCCTTCCGAACTGCACATCCAGTTCAGAGATTCCATGATCATCTGCTCATTTCCTCCTGCAGCTGCCTTATTGATCTGGCTGTCCATAATGTTTGCCGTGGAATAATAAATAATCTGAGTCTCTTTCTCATCATCCAGTGTTTCCGTGATGCTGACGCCGATATCAAACGGTCCTTCGATATCTTCCTCTGTTTTTTCCAGACTTTCCTCTTTTACATTTACCTTGGAATAAGCGCTGTCTGAGGTCGTCAGAATACTTTCTATGGCTACGGTATCCCGTACGCTGTCTGTTTTCCGGATTCCCTGTGCATAAGGAGCAAGGACAAAGTATCCGCTTGAGAAAAAGGATGTCACCGGCTCTGCATTGTTGACAGTAGGAACCAGATAATACGGAGTCTGCATTGCATAATGCTGTGCATCTTCTTCAATTACGATTCCCTCTGTACGTTCTACTCCGTAATTTTCCAGGACAGCGTCAAAATTATCCATCGCTTCCTCTGTATAATCAGAGAAGATCATTGCCTTTCCGCCATTTTCCAGATAAGAAAGAATCGCATCTTTTTCCTCCCCGGTAATATCACTGGAAGGAGAGTTGATCATCAGGCATGCCGCATCCTCCGGAACGCTTTCTTCCGTCAGAAGATTCAGTGTTTTGATCTCCATATTTGCTTTTTCTATATCCTCGCGGATCACAGAATCCAGTTCTTTTTCTCCGTGTCCATCCAGCGTATAAAGGATAGGAAGATCCTCTGAAGTCACATAAGAAATTGCTCCTGTAATCTGTCCTTCTCCGTCAAATCCTGTGGTATTATAGCTGTAAGTATTATAATCGATAGAGGTCTCATAGATATCATTATAATCGACAATTTTGCTTCTTTCTCCACATTCTACGATAAGACTGTTGGAGGTCAGCTGCTCATCTGTATACTCAGAAGTAAACTTCGGATTTACTACCGGATCCTTCTGTTCTACTGTAATATGATCGGAGGCATCCTCATATTTCTGCAAAAGTTTTTTGATGGTTTCATCCTCAGAACCACTGGCTGCCACCTGATAAATAGTCACATCTTTTTCCAGTTTTTTCAGGAATTTTTCCGTCTGCTCTCCAATACTGAATATCTTCTGATCGCTGACATCAATCTCTGAATACTTAGATGGAACAGCATTTACAATCATGTTTATAACTACGATCACCGCAATAAATATAGCGCTGATCACCATACTGTAGGAGCCGTTTTTTATATATTTTTTGTTAAAACTTCCCTTTATTTTTTCTTTAAAGGAAGTCTTTTTTTCTTTCTTTTTCGACGGATCCTTTTTTACTTTTTCTCTGAATTTCACCTTTTCCACCTCCCTAATTCCAGCGTCTTTTTACAATTGACTGTACCGTTAAAAATACGCATACTGCAATCACAGAAAGATAATATACAATGCCGTTTATGTCAAAAATCCCATTGGCAAAATTATCAAAATGACCACTTAAATTGAATATCTGAAGGACTTTCTGAATGCCTCCTGCAAAGAAACTGCTGTTGATCACATACACTACAGCAAGGGCTGCTTCTCCAATCACACAGATCAGCGCTGAGATCAGAAAGTTCTTTATCATGCTGTAAATAATAATGGCTGCAGCCAGTATCAGAAGCCCGAAAGTGATGCAGGTTGACAGAGCTCCTTCTGAGAAAAATGAAGAAATACCATTCATCATAAAGAAAGCAAACAAAAAGACAAAAGTCAGCACTGCCGCAATAACCTGACTTTCTGTCAAAGAGGAAATAAACACACCTATGGCAAGATTTGCACAGCCAAGGAGGAAGAATCCCAATACTGCTGTATAGGCAGACCCAAAAGAAATATCACCGAATTTTGACATAACAAGAGGGTAGAAACAAATGATTGCCATGGGAATCGCAAATACAGTTACCAGTGCAAGATATTTTCCCATAATGATCTTTCCTACAGATACAGGAGACGTCAAAAGCAGCTGATCTGTCTTCTGTTTTCTCTCTTCTGCAAGGGTTCTCATAGTCAGGATCGGCACGCAGATGAGAAATACAAAGGTCATTGCACTTAAGGTGTACTCAAATTTCGGGTAAGCGATATCCAGCTGATATGCAGAAAAATAAATTCCTGTCAGCAGCAGGATAAAAAAGATAAACAAATAACCTGTCATGGATGTAAGATAGCTTCTCAGCTCTCTTTTATAAACTGCTGTCATGATTCTCCCCCTTTTCACTTTCTGTTTGTTCCTGCAGATCCGCTTCTTCCGGCTCTGTATTATTGTCGCTGGAAATCATCTGATCCTCCTCTGTCAGCTCCAGGAATATCTCTTCCAGCGAAACTTTTTTAGACTGCATTTCAAGAATCGGACAGCGATTTTCTGCCATTTTATAAAAAATATCTTCCCGGATATCTCTGTTTTCTTCTGTAGAAACTGTGATATTCCATCCTTCCACACCTGTTTTTTTATCTATTGTAATCTCTTTTACTCCCGGTATTTCCAGCAAATGCTGACGGATATTATCCTTTTCTCCTTTGGCAAGAAGATTGATATTATTCGCCCCTGCTGCCAGTTTGCTCAGATTATCCGGAGTGTCGCTGGCAACCAGTTTTCCATGAGAAATGATCAGTACATAATCACAGACTGCACTGACTTCCGACAAAATATGTGAGCTTAAGATCACTGTGTGTTTTTTCTTCAGACTTTTGATCAGATCACGGATTTCTATGATCTGTTTCGGATCAAGACCAACCGTAGGTTCATCCAGAATGATCACTTCCGGATAGCCTAAAATAGCCTGAGCAAGACCAACTCTCTGGCGATAGCCTTTAGAAAGATTCTTAATCAGACGATTCTTCATATCTGTTATTTTTACCATATCCATGACTTCTTCAATCATGGCTTTCTTTTTATCTTTTGGGATTTTTTTCAGATCCGCTGCGAATTTCATATATTCCAGAACGGTCATATCGAAATAAAGAGGCGGCTGCTCCGGAAGATATCCGATGCATTTTTTTTCCTTTTCCGGCTCTTCCAGAATGTCGTGTCCATCTATGGATACGGTGCCTTCTGTAGAGGCAATATAGCCGGTAATCATATTCATTGTAGTAGATTTCCCTGCCCCATTCGGCCCCAGAAATCCATAAATTTTACCCTTCTCTATCTGAAAAGAAAGGTGGTCAACCGCTGTATGATCTCCATACTTTTTGACCAGATTTTTGACTTCAATCACTGAACTCTCCTCCTTTTATCACTTATAACAGAAGATGTTCCCGGGCGAAACAGAGATAGGGGGAGTCCGGAAACATCTTCTTATAAAGCAGATTATCATCTGTCTGCTTCATGAATATTTTATGAAAAAATTGTGATAAAAGTAGGGGTATTATGTGAGGATTTTGTGAAACTACACCAGAGGCTCCTTCAGCGGTGTACCTGCCTTCCTTGGATATTTTCCGGGGGTAGCTTTTACTTTTTCGATCACTACAAGCGACCTCTGGATCTCAGAATCCGGAAGCTGGAAATAAATGACATCCCTGATCTTTCCTCCAAGGATCTTCACTGCTTTTTCCGCCTGTTCCACTTCCTCCTGTACCGTACCGGATTTATAGGAAATGAAGCTTCCGCCCGGCTTCACATAAGGAAGACAGTATTCAGAAAGTGTCGCCAGATTGGAGACAGCTCTTGACACACACAGATCAAAGCTTTCTCTATAAGCCTTATTTTTGGCAAATTCCTCTGCTCTTCCGTGAACAGCGGTAATATCTGTCAGCTTCAGAAGCGCAAAAGTCTCCTCCAGGAAATTCACTCTTTTTTTCAGGGAATCCAGAAGGCAGGCTTCCAGATGAGGGAAGGCAATCTTCAGGGGAACTCCGGGGAATCCCGCTCCTGTACCTATGTCCATGACACGCTTTACCTTCTGCATATCTACCGCCTTGACACAGGCAAGGCTATCCAGAAAATGCTTTACAAGAACCTCCTGGAATTCCGTGATCCCGGTAAGATTCATGACTTTATTTTTTTCTACCAGATATTCGTAAAAATCAATAAACTGCTGCCTCTGCTGCTCATTTAATGAGATGCCCATTTCCCGGCAGCCCTGATCCAAAATTGTCAGATCGTATGCCATATTCTTTTCCTCAATCCTTTCTTCTGTACTGTTCCAGATATACAAGAAGCACAGAAATATCTGCCGGAGAAACTCCTGATATCCTGGATGCCTGTCCGATGGAGATCGGTCTGTATGCCTCCAGCTTCTGTCTGGCTTCGATTCTCAGGCTTCCCACCTTCTCATAATCCAGATCTTCCGGTATCTTCTTTGCTTCCAGCTTTTTAAACTGCTCTACCTGCTTCATCTGACGTTTAATATAGCCTTCATATTTCAGATTGATCTCCACCTGCTGCTTCACATCCCATGGAAGCTCCGGGCGGTTTTTATCAATAGGAGCAACATCTTCATAGGTAAGCTCCGGTCTTCTGATCAGCTCGGCAACCGTAGTCCCTGATTTCAGAAGCGTACTTTTCTTTTCTTCCAGAAGCGCCTGAACCTCCGGGGTTCCTCCTATGGTGGTATGCTCGGTACGTTTTATTTCCTCCCGGATCGCTTTTTCTTTTTCCAGGGTTTTCTGATAAGTTTCCTCATCGATCAGACCTGCTTCATATCCCTTTTTTCTCAGGCGGAGGTCTGCATTATCCTGACGAAGAAGAAGACGGTATTCTGCACGGCTTGTCATCATGCGGTAAGGCTCATGGTTCTCTTTGGTTACCAGATCGTCGATCAGAACACCGATATATGCCTCTGAGCGGTCCAGCACCAGCATTTCTCTGCCTTTCAGCTCCATAGAAGCATTGATGCCGGCAATAAGTCCCTGCGCTGCCGCTTCCTCATATCCTGAACTGCCGTTAAACTGCCCGGCGCTGAAAAGTCCCTTGATATTTTTAAATTCCAGAGTCGGATAAAGCTGTCTGGGGTTAATGCAGTCATACTCGATCGCATAGGCGTTTTTTACGATCCTTGCGTGTTCCAGTCCGGGAACGGAGTGATACATGGCGTCCTGCACATCCTCCGGAAGGGAACTGGACATTCCTCCGATATACATTTCATTGGTATAAAGCCCCTCCGGCTCAATAAATACCTGATGACGGTTTTTATCTGCAAATCTGACCACCTTATCCTCAATGGACGGACAATATCTGGGGCCGGTCCCTTCGATGGTGCCGGAATAAAGGGGAGAACGGTCCAGGTTGTTACGAATGATCTCATGGGTCTTTTCGTTTGTATAAGTCAACCAGCAGGATTTCTGAGGGATCTGCACAGTTTCCGGGTCTGTAGAAAAAGAAAACGGAACCACTCTCTCATCACCAAACTGCTCTTCCATCTTGGAATAATCGATACTGTTTCCCGCAATACGAGCCGGTGTTCCTGTTTTGAACCGGAAAATCTCGATTCCCAGTTCCTTCAGGGAATCGGTCAGATAATTGGCTGCCTGCAGACCATTGGGGCCTGTATAATCGCTGACATCACCGTAAATACATCGCGCCTTCAGATAGGTTCCTGTGCACAGGATCACTGCCTTACAATGATAAACAGCCCCTGAATAAAGCTGCACGCCCGTGATCCTTCCGTCTTCCACCAGAAGCTTTGTCACCTCTCCCTGACGGATGGTAAGATTTTCCTGGTTTTCTAAGGTTTTTCGCATTTCATTGCTGTAAGCCTGCTTGTCCGCCTGTGCTCTCAGAGAATGGACAGCCGGTCCTTTTGACTTATTCAGCATTTTGGACTGAATAAAGGTTTTGTCCACATTCTTTCCCATTTCACCGCCCAGAGCATCGATTTCTCTTACCAGATGCCCTTTGGAACTTCCTCCGATATTGGGATTACAGGGCATCAGGGCAATGCTGTCTACGCTGACAGTAAACATCACGGTGTCAAATCCAAGCCGCGCACCTGCAAGCGCTGCTTCACAGCCTGCATGTCCCGCGCCTACCACTACAATATCACAATATTTTTCCAGCCTTTTTTCACTCATCTGTCACGTCCTCCTTACTTGCCCACGCAGAACTTGGAAAAGATCTCATTTACCAGATCTTCTCCCAGGCTTTCTCCCAGGATCCTTCCCAGAGCCTCGTAGGCTCCCATAAGATCAATGGAAAAGAAGTCCTCGGGCATTCCCGCCTCAATGCTTTCTGTAACCATTTCCAGACTCTTTTCGGCTTCCTCCAGGGCTGCCTTATGTCTTGCATTTGTAATATAAACCTCATCGTCAAAGGAAATCTCTCCCTGGAAAAACATCTCCCTGATGGCTTTTTCCAGCTCTTCTACCCCGGTTTCCTCCACTACGGAAACCGGAATCACCTGACTTCCTGTTTTTTCCTTCAGACTTCCCATATCCACTGCGGAAGCAAGGTCTGTTTTATTATAGATCACGATACTTTTTCTTCCACTCAAAAGCTCCATGATCTCCTGATCATTTTCATCCAGAGGCTGAGAAGAATCCACCACATACAGGATCAGGTCTGCTTTTTCTGCCATCTGGCGCGCCTTTTCCACACCGATTTTTTCTACCACATCCTCTGTCTCGCGGATTCCTGCGGTATCAATGATCCTGAGGCTGATCCCATGAAGGGAAATGTATTCCTCCAGGGTATCTCTGGTCGTTCCGGCAATCTCTGTAACAATCGCCCTGTCTTCTCCTACCAGAAAGTTCAAAAGAGAAGATTTTCCTGCATTGGGCTTTCCGAGAATAACGGTACGGATCCCTTCCTGGATCATTTTTCCGTCATCTGCAGAGCTTAGCAGCTTCTGAACTTTTTTCTTCTGCTCTTCCGCCACTTCCAGAAGCTCCTGAGGATATCCTTCCAGATCAAAGTGCTCCGGATCATCCAGAGCGGTTTCTATATAAGCAATATGATGGAGAAGCTTTCCGCGGATCTCTTTTACTGCACGGAGCACAGATCCCTTCAGCTGCTGGACCGAGCTTTTCAGCGCCACCTCGCTCTTTGCCTGGATCACATCCATGACCGCCTCTGCCTGGGAAAGATCCAGCCTTCCGTTCAGGAACGCACGCTTGGTAAACTCTCCCGGCTCTGCTACCTGGGCTCCGTTTTTTAATACCGTTTCCAGAACCCTCTTCATGGCATAAACGCCGCCGTGACAGTCAATCTCCACCGTATCTTCACCAGTGTAGGTTTTTGGTCCCCGCATGACCATTACAAGAACCTCATCCACTGTTTCATCTCCGTCATAAATATATCCATAGTGAATGGTATGTGTCTTTACTTCTTTTATATTCTTTCTGCCGTTTTTGGAACGGTAGATCCTTGCAATCACATTCATGGCATCTTCACCGCTGATCCGTACAATTCCGATACCGGAAGCACTCATAGCAGTGGAGATTGCTGCTATCGTAGTCTCCATAATTGTTTTTCCTCCTAAAAAAAATGTTATTCCGGGAAAAAGCCTACGTCAAGTCCGTATTATTCACGCTTTCACCTAGAATAACATTTTTTGTCAGATGTATCTACATCTTAATATCTTTTTAATTTTACAACGACATGACGATAAGGCTCTTCGCCCTCGCTTACCGTCTCCACAAATTTATTTCCCTGAAGAGCAGAATGGATGATTCTTCTCTCATATGGGTTCATCGGCTCAAGAACTACCGGCTTTCTGGTTTTCTTTACCTTGTAGGCAATTCCTCTTGCCAGATTTTCCAGTGTTTCTTTTCTTCTTCTGCGGTAATCCTCTGTATCCAGTTTTACACGAATATAAGTGGATTTTCCTTTATTTACCACAAGACTGGTCAGATACTGCAGGGAATCAAGAGTCTGTCCTCTTTTTCCGATGAGGATACCCATATCCTGGCCTTCAAAATCAACCTCAAGACAGCCGTCTTTTGTATTGTATTTGGATGTGATCTGAACCTCTCCCAAGTCCATGGAAGTAAATACTTCTTTCAGGAATACAAGAGCTCTTTCTTCGATCTCTTTGATCTCTTCCGGATCAGAGATCACTTCGATCTCCCTTGCCGGTTTTACCGGTTTTTCTTTCGGAAGCTTTTCTTTTGGCTCTCTTACCGGTTTTTCGCGGAAAGTTTTTTCCTTGACCGGCTTCGGCTGTTTTTCTTTCGGTTCTTCTGTTTTTTCTTTTACCTCTTTTGCCGGTTCTTCTTTCTTCTCCGGTTTATAAGAAGGCTTTGTATTCTGTCTGGATACCGGCTTCGGCGCTTTTTTCTCTTCTTTAAAAGAATCAAGTTTTACTGAATCTACAATCTTTTCGATTTCAGCATCCTCTGCAGTTTCCTGAATCCTGCTTACTTTAATGATCGCCGGTTTGCTTCCAAATCCAAAGAACCCGGAGCTTCCTTCAGAAACTACCTGAATATCTAACTGATCGCTGGATACGCCCAGCTCAATACACGCTTTTGTGATAGCTTCATTTTTCGTTTTTGCCGAAAACTGAACATATTCTTCCATCATTAACCCCTCCGTTCCTTCTTATTTCTTCTTGTTTCTCTCATCAAAGCTTCTTACAAGATTTGCTTTTGCCGTAATACTGTCCGGTTTGGCATTTACTGCCTCTTTGTAGGACTCTTCTACTTTTCTTGCACGCTCTGCTTCCGGAGAACCACTGTTTCCTTTATCGATCTTGTTGATATTTTTTACGCTCTGATGAGCCTGATTGGTGATCTTCTGAGGCGGAAGTCCTGCTTTTGCTCTCTTCTCCTCAATCTTTTTCATATTTTCATTGATCAGAACCTCAATATCCATCTTATCCAGATGACGGTTGATCAGAACCTGCTGCACGCTTCGCACAACTGCACTGAAGATCCAGTAAATACCAAGACCTACAGGGAAGGTAAAGCAGAAAAATGCAGACATCAGAGGCATTACCATGTTCATGGTTTTCATGGAGTTTGCCATCGGATTGCTGTCGTCATTATTCTGTGCTGCCTGCGGCATAAGCTTCAGGTTCAGTACCTGAGTTCCCCAGGATAACAGCGGGATCAGAAGTGCTACTACTGCAAGAAGAATAGATCCTCCTACAAATGCTGCTTTGATATAGTTCCATGGCATTTCTGCAATGTTCAGCCCGAGGAAACTCTGCATATGAGCAATTTCCGATGCTGTGCTGTTGATCGTATCTGAAAATCCAGCAAACTGATTCATCTCTCCCAGTGTCTTCCACTGGTCAGGAGAAAGTGCATACAGAAAGTCAATAACGGAGTTGGAAGTTGCTGTGCTTCCGTCAAGGATCAGACGTACACGGGTCATCTTGTTTTCGGTAATAAAATCCTGAAGGATATTTGTGTATCCGCTTACACCGATGATCTGGGATGCCACACCATCAAGTACGTTTTTTACACTGCCTACATAAGCAGGGATATTCTGGATAACATGCCACAGAGACCACAGGATCGGCAGCTGGACCAAAAGCTGTACACAGCTTCCGGTAGGTGATACTCCGTATTTCTGATATACGGCTGAGGTTTCTTCCTGCATTTTCTGCATGGAAACCTGGTCTTTCTTATTCTGATATTTTTTCTGGATCTTCATAAGCTCCGGCTGCATAACAGAACTCAGCTTGGAAAATTTCTGCTGTTTAATCTGCAGAGGGGTCATAAAAAGATAGATCAGAATACTGAAAATGACAATACAAAGACCAAGATTCTGGATTCCGAATAATCCGTCAAGGAATTTGTAAATACCGTTCATGATCCATCCCATAACAACTGAGATCTGACCGATGATCGGCGTCGAGTTCTTTGTAGCTAAAATCATCAATTCCAATTTTCAAATCCTCCTGATCATGGCACAGGATCATATCCTCCATGAGAAAAAGGATTGCACCTTAATATTCTCCATAAGGCAAGCAACCCTCCCTTGACTGCGCCATATTTTTCAATTGCTTCTAAACCATATTGAGAACATGTGGGAATATAAGGACATTTTGTTCTCTTCATCGGTGACAGATATTTCTGATAAAGTCGTATCAGTTTAATTAGAAATTTCTTCATTTTTCTTCTCACCTGCTATCTGATGCTTTCTTGCAAGGTGCAGCAATGCGCTTTCGATCTCCTGATAGCTTTTTTCCTTTGCTGACGGCCTGGCTATTACTACGATATCCAGACTATTCTTAAATAACAGTTCGTTTAAACGATAGCTTTCCCTTATCAGCCTGGTGACCCTGTGGCGTACCACACTATTCCCTACTTTTTTACTTACTGATATTCCCAGACGATTCTTCATGTACTGATTTTCCAGTACGTACATCACCAGATACCGATTTGCATAAGATGTTCCATGTCTGTAAACCTGTTGAAAATCACTGTTTTTTTTCAAGGACTCTGAATATTTCATCGAATCCTCCTTTGATTACAAAATTAATGGTACAGGATTATTCCTGTATAGAAGAAAAGACCACAAAACTGCGGTCTTATATCTTAGCTTACGCTGATAACTGCTTTCTTCCTTTTAATCTTCTTGCAGCTAATACTTTACGGCCGCCCTTTGTGCTCATGCGGGCTCTGAATCCGTGAACTTTAGCTCTTGATCTCTTTTTCGGCTGAAATGTCATTTTCATAGGTAAAGCACCTCCTTTATCTATTATCCAATTTTAAATTTTCTCATAGAACATCATTTCAATTATATTCATAAATCCCCTTTTCGTCAAGCAGAAATTACGATTTTTCCGCAAAAACAGGGGATTGCCGTCTCTTTTTTTGTTCCTTCTGGATAATCAGCATCTCTATGTGGATATATTTAGTTGACGTAACGTTATCCACATTTTGTGGATAACTTGTGGATAACTAATATTTTCTCCCCGTAAATATCCACATTTTTCAACTTTTTTATACACATTATGTTAATAAAGTCCTTTATTTTACAGCATTTTTAGCGTGGAGAAAGTTATACACAATCCCCATGGCTATTTATCCACTATTGTCTATGTTATGTAAACTTATTAAACATTTTCCACACATCCCACATTATCCACATGTGGAAGAATGTGTATAACTATAAATCTTGAAATAAGCATTGCGAAAAACTTCTATTTATTATAATATATATAAGGATATTTATGTCTTTCAGACTTAATATAAACAAATAGCTGAGCAAACCAGCAGCCGGGAGAGTAAAAATGGATAAAGTTATCGAAAAATGGGATGAAATTCTACAGATTTTGAAAGTAGAATATGATGTGGCCAACGTTGCCTTTAATACATGGCTGAAACCTTTGAAAGTTTATGAAGTAAAGGACAATGTCGTTACTATTCTTGTTCCTTCTGAACAGAGTGTTCTGCTTGATATAGTAAATAAAAAGTACAGACTGCCTCTTCAGGTCACAATCTGTGAGGTAACAGGCATGGAAAGCTGTGAAATCAACTTCATTCTTCCTGAAAATGTACCGAAAAAAGAAATTCCTTCCTATAATAAGTCTGAATCCAGATCTCTTCGTGATCAGCGCTGCGAAGAAGCACACCTGAATCCGAAATACACCTTTGACAGTTTTATTGTAGGAAGCAATAACAAGTTTGCCCAGGCTGCAGCTCTCGCAGTTGCCGAATCTCCGGGAGATACCTACAATCCTCTCTTTATTTACGGAGGTGCCGGTCTGGGAAAAACTCACCTGATGCATTCCATTGCCCACTATATCATTGATAATAATGAAAACAGCAAGGTGCTATATGTAACAAGTGAAGAATTTACAAATGAACTGATCGAGACTATTCGTAACGGAAATAATTCAGCAATGTCCAAATTCCGTGAAAAATACAGAAATATTGACGTTCTTCTTGTTGACGATATCCAGTTTATTATAGGAAAAGAGTCTACACAGGAAGAATTTTTCCATACTTTTAACAGTCTCCACAGTGCCAAAAAACAAATCATCATATCTTCGGATAAACCTCCAAAAGATATGGAAATTCTGGAAGAACGCTTTCGTTCCCGTTTTGAATGGGGCCTGATCGCAGATATCACGCTTCCGGATTATGAGACAAGAATGGCCATCCTTCATAAAAAAGAGGAAATGGATGGTTATAATATCAGTGAAGAAGTCATTAAATACATAGCAACCAACATCAAATCCAATATCCGTGAGCTGGAAGGAGCTTTTAATAAAGTCATGGCCAGCTCCAAGCTTGAAAAAAAGGAGGTTACCCTGGAACTGGCAGAAAAAGCACTGAAAGATATTATTTCTCCAGATCAGCAGAAGGTCATCACACCGGAATATATCATTTCTGTTGTTGCAGAACACTTCCATGTAACAGTTGCTGATCTGTGCGGCAACAAAAGAAGCTCCAAAATCGTTATGCCGAGACAGATCGCCATGTATTTATGCAGAGATATCATTGATACTTCTCTGAAGACTATCGGAAAGAACCTTGGAGACCGGGATCATACCACAGTTATGCACGGTATTGAAAAAATTGAAAAGGAACTTCAGTCAAACGACAACATAAAAAATTCCATTGACACCTTAAGAAAAAAGATTAATCCACAGGGTTAACTTAATTATCCACATACCTTACCCCCGGTTTTACACGGAGTTATACAGTTTGAAAGTCTTGAGTTTAAAGGCTTTCCGGCACTTTTTCACACTATTCACAGCCCCTAAGACGGCTATTGCGGATTTTTTATTATATATTTTTTAAAAGGCCATTTTCAAACAGGAAGGGAGTTATACACAACATGAAGATTATCTGTTCCAAAACCAGTTTATTAAAAAGCGTAAATATTTCTTTGAAAGCTGTTCCTTCTAAAACTACCATGCCCATACTTGAATGTATTCTTATTGATGCTTCAACAAACCAGATCAAATTTACAACAAATGATATGGAACTTGGTATTGAAACAATTGTCGATGGTACCATTATAGAAAAAGGAACCATTGCTCTTGATGCCAAAATTTTCTATGAAATCATCAGACGACTTCCTGATAATGATGTAAGCATCCATACAGATGACAATTATGTGGCAACCATTACCTGTGAAAAAGCTAAATTTACCATTCCGGGAAGATCAGGAGAAGATTTTGCTTATCTTCCTGTTATTGAAAGAGAAGAATCTCTGACTCTTTCTCAGTTTACTCTGAAGGAAATGATCCGACAGACTCTGTTTTCAATTGCAGTAAATGAAAATAATCGTTTAATGACAGGAGAACTCTTTGAAATAAAGGACAATTGTCTGAAAATTGTATCTCTGGATGGCCATCGTATATCCATTAGGCGCATGCCGCTTAAGAGAGAATATTCTGACAAAAAGATTGTCGTTCCTGGAAAGACACTTAGCGAGATCAGTAAGATCCTTTCCGGTGAGGTGGATGATCAGGTAAGTATTTATTTCACAAAAAACCACATTCTGTTTGAGTTTGATCAGACTATGGTAGTTTCCAGACTGATCGAGGGAGAGTATTTCCGCATTGACCAGATGCTTTCCAGTGATTATGATACAAAGCTCTGTATTAATAAAAAAGAATTCCTGGATTGTATTGACAGAGCAACTCTTCTTGTAAGAGAGGGCGATAAAAAACCGATCGTGATTGATATCAGAGAGGGAAAAATGGAGCTGAAGATCGATTCCTCCATGGGTTCCATGAATGAGGAGATTGATATCGTGAAGGAAGGAAAGGATATTCTGATCGGCTTTAATCCTAAATTCCTTATTGATGCTTTGAAAGTAATCGATGATGAGAATATTCATATGCATCTTATGAACCCGAAAGCTCCGTGCTTTATCAGAGATGAAGAGGAAACTTATACCTATCTGATTTTGCCGGTCAATATCAGTCAGAATCAGTCAAGATAGGAGGAAATAACTTTGGAGATCAGGATCAGAGATGAATTTATCAAACTGGGACAGGCTTTGAAACTTGCCGGAGTGGTAGAAGACGGTGTTGAGGCAAAGTTTGTGATCCAGGACGGACTTGTCAGAGTAAACGGCGAGGTGGATGAACGTCGTGGAAGAAAGGTTTATGAAGGAGACGTAATTTCCTTCGATGGAAATGAGATTAAAGTAATCAGGTAAATTATGTATATAGAGTCCATACAGTTAAAAAATTTCAGAAATTATAAAAATCTTGAGCTAGAGCTGGATCAGGGAACGAATATTTTTTTTGGTGACAATGCTCAGGGGAAGACCAATATTCTGGAAGCAGCCTATCTCTGCGGTACCACGAAATCTCATAAGGGAAGTAAGGATCGGGAGACCATAAGGTTTGGTCAGGAAGAGGCTCATATCCGGATGATGGTAAAAAAAGACGGACTTTCCTATAAGCTGGATATGCATCTCAGAAAAAACAGGGCAAAGGGAGCTGCTGTAAATGGACTTCCTGTAAAAAAGGCAAGAGAACTTTTTGGTATTGTCAATCTTGTCTTTTTTTCACCGGAAGACCTTAATATCATCAAGAACGGACCGGGAGAGAGAAGAAGATTTCTGGATCTGGAGCTGTGTCAGCTGGATCAGATCTACCTTTCAGATCTTGCAGGCTACAATCATATTGTAAACCAGCGAAACAAACTTCTGAAAGATCTTTCCCTGAATCCGTCCCTGAAAGATACTCTGGATATCTGGGATATCCAGATGGCACAGTATGGAAGAAAGATCATTGAAAAAAGGACGGAATTTGTTGAAGAGCTGAATCAGGTCATTCATGGAATACACAAAAATCTCACAGGCGGAGAGGAAATTCTGGATGTCATCTATGAGCCAAGTGCAGAAGCAGATCACTTTGAAACATGTCTCAGGAAAAACAGAGACAGAGATATTCGTATGAAAATGACATCTGCAGGACCCCACAGGGACGATCTCTGTTTTATGGTAAACGGGATTGATATCCGAAAATACGGATCTCAGGGGCAGCAGAGGACTGCAGCGTTGTCTTTGAAACTTTCAGAGATCTATCTGGTAAAGAAAAAGATCAAGGATACGCCGGTGCTTCTTCTGGATGATGTACTGTCAGAGCTGGACAGCAACAGACAGACCTATCTTCTGGACAGTATCCACGATATACAGACGATGATCACCTGTACCGGACTGGACGATTTTGTAAGTCATCAGTTTCACATTAACAGGGTGTTCCGGGTGGTAAAGGGTCAGGTGTTCAATCCGGTACATTCTGGTCACAGTTACCTTTGACAAGGATAATGGCATATGTTAAACTATTTTTAATTATGGAAAGTTGGTGAATATATATTGGATAAAGAGGAATTTCGGATAAAATTAAATCAGATCAACCACCTTGTGGATGAGAAACAGTACAAGGAGGCAATGGAAGTTGTGGACAGTATTGACTGGAGAAGAGTTAAGAATGTCCATACGCTTTGTGTTGTAGGTGAGATCTATGCTGCCAATAAGAGATATGCGGAAAGTAAGGAAATTTTTCTTCTGGCATATCACCGCGCCCCTATCGGAAAAAATATCCTGTACAGGCTGATAGAGGTTTCCCTGAAGATGAAGGATGTTCAGGAAGCGGAAGAATTTTACGAGGAATATCTTGAGGTTGCTCCTAATGACAGCACCCAGTATATTCTGAGATACAAGATCAGCAAAGCAGAAAATGCATCGATCGAGGAGCAGATCAGAATCCTTGAGGATTATAAAGAAAAGGAGTTTACAGAACGCTGGTCCTATGAACTGGCAAAACTGTATTACCAGAAGGGCGAAACCCGGAAATGTATGGATCTTTGTAATGACATTATCATCTGGTTCAGTGAAGGACGTTATGTTCTGAAAGCGATGGATCTCAAAAATCGTATGGGACAGCTGACCGGAGCCGAAAAAGAGAAGTACGAACAGAAATTTGTACCGAATCTGACAACGGTGGATCAGGCTGTTCAGACAGGGGGAACAGAACCGCAGGATGTAATGAAATATGATATTGCTGCAGATGAAGATGATCCGGTCATAGAGACGGTTCGTATTGACGAAAGAGATGTAAACAGTGCAGAGAGCCTTCAGGAAAAAATTTCCAAGGGCATCCGTGATATCTTTAACGGAAAGAAGAAAGATGCAGAGGATGAACTGACACA
Organism: uncultured Blautia sp.; assembly: GCA_900541985.1. GTDB lineage: Bacteria > Bacillota > Clostridia > Lachnospirales > Lachnospiraceae > Blautia_A. Next base: position 45,981 of record UQLX01000011.1, on the reverse strand, counting down.
GGAAGAGGAAGAAATTCCGGAAGATAAGATTCAGGATGAAATGCTCAGAGATCTTTCTGCCGAAGAAGAAAATAAGGACGTTCCGGAGCTGGAGGAGGAGCCTGTTTTCTCTGAGGAAACAACTGAAGAGAAGATAACAGATGAAATTGCCGCAGCTGAGGAGCCGGCAGAAGAGGCTGTGGAAACAGAGGCTTCAGATACAGAAGATCCTTCAGAAATCCAGATTCCGGAAGCCCCGGAGATCGGTATTCCGGAAGAAGAGGAAGCTTCCTCCGAAGAAGGAGATGATTTTGACTTCAATCTGGAGGATATGATCCTTTCTGCTGCTTCTGCACAGGGAATCGAAATTCCCAAGGAAGAAGTTAAGAATAATCAGAACACTTTGCAGGAAGAGGACGAAGATTACATGTCTGAGGAAGATCTGCAGAGTGCGGAGGATGAATTTATGAACGGTCCTTCCGGCAGGGCGGGAAGAGACGGGGATGAGATCCGCGGTGAAGATTCCTTCGAGGATGACGAACTTGAAGAAGATGATTTTTACGAAAACGAAGATGATTCTGAGGATGACTTCCAGGATGAGGAGGAATATGACTCCTTTGAGGATGAGGAAGATGATTTCTATGAAGATGATATAGATGAAGAAGATGACTTCTACGGGGACGAGGAAGAGTCTGACGAGGATGATTTTGACGAAGAAGATCCGGATGAAGAGGATGACTTCTACGAGGATGAGGAAGGTGATTTTTATGAAGACGAGGAAGAGGAATTTGAAGAGCTTCCCGTTGTAAGCAAAAGACCTCTTCCGGAGAGAAGAAACGCTCAGATCAAAAAACCGGATCCTTCCAGAAAAACAGTATTTAAAGAGGAGCCGGTAAAGAAAGCAGAACCCCGCAGAAGAAAGAAAACGCATCTGAGTGAGGCAGAAGAGCTGGAACGCTTTGTGGATTCGATCCGTCCTCAGGAAGCCATGGATATTATTCCAAGACAGAAGGTTCTGACAGATTACGAGAAAAAACTGTTCACATACTTTGCAAAGGTTCCCGGGCTGAGAGAACAGCTGATCGATACACTCTGTGATGTTCAGCTTGCAGCAGCTGATGAAACTTCAAAAACAGGAAATATCATTGTCATGGGAGGACACGAGACCGGAAAAACAAGACTGATCTCAGGTCTTATTCCGGCAATCTGCAAGGAACTCAATCTTGAGGCTGCAAAGGTGGCCTATGTATTTGCAGAGCAGATCAATGGCAAGAACATTCCTGCTATTGTGAAAAAAATGGCAGGTGGTTTCCTTGTAATCGAAAATGCCAATAAGCTGAAAAAAGAGACAGTAAATCAGCTTGGAAAAGCGATGGATTCCCGGACGGACGGAATGATCGTGATCCTTGAGGATGAAAAGATCGGCATGCGTAAGCTGATGGCCAGATTCCCGAAATTCACAACCAGGTTTACGTCCATGATCAATATTCCTGTGTTCACCAATGATGAGCTTGTAAATTTTGCAATGATTTATACAAGAGAAAGAGGATACACCATTGATTCCAGAGCTATGCTTGCTCTTTATAATCTGATCAGTGTCAATCAGAAAGACGATCAGCCTATGAATGTGGGAGCTGTGAAGGAAATCATTGACAATGCGATTTCCAGATCTACCGGAGGTATCCGCAAGCTGAGCAGAAACATTTCCAAAAAGAGAACCGATGTTGACGGGTATATCGTTCTTTATGAGAAAGACTTTAATTAAAAATAAATAACGAAAAAGGAAGTAAAGATTATGACCAGACCTTATCTTGGAAATCCCAAATATACCGTTGAAGTTCTTCAGAAGTATGGATTTGTTTTTCAGAAAAGGTTTGGTCAGAATTTTTTGATCGATACCCATGTTCTGGAAAAAATCATAAGAGAATCTGAGATCACAAAAGATGATTTTGTTCTGGAGATTGGTCCCGGCATCGGAACCATGACACAATATCTGGCCGATTCTGCCAGAGAGGTTACTGCAGTGGAAATCGATGATGCGTTGATTCCCATTCTTCAGGATACGCTGAAAGAGTGGAACAACGTAACCGTGATCCATGGCGATATTCTGAAGACTGATATCCGGAAGATTGCAGAAGAAAAAAATAATGGAAAGCCAATTAAGGTAGTTGCCAATTTGCCGTATTATATTACGACTCCTATCATTATGGGGCTTTTTGAGAGTCAGGTTCCGGTGGAATCCATTACCGTCATGGTACAGAAGGAAGTTGCGGACAGAATGCAGACAGGTCCGGGATCTAAGGATTACGGGGCGCTCTCGCTGGCAGTCCAGTATTATGCAGATCCGGAAATCGTTGCAAATGTTCCGCCGAACTGTTTTATGCCAAGGCCTAAGGTGGGAAGTGCAGTCATTCGGCTGAGACGGCATCAGACACCGCCGGTTCAGGTTCAGGATGAAAAATTGATGTTCCGTCTGATCCGGGCTTCTTTTAATCAGAGAAGAAAGACTATGGCAAACGGGCTTAAAAATTCTCAAGAATTAAATTATACAAAGGAACAGATTGAAAAGGCGATCGCAGACTGTGGTCTTCCTCTGAATATCAGAGGGGAGGCTCTTACTTTAGAGCAGTTTGCAGCACTTTCCAACGCGTTCTCAGAAATGAAAAAATAAAAGAAAATGTAAAAAGCATCCGGTGGCTGGTCGGATGCTTTTTACTGTTAAGATTTATTAAATTTAAAAGGAAGGAGAGTTGATCACCCGCGAAGGGTAATCAACATATGAAAAAGAAAATTATAAAAATAATGTTGGCTGTATTATTTTTATGGTAATAGTATATCCGGAAAATATGATGGTTTCATGTTTAAGTTATGAAAAAATAATGAACGAATATCAAAAGATTTATGAATGAGAGTCTGAAAGAGCAGCCAGAGGGAGGCTGGGTTTGAATGTTAACAAAAATTTTACAGCAGTACATGAGAAGTGTGCTATAATGTGAGCTGTTAAAAAAGAGACGTTTTTTAACAGAAAACAGATGATACAAACAGGTTTCATGAAAAAATGGAGGTAAAAGAAATGAAAATAAAAAAATTCAGCGCACTGATCCTTGCAGGTATGCTTACATGTACTGCACCGGCAGCTGTCTATGCGGATCAGTCTACAGATGCGATGGTAGATCAGGCAGTAGAGCTTCTGGAGCAGACCGGAGTAGATGAGTTTCTCTCAGACCCGGACAATGTGGTTGATGTGATCGTAGCAGTCAAGGATACCATCGGACAGGCAGACGTTTCTGATGAAGAGCTTTCCGCTGCAATTGATACAGCAGCACAGGCGGCGGGCTTCACTCTTTCTGATTCAGACAGAAGCACACTGGTAAGTCTGTATAATAAATTCAAAAATATTGATATCAATGAAGAGGAACTGAGGACTCAGGTAAACAAGGTATATGATAAGCTGGACAGCCTTGGTATTACCAAAGATGATGTAAAGGGGGTTTTCGGAAAACTGGTTGATATGGTGAAAAGTATTTTTAACTAAAGTGTATGTAGAAAATTTATAAAAAAGAGGAAATTATAAGAAAAAATATTGTGCAAATACACGAAAGATTCATTCTTTGTTCATAATATGTTCATAATTGATTGCTATTATAATAATAGTTCGAAAGAACAAAGTTATGACGTTGTAATGTTCTTCATTACACATAAATTTTTTCATAATAATTGCCCCGGTAAACCACTGCCGGGGCACTCCTCGTTTATAAAGCCCTTTTTCAGGGCTTTTTTTGTTCTTATGAAGACACAAAGGTTGTAGGCGGGAAAAGGATTATGATATAATTCATTAGGAAAGTATCAGATCCAGAGCAGTAAGAAGAGCAGATTTTTTCACTGAGTAAATCTGCTCTGAATGTGATTCTTTCCAATTGTACCAATTCGCGGACGTGTAGCCATAGTGTATATGGGGATTGCATTTATTCTATTGGGCCTCAAAAATGTAGAACCCCTGCAAAATCATAGAATGGAAGCCCTTGTTGTTGTCCTATATTGAAAAATGTGTATGCGAAACAAGCCTCCAACAGTGCAGGCTTTAAAAACGGTATGGTCAAAAGGCCGTTATCCAAATGCACCATGTATTCTTCCGAGTAACCTCATGGTGGAATGTCCGCACTGTGGACAGCAGCAAATGTCTTTTTTCCAGATTTGTTTAAGCAACTCCCTCATTCCGAGCCCGGCATACCGCTGCTTAAACTTCTGGTATCCCTGGAGTTTAAAAATAAGCTTCAGATTTTTGGATTTCATGCGATTGTTAAGAAAGCCGTAATAACGGACTTTCTGGAAACCGGTTGGAAGCACATGCATAAGGAAGCGCCTGATAAACTCCTCATTACTGAGGGTAATCGTACGACGAGGATCACTTGGTTTCCTGCTTGTAGAAAGAAATGGGTACTTTCAGAACACCTGACTGGTACAGGACATTCAAATGGTATAGGAATTTTCCCTTAAATTTATCCCGTAACACAAACACGGGGACAAAAAACTTTCCTTTTGATTTACGGATCTTCCCATCCAGTGTGATGCCGCCACCGGATACGATGCAGTGCATATGTACATGATAATCAAGTGTCTGGTTCCAGGTGTGGAGAACCTGAATAATCCCGGGTGTTGCTCCGAGATATTTTTTGTCGGCAGACAATTCCAAAAGTGTCTCGGCGGAGCATCTGTGAAGGAGACCGTATAAAAGCTTCTGATTGTGATAGGGAAGCGGATTTAATTCATGAGGAATCGTAAAGACCACATGAAAATACGGCGAGTCAATGACTTCGGCTCTGCGTTTATCAACCCAGAGTTCTTTTTTGACAGCCTGACAGTTCGGACAGTCCCGGTTGCGGCAGGAATTGTTATGGTATACGATATGACCGCAATCGGCACACTGACTGATTGTTGCACCTAAAATGCCGGTTTTACAGTTTAGTATGGCATGCAAAGTTTCCAACTGCTCTTGGGACTGTATATGATGTTTCGAAAAATCTGCATAGGAGTAATTCCAGACCTGCTGGATTTTTAAATCATTCATGACAATCACCATCCATCAAACTATCAAATGGGCCGGCTGCAGTATGTTTGCCGCTGACAGCCAGATGGACATAGATGGTTGTGGATTCCAGAGATTTATGGCCAAGCAATGTTTTTATGGTCATAAGATCAACACCATTTTCGTAGGGATGAGTTCCAAAAGCATGCCGGAAAGAATGACAGGTAATGCGTTTTGGCCATCCGAGTTCTGCCTCGTGTTCTGCGATATGTCTGGAGAGATAAAAGGTGTCAATGGGTTTTGAAGAATCTCTCTGTTTTGGAAAAAGGCAGCCAGTAGGTCTTCCGCAGGAAAACCAGTATTCGGTAAGAATGTCAAGCGCCTGTTTGGAAAGGATGGCATGCGATCAGAGCGGTTTTTACCATGAGTGATGTGGATGCGCATATTTTTCCGTTGAATGTCTTCATAACGGAGACTGCAGACTTCACCAATGCGAAGACCGGAAGAATACATGAGGGCAACCATAGCTTTCGGTTTTAGATCTGTCATGGTAGAGATAAAGATTCTGGCCTCTTCTTTTGTAGGGACAAATGGCAGATAGGTATCAAATTTCCGCATAGGAAGCTGTGTGTCAACCCAGGGCTTATGAAGAACGTAAAGAGTGAAAAAACGCAGTTGGGAAATGGCAACATTGATCGTACGGTCAGAAAGATTCCGTTCCTTTTGAAGGACCTCAAGAAACCGTCGCTGATCTTTGTAAGAGACCTGTGAAGGCGTTTTGTGAAGGGTATTCTCGACATAATCGAGATAAGCAGAAATATAAGTCTGGTAAGATTTCATTGTATGGTCGGTAAGACCACGAAGAGAAATCATTTTTTTGTAGCGTTTTAAATAATCCATGAAAGAACCTCCTGAAATAAGTGAAAGATAAAGTGACATCACAAAAAGCAGGTGGTGGTCTGGATAAAAAATAAGATATGTAATTGTTAAGTCTAAAAAAACATGATAAAATACGCATAGCAGTTCTTGTTGTTATGTGGTTGTTTGAGTGGGGTAACTTAACAATACAACATAAAAACAAAAACTGCTATTTTAATTTAAAAAAGTAGTGGTTTGATGTACTTAGGGCTAGCCGTCGCGCTAGCGACTTGGTACAATAACAGACAGATTAAGCATGATATCACATAAAAAAGGAGCTGTATATTATGGCAGAGACAATGAAAGATTATGAACAGGAACTGAATGCATCCATGAAAAAAATAGAGGAAGGAGACATCCTTACCGGAACTGTGGTCAGTGTCGATGAAAAAGAAGTGATCCTGGATTTGGGATACTATGCAGAAGGAGTGATTCCGGCAGAGGCATATAGCAGAGAACCCGGATTCAGCCTGAAGGAAGCGGTGCATCCGGGAGATGAGGTTTCTGCCACTGTTGTGCGTAAGGACGACGGAAACGGGAATATCCTTCTGTCCAGGGTAGAAGCTTCAGATATTCTTGCCTGGGATAAGATCAGGGAATATAAGGAATCCGGAGAAGCTCTGGACGTTGTGGTAAAAGGAATCACCAATGCCGGTGTGATCGCCTATGTGGAGGATATCCGGGGATTTATTCCTGCCTCCAAACTCGCATTGGGATATGTGGAGGACACCGAGGCATATCTGAATCAGCATGTTCAGGTTCAGGTTATTGATTTTGAGAAAGACAGTAAAAAGCTGATTCTTTCGGCAAAGGAGCTTTTAAGGGAAAAGGCAGAAGAAGAAAGAAAAAATAAAACCTCCAATGTTCAGGTGGGACTTGTGACAGAGGGAATCGTAGAAAGCCTTCAGCCTTATGGTGCTTTTGTGGATCTCGGAAACGGACTTTCCGGCCTGGTTCATATTTCACAGATCTGTGAAAAAAGAATCCGGAAACCTTCTGAAGTACTGGCGGTAGGAGATAAGGTAAAAGTAAAGGTAACTGCTGTAAAAGATGGTAAACTGAGTCTCAGCATCAAAGAGGCAGAAGATATGATGGCAAAGGAGATCGAAGAAGAGGTTTATGAGGTTCCGGATGCCGGAGAGGAAGCAACGACTTCTCTTGGTTCTCTTTTTGCAGGTATTAAGTTGAACTGAATATCAGGTTAAAGTTAAGAAAGAGGAAAGTGTGAAACAAGAAAGTAGAGAGCACCCTAAAAAGAAGAGTATAGCAAACAAACCACCTAACTAGCTGGTTTTAAAAATTAAATATTAATGCAACACCTAATCAGGAAGTTGGAAGAGGATCGTCTTTTATGACATATCCTCGTAACTTAAGAAGATTAAGTGCCTGTGAAGTGGTAAGAATCTTTTCTTCTTTCACAGGACGAGATTCAAGAAAACCCTCAGGAGTATACGGTTTTAAATCTGAGAGTATGTGACAGATAGCGGTCAGGATCATACGACATATAGCGATGATGGCTTTCTTGTGACCACGGCGTGCTTTAATACGCTTATAGCGAGTTGTAAATTCAGGATGTTTCTTAGATTTGATTAAAGCATTTGCAACTTGCACCAAAACTGGTTTAAAATAAGAACCAGCACGGGAAATCTGAGTGAATTTGATTTTGCGGTCGCTTTTATCATTTCTAGGACAACATCCTGCCCAGGAGACGAGGTGTTTCGCTGTGGGGAAGACAGACATATAACTACCAATCTCTGAAAGCACTTGAATAGCAGTCATGGGATTCTTGTCGAATCCGGGAACAGTCCTTATTAGATTTAAAGCAGTCTCGTATTTATCCCTGAGACGGAGGATTTCCTGTTCTACTTCTGAAATGTGCTTATTTAGTTCATCGATGTGATTAAGGCATTGTCTAAGTTTAACAGCTTGTTCTTTCGAGATAGCACCATCAACAGCGTCTTGTATTTCTTCAATAGGAGTCTTACAGTGCCCGTGAACAAAAGGTGCTACATCAAATTTTTCTCCAGGGTGTTGCAAAATCTGTTCTGTAATAGAACGGGAAGATTTACCAAATACATCGGAAAAAACATCATCAAGTTTAAGATTGGATACCGTAAGGTAATTTTGAGCACGATTCTTCTCGCCGGTAATCATACAGGTAAATTTGAAACGGTATCTTACGAGATCTCTAAGTGCTCTGATGTCAGCAGGTGGAACAAAGGAAGGTTTTACCATTCCGCACATATATAAATCGCAAATCCATTTGGCATCTTTACGGTCGGTCTTGTTTCCTTTCATCGGTTTTGTGTATTTGGGATGAGACAGAGTAACCCAAATTTATACTCTGTACGATTGTTGGAATCGGTGATACCGATACAGGCATAGATCCAAGTTTTGTGGACATCCAATCCACAGCAATTAAATTTCAAGATTTTAAAAGACAAGTAACTACCTCCTGATTTTTATAGTTATAAAACTGACAGTGACTGGTCATCTGGCGAGATCGAGTCGACTTCGGAAGAGATAAGTTTACGGGCTACTGTTATGCGCCACTCACCTCCACGTGTTCTGTAGTGTGTCAGTCTTATAAGAAGATTATATCAGAAGGAAAACAGATTAGATAGCGAAAGGTCAGTGCATCAGTTTCATGACGCATTGGTGTCTTTCGCAGAAAGACGGGAAAAAATTATGAAAAAACAGGATAAAATATTTGTGATCGGACATAAAAACCCGGATACGGATTCGATCTGTTCGGCCATTGCATACTGTGATATCAAAAACCGGACATTTCAGAATAAAAGATATATTCCAAAACGTGCAGGTCAGATCAATGAGGAAACAGAGTTTGTACTGAATCGTTTTGGAATCCAGCCTCCGGGATATTTGAGTAATATCGGGACGCAGGTAAAGGATATGGATATTCGCATGAGTCCGGAGGCAAATAAGAGCATGTCTCTGAAAAACGCCTGGGATCTTATGCAGGAGAACAGCATTGTATCTCTTCCTATCCGGGATAAGGAAGGCGATCTGGAAGGACTGATCACCATTGGAGATATTGCAAAAACATATATGGATACCACGGACAGTTACCTTCTTTCCAGAGCAAGGACGCAATATCTGAGGATTGCGGAAACCCTTAGTGGGAAAATTGTAGAAGGAAACGGCCATGGCTACTTTACCCAGGGAAAGGTTATGGTAGGAACGGCTGATCCGGATAAAGTCAAGGAGTATGTGGGGGAAAATGACATGGTGATCCTTGGAAACAGGGAAGAGGATCATCTTCAGGCCATTGAACTGAATGTAAGCTGCATCATTGTGGGAATGGATATCCAGGTAACAGAAAAGGTGCTGAAGCTGGCTCATGAAAGAGATATTGTAGTGATTTCTTCGCCATATGATACCTTTACGATCTCCAGACTGATCAATCAGAGTATTCCGGTGCGGTATATCATGAAAACAGAAAATCTTGTTACCTTCCATACAGAAGATTTTACAGATGATATTCAGGATGTGATGATCAAGCACCGTCATCGTGCATTTCCGGTGATCGACCAAAAAGGAAAATGTGTGGGAACAATTTCACGCCGTAATTTTCTGGATATGCACAGGAAAAAAGTGGTTCTGGTGGATCATAATGAAAAAGATCAGGCTGTAGACAATATTGACAAGGCAGATATCCTGGAGATCATCGATCATCATAAGCTGGGAACACTGCAGACGATGCAGCCTATTAATTTCCGAAATCAGCCTGTTGGATGTACAGGAACGATTATGTACCAGATCTACGGGGAGCAGAAGCTGGAAATTCCGCCTAAGATCGCAGGACTTCTCTGCGCGGCGATCATTTCCGATACCCTGATGTTCCGTTCTCCTACCTGTACTTTGCAGGATAAGATGGCAGCAGGGGCACTTGCACTGATCGCAGATATTTCCATTGAGGAATTTGCAAAGGAAATGTTCAAGGCAGGCAGCAACCTGAAAGACAAGGCACCTGAGGAAATTTTTTATCAGGATTATAAGAAATTCATCGCGGAAGGCGATATTATGTTCGGTGTAGGTCAGATCAGCTCCATGGACGAGGACGAGCTCGGTGAGATCAAGAAAAAACTGAAGCCGTTTATGGTCAGCGAATGTGGCCGTCATGGAGTTACCAGAGTTTACTTTATGCTCACCAGCATTATGAACCGGTCTACAGAGCTTCTTTTCTATGGCGAAGGAAGCCGGGAAATGGCAGAAAGTGCATTTGGAATGGAGGCGGAGAATGGCTCTCTGTATCTGGAAGGCGTAGTATCCAGGAAGAAACAGCTGATCCCGGCTCTGATGGAAGCCGCGCAGATGTTGAATGATTATGCATAAATGCAAGGAGAATACAATGGCAAAACAAAGCTGGAAACCGGGAAATATGCTTTATCCTCTTCCTGTGGTCATGGTAAGCGCTGCAGATAAAGAAGGCAGGGATGATATTATTACAGTTGCATGGGCAGGAACGGTATGTACCAATCCTCCCATGGTATCTGTATCAGTTCGGCCGGAGCGCTTTTCCTACCATATGATCCGGGAAACAGGAGAATTTGTGATCAATCTGACTACCGAGGAACTGGCCTTTGCCACAGACTATTGCGGAGTCAGATCCGGCAGGGATGTGGACAAATTTAAAGAAACAGGTCTTACCAGAGAAAAGGCGGATCAGGTCAAAGCGCCTATGATCGCAGAAGCACCGGTCAATATTGAGTGCCGTGTCCGGGAAGTAAAGGAATTGGGATCCCACCATATATTTCTTGCAGAAGTTGTGGCAGTTCATGCCGATGAGAAATATATGGATGAGAAAAAACGATTTGATCTGAACAGGGCCAAACCTATCGTATATTCTCACGGGGAATATCTGGCAACCGGAAAGAAACTGGGAACATTTGGATATAGTGTAAAGAAAGTGAAAAATAAGCGAAAAAAACGTTGAAAATCGCATAAAAACCCACGAAATACTCCGGGGATTGCAGAATAAGGCTTTTTATGGTAAAATAAAATCCTGTAAATTGCAAATACTTTATCTGGAAGGCAATAAAACATATGAAAAATATCATATTGATCGGAATGCCCGGTGCAGGAAAAAGCACGATAGGAGTTGTTCTTGCAAAAATTCTGGGATATCAGTTTCTTGATTCAGATCTTCTGATCCAGAAACAGGAAAAAAGAAAACTTCACCAGATCATATCCCAGGAAGGAAATGATGGGTTTCAAGAAATAGAAAATCGGGTAAATGCTTCAATTGAAGCGGAGGAAACAGTGATTGCCACAGGAGGAAGTGTGGTTTACTGTCATGAGGCAATGGAACATCTGAAATCAATAGGAACAGTTGTTTATCTGAAATTATCTTTAAAGCCTCTTTCAAAACGTCTTGGCAACCTGCAGGGAAGAGGCGTTCTCCTGAAAGAAGGACAGACTTTGAAGGATCTTTATCAGGAAAGAACGCCTCTGTATGAGAAGTATGCAGACATTGTGGTAGACGAAGAAGGAAAAGATCTGGAAACATGCATTCAGGCAGTTCTGGACAAGCTTTCTGCAGAAAAAAGGTGACTGTTGTGCATGAAGCACAGTAGGAGCAGACAGAAACAGTGAATTTTTTATTTACAAATGTTAAAAATGTGTTATAATACGATATTGAACATTTTAAGATAATATTTTTTATTGGAATCAGTAATTTCTGGCGTTTGCTTCGACTTACGGAGTAAAAATAATTATAGAGGTGTTTTATGGAACAGTATGTAATTAAAGGTGGCAATCCGTTAGTAGGGGAAGTTGAGATTGGCGGAGCCAAAAATGCGGCACTTGCAATACTTTCGGCTGCTATTATGACGGATGATACCATATTAATTGAGAACCTGCCTGACGTAAGAGACATCAATGTTTTACTGGAAGCAATCGCAGGGATTGGAGCACAGGTAGAACGGATCAACAGATCTACGGTAAAGATCAACGGATCTACCATCGCGGATATCAGTGTTGATTATGAATATATCAAAAAAATCCGTGCATCCTATTATCTTCTGGGTGCACTGCTTGGTAAATATAAACATGCAGAGGTACCGCTTCCGGGAGGCTGCAATATCGGAAGCCGTCCGATCGACCAGCATCTGAAAGGATTCCGTGCTCTTGGGGCAGATGTAAAGATCGTCCATGGTGCGATCGTTGCCAGAGCAGAGAATCTTCATGGAAGCCATATCTTCCTTGATGTGGTTTCTGTAGGGGCAACCATTAATATCATGATGGCTGCATCTATGGCTCCAGGACGTACCATTATCGAGAATGCGGCAAGAGAGCCTCATGTCGTAGATGTTGCCAACTTCCTGAACAGCATGGGAGCAAACATCAAAGGAGCGGGAACAGACGTAATCCGCATCAAGGGTGTGGAGAAGCTTCATCGTACCGAATATTCCATCATTCCGGATCAGATTGAGGCAGGAACCTTTATGTTCGCTGCAGCAGCTACCGGTGGTGATGTCACTGTAAAAAATGTCATTCCCAAGCATCTGGAGGCAACGACTGCCAAGCTTGAGGAAATCGGCTGTGAGGTAGAGGAATTTGACGATGCAGTACGCGTACGTGCAGCAAAAAGACTTCACAGAACACATGTAAAGACACTTCCCTATCCGGGATATCCGACGGATATGCAGCCGCAGATCGCGGTTACCCTTACACTTGCGGAAGGAACAAGTATCGTTACGGAGAGTATTTTTGAGAACCGTTTCAAATATGCGGACGAGCTGTCCAGAATGGGCGCAAATATCAAGGTGGAAGGAAATTCCGCCATTATTGACGGTGTGCGTAAGCTGACAGGCGCAAGAGTCAGTGCTCCGGATCTTCGTGCCGGTGCGGCGCTGGTGATCGCAGGGCTGGCAGCAGACGGCATAACGGTTGTTGATGATATTGTTTATATCCAGCGAGGCTATGAGAATTTTGAGGAGAAGCTGAGAAGTCTGGGCGCTGAAATCGAAAAGGTTTCCAGCGAGAAGGAAATCCAGAAATTCCGTCTTCGTGTGGGATGATTTGATTCATAAAATGTTCATATGTTTATTCTTGACAAACGGAATAAATAAGTATAATGTATGATTTGTTACAAAATAAATAAAAAACGGCCTTTTATTCAGAGTGGTGGAGATACAAAGGATCTGCGAAGCCACGGCAACCCCTCCTTGGAGGAAGGTGCCAACCTGAGCGAGTGATCGAACAATAAGAGGATTGAAAGATAAATTCAGACAGTCCGATTATTCGGGCTGTTTTTTTGTCAGAAAAGAAAGGAAAAAAACAATGGAGAAAATTTTATTTACCTCTGAATCAGTAACAGAAGGTCATCCGGATAAAATGTGTGATGCCATTTCCGATGCCATTCTTGATGCGCTTATCGAGCAGGATCCTATGAGCCGTGTGGCCTGCGAGACAGCAACGACTACAGGTCTTGTCCTTGTTATGGGTGAGATTACCACAAACGCTTATGTAGATATCCAGAAAATCGTAAGGGATACAGTCAGAGAAATCGGTTATACCCGCGGAAAATATGGTTTTGACGCAGAGACCTGTGCAGTGATCACTGCCATCGACGAGCAGTCTGCAGACATCGCTCTTGGTGTGGACAAGGCTCTGGAAGCAAAAATGGGCGAGGACGGGATCGACGCTATCGGTGCGGGAGATCAGGGAATCCAGTTCGGCTATGCTTCCAACGAGACTGAGGAATACATGCCTTATGCAATCAATATGGCACATAAGCTTGCACGCCAGCTTACGAAGATCCGTAAGGACGGAACTCTCAGCTACTTAAGACCTGATGGAAAAACACAGGTAACGGTAGAGTATGATGAGGCAGGCAAACCGATCCGTATTGACGCGGTTGTATGCTCAACTCAGCATGATCCGGAAGTAACTCAGGAGCAGATCCATGAGGACATTAAGAAATATGTATTTGACGCGATCATTCCGGCAGATATGGTAGATGAGAACACCAAGTATTTCATTAACCCTACAGGACGTTTTGTTATCGGAGGACCTCACGGAGACAGTGGTCTCACCGGACGTAAGATCATCGTAGATACCTACGGCGGAACCGGACGTCACGGCGGCGGAGCTTTTTCCGGAAAAGACTGTACCAAGGTTGACCGTTCCGCAGCATATGCAGCTCGTTATGTTGCAAAGAACATTGTTGCGGCAGGACTTGCTGATAAATGTGAGATCCAGCTTTCCTATGCGATCGGTGTGGCTCAGCCGACTTCCATTAATGTGGAGACTTTTGGAACAGGTAAGCTTTCTGATACAAAACTGGTTGAGATTATCCGTGATAACTTTGACCTTCGTCCGGCAGGAATCATCCGTATGCTTGACTTAAGAAGACCAATCTACAAACAGACAGCAGCATATGGTCATTTTGGACGTACAGATGTGGATCTTCCATGGGAAAAACTGGATAAAGCGGAAGCTCTGAAAAAATATCTGTAAGATGATTTTATAGAAAATTTAGACATAGAAATCTGACGATGTGATATAATGAACGCACAGGCAGTAAATAATCTGATTTTGCTGCCCTGCGTTCTTTTTTTATATAGAAAAGAGAGGGATACGTTATGAAATTACGGACAAGGATCATAGTAGGCTTTCTTATGATCATTCTGGTTCCCCTTCTTTTATCTGCTGCCACACTTCATGGATTCCGTGAATCTCAGAATCGTAATATGGAAAAAACAAAGGAAGTACAGGAAGCTTCTTCGGATTATGATTACGGCATTACTATTGCCGATTCAGAATCCAGTGAAGACGGGATCCAGATTATGACCAAGGATCTCTTTGTTTCGGCGCTGGTGATCCTGGTATTTACCGGTCTGTCTGTGGGATTGTGGATATACAGAAGTGTTGCCACTCCTCTTGTGAAGCTTCGCAAGGCAACACAGAATATTAAAGAGGGAAATCTGGACTTTGTGCTGGATGTAGAGGGAACTGATGAATTTTCTGAACTTTGTCGGGATTTTGAGGAAATGAGACGGAGACTGAAGGAATCTGCAGAAGAAAAGATCATTCTTGACAAAGAAAACAAGGAGCTGATCAGCAATATTTCCCATGACCTGAAAACTCCGATCACTGCGGTAAAAGGATATGTAGAAGGAATCATGGACGGAGTGGCGGATACTCCGGAAAAAATGGACCGCTATGTAAGGACAATTTATAATAAGACAAATGAAATGGATCATTTGATTAATGAACTGACCTTTTATTCCAAGATCGATACAAATCGCATTCCGTACACGTTCAGTAAGCTGAATGTAGATGATTATTTCTCGGACTGTGCAGAGGAGGTCGGACTGGAACTGGAAACAAGAGGTATCCAGCTTTATTATGCCAATTATGTAGACCGTGATGCGCAGGTGATCGCAGATGGAGAACAGATCCGCCGTGTGATCCATAATATCATTGGAAATGCCATTAAATATATGGATAAGGAAAAAGGTGTGATCCAGATCCGGGTAAAGGATGTGGGAGACTTTGTACAGGTGGAGATCGAAGATAACGGGAAAGGCATTGCATCCAAAGACCTTGCATTTATTTTTGACCGTTTTTACCGGACAGATGTTTCCAGAAATTCCTCCAAGGGAGGAAGTGGTATCGGACTTTCTATTGTTCGTAAGATCATGGAGGATCACGGAGGAAAAGTCTGGGCTACCAGCCGTGAAGGAATCGGAACCATTATGTATTTTGTTTTGAGAAAATATCAGGAGGTACCAATGAAATGAGCAAGATACTGATCATTGAAGATGAAGAGGCGATTGCAGACCTTGAAAAAGACTATCTGGAGCTTTCCGGATTTGAAGTGGAAATTGCAAACAGAGGAGATACAGGACTGGAAAAAGCCATGAAGGAAGAATATGATCTGATCATTCTGGATCTGATGCTTCCTGAGGTGGATGGATTTGATATCTGCAAACAGGTCCGTCAGGAAAAAAACACACCGATCATTATGGTCTCTGCCAAAAAAGATGACATTGACAAGATCCGTGGTCTTGGGCTTGGGGCGGACGATTACATGACCAAGCCTTTCAGTCCCAGCGAACTGGTGGCAAGGGTGAAGGCACATATGGAACGTTATAACCGTCTGGTAGGCTCCAGCGCAGTGAAGAATGATATCATTGAGATCCGTGGCATCAAGATCGACAAGACGGCACGGCGCGTCTGGGTAAACGGAGAGGAGACCACTTTTACGACCAAGGAATTTGATCTTCTTACTTTCCTTGCAGAAAATCCAAATCGTGTGTTTACCAAAGATGAGCTGTTCCGGGAGATCTGGGCAATGGAATCTGTGGGAGATATTGCCACGGTCACTGTCCATATCAAAAAGATCAGAGAAAAAATTGAATTTAATACCGCGAAACCTCAGTATATTGAGACAATCTGGGGAGTGGGATACCGATTTAAGGTATGAAAGAATCTGGACCGGAGAGATAATCGCCGGTCCGTTTTTGTGTATTTTTCCATAATCGGATGTATCTGACTCTTATTACAAAAGAAGATAATTTGATTTGTATTGTTTTGGCGCGTTTCCACTTATTTACCAAATAAAAACAGGATAAAACAATAAAAATCAATAAAAAATGATAAAAAATAATTGACAAATATGTAGAATATTGTTATACTGAGTACATCAAGTTAAGAGAAGCATTTTTATGAGTATGCAAAGGGGCATGTTTGGATCCGGATTAGATTAATAAGAACATTGCAAAACGCAAAAAATAAGAGATGCTTTTTTTGTACCCGTATTTCATAACGAAATTGTAACTTATTAACAAATATACCAAGAAAAAGGAGAGAGACTTATGAAGAATCGCAAAAAAGTTCTCACAGCCCTTCTGGCAGGCGTTATGACTCTGTCTATGGGCACAACAGTATTCGCAGCGGCAGAAGACGGATACGCAGTAAAGGCAACAAACACAGACGCAAAATCCGGTGATAACGATCTGGTGATCGCTATTGAGGGAAGCGTAAGTTCCATGGATCCGGCAAACATTCCTGACACAAACGCTATTTCTGCAACCCGCGGATGCTATGAAATGCTGGTAGCATTTAATAAAGATCAGGAGCTGGAAGGACAGCTGGCAGAATCCTGGGAGGTTTCTGAGGATTCTCTTACTTATACTTTCCATCTGCGTGAGGGCGTTAAGTTCTCCGATGGAACAGACTTTAACGCAGCAGCTGTAGTTGCGAACTATGAGCGTATCATTGATCCGGAGAACAAGCTTCGTCAGAGAAGAACTTATGTTGTAGCTCAGCCGGACGGAACAGAGAAATTCCGTGTAGAGAGCATTGAAACACCGGATGATTATACAGTTGTATTTAAGCTTGCAGAAGCATGGTCTCCGTTTATCAACCGTATGAGTCAGTTCTGCATGATCAGCCCGGCTGCTCTTGAGGAATATGGTAATGATATCATGAACCATCCGGTAGGAACAGGCCCGTTCATCTGTACAGAGTGGGAAGAGGGAGATCATACAACCTTTGAACGCAATGAAGATTACTGGGGAGAAAAAGCTTCTGTAGATACTGTTACCATTAAAGAGGTACCAGAGGCAGGTTCCCGTACCGCTATGCTGCAGACCGGCGAGGCAGATCTTGTTTATCCGATGCCTGCAGATCAGATCGCAGCAATCCAGAGCAATGACGATGTAAATGTTCTTGCAGCAGATTCCAATATCATGAGATATGTAACTCTGAACATGGATCTTCCGGAACTGAAAGATGAAAAAGTACGTCAGGCTATGAACTATGCTATAGACAAAGATGCATACATTCAGCTGATGTATTCCGGATATGCAAAACCTGCAACCTCTATCGTTCCTTCCATTATCGGAGGATACAAGGAGCAGACTCCTTATACTTATGACGTAGAAAAAGCAAAAGAGCTTATGAAAGAAGCTGGTTATGAAGACGGATTCAAGCTTACTCTCTGGGGAGACAATACAACTCAGGAAGTTAAGGGTATGACATTCATTAAACAGATGCTTTCCCAGATCAACATTGATGTAGAAGTTCTTCCAATGGAACCGGCTACAATCAGTGATAAGATCTATGTAGAAAAAGAAGACGCAGAGATCAATATGTGGTATGTAAACTGGTCTGCATCTGACTTTACTATGGACGGATCTGTTCGTTCTCTGCTTCACAGCAGCATGGTACCTCCTACAAGTGCTAACACTGCATACTATGTAAACGAAGACTTTGATAAGCTTCTTGACGAAGGTCTTGCAACCGCTGATCCGGATAAACAGGCTGAGATCTACGGCGAAGCACAGACAATCGCATGGGAAGCAGCTCCGTGGCTCTTCCTTGGAAACGATCAGATTCTGTATGCAGCAAAATCTTATCTGTCAGGCGCATATGTATCTCCGGACGGAGCATTTAACTTTACACATGCAGAGCTTGCACAGTAAGGAATACAGATATAAAAATGAATAGATAACTGGGGCGACAGGCGCCGCAGCGAAATATGACAGAACGAAGACGTTCTGAATAGGAAACTGCCGTTCAGCCGTCTGTGACCATTCACAGATGTGCGGACGGCAGTTTCTTTTCCTGTGCGGTACATGACACAGAAAAGAATTTTTATAACTATCAGACTGGAGGTAATACGATGGGTAAATATTTTTGTAAGCGTGTAGTAAGCGCAATCCCACTCCTGCTTGTAATTTCATTTGTGGTATTTATGTTCATCCACATGATTCCGGGCGATCCGGCCAGAATGATCGCGGGTCAGGATGCAACAAAAGAAGATGTAGAAGTAGTAAGAGAACAGCTGGGATTAAACGATCCTCTGCTTGTTCAGTATGGAAATTACATGAAAGGTCTTTTTACAGGAGATCTTGGAGATTCTGTAAAAAACGGAAAAACTGTTGTTGAGACAATCGCTCCAAGAATGAAACCGACAATTATGCTGACAATATCCGCCATGATCTGGGCAACGATCATTGGAATTGCCCTTGGTATCATTTCAGCGGTATTCCATGGAAGATCTCTTGATTATATCGGAATGATCATTGCAATTTCAGGTATATCCGTTCCAAGCTTCTGGCTGGGATTGGAATTGATACAGGGATTTTCGGTTGCTCTTAACTGGCTGCCTACAGGAGGTCTGGATTCCTGGCAGAGCTACATACTTCCATCCCTTACCATGGGAGCCGGAATTATGGCTGTGCTTGGAAGATTTACAAGATCTACCATGCTGGAAACCATGCGTGAGGATTATGTACGTACGGCTCGCGCAAAAGGCTTAAAGGAAACCCTTGTCGTTATGCGTCATGCATTTAAAAACTCTCTGATTGAGATCATCACTGTTGCCGGACTTCAGATCGGCGGTCTTCTTTCCGGTTCCGTTATGGCAGAAACTGTATTCTCCATTCCGGGCCTTGGCCGTCTTCTGGTAGATTCCATTAACTTCCGTGATTATAAGGTAGTACAGGCCCTGCTTCTTTTCTTTGCGGCAGAGTATATTGTGATCAACCTGATCGTGGACGTTCTCTATGGAGTGATCAACCCGAAAATTCGCTATAACTAGGAGGAAAAAATATGGCACAGACAAATACAAATTTAGACCAGAACAAATTTGCTGCTGCTGAAGAGCTTCCTAAAGCGCAGAGTAAGGTAAAAGAATTTACCAAAAAGTTTATGAAGCGTAAAACAGCAGTGTTTTCTCTTATTTTTATATTGTTTATTATCTTAATGGCGATCATCGCGCCGTTTGTAGTTCCTTATGCACCGGATCAGCCGGATTACACAGCCCTTCTTCAGGGACCAAGTGCTGCTCATATCTGGGGTACTGACGAATTTGGTCAGGACGTATTCAGCCGTCTGATGGTAGGTTCCAGATTATCTCTTTCCTGTGCGCTGATCGCTACAGTGATCGGAACAGCAGGCGGAGTTGTTTTGGGACTGATTGCAGGCTTCTATGGCGGGTTTGTAGATTCCCTGATCATGAGATGCTGTGATGTGCTTTTTGCATTTCCGGACATCCTTCTTGCAATTGCAGTCGTTGCAATTATCGGACCTGGTATGGTAAACGTTATGATCGCTGTCGCAGTGTTTACGGTGCCGTCCTTTGCCCGTATCATACGAAGCGCCACTATTTCAGTAAAACAGTCTCTTTATGTAGAGGTTGCAAGGTCTCTGGGATGTAAAAACAGCCGAATCCTGTTTGTACATGTATTCCCGGGAACGATCCAGTCCATGATCGTAAACTTTACCATGCGTATCGGTACTGCAATCCTGGCTGCATCCTCTCTTAGCTTCCTGGGATTTGGAGCAAATGTTACAGAGCCGGACTGGGGCGCTATGCTTTCACTTGGACGTAACTACCTGAACACAGCTCCTCATATGGTACTGTTCCCGGGTATCCTGATCTTCCTTACTGTTCTGGCATTTAACCTGCTGGGCGATGGACTCAGAGATACTCTGGATCCGAAGATGAACTAGGAGGGAGAAACCATGGCAGAAAAATTATTAGAAGTAAAAAATCTCCGCACAGAATTTAAGCGGGACAAGACATGGGTAACAGCGGTAAACAATGTATCCTTTTCCATTAACAGAGGAGAAATCCTTGGTCTGGTAGGAGAGTCCGGATGCGGTAAATCCGTTACCTCCCTGTCCGTTATGCGTCTTCTGGCGAGAAACAGTAAGATATCCAACGGAGAAGTGATCCTGAATGGAACAGACCTTCTCAAAGAAGATAAAAAGGGAATGAGAAATATCCGCGGAAGAGAAGTGGCAATGATCTTCCAGGAGCCAATGAACTCCCTGAATCCATGTATGAAAATCGAGAAACAGCTTACTGAGGCAATCCTCCTTCATAATGATTTCAGTAAGGAGCAGGCGCACCAGAGAGCTTTTGACGTTCTGAAATCCGTAGGTATCCCGGAGCCGGAGATGACGCTTAAAAGTTATCCCCATCAGCTTTCCGGAGGTATGTGCCAGCGAGTTATGATCGCTATGGCAATGTCCTGTGAGCCGGAGCTTCTGATCGCAGACGAGCCGACCACAGCCCTTGACGTTACCATTCAGGCACAGATCCTGGAACTGATGGAAGAAATCCGTGAAAAGAAAAATACGGGTATCCTGATGATTACCCATGACCTTGGTGTTGTTGCAGAAATGTGCAGCCGTGTGGTTGTTATGTATGCGGGACGTATCGTAGAGGAGGCTCCGGTAAAAGAACTGTTTGCAGCTCCGAAGCATCCATATACACAGGGACTGATCGCTTCTGTACCGAAGCTTGGCAGCGGAGTGGAATCTCTTCCGTCTATCCCGGGAAGCGTGCCGGATCTTTCCGTTATGCCGAAGGGATGTAAATTTGCACCAAGATGTAAATATGCAACAGATATCTGCAGAGAAAAGGAACCGGAGCTTGAGGTTGTAAACGGCATCCATAAATGCAGATGTCATCATTTTAAAGAACTTGGAAAGGAGGCGTGATCGGTCATGAGCGAAGCATTAGTATCTGTAAAAAATATATCAAAAACATTTTCTGCAAATAAGGGGATGTTCGGCAAGAAAAAATTCGTTCATGCCGTAAACGACGTTTCCTTTGACATTATGCCGGGAGAAACTTTCTCTCTGGTAGGAGAGTCCGGCTGTGGTAAATCCACAACCGGTAAACTGATTGATCATCTGATCGCACCGGATCAGGGTGAGATCTGGTTCCAGGGTAAGGATATTTCAAAAATCTCTGACAATGAGATGCGTCCTTTAAGATCTGAGATTCAGATGGTATTCCAGGATCCTTATGGCTCTCTGAACCCGAGAATGAAGGTACAGGATCTGATCGGAGAGCCTCTCCTGATCCATACTAACATGACTGCAGGAGAGAGACTGAAAAAAGTCCATGAGCTGCTTGGCGTCGTAGGCTTAAGTCCTTCTCACGGAGAACGTTATCCTCATGAGTTTTCCGGCGGCCAGCGTCAGCGTATCGGTATTGCCAGAGCGCTTACCGTACAGCCGAAGCTGATCATTGCCGATGAGCCGGTATCTGCACTGGACGTTTCTATCCAGGCACAGGTACTGAATCTTCTGCAGCAGCTGCAGAAGGATTATAACCTTACCTATCTGTTTATCTCTCATGACCTTAGTGTAGTCGAGATGATTTCAGACAGAATCGGTGTAATGTATCTTGGAACAATTGTAGAGACAGCGCCGAAAAAAGAACTTTATGCAAATCCAAGACATCCGTATACAAGAGCGCTTCTCTCTGCAGTTCCGATCCCGGATCCGGAGAAGAAATCCAGCCGTATCATCCTTCAGGGTGATCTTCCAAGCCCAAGTAATCCGCCAAGCGGATGTCTGTTCCATACAAGATGTCCTTACTGCACAGAAAAATGTAAATGCGAGCGTCCGCAGCCGGTAGAGATCGCACCGGGACATATTGTAAAATGTCACTATCCGGATATTCAGGAGACAACAAAATAAATTTCCTACAGGAGGAAGGCCATGTACACATTTAACAGAGAAGAGTACAACAAAAGAATGGAATGGTACCTTGACGCAAGATTTGGAATGTTCATCCACTGGGGGCTGTATTCCATTCCTGCCAGAGGCGAGTGGGTAAGAAGCGAGGAAGAGATCACAAAAGAAGAGTATATGAAATACTTTGATGAGTTTGATCCCGTTGATTACGATCCGAGAGCCTGGGCCCGCGCAGCAAAGGAAGCCGGAATGAAATATGTAGTTTTGACAGCAAAGCATCATGACGGATTCTGCCTTTTTGACAGCCAGTATACAGATTTTAAATCCACAAATACCAAATGCGGACGTGACCTTGTAAAAGAATATGTAGAAGCGGTACGCGCAGAAGGACTGAAGGTCGGTATTTATTTCACCATTATAGACTGGTATCACGACGATTACCCTCATTATGGAGACAGACAGCATCCAATGAGAAATAATCCGGCATACAAAAATGACAACCGTAATTTTGATAATTATCTGACATATATGCACAATCAGATCCGTGAAATCTGTACCAATTACGGAAAGATCGATATCCTCTGGTTTGATTTCTCCTATGATGATCTCAGGGGAGAGGCGTGGAAGGCAACAGAGCTTATGAACATGGTACGCAGCCTTCAGCCGGAGGTGATCATTGACAACCGTCTGGAAGTAAGTGGAGAAGGTTACGGATCACTGGCAGAATGTAAGCCGACTCCATATCATGGAGATTTTGTAAGTCCGGAGCAGATGATTCCGCCAAATGGAATCCAGGATGCAGAGGGAAATGACATTGCCTGGGAAGCATGTTTTACCATGAACAATCACTGGGGATACTGTGCAACAGACCATTTCTATAAACCGGCTTCTATGCTGATCAAAAAGCTGGTGGAATGTGTGTCCAAGGGTGGAAACCTGATCCTTAATGTAGGACCGGACGCCAGAGGAAATATTCCTGAGGAATCCATGAAGATCCTTCAGGAAATCGGCAGATGGATGAAGAAAAACGGAGAGAGTATTTACGGATGTGGTAAGTCTCAGCTGGATAAACCGGATTACGGACGCATTACATCTAAAGGAAATCATTTATATTTCCATCTTTTTGAGAATACGATTGGTCCGGTACCTCTTCTGGGGGTTCCGAAGAACCGTTTAAAGGCAATCCGATATCTGGCATCCGGAGCAGAGGTTCCGGTATCCAACAGCTGGGTACACAGCGATTATCCGGATATTGTATTTGCAGATCTGGGACTGGATCCTGTTCTTCCGGATCAGACAGATACCGTGCTTGATGTAATTCTTACAGAAGAATAAAGAAAAAACTCCTCTTAAATGAAAGGAGGTACTTTATGTTTACAGAAGAAAGACAAAGTGCTATCATCATGTGCCTTCAGGACAAGGGGAAGGTTAAAGTAAAAGAACTTAGTGAAAAATTCCAGGTGTCTGAGGACTGCATCCGAAAGGATCTGAAGACCCTGGAAAATGCAGGCAAACTGAAACGGACCTATGGAGGGGCGATCATGTCTCAGGATTATCCTCTCCAGAGGGACGTAATCGACAGACGAAATTATCATCTGGATAAAAAGAAGATCATTGCAGAAAAAGCCATGGGGCTTATCAAAAGTAATGAGACGATTTTTCTTGATATTTCTACTACAAATATTGAACTGGCAAAGCTTCTGGCTGCATCCAGAATGAGAATCGTTGTCGTTACGAACATGATCGATATCATGCAGATCCTGGTTCAGAATCCGATGATCACTGTGATCGGTACAGGAGGAACCATGTATCAGGGTGTGAATGGATTTATGGGGGCAGCAACAATCGAAGTTCTGAAGCAGTACAGCTTTGACAGAGCCTTTCTTGGAAGCTGCGGTGTAGATATGATGGATCTTACTGTTACAACTCTGGGGGTAGAGGACGGTCTGACAAAAAAAGCAGTGATCCACAGCAGCAGACATAAGTACGTTGTGATGGAAAAAGAAAAATTCTATTTTAATGATTCTTATAAATTTGCACATTTTGATGATATTAACGGGATCGTAACAGACGAGTATCCGGATGATACCATTGTCAACACTCTGGAAGCATCTGGGGTAAGGCTGATCTGAGAAAAAAGAAATGTGCAGATAGAGAAAAAAGAAGGGGGGAAGAGTAAGATATTATGACTGATTTTATTTTAGAGGCCTGTGTGGATTCTGTAGAATCTGCTCTGGCAGCAGCAAGAGGCGGCTCCAGCCGTCTGGAGCTGTGCGGCAGTCTTGTGATCGGAGGTACAACACCGAATCCATGGCTGTTTCAGGAGATCAGAAAACATACAGATATCAGGATCCATGTGCTGATCCGTCCAAGATTTGGAGATTTCTGCTATACAGAGGAAGAATTTATACTGATCCGTGAAGCTGTAAGAGAATATAAAAAGCTTGGAGCAGAGGGTGTTGTGATCGGCTGTCTGAATCCGGATGGAACCATGAATATGGAGCAGATGAAGATTCTGATGGAGGAAGCAGAAGGAATGTCAGTGACACTCCACCGCGCCTTTGATGTGTGCGCAGATCCTTATGAGACAATGGAACAGGCCATTTCTCTGGGCATTGATACGATCCTTACCTCCGGACAGAAAAATGTATGTACACTTGGAACTGAGCTTTTGAAGAACCTGGTGGAAAAAAGTGCAGGAAGAATCCGGATCCAGGTAGGCAGCGGAGTAAATGCAGAAGTGATCCGTGAAGTATACCCGAAAACAGGAGCCACTGCCTTCCATATGTCCGGCAAAAAAACACTGGACAGTGAGATGAAATACCGAAAAGAAGGAGTAAATATGGGGCTTCCTTCTCTCAGCGAATTTGAAGTATGGAGAACGGATGAGAACGCAATCCGTGAGGCAAGACAGGTCCTTGACCAGTTTGAGGGAAAATAAGCCTGCTGTCTTCTTTGCCTGTAAAGTACAGGCAGGAAAGGAAAGATATGAGTGAATTTCTGAAAGAAAGCCGGGAGTATATCCTGAGTGGATACGAAAAAGTAAAAGCACAGTTTCCCGGTGTATTTGAGGAAACAGATAACAAGATCGCAAAGCAGGATGAAGAAACAGCGCTTGCTTTAAAATATCTTTATATGACCATGCCGTGCAGTGATATGGGAAATTATCCTTTTGAGATATTTCTTGATTATGCACAGAACAGTGTAAGGGTATGGAAGGAGTCAGAAGGCGTTCGTTCTCTTCCGGAAGAAATTTATCTGAACTATGTATTATATCACCGGGTAAATGAGGAAGAGATCGCACCGTGCAGAACTCTGTTTGCGGAAGAAATCGGAAAGTTTATGGAAGAGAACGGAAATGCTTCCCTTCTTTCCGGATGCGACAGAAAAAAAACGGCTATTGAAATCAACTACTGGTGTGCCCAGGAAGCTACCTATCACTGTACGGATGACAGAACACTTTCTGCCCTTACTGTTTACCGGAGAGGAAACGGACGGTGCGGAGAGGAATCGGTATTTACCGTAAATGCCATGAGAAGCATAGGAATTCCGGCCCGTCAGGTTTATGCGCCCAAGTGGTCTCACTGTGACGATAATCACGCATGGGTGGAAATCTGGAATGATGGAACATGGTATTTCCTGGGAGCCTGTGAACCTCTTCCTATTCTGAATAAAGGATGGTTTACCAATGCTTCTTCCAGAGCGATGATGGTTCATTCCCGCTGGTTTGACCAGGCAGAGTCCGGAGAGGAAAAAATCGGAAAAGACGGAATGGTGACCATGCTCAATGAGCTTTCCCGTTATGCTGCAGTGACAGAATTTACGGTAAAGGTTGCAGATGAGGATGGCAGACCGGTTTTCGGAGCAGCAATTTCTTTCCAGGTTCTGAATTATGCAGAACTTTCTCCTGTGGCGGAAGGTGTTACCGGAGAAGATGGAACATGTAGTTTTACCACAGGGCTTGGAAGCCTTGCAGTTCAGATATCCAGAGACGGACAGTGTGAGTGTGTATTTGCAGATACCAGAAAGCAGAAACAGATACAGGTGATTTTTGGAAAAAATACGCCGCAGGAAGAATGTTGGGAAGCTGTTGATATGATCGCACCGGTAGATACTCCGGTGAATACAGATATGCCTTCTCCGGAGCAGACAGCCGAGGGAAATCACCGTCTGGAAAAGGCAGCGGCCAGAAGAATGGCCAAAACAGAAAACTGGGTAAATCTGGAATGTGAAAGGTTTCTGCAGGGAAGCTTTACCGGAGAAAATACAGAGGATGAAGAGGAAAGCCTTTTAAGAGAAGAGCTGCTCAATGTCCTGACGGAAAAAGACCGGACAGACTGCAGGGCAGAGGTGCTGGAGGAGCATCTGCGCTATGCCATGCCTTATGAGGAAGAACTGGAACATTCTGTTTTTGTAAAGTATGTTCTCAATCCCCGTGTGGATGATGAGGTCCTGATGAAGTACAGAGAAGCTGTGGAAGAGGCTTTTTCTGAGGAAGAGAAGCTTCGTTTCCGTGAGGATCCTGCATCCATCTGGACAGAAGTGGACGAAAGGATCACCTCACTTCCGGAAAGAGAAAGAGCAAGCGTGATCACGACACCGGCAGGCTGTCTGAAAACAGCAGTGGGAAGTCCGTTGTCAAAGAAAATTCTCTTTGTGGCTATTGCAAGGACGCTGGGAATTCCGGCAAGGCTGAATCCGGAAGACCGCTCCATGGAATACAGAGAAAATGGAAAGTTTGTTCCTGTGCTTCCGGAGGCAGAAAAGAATTGTTGTGCTGTGCTGAAGGCAGAGGATGGAACCCAGTGGAAATATTTCCAGAACTGGTCCATGGCAAAGCTTACAAATGGAACCTATACGTCGCTTCGGCTGAGCGGTCTGGAATGGAACGGAAATTCTATGGAGGCAGAGCTGGAAGCGGGACAATACAGGATCATAACCTCCAATCGTCTGCCTAACGGAAATATGTTTGCTTATGTGTATCATTTTTCTATGAATGCAGGAGAGAAAAAAGAAATTTCACTGATCCTGCGTCATGCAGATCTGGAAGATATGCTTGAAAATATTGAACTTCCGGAATTTCAGCTTCGTAAAGCTGAGAACGGAAATGAAACGGTACTGGCTTCTGCGCTTACAGCAGAGGGAAAACATATCCTGATGTTCCTGGAAGAAAGCAGAGAACCTACCGAGCACATCCTGAATGAGATGATGGAGCAGTCGGAGGAATTCCGGAAAATATGCTCCAGAATCCTGTTTGTGGTGCAGAGTCAGGCTGCTCTGAAGGATCCGACGATCAGCAAAGCCCTGTCCATGTTCCCTGAGATCCGGGTATATTTTGACTGTTTTGCAGATCATATTGAGCTGCTGGGAAGAAGAATGTATGTGGATCATGAAAAACTTCCGCTTATTATCGTAACATCTGAAAAATTAAATGGAATTTATGCCACAAGCGGTTATAATGTAGGTACAGGAGATATGCTTCTCAGACTGATGTAGGAAGCTGTCCTGAAAATAAAACATAATTAAAGGAGGTTTTTTCAATGAAATTTTATTGTGGAGAAGATTACAAGGCAATGAGCCGTATCGCAGCGAATATTATTTCCGCTCAGATCATCATGAAACCGGACTGTGTTCTGGGACTTGCTACAGGTTCTTCACCGGAGGGAACTTATGCACAGCTGGTAGAATGGTACAAAAAAGGCGATCTTGATTTCTCACAGGTAACCAGTGTAAACCTTGACGAATATAAAGGTCTTTCCGGAGATAATGACCAGAGTTATCGTTATTTCATGAACTCTCATCTGTTTGATCATGTAAATATCGACAAGAGCAGAACCTTCGTTCCAAATGGTCTGGAGCCGGACAGCGAAAAAGCATGCCGTGAGTATGATGAAGTCGTTGCAGCTACAGGCGGAGTTGATCTTCAGCTTCTGGGAATCGGACATAACGGACATATCGGATTCAATGAGCCTGCAAGTGAATTCTGCAAAAATACACAGTGTGTAGATCTGGCAGAAAGTACAATTGAAGCAAACAAGAGATTCTTTGAAAAAGAGGAGGATGTTCCGCGTCAGGCATATACAATGGGAATCGGAACAATCATGAGAGCAAAGAAGATCCTTCTGGTAGCATCTGGTGAAGGTAAGGCAGACATCATTGCAAAAGCATTTACCGGCCCGATCACCCCTGAAGTACCGGCTTCTATCCTTCAGCTTCATAATGATGTGACAGTTGTATGCGACAAAGCAGCTATGAGCAAGATCAAATTATAAATATTTTGTAAAAAATGTTAAGAAAAAACTGGCATGATGACATCTGCCCTGGATTAATGGTATAATATCGTCATTTCATAAATGAGAGGAAATCTATGGACAGATTATATAAAAAACTGGAAGAGTATGGAAAATCTGATTTCTATCCCTTTCACATGCCGGGACATAAGAGAAATCCCCTGTCTGTGGCAGGGGATTTTCCTGTGGAAAAAGATATTACGGAGATTGCCGGATTTGACAATCTCCATCATCCTGTGGATATTTTAAAAAAGGCGCAGGAAGAGGCTGCCCGCCTTTATGGTGTAAGAGAGAGCTTTTACTGTATCAATGGCAGCACAGGGGCGATATTGGCGGCAGTTTCTGCTGCTGTAGGAAAAAGCGGTCATATGCTTATAGGCAGAAACTGTCACAAAGCAGTTTATCATGCAGCGTATCTCAGAGATCTGAAGCTCTCTTATATTTATCCACATGAGAATTCAGAACTGGGGATAAACGGAGGAATTTCTCCGCAGCGTGTGGAAAGATGCCTTTCTGAAAAACCGGATATTCAGGCGGTGCTGATTACTTCCCCTACTTATGATGGAATTGTATCGGATGTAAAAAAAATTGCGGAAATTGCACATGCATATCAGATACCACTGATTGTTGATGAGGCTCATGGAGCTCATTTTCGATTTTCAGAGTATTTTCCGGTATCGGCAGCAGAACTTGGCGCGGATATCGTTATTCACAGCCTTCATAAAACACTTCCTTCTATGACGCAGACATCTTTGCTTCATTTATGCAGTGACAGAGTATCCAGAGAACTGCTTGTCCGGTTTCTGGGAATTTATCAGACCAGCAGTCCTTCGTATGTGCTGATGGCATCAATGGATGCCTGTCTGGATAAACTGAAAAAAGACGGAGACAGGATGTTTTCGGAGTATGTCAGGAATTTGGAATATACAAGAGCGCGTCTGGCAGGATGCCGGTATATCCGTCTGGAGAATATGGCTTCGGATCCTTCTGTGGAGATTTATGATGTGGACAGATCGAAGCTGATCCTTTCGACCGTACACAGCACTTTAAATGGAAAACAGCTTACGGAAATTCTGAGATCGGAATTTCATCTGGAGATGGAAATGGAGGCAGAAGGCTATGCGCTGGCGCTGACATCAGCAGGAGACAGCCGGGAAGGATTTGAAAGGCTGTGCAGCGCTGTTGAAGAAATAGACAGGCGAGAATCGTTAAAAGATACAGAGGAAGCAGAAAAACAGGAAAGATCCAGATATCAGGAACTGAAGCAGGTGATGAAGATCTCTCAGGCAATGGATGCTCTGACAGAACGGATACCACTGGAAGAAAGTACAGGAAGGATCGGAGCGGAATTTGCCTATCTGTATCCGCCCGGAATCCCGCTGCTTGTTCCGGGAGAACAGATCACAGGACTGCTGCTTAAAAATATAAAAAGATATGTGGAACAGGGGTTTGATCTTCAGGGATTCAGTGATCTGTCAGATCAGACGGTTCTTGTGATCGCCAATGAGACAAGAGAAATATCTCTGAATAAAAGCTGAGAGAAAGGTTTAAAGAACAGAACAATGGGAAAGATATTTTATATTATGGGAAAAAGTGCTTCCGGAAAAGACAGGATCTATTCTGCCCTTTTAGACAGAGAGGATCTGAATCTGAAAAAACTGATCCTATATACTACCCGGCCTGTCCGTGCCGGTGAAGAAAACGGGAGAGAGTATTTTTTTACTGATGAAAAACAGCTGGAAACGTTTAAAAACAGCGGAAAGCTGATCGAAGCCCGTTCCTATGATACCATTCATGGAGTCTGGACATACTTTACGGCAGATGATGGACAGATCCGGTCAGGCGGAGCGGATTATCTGGCTATCGGTACACTGGAATCCTATGAGAAAATGAAAGAATATTACGGAGAAGACAGAGTCTGTCCTGTATATATACAGGTAGAGGACGGAGAGCGGCTGTATAGGGCTCTCCTTCGGGAGAAACAGCAGAAAATGCCCAGGTATGCGGAATTGTGTCGGAGATTTCTGGCAGATCAGGAAGATTTTTCGGAAGAAAAAATTAAAAAAGCAGGTATCAGTCTGAGATTTGAAAATGATAATCTGGAAAAATGTGTCGAAAATGTTATAAAATATATAAAATCCATGACATAAGCAAAAATAGTTTTTATTAACAAATAAAGTATGATATAATAGGGTTCATCGAAAGAAAACAAGTACAACCTGTTTAATAATAAAGTGAGGTGATTCTGAATGGTTGGTTTTAACAATATTATCGGACATGAAGAGATTATCAGACATCTAAAAAATGCCATCGAAACGGGCAAGGTCTCCCATTCTTATATTTTTACGGGAAGACCGGGATCCGGAAAAAAACTTCTTGCTACCACATATGCAATGACTCTTCAGTGCGAAAAGGGTGGTACAGAACCCTGTCAGAAATGTGATTCCTGCAAAAAGGCTCTGGGAAAGAACCATCCGGATATTATTATGGTCAATCATGAAAAGCCGGGGACGATCAGTATTGATGAGATCAGGGAGCAGGTAATCCATGATGTGGCGGTGAAGCCATATTGCAGCCAGAACAAGATCTATATCATTCCTGATGCAGAAATGATGACCGTACAGGCACAGAACGCCCTTCTCAAGACCATAGAGGAACCGCCGGAATATGCGGTGATCATGCTTCTGACAAGTAATGCAGACGCGCTTCTGCCAACGATTCAGTCCCGTTGTGTCCGCCTGGATCTGAAGGTGGTAGACGACAGCCTTGTGAAACAATACCTGA
Organism: uncultured Blautia sp.; assembly: GCA_900541985.1. Lineage (GTDB taxonomy): Bacteria > Bacillota > Clostridia > Lachnospirales > Lachnospiraceae > Blautia_A. Next base: position 14,508 of record UQLX01000011.1, on the reverse strand, counting down.
TGGAACGGCTTCATGTACCGGATTATCAGGCAGAGATTGATGCATCATTTGCACAGGGAAGTATAGGAATTGCCAGAGATGCGGCTACATCAGAAGAATTTTCAAATATCACACAAAATGCTCTGAAGATCCTGAAAAATGCAGATTCCATGGAAATTTATGAGCTTTCTGATGAAATTAAACTTCTGTCTGCAGAAAAGCAGAATATCGGAGACTATCTGGATATTTTCCAGTTCTGGTTCAGAGATGTGCTGATGTTTAAGGCCACCAGAGAGATTGATAATCTGGTGTTCAAACAGGAAATCAATTATATTAAGGAACAGGCCAGCCAGCGTTCTTATGAAAATCTGGAAAAAATACTGGAAGCTCTGGAAAAGACTAAGGTACGTCTTCGTGCAAATGTAAACTTTGAGCTGGCACTGGAGCTGCTGTTCCTGACAATCAGGGAGAGATAGAATGACAAAAGTAGTAGGTATCAGATTCCGAAATGTTGGAAAAATATATTATTTTAACCCGAAGGGATACAAAATGAAAATCGGCGATCATGTGATCGTTGAGACTGCAAGAGGAGTTGAATTTGGAAGGGTAGTTCTGGGACCAAAGGAAGTGGATGAGAATGAGGTTGTCCATCCTCTGAAAGAAGTTCTGCGGGTTGCCACTCCGGCAGACGAGGAAAGAGAGAGGCAGAACAGAGAAAAAGAAAAGGAAGCTTTTAAGATCTGCCAGAAAAAAATCCGTGATCATGGTCTGGAAATGAAACTGATCGATGCGGAATATACATTTGACAACAATAAGGTGCTGTTTTACTTTACAGCAGATGGAAGGATTGATTTCCGTCAGCTGGTAAAGGATCTTGCAGCGATCTTTAAAACGAGAATAGAACTTCGCCAGATCGGTGTCCGTGATGAGACAAAGATCCTGGGAGGAATCGGAATTTGCGGAAGATGTCTCTGCTGCCATACCTATCTGTCAGAGTTTGCTCCTGTTTCCATTAAGATGGCCAAAGAACAGAATCTTTCCCTGAATCAGACCAAGATATCCGGTGTCTGCGGAAGACTGATGTGCTGTCTCAAAAATGAGCAGGAGACATACGAGGAACTGAATAAGAAGCTTCCGGGTACAGGCGATACAGTTACGCTGCCGGATGGTATTCAGGGAACAGTGCACAGTGTAAATGTGCTGAGACAGCTGGTAAAGGTTATTGTTGAGATTAACGATGAAAAGGAAATCCAGGAATATCCGGTCAGTGAGCTGAAATTCCGCCCAAGAAAGAAAAAAATCAAAATTTCCGAAAAAGAAATGAAAGAACTTGAAAAACTTCAGGATCAGGAGGGAGATTCCAGATCTCATGGAAAATAAACTGCATGCCGGCCTTGTAAGGCAGGGAGAACGGGTAGATGATCTTCAGAACGGATATTATGTAATCCAGAATCCGGAGAAATTCTGTTTTGGCATGGATGCAGTGCTTCTGTCCGGATTTGCAAAAATAAAAAAAGGTCAGCGTGTTCTGGATATGGGAACCGGAACAGGGATTATTCCTGTTCTTCTCCGGGCAAAAACTCCGGGAGAACATTTCACCGGTCTGGAAATTCAGGAAGAATGTGCGGAAATGGCTCGAAGAAGTGTGACCTATAATAATCTGGAACAGGATATTGATATTGTATGCGGTGATATCAAAGAGGCTGCTGAGATTTTTGGAGCAGCTTCTTTTCATGCAGTCACATGTAATCCGCCTTATATGATCGGCCAGCATGGACTTCAGAACCCGTATATGCCAAAAGCCATAGCCAGACATGAAATCCTCTGTACACTGGAGGATGTAGTAAGTCAGGCGTCCCGGGTGTTAAAGGATCGGGGACATTTTTATATTGTACACCGTCCTTTCCGACTGGCGGAGATCTTCCAGGTACTGACAAAATATAAGCTGGAGCCAAAGAGGATGCAGCTGGTGTATCCTTTTGCTGACAGGGAACCGAATATGGTTCTGATTGAAGCTCTGAAAGGCGGAAATTCCAGGATTACGGTGGAGCGTCCCCTGATCGTTTATGAAAAGCCAGGTGTGTACACGGAGGATATCCTGAGAATATACGGACCGTCAGGTGCGTAAAACCATATAAAAGAGGACAGATACTTCAGGTAAGGACTGATGTGTGAAAGGAGAAATTATGAGCGGAAAATTATATTTATGTGCAACGCCCATCGGAAATCTGGAGGATATTACGCTCAGAGTTCTCCGGACACTGAAAGAGGTGGATCTTATTGCGGCTGAGGATACCAGAAACAGCATTAAGCTTCTGAATCATTTTGACATAAAAACACCAATGACCAGTTACCATGAGTATAATAAGATTGAGAAGGCATATACGCTTATCGAAAAAATGCAGAGCGGTATGGATATTGCACTTATCACAGATGCAGGGACACCGGGAATCTCAGATCCCGGAGAAGAACTGGCCGCCATGTGTTATGAGGCGGGGATTGAGGTGACTTCTCTTCCGGGACCGGCGGCATGTATCACTGCATTGACTTTATCCGGACTTCCCACCAGGAGATTTGCCTTTGAGGCATTTCTTCCCATGGATAAAAAAGAGCGCAGGGAGATCCTCCGGGAGCTTGTGGATGAAACCAGAACCATTATTATTTATGAGGCGCCTCATAAGCTGGTAAAAACCCTGAAGGATCTTAGAGAGACTCTTGGAAATCGCAGAATGACTCTCTGCCGGGAACTGACGAAAAAGCATGAGACAACATTCCGCACGACCATAGACGAGCTGATCACTTATTATGAGAACGAGAAGCCTCTTGGAGAGTGTGTGATGGTCATTGAAGGAAAAAGCCGTCAGGAACTGAAAGAAGAGGCAGCAGCTTCCTGGGAGGAGATCACAATAGAAGAACATATGGAGATCTATGAGAGTAAGGGATTTTCCCGGAAGGATGCCATGAAACAGGTGGCAAAGGAACGGGGAGTAAGTAAGAGAGATGTGTATCAGTATCTGGTGAATATAGAGCAGTAAAAACAACTTCCCGACAGGCGGAAATACTCCGTCTGCCGGGAAGTTTTCTATATTTTCCTGAAAATGAATGGAAAGCAGCCCTATTTTGTGCTATAATAGATTAGTATTACTATGTCTATTTATCAGAGGTTGCAGGTTTTCTGCAGGCCTGTTGATGCTATAAATCTAAAATGACAGGAGGACGAAATGGGCGGAGAGAATACAGAGTACGGAGCGGACCAAATTCAGATTCTGGAAGGACTGGAAGCGGTAAGAAAAAGACCGGGTATGTACATTGGAAGTACGTCAAGCAGAGGCCTGCATCATCTTGTGTATGAAATCGTTGACAATGCGGTGGATGAAGCACTTGCCGGATTTTGTACAGAAATTCAGGTTGTCATTAATCCTGACAATTCAATTACAGTTATAGATAACGGAAGAGGTATCCCGGTAGGGATTAATCACAAGGCAGGTATTCCGGCAGTTGAGGTAGTATTTACGATCCTTCATGCCGGCGGTAAATTCGGCGGCGGGGGCTACAAGGTATCCGGAGGTCTCCATGGAGTAGGAGCATCCGTTGTAAATGCTCTTTCTGAATGGCTGGAGGTTTCCATCTACAAAGAGGGAAAAGAATATAAACAGAGATATGAGAGAGGCCATACCATTTATCCTCTGAAGATTGTGGGAGACTGTGCCCCGGAATATACAGGAACAACGGTCACCTTCCTTCCGGATAAAGAAATCTTTGAAGAAACAGTTTATGATTATGATATTCTGAAACAGCGGCTTCGGGAAATGGCATTTCTTACCAAAGGTCTGAAAATCATTTTGAGAGATGACAGAGAGGATTCCAAGAAAGAGAAAACTTTCCATTACGAAGGCGGTATCCAGGAATTTGTTACTTATCTGAACAGAAGCAAAGAAGCTCTTTATCCGGAGGTGATCTACTGTGAAGGAGAAAAGGATGGTGTTATGGTAGAGGTTGCCATGCAGCATAATGATTCCTACACAGAGAATACCTATGGTTTTGTAAATAATATCAATACACCGGAGGGCGGAACACATATCATGGGGTTCCGGAATGCCCTGACAAAAACATTTAATGATTACGCAAGAAAGAATAAACTGCTGAAGGACAGCGAGCCTAATCTGAGTGGTGACGATATCCGTGAAGGTCTGACGGCCATTGTCAGTGTAAAAATCGAAGAACCTCAGTTTGAGGGGCAGACCAAGCAGAAACTGGGGAACAGTGAGGCAAGAGGCGCTGTGGATTCGGTTGTCAGCAAACAGCTGGAGATTTTTCTGGAGCAGAATCCTACGGTTGCCAAATCCACAGTAGAGAAATCTGTTCTTGCACAGAGAGCCAGAGAAGCAGCCCGCAAGGCCCGGGATCTTACGAGAAGAAAATCAGCTCTGGACGGAATGTCTCTGCCCGGTAAGCTGGCTGACTGTTCAGATAAAGATCCTAAAAACTGCGAGATCTATATCGTAGAGGGAGATTCTGCCGGTGGTTCTGCCAAGACTGCGAGAAACCGTGCTACACAGGCAATCCTTCCCCTTCGAGGCAAGATTCTGAATGTAGAAAAAGCCCGTCTGGATAAGATATACGGAAATAAAGAGATCAAGGCTATGATCACAGCTTTTGGAACTGGTATCCATGAGGATTTTGATATCAGTAAGCTTCGTTATCACAAGATCATCATCATGACAGATGCCGATGTGGACGGAGCGCATATTGCAACTCTTCTTCTTACATTCCTGTACCGGTTTATGCCGGAACTCATCAAACAGGGTTATGTATATCTGGCACAGCCTCCTCTTTATAAGATCGAGAAGAACAAAAAAGTCTGGTATGCCTATGACGATGCCGAGCTGAACCGTATACTGGAGGAGATCGGCCGAGATAACAACAACAAGATCCAGAGATATAAAGGACTTGGAGAGATGGATGCGGAGCAGCTTTGGGAAACAACTATGGATCCGGAAAAGAGAATCCTTCTGAGAGTGACTATGGACGAGTCTGCAACTTCAGAAATCGATCTGACCTTTACCACGCTTATGGGTGACAAGGTAGAGCCAAGACGTGAATTCATCGAAGAAAATGCAAGATTTGTAGAAAATCTGGATATCTAGGAGAATAAAAAATGGAAGACAATATTTTTGATAAAGTCCATGAGGTGGATCTGCAGAAGACCATGGAGAAATCATATATCGATTATGCCATGAGTGTTATTGCATCACGCGCCCTTCCGGATGTCCGGGACGGACTGAAACCGGTACAGAGACGAGTTTTGTACTCAATGATAGAGTTAAATAACGGACCTGATAAGCCACATCGTAAATGTGCGCGTATCGTGGGTGATACCATGGGTAAATATCATCCTCATGGAGACAGTTCTATTTATGGGGCTCTTGTAAATATGGCGCAGGACTGGTCAACCAGATATCCTCTGGTTGACGGCCACGGGAACTTTGGCTCTGTAGACGGTGACGGAGCAGCTGCCATGCGATATACAGAGGCCCGTCTCAGCAAGATCTCGATGGAAATGCTTGCGGATATCAATAAGAATACCGTTGATTTCCAGCCGAACTTTGACGAAACAGAGAGAGAGCCGTCAGTGCTTCCTTCCCGCTACCCGAACCTTCTTGTAAATGGAACTTCAGGTATTGCTGTAGGTATGGCTACCAATATTCCGCCCCACAATCTTCGCGAAGTGGTTCAGGCGGTTGTAAAGATCATTGATAATATCATAGAAGAACAGAGAGATACTACGATTGAAGAAATCCTTGAGATCGTTAAGGGACCGGATTTTCCTACAGGGGCTACCATTCTGGGAACAAGAGGAATCGAGGAGGCATATCGTACCGGTCGTGGTAAGATCCGTGTCCGTGCGGTGACAAATATTGAGACGCTTCCAAACGGAAAGTCACGTATTATTGTTACAGAGCTTCCGTATCTGGTCAATAAGGCCCGCCTGATCGAGAAGATCGCGGAGCTTGTCCGTGATAAAAAAATCGATGGCATTACAGACCTGAACGACCATTCCAGCCGCGAGGGAATGCGTATCTGTATCGATCTGCGCAAAGATGCCAATGCAAACGTTGTACTGAATCAGCTTTATAAACATACACAGCTTCAGGATACTTTTGGTGTGATCATGCTCTGTCTGGTATCCACGAATGGAAGTCTGGAACCAAAGGTTCTGAATCTCCATGATATGCTGAAGTATTATCTGGCGCATCAGGAGGATGTTGTAACAAGAAGGACACAGTATGATCTGAACAAAGCTCAGGAGAGGGCTCATATTTTAGAGGGACTTCTTAAGGCACTGGATAATATCGATGAAGTGATCCGTATTATTCGTGGTTCCAGAAGCGTGCAGATTGCCAAACAGGAATTGATGGAGCGTTTTGAACTGACAGAGGTACAGGCTCAGGCGATTGTGGATATGCGTCTTCGTGCTCTTACCGGTCTGGAAAGAGAAAAACTGGAAGCAGAATATGCAGAATTAATGGAAAAAATCCGTAAATTAAAGGCAATTCTGGAAGACAGAAATCTTCTTCTCCGAGTGATCCGTGAAGAAATTCTGGAGATTTCCGAAAAATATGGTGATGACAGAAGAACATCCATAGGCTTTGATGCATTTGATATTTCCATGGAAGACATGATCTCCCGTGAAAATACAGTGATTACAATGACAAAGCTTGGCTACATCAAGCGTATGACAGTTGATAACTTCCGCAGTCAGAACAGAGGCGGCAAGGGAATCAAGGGAATGCAGACCATTGAGGATGATTATATCGAAGAACTGATGATGACTACCACGCATCATTATGTAATGTTCTTTACCAATACAGGACGTGTTTACCGACTCAAGGCCTATGAGATTCCGGAAGCAAGCAGAACAGCCAGAGGAACAGCAATCATTAACCTACTGCAGCTGATGCCGGGAGAACGCATCACGGCGGTGATTCCTATTAATAAGTTTGAAGAAGATCAGTACCTTATGATGGCTACCCGGAAGGGGCTGGTTAAGAAAACCCCGATTCAGGACTATGCAAATGTCCGAAAGATCGGTCTTGCGGCAATTTCTCTCAGGGAAGATGATGAACTGATCGAGGTAAAGGTCACAAATAATAAAAAAGATATCATTCTTGTCACAAAGGATGGACAGTGTATTCGTTTCAAAGAAACAGATGTAAGAACTACAGGTCGTGTTTCCATGGGAGTAAGAGGTATTAATCTTATGGATGGAGACGAGGTTGTTGCCATGCAGCTGAATTCCCAGGGATATTATCTGCTGGTAGTTTCTGAGAATGGTATGGGAAAAAGAACCTGTATCAGTGAATTTACCTGTCAGAACAGAGGCGGCAAGGGCGTGAAGTGTTATAAAATCACAGAGAAAACAGGAAATGTGATCGGAGCCAAGGCAGTTAATGAAGAAAATGAGATTATGATGATTACTACAGAAGGAATTATCATCCGCCTGCAGTGTTCTGATATTTCCATTCTTGGAAGAATTACATCAGGAGTGAAGCTGATTAATCTTTCTGACGGAGTAACTGTTGCAAGCTTTGCAAAGGTCAGAGAAAAAGAAGCTGAGGCAGACACAGAAGGTTCTGTTCAGACAGAGCAGCAGAAAGAAGTACAAGTTCCGGATGAAGAAAAGGGACACACAGAGGAATAAGAGGTAAACGAAGAGTATGGGTCAGGAAAAAGCCGTAAGAAACAAAAGGCGTAAGCCTGCCGGAAAAAATTCCAGAAAAAGAAAATCCGGAATTTCTTTAAAAAGGCTGAACATAAAATATATTGCAGGGGTCGCAGTTCTTGTGGCCCTGGCAGTTTTGCTTGTTTTTATGGTGAAAAGCTGCGGCGGCAGTAATAAAACACCGGAAAAAACGGTGAAAACTCTTATCAGATCCTATGTGGACGGAAAAGAGAAAAAAGTAAAAAAGTGTTATGGAGTAAAAAAAGCAGACAAGGATCTCCAGCAGGAGATAACTGCCACAATCAAATATTTTGAAGCACACAAACCTCAAAAGGTGAATATTATTGCATGTGATACCATTTATAAAAATGGAAAAAATGCTTATGTATATATCACCTATAATCTTGTTCTGGAAAAGGACAAATCCTATCCCTGTATCAGTACCTATATGACGCAGCAGAAAGAAAATGGAAAATATTATATTCTTGCACCTTCTGAAATTACAGATGAGATGAAGAAAGAAGCGGCAGAAAAATATGCCCTGTTTATGGAAACAGATGCTTATAAAGATTATGTGAATGCATATGAGACCTTTATTAAAAAAAATCCGGGCTATGAAGAAAAGCTTGCAACCAAGCTGAATTGACAGAACTGTAATAAAGCGGAGGAGCAAAAATGAAAAGAATCATAATGATGGTGCTGAGAAATCTGCCTTTTATTCCGTATGCATGGATAAAACTGTGCTGGTATGCATCACATGTAGATAATTACACAGAAGGGGAAAGGTATTCCCTTCTGAAGATGATCGACAGACGTGCAAATAAGGGCGGAAATATTACAATTGATGCGCATGGTGTAGAGAACATCCCTTCCGAAAACGGATTTATTTTTTATCCAAATCATCAGGGATTATATGATGTTCTCGCTATCATGGCACCCTGTCCGGTACCTTTTTCTGTGGTAGCCAAAAAAGAAGTAGGGCAGGTACCGTTTCTGAAACAGGTATTTGCCTGTATGAAGGCTTTTTTGATTGACAGAGAAGATATCCGGCAGTCTATGCAGGTGATCATCAATGTAACAAAAGAAGTAAAAGAAGGGCGCAATTACCTGATTTTTGCAGAGGGAACCAGAAGTAAAAATGGAAATCATCCTCAGGAGTTCAAAGGAGGAAGCTTTAAGGCTGCTATGAAGGCAAAATGCCCGATCATACCGGTTGCGCTGATTGATTCCTATAAATCCTTTGATACAGGCTCGACAGCGCCTGTGACTGTACAGGTGCATTTTCTGGAGCCGATGCTGTATGAAGAATACAAAGACATGAAGTCCACGGAAATTGCAGCGGAAGTAAAAAGAAGAGTCGAAGAAACAATAGAAAAAAATGGCGGATGGGATTAAAGTATGATGGAGAAGCGATATGAAATGAAAAAACTCCAAAATGCAGAGAAACTTAGATTTTATAGTACATATACAATTTTATTTGCGATTTGTATGCTATGTACGTCATTGTATTTTATTAATAATAAAGCAACATTTATATGGTCAGTAGATGGAATAAGCCAGCACTATAATGCGCTGGCTTATTATGGTGAATACTTACGTGATATTTTTTGGAATTTGTTTGAAAATCATCGGCTTGCTATTCCAACTTATGATTTTTCTATAGGGTATGGTGCAGATGTTTTAAATACTTTACACTATTATGTTATTGGGGATCCACTCAATTTACTGGCTGTTTTTGTGCAGAAGGAACATACAGAAATTTTGTTTCATGTTCTTATAATTGCCAGAATTTATCTTGCGGGAATTACTTTTTGTATTTTTGCCAGAAGCAAAGGAAACAGATCCTCCGCAGTACTGGTCGGAGTACCGATTTATCTTTTTTCGGAATATGTGTTGTATTTTTTCTGTAAACATCCATTTTTTTTAAATCCGTTAATATATTTTCCTTTGATCCTTTTGGGAGTAGACAAAATCTATCGTAAAAAAGGACCGGGACTGTATATTATTTCGTTGATTATTAGTGTATGCAGTAACTTTTATTTCTTTTATATGTTGGGCATTTTGACAGTAATTTATGCTGTTTTTCAATATTTTTATTTTTACCATTCTATTCAATGGAAAACATTGTGCCGGCTTTTGTTGAAAGTTGGGGTGTATACAATTTTGGCTATGTGTGTGGCGGGAGTGTTTCTGCTGCCTTCTTTGGGGCTTTTGTTTCAAACAGGAAGAATGTCTAATGAAGCTATGGTTCCTTTCTTATATGGGATTAAGTATTATGCACGCTTTTTTTCAGGCTTCATTAGTATGGATAGTCCGGGATATCAAACATTTCTCGGATATTCAGTTATTGCTTTTCCGGCAGTGATTTTGTTATTTACTACAAAAGGGGAAAAACTTTTAAAAATTGGATTTGTTTTACTGACGATATTTTTGTGTATTCCTTTTGTAGGTCATGTGTTTAATGGAATGTCTTATGTGACAAACAGATGGGCTTTTGGCTATACTTTATTGGTGGCTTATATAGTAGTAAAGATGTATCCGGTATTTTTGGATCTATGTGCCAGACAGAAAAAGATGTTGATCTGTTTTACTATTCTTGAAATTTTGGCATGTCTGGCAGGAATAACAGGAAAATATCTGGTGGGCGAAAAAACAAAAATAGAAGTTATGACGATGCTCTTGTTTTTACTGATACTGTTTGTAACTGTTATTTGCAGAAGCAAAAACAGAAAAACAACATGTAAGAAATTTTATATTTTTGTAATGTGTATAAATGTTTGCTGTGTGCTGTTCAATGCATTTGATGTCAGAACAAGAGAAGCAGATGCGAATAGATTTATTCAACAGGGAAATGCACAAGAGAAACTGGAAAATATTCCTTCTGAAAAGCTGGAAAAATATGCAGAGACAAAAAATTCATGGCGTTATGATGAGGATAGAACTGGAGAAATAAGAAATTCTGCATTGCAGACAGGACTATATGGAACGTCTATGTATTTTAGTATGGTCAATCCGTATATAGCAGAATATCAAAAATCGTTATATTGGAATAATATACAGGAACAGAACTATGGTGGAGCAGATAAAAGAAGTGCTTTAGAGATTCTTGCAGGAGTGAAATATTATATTACTCCAAAAAGAGAAAAAGGTCCTGGAATTTATCAGAAAAAAGAAAATTATATTATCGATAAAAACCAATTTACTGTATGGGAAAGTGAGAAGAAAATTCCTTTTTTATTTGCCTATGACAAATATATTAATAGGGATGAGTTTGAACAATTAAATATAGAACAGAAGCAGCAGGCTCTATTAGAGGCTGTTGTATTAGAAGAAACCGGAAATGCAGATGATTGGGAGAAGATATCTTCTGTTTTTGATAATTCAAAAGAGGTAGAAACAGAATGGAGTTCCAGTGGAAAGATTGAATTAGAAAACAGCATGATTCGGGTAAAAGAAAAGGACTCAATACTGAAAATACAGGCAGATATTCAGGAAAAAGGAGAAGTTTATTTAATTTTTGAGGGGCTTGAGTATAAGGACAAAACTCCCAGTGGAATTTCCAGAATAAACTCAAGAATTAAAATCAATATTACGCAAGGAGATAAACAAAAGAATGTTGTTCTCATGAATACAAATGGTTTTGGAGAAAATAATGGGAAAAATAATTTTTTATGTAATTTGGAAATGAATGATCCCGGAGAGAAGGAGATAGAACTAAAATTTCCGTATACAGGAACATACTGCTTTAAAGATATCAGAATAGTTAGTCAGCCTATGGTAAATGTAATAAAAAATGTAGAGAAATTAGAAGATGGGATTGAAGGCTATGTTCATGCAGACGGGAATAAGGTGAAAGCTTCTCTGAAATTATCAGAACCCCGCCTGATTTGTTGGGCAGTTCCTTTTGAAAAAGGATGGTCTGCTGTTGTAGATGGAAAAAAAGCTGATCTTATGCGGGCGAATATAATGTATATGGCGTTGCCCCTGGAAGAAGGAGAACATGAAATAGAACTTCACTATTCTAACCCGTTTATTCGTGGAGGGATAATAATTTCTATTATTGGCATTTTGGGCATGTTAATCTGCATTATAGAAAATTATATAAAGAAACGAAAAATATAGTGAAAAGGAAAAATTAAAAAGCAAAAATTAAAAAGCAAAAAGGAACAGCGGTTTACCAAGCTGTTCCTTTTTGCTTTACATTTGTTTTTTGAGTTTGCGGAAGTCACCTACGGCGTTCCAGCCAATCTTGACGATCTTTTTGATGTTAATGGAGTTTGTGCCTCCCTGACGAGGCTTGAAACTGATTTCCCGGAAACAGAGTTTTTCGTGATAATATGCGAAATATGTGGTCATCATGATATTAGGAAGATTGTAATTTACTGGAAGTTTATTTATATATTTTTTTACCAGTCCGGATTGCATCAGGCGGAAAGGCGCATTGGCATCAGGTACATTTATACCAAAAATAATCCGGAGAATCAGACATACTGTATTTTCTACAAATTTTCGGGAATTTCCGTCTCCTCGAACAGTTCGTTTACCAATAATGGCATCGTAGTCGTTTCTGAGTTTCCAGAAATCTTCAAATTCATCGGGATTTGTCTGTCCATCGGAATCAGTCTGAAAAATATAGTCTGCCTCCATTTTTATCGCATAATGATATCCATAAAGAACTGAGGATCCATGACCGCCGTTTTTCTTTGTCAGGGGTTTCAGAAGAGGCATGGAGTCAGAAAGATTGCAAAGAATTTCCCATGTATGATCTGTGCTTCCGTCATTAATGACAACAATCCTTGATTCTCCGGTACGGTTATGATTTTCTATGACGGGATACCATTGACGGATGGTCCTTTCGATATTGGTTTCTTCGTTATAAGCGGGAATTACAATGTATAATTTATCCATGAATAGGGATCTCCTTTAATTGTTTTTTATGTACATCTGAATATGATTCTGTTCAGACACCATTTGATAATGATCGGACAGATATTGAAGTAATTCCTGATTTTTTATGCCATAGGGAAAAATCTGTCTTTGGTTATAGTCCCGGTAAGAAAGAATGATGATGTCGTTTTTGCCGCTGAGGATAGAGTCAGCCTGTGCATTTACTGCATCGGGGAATACCTGATAATTTATAGCAGGTATATAAAAGAACTTATCTTCCGGGATAAGATTGAACTTATTATAAAACATACACTTGTTGTTGACTGTAAGCATTGTTTTTTTATCAGAATAATTGCTGTGATAAATCTCTGCCATATAATTTGCTGTCCGGGATATTTTTTGTATTCCGGTTAGAGAGAAAAGCTTTGCAGGTGTCTGGAAATTAAAACAGATCGTAAATACAAAAATACCTGCTGGCAGAAGTTTCTGGTAATGCTTATATTTTTGGAGTATTTCTGCAGCTTTCTTTATGATAAATAATACGGCAGGTAGAAAAAACGGAATGAGGTATTCATAGTAATGTCCGTAACTTCTGCCGGAAAGAGAGACAGAAACGATCGAAAGTAACAGTGAGCATATATACATTGCGCGGAAACTTTTGGGGAGTCTGGCAGATTTTATGATGATACCCATAGATACAATGATTCCCAAAAGAATACACAGACTACTGATATTTGTAAACAAACTCAAAAGATTTCCTGCAAAAGATCCTCCCGAGGAATATTCCAGATTAAAAAAAAGTGACTGTTGTATCATGGATTTCAGGCTATGTGTTTTCAGACAGTAGACCACTGGGGGAAGTAATCCTGTACATAGTCCAAAAAATTCAAAAGCAATGTTATAAATAAGCGGCTTATACTTTTTGCTAATTAGCAGCCGGATCAGAATTATAAGAGCAATCCCACCCCACATAGCACCCATATTTGCACGCAGTCCCAACACGATTCCCGCACATATTCCGTGAAAAAACATAAAAACAGGCGGATGAGAAACCTCGTTTTTTTTATAATATCGGATAATAAGAAAAATTGATATGAGCTGAAATGTCAGCCCATAGGTTTCAACAAAATTTCCTCCCTGATAGGTAAGAAGATTTAATGATAACAGAAGCATCAGGGCAGAAGAAATGCATTTATAAAATATGGTAAGCCGTATACTGCAGATCAAATCCGCGATTTTATAAAAAAGAAGGACGTTCACAGTCATAAATATACATTCAATGACAAAAAGTCCGAAGGTTGTGTTGGAATCAAGACAGGCACCAAGGTAATTAAAAAAATAAATATACCAACCTTTATGGTCGAAAAAGTTCAGGTAGGGAATCTTCCCGGATGCCATACCACGACCGATTGTAAAGAAAACAGAACTGTCGGTTCCCATACTGTTAATGAAAGGAGAAGATCCGGCACAGAAAAACATAATGCTGACAGTATATAGGATAGCAATCAGGAATAGCAGGTATGATTTTTTTTTCATATAATCCTCCAAGTACGTTTGACTTTCTCTATTATAACAGAAAGAAAACAAAATAGGTAAAAAAATATAAAAAACATATTGACAATATGCAAAGGCTTCTGTATAATTAACAATGCGTTTCAGATATAAACGCCTTCAAATTGCATAAGAAATTATGAATTCGGAGTCTGGAGAAGTACTCAAGAGGCCGAAGAGGTGCCCCTGCTAAGGGTATAGGTCGGGTAACCGGCGCGAGGGTTCAAATCCCTCCTTCTCCGTTTAATTTTTTAAAGAATTTAAATTCTTTAAAAAATTTAAAAAACTTGTTGACAAGCACAGATAAATGTGTTAAAGTAAACAAGCTGTCAGCGAGACAGAGATTTACAAAAAAGAACATCGAAAAA
>UQLX01000010.1 GCA_900541985.1 uncultured Blautia sp. | reverse complement strand
TTTCCACCATTCATAAAAGTACAGTAAATACGATTCTTGCTGAGGCAGATATAAAGCCACATAAGATAACTTATTACTGTGAGAACCGGGATCCTGATTTTGATTCCAAAATGCATAATGTCCTGCTTGTGTATGCAATCGTCTGTTCTTCTTCTGTCCCGGAAGTTTTTTCTCCATCTTCTGTTCCATTTTCCGGAGAAGCTTCTACGGAAATTGTAATGGAATCCTCAGATACCGAAACAATCTTCCCGAAAATCTTATTTTCTTTGTTGATTTCTTCCGGTACCCCTGCTGCACCATCTTGTTTCCCCTCTGCAGCATCTGCGTCTTCTGCTTCTATTTCTGTATCTTCTGTTCCGCTTTCCTGCTGTTTTGCTGACTGCGCCTCCGTATTACTGCTGCATCCGGTAGCCGCTGCCATACATAACACCATTCCCGCTAACATTACTGCCTGTCTGTTCTTCATAATAGAACCCCCTTCATTTTGGAGATTCTGCTTTTTGCAGATCATCTATACTTCCTGTAACAGTTTCCAAGTATAAGGGGCTTACTTTAAATAAACTTAAAAAACCCTGTGAAGATTTTGTGTAATCTCAAAATCTCCACAGGATTCTATACTATTTATTATGAAGTTCTTTCATTAATGTCTCTGTTCCTTATTCCCATAAGTCTCACAAAAACGGCAGGCAAACGATGGTTCCACGTTTCCTGCATACAGATGAGAAATATCCCCCAGACGAAGTCCGCGAAAATATGCGATTCCCTGTTCCCTCTCCTCTGTAACAATTTCTGTAACAGAGGTCGGAGCCAAAGCAAGGCTGTGCCATAAAATAAAGGGGGAAATATTCCATAAATGAGAAAGCAGTACGCAGATAATCCCAAAATGGCAGAAGAAAGTAACCGTTTTTTCATTTTCTTTCACCACACGATAATGACTGCCTTCTCTTACATATCCGTATTTTTCCAGAAAGCTGTCCAGTTCCTCTGTTACCCTGTCGTATACAGAAACAAGATCGCTGTGATCTGCCACCTCCGATTCCCTCCACAGGAAGGGATGACTGTACTCCGGGCAGGAGGTCCAGTATCCGGGAACGATATCCCAGGGAATCCTTGGCTGAAACTTTCCATCTTTATACTCAGCATCCGGATACGCTTTTTGAAGCGTCTCTGAGCTGTTTACATCTACCCGAACCGGAAATTCTCTGAGCCAGTCCAAGATCTCCGCTTTCTTTCCTGCTGCCTCCAGAGAATAGGCCGCTGTATCCTTCGCCCTTCCCAGAGGTGACATGTAACATTCCCCCAGTTCCAGACGGTGCACTGTCCCTGCCAGAAGTTCGGCTTCCTTTCTTCCTTTATCTGTCAATGTATCATTTACATAATCCGGGTCTCCGTGACGGATAAATCGTATTTTCATAAAGTATTTTCTCCTTTAATTCTCAGTTTTTCTCACACAGTATAACATTCTTTATTTCTTCCGTAAAGCAGCCACGGCACCTCCCATAAGAAAAGAGAAGTGCCTTACGCTGCACTTCCCCTTTTTCCCGAGTGCCCCTGTTTCATTGCGCGGTCATACTCTTTCAGTTTTTCTGCGGCCTCCGGACTTATTGTTTTTGGCACCTGGATTCGGATCGTTACATACTGGTCTCCTTTTACAGAAGGATTTTGCAATGACGGAGCACCTTTTCCCCGAAGCCGGATCCGTCCTCCGGACTGGATTCCTGCCGGAACTCTGCACATCACATCTCCATACAAAGTAGAAAATTTCTCCTCGCCTCCCAGTACTGCTGTGATAAAAGGAATTTCTTCTGTTGTATAAATATCTGCGCCCTTTCTTTCCCAGCCAGCCCTGGACTCCACATGGATCTTTAACAGAAGGTCTCCTGCAGGACCGCCTCCATATCCGGGATTTCCTTTTCCTTGCAGGCGGATACTTTTTCCATCTTCAATGCCGGCAGGGATATGAACCTGAAGCCTCTGGGGTCTTTCTCCTGCTTCTCCCGAGGAAAGCTGCAGCATACGTTCACATCCAAATACCGCATCCTGAAAGCTTATGCCGACCTCTGATCGAAGGTCACTGCCTCTTCCTGACCGGGTACTGCGGCCAAATCCATCCTGAAATCCGGAGCGTCCGTTTCCAAAACCGCCTCCGGAAAATCCGCCGCGAAAGCTTTCTCCGTAATCTCCGTGGAACATATTTCCAAAAATATCCCCGAAAACATCTCCCATATCTCCATAAAAACCGCTCTGATTTCCATAGGATTTTTCAGATTCAAATCCCTCTTCAAAAGCTGCCATCCCAAACTGATCGTATAATTTTTTCTTTTCAGAATCACTGAGTACATTATAAGCTTCTGTGACTTCTTTAAATTTCTGTTCTGCCTGCTTATCACCGGGATTTGTATCCGGATGATACTTCTTGGCAAGTTTCCTGTATGCACGTTTGATTTCCCTGTCATCCGCATTTCTTCCGACTCCAAGGACCTCATAAAAATCTCTTTTAGCCATCATTCCACCTCCGGTTTCACAAGACTTGCAAAAAAGAGATGCTGATCTGTTACCTTCGCATCCCCCATTGGCTTTCATTTGTTCTATTTGTAATATAACATCTGTTTTATATATTGTCAAGACAGTTACGAAAATAATTTTTACTTCTTTCAGCGGCAATCCTCCGGTTGCACCCCTCCTTTCAGAATGATACAATCAGATTACTATAGCAGACTATGACATATCAGGGAGGAAATCAATATGAATTATACCATTAGAAATCAATATCTGATCGTTGAAATTTCGTCCAGAGGCGGAGAACTCCGCTCTGTCCGGGATGCAAAAGGCACCGAATATCTGTGGCAGGGAGATCCTGCTTCCTGGGAAGAAAGCGGTCCTAACCTGTTTCCTTACATAGGAAGAACTACCCGACAAACCTATACCTATCAGGGAAAAGAATATCACATGCCTCTTCATGGTTTTCTCATCGGTTCCGAAATGGGACTGAAAACCCGGACAGAAGATTCCCTTTCTCTGTACCTGAAGACCAGTGAAAAAACTATGGAGATCTGGCCCTTTTGTTTTTGTCTTACCATTACATGGAAACTGAATGGGTCTGCACTGTCTGTCTCCTGTCAGGTAGAAAATCAGGATGAAAAAACTATGTATTTTGGTATCGGCGGACACCCGGGCTTTCATATTCCGCTGGATCCGTCACTTTCTTTCAGCGATTACCGTATTGATTTCGGTAAGAATGCCGCCCCACGGCAGATTCTTCTTTCAGAGGACTGTTTCGTCCTGGAAAAAGAGGTTCCTCTGGAACTGGAAGAGGGAAGATACCTGCCCCTTTCCCATGAACTTTTTGCCAATGACGCCATTGTCATGAAGGATATGCCAAAAGAGGCCACCATCGAAAGTTCCAAAGACCATCGTAAGATCCGCGCCGCATTTCCTGACATGGATTATCTTGGGATCTGGAACTGTGGAAATGCTCCCTTTGTATGTATCGAGCCCTGGAGTTCTCTTCCCTCCAGAAAAGATGTAGTAGAAGATCTGGAAACCCAGCCGAATCTGGTTTCTCTTGAGGCAGGCAAAGCCTACACCAATACATGGAATATTTCTATTCTTTCTGATATCCGTAACCAGTCCTGAATATACCACCATTCCTTTTCCATTCAAATAAACTGAATATGCCGGGATATTTTTTATCCCGGCATCAGTATCTGTTCTGGGTTGACTGGCTGCACTTCCAGTCAAACTGATCTTTTGACAATGACCTCCTGCTATCTTTATGCAATCTTAACGCTGTCATATTCTTACTAATACATAATTAATGCATATTAATATATGATTAAGGCAACATAAAGAAGAAATAAAGGGAGGCAAAAGCCCGCTATGAAAAATGCAGCACAAAAAAACCATCGGCATTTCACCTCTTTTCAGGTAATCATCCTTGGATTCTTTTCCGTGATCCTGTTGGGAAGCCTGCTCCTGATGCTCCCCTTCGCTACCAGGGACGGTCACGGAGCATCCTTTGCCGACGGACTTTTTACAGCAACCTCTGCAGTCTGTGTAACCGGACTGATCGTACACGACACAGCCACTTACTGGTCTGAATTTGGACAGGTCGTCATTCTGACCCTGATCCAGATCGGAGGTATGGGTGTGGTAACCATTGCAGTGGCCATCGCAGTGGCCTCAGGCAGAAAAATTGGTCTGATGCAGAGAAGTACCATGCAGGAAGCTATTTCAGCTCATCAGGTTGGCGGTATTGTCCGTCTGACAAAATTCATCCTGAAAACCAGCTTCTCTATCGAGTTGTTGGGAGCGCTGCTTCTGGCTCCTGTATTCTGTGAAGATTTCGGTATATTTAAAGGCTTATGGTATTCTGTCTTTCATTCCATCTCAGCCTTCTGCAATGCCGGATTTGATCTGATAGGAGTCAGAGAACCATTTTCTTCTCTTACCAGCTATGCATCGAATCCAATCGTAAACTTTACGATAATGGCTCTGATCATTACCGGAGGACTTGGGTTTGTAACCTGGGCTGATATCAAAAAAAACCGGCTCCATTTCCGGAAATATAACATGCAGAGCAAGGTAATTCTTACAGTAACTGCAGGACTTCTTGTTTTTCCTGCCATATATTTCTTTTTCTGTGAATTTTCCGGTCTCCCTCTTGGACAAAGGATCCTTTCATCCTTATTCCAGTCGGTCACTCCGAGAACTGCCGGCTTTAATACGGCAGATCTGACACTTTTAACAGAAACAGGACTGATGCTTATGATTATCCTGATGCTTATCGGCGGATCTCCGGGTTCCACAGCCGGCGGTATGAAAACAACTACGGTAGCAGTTCTTTTTTCTTCTGCTCTGGCAGTATTCCGAAAACAGGATTCCGCACATTTTTTCAGCAGAAGAATTCCAGATAACGCAGTCAAAAACGCGGCAACCATTCTTATGATGTACCTTATGCTTTTTCTCGGCGGAGGAATGGTAATCAGCTATATCGAAGGAGTTCCTCTTATATCCGCCCTGTTTGAAACCAGCTCTGCCATTGGTACGGTAGGACTTTCATTAGGGCTCACCCCTTCTCTTGGCATGGTTTCAAAAGCAATCCTCATTTTATTGATGTTTTTGGGACGTGTAGGAGGTCTTACCCTTATTTTTGCAGCACTTTCAGAACGCAACACCTTTGGATCCAGATATCCTCAGGAAAAAATTACAGTTGGATAAAAAGAAAGGATAATATTATGATGAAATCAATTTTATTAATAGGTCTTGGAAGATTCGGACGGCATATTGCCATGAAGCTGGATGAACTGAACCACGAGGTCATGGCTGTGGACAAAAATGAAAACAGAGTGAACGCAGCTCTTCCCTATGTTACCAATGCCCAGATTGGAGACGCCACAAACGAAGGCTTTATGGAATCTCTTGGCGTCAGTAATTTTGACGTATGCATTGTTGCCATTGGCGATAATTTCCAGAGTTCTCTGGAAGCAACCTCACTTCTCAGCGATCTGGGCGCAAAAATGGTCGTATCCCGTGCAGCGAGGGATGTTCATGCTAAATTTCTTTTGAGAAACGGCGCCAATGAAGTAATCTATCCGGAAAAACAGATCGCGCAGTGGGCAGCCATCCGTTACAGCGCCGATCATATTCTTGACTACATCGAACTTGACGAGGAACATGCCATTTTTGAAATTTCCATTCCGGAAAACTGGATCGGAAAAACAGTGGGACAGCTTGATATCCGCAATAAACACAACATCAATATCATGGGATTTAAATATCATGGAGATATGAATCTGAACATCCGGTCAGATACACCTGTTCCTGCCGACCATACCATGCTTGTTCTTGGAAACATCAAAGATATCCAAAAATGTTTCCATATTTAAAAAACTGAGATTTTTAACAAAGAGGTGATCCTGATATGAAAGAACTGGTTCTGCTCTGTGCAGTTGCCGCGATTTTTGCACTGTGCTGGTTTATACTGAAAACAACGGGAACATTTTTTGAACATAATAAGAATGATTCTCCTGAGAAGCCAGAAAGACCTGCCCTGTCTATCGCTTTTGAGCACACAGAAGACGTTTCTTTTTTAAATGAGCTTCTGGAACATTTTTCCCAGCGGTCACCTTTCTGCGAACTTAATCTCTTTTATGGATCTTCCAGAGAAATACGACGTCAGATAAAAAACGGAAAGATTGATCTCGGATTCATACGCCAGGAACCCAGACCGGAATCCGATGAGGCTTTACATTCTTTTCATTTTGTCCTTGATAAAAATGTAGTGGCCTGCGAACCTGCAGGACTTCCGGTCATTCCTCTCTGCCACAATAGCTTCTTCGTAAATGCTATATGGAAGAAAAACAGTATAAACCCTCAGGTTTCTCTGTTTGTTAATCAATTAAAATCTGAGTATTCGCATTAGAAAAAATAATCTGATTCAACTGTGGATTTTGATGCAGACTTCTGCAAAATACGATATAATAAATTTTATGCTGCATCAAAAGGAGGGATCTTGTGGAACAGCAGGATAATTACAGCAGTCCCCGCAGAGGACATCTGAAGATTTTTTTCGGCTACGCATCCGGTGCAGGAAAAACTTATGCCATGCTGGACGCGGCCCATACAGAAAAAAAACACGGAACCGATGTCATCGTCGGCTATATAAGGCCGGATACGCCGGCCCATACCCGGAAGCTTCTGAAAAATCTGGAAACACTTTCACTTCTGCACTCAGAATATAAAGGTACTCCGGTAAATGAATTTGACCTTGATGCCGCCATTAAAAGGCATCCTGATCTGATCCTCATTGACGAACTGGCACATACAAATGCAGATGGCTGCCGGCATCAAAAACGTTATCAGGATGTCCGTGAACTGCTAACAGCCGGAATCGACGTTTACACTACTGTAAATGTCCAGAATATTGAAAGTCTGAATGATACGGTAGCATCTATTACCGGCGTCCCGGTAGAAGAACGCATCCCTGATTTTATTTTTGACGATGCGGATCAGGTAAAACTGGTGGATATTGAACCGCAGGAGCTCATCGAACGACTGGAAACTGGAAAAACAGGCTTCTGCCCCGCCAGCTCTGATATTACTTTTACCATAGAAACGCTTACCGCACTAAGAGAAATATCTCTGCGCCGCTGTGCAGACCGGGTAAATAAACTGACAGAGGCATCCCGTATAAAAAGTAACGGAGATTATCACACAGACGAACATATCCTTGTCTGCCTGTCCTCCTCTCCGTCGAATGCCAAAATCATAAGAACTGCAGCCAGAATGGCCAATGCTTTTAAAGGAACTTTCACCGCATTGTTCGTGGAAACCTCTGATTTTTCCTCCATGAGCGATGTGGACCGTCAGCGGCTCCGTACCAATATTTATCTGGCCCAGCAGCTTGGAGCAACAATAGAAACTGTTTATGGAGATGATATCCCTTTTCAGATTGCAGAATTCGCCCGTTTATCCGGTGTGTCAAAAATTGTCATAGGAAGAAGCACTGTTACACGCCGTCATCTCTTTGGCAAACCGACACTGACAGAACAGCTGATTGCCAAAGCTCCCAACATGGACGTTCATATTATACCGGATCAGCCCTCAAACCGTGTTTCCTTTCCCCACAGGGTGAGGAAGCATATTATATTTTCAGTGGCCGATATTCTGAAAAGTATAGTGATCCTGTCAGCCGCAAGCTGTCTGGGCTTTTTATTCCAGTGGCTTGGCTTTGACGAGTCAAATATTATCATAATTTATGTTCTTGCGGTACTTGTGACGTCTATTGTCACAGTGAACCGCATATACAGCCTGATTACGTCCCTTGTCAGCGTACTGATATTTAACTTTTTATTTACCGTACCAAAATTTACTCTGATGGCTTACGGTCGGGGCTATCCGGTCACTTTTGTTATCATGTTCATCTGTGCCTTTCTCACCGGAACACTGACCACCAGGATGAAGACAATTGCAAAACAGTCTGCCCGCGCAGCCTTTCGAACCAAGGTTTTGTTTGACACCAACCAGCTGCTTCAGCAGGCTGCGGATCAGAAGGCTATCCTTACTTCTACTGCCCATCAGCTTGCCAAGCTTTTGAATCGGGATATCATTATTTATCCTGTAGAAAAAAACAGCCTGAAAAACCCTCTGGCCTTTTCCGCCGGGGAACAAAACACTTCCGAAGCTTATCTCACAGAAAATGAACGTTCTGTTGCCGAATGGGTATTAAAAAACAATAAACACGCCGGTGCCACAACCCAGACTCTTACCAATGCCAAATGCCTGTATCTTGCCATACGGGTCAGTGATTCCGTTTACGGCGTTGTCGGAATCGCTGCATGCGGACAGCCTCTGGATGCCTCCGAAAACAATATCCTGCTTTCCATTCTGGGCGAATGTGCCCTTGCCCTGGAAAATAAAAAAAATGCGCAGGAAAAAGAGCAGGCCGCGATCCTGGCGAAAAACGAACAGCTGCGTGCCAATCTTCTCCGTGCCATTTCCCATGATCTGCGCACTCCGCTCACCTCGATCTCCGGGAATGCCAGCAATCTTATGTCCAACGGAGATTCTTTCGATGAAGCCACCAAGCAGACTTTGTATCTGGATATTTATGATGATTCCATGTGGCTGATCAATCTGGTGGAAAATCTTCTTTCTGTCACCCGTCTGGAAGAAGGAAGGCTGAATATCCACATGGAAACCGAGCTCGTGGATGAAGTGATCCAGGAAGCACTGCGCCATGTCAACCGTCTTTCCAGAGAACATCAGATCACCGTAACCCATCAGGACGATCTTCTTCTGGCAAAAATGGATGCCCGCCTGATCGTCCAGGTACTTATCAATCTTGTAGACAATGCGATTAAATACACCCCAAAAGGCTCTCACATCCAGATCCATACCTTTAAGGAAGGTCAGCTGGCTGTGATCACTGTATCGGATGACGGTCCGGGTATTACAGACGAAAATAAAAAGCAGGTATTCGATATGTTCTACAGTGGAGCTCACCAGATTGCCGACAGCCGCCGCAGTCTGGGCCTGGGGCTTTCTCTCTGCAAATCAATTGTCAATGCCCACGGTGGAACGATCCGGGTTTCCGATCATCTGCCCCACGGCACTGTATTCACATTTACATTACCAGCCGAGGAGGTACAGCTACATGAATAAACCTTTGATCCTGGTGGTTGAAGATGACTCATCTGTAAAAAATCTGATCACAACCACTTTAAAAGCACATGACTACCGCTATCTGGTCGCCGGAAACGGTGAAACAGCAATCCTGGAAGCTTCCTCCCATAATCCGGATATTGTTCTTCTGGATCTGGGACTTCCGGATATCGATGGTGTAGAAGTTATCCATAAAATCCGGTCCTGGTCCGCCATGCCCATTATTGTTATCAGCGCACGCAGTGAAGATACTGATAAGATCGATGCCCTGGATGCCGGCGCCGACGATTATCTGACCAAGCCTTTTTCTGTAGAAGAGCTCCTGGCAAGACTCCGCGTAGTACAGAGACGCCTTTCCATGATGGCAAATGAATCACCGACAGAATCCTCTGTTTTTATAAACGGCGCCCTCCGCGTGGATTATGCCGCCGGCTGCGCCTATCTCAATGAAGAAGAGCTGCACCTGACGCCTATCGAGTATAAGCTTCTCTGCCTTCTTTCCCGAAATGCAGGAAAAGTTCTGACACATACCTTCATTACACAGAACATCTGGGGCAGCAACTGGGAAAATGATGTGGCCTCTCTGCGGGTATTTATGGCGACTCTTCGCAAAAAACTGGAACAGGGACCAGATTCTCCTCAATATATTCAGACTCATATCGGGGTAGGATACCGTATGATAAAAACAGAGTAGATCCAGGATCTACTCTGTTTTTCCGGCAATCACAAGCGGTACACTTTCCCGTTCCGCCCGGATGATATTCTGTTTGGATACCTTCTGATCTGTAATGATCTTATACACGGATTTGATCGGACAGATCACTGATAAATAACCGCCTCCGAATTTTGTGCTGTCTGCCAGCACAAAAACCTTGTCTGTTGTCTTCATGATAGACTGTTTTACCTGCATCTGGGGTGTCGCAATCGAAGTGAGACCGGCATCAAAGTTAATGCTGTGCACACCGATAAACGCTTTATCCACATGAAATTTCGCCATACTTTCCTCTGCAATCTCTCCCATGGTTGCCGCCAGATGCCCTCCTACATGTCCGCCCACCATAAAAAGCTCGATATAAGAAAGCCCTGCCAGCTCATTTGCAGCCAGAAGCGAATTCGTTACAATTGCCAGATGCTTTTCCGGATGCGCTTTAATGCAGACAGCCAGATAAAAACTGGTGGAGGCATCATCTATAATGATCGTATCTCTGTCTTCAATAAACTCATAGGCACAGGCTGCGATCTGTTTTTTTAATTCCACATTTCGATAAAGGCTTTCTGCCCGGTAGTGGATCACACTGTCCTCTTCTTCTCTCCGGACTGCCCCTCCATGAGTCCTCGTTAACTTTCCTTCCTGTTCCAGAGCTCTTATATCTGCCCGTATAGTAACCTCCGAGCATCTGAACTCACTGCTCAGTTCATTCACTTTCACAGAACCATATTCTTCCAGTTTCTGCAAAATCATTTTTCTGCGTTCCTGCATCTTCCCACCCTCGATATTTCTTATAGAGGGACACTATGAGTTCTTCCTGCTCTTATCTCAGCTGAAGCCTGGATGCACCCAGATTTCCGGCGATCATCTGGAATATCCCTGCAAACTGCTCTCCAAAATCCTGCTTTGGTATAATCAGAGCCCGCTCCGGTTCATAATAGATTCCTATAGTCTTTGGTGTCACAACTGCTTTCCGGATTCTGCTCCACTGATAAAGCTCCTGTTCCTCTCCGCGTTCCATCAGAATTCCTTCCTCTGAAAAGGTATACTCCACTGCCTCTGTATACTGAGAATTGCTTTTCATCTGGCCTGCCGCCCTTCTTTTCAGCTGTATGGGTGTATATCCCAGAAAAAGAAACGCCGCTGCCAGATAAAAACAAAGATTCACTGTGCCGGTCTTTCCTTAAACATAAAGAATGATTCCCATAAACGCGACAGCCAGTCCCAGGATATTTACAAGAAATCCACTGAATTTTGAATATGCATGAAATAATAGAAAATCAAATAGTGCCTCTTTTGTCATATGAACTGTTATTTTTTCATGATCTTTTCACAATCCCTTTCTACAGATGAAAATTTTTGTAAAAAGTCCTTTTATATTTTACCATATAAAAGGACTTATATACAATAACCTATTTCTGTTCTGCCGCAAGTGCTTTCTGGTATGCCCATCCATCCGGGCTGTAGATACCCTTCTGGTGCTTCATCATATACTTGTCAAATGCCGCTGTGATAAACGGACAAAGGAACAGAGTAATGATAGAAGCAGTTGCACACTGTGCTGTTGCCATACTTGTATACTGTGCCATGCTTGGATCCGCTTCCGCTACGGCTGCCGGAGTCATGGCAGAGTTCAGAGCGGTAGTCCCGATTGCCGCACCCATGGCATTTCTTTCTTTTTTCGGAAGAAGCAGGTTTACAAGGAAGAAGAAAAGCACTGCTGTAGCTGCGGAAATCAGACCCAGAACGATTCCGGAAGCTCCCGCTGTCAGAATTGTCTTCACATCTGTCTTGGCACCAATTGAAATAGTCATAAAGAATGTAACGATTGGCTGTGCTGTTTTACATGCATCACGGAAGCCTTTATCCAGATTGCCCCAAATGAAACCGATCAGAAGAGGAATCAGAACTGCGATCAGGGATTTGATCGAAATATTTGCAAGTCCTGTAGCTCCGAGAGCGATCAGTGTAAAGAACGGTCCGTCGTTCAGAGACAGAATAGAGATCGCACCTGTATCTGTAGCATTTCCGAACTGAGAAGAAAGGGAAATATACAGAGATCCACAGACGATCAGGAAAAATCCCATCATACAGGAGTTTTTTTCTTGCTGCTTCCTTAAACAGACGGTCTACAATGTCACAGGCTGTATGGTCATTTCCTGTAAGTCCGCCTTTTCCAACTACCGGAAGACCGTCATAGCTGCCCACCAGACGTCCGATATCTGCCTGCGGTATTACATAATCCATAACCTGTATGGATTTACTGCACTTTTATGTATTGGAGAAACAAAAGAACAAAAAGATTACGGAATCAGCGCCGAAGTCCTTCGCGCAAAGCTGAAAATAGGGCTTCATGATATTCCCATGGACAGAACTGACAAAATATGGATCGCCTACGAGCCGGTCTGGTCTATTGGTGTAAACGTAACTCCCGCTTCTCCGGAATATGCTGAATCCATGCATAAGATCATCAGAGAAACGCTGACAGAACTTTTCCGGGAAAAAGCTTCACAGATCCCTGTTCTTTATGGCGGAAGTGTGAATTCCCAGAACGCTGACAGCCTGATTGTTCAGCCCTCTATCGACGGTCTTTTCACCGGCAGAGCCGCCTGGGACGCAGACAAATTCGACATTGTGATCCGCAATGCTGTTAAAGCCTGCAGAAAATCATAGGATTCCCCTCTTCCTTGTCCGGCATACCGGACAGAAAAAGGCTGCTGTTGAAATCCAACAGCAGCCTTTTTTATCATTTTATCAGAATTCCGGCCCGATCAGTCCGTAGGTATTGCCTTTACGTTTATAAACTACATTTACCTGATCCGTCTCTGCATTCACGAATACGAAGAAGTTATGTCCCAGAAGTTCCATCTGCACACATGCATCCTCCGGATACATCGGTTTAATATCAAATTTCTTGGTTCGGATGATTTTTACTTCCTCATCCTCCTCATAATCCTTATCCAGATACTCCTGCTGGAAGTTTCCAGCAGACTGTTTCCTGTCTACGATTTTATTTTTGTATTTACGAAGCTGACGCTCGATCACCTCTTCTACAAGATCAATAGAAACATACATATCATTGCTTACCTGTTCAGAGCGGATGATATTGCCTTTTACCGGGATCGTAACCTCGATCTTCTGTCTTTCTTTTTCAACACTTAAAGTTACTACAACTTCGGTGTCAGGAGTGAAATACCGTTCCAGTTTGCCAAGTTTGTCTTCAACGGCTGTTCTGAGTCCTTCAGAAACAGTGATGTTTTTTCCGCTAATAATAAATTTCATACTTCCATCCCCTTTGCTGTTTATTTGGGCAACATTTACACAGAAAAAGCTGTGTCTGATGTTTATGAAGTCATTATACCACAAACCCATGAATTTTAACAACACTTTAGGAAATTTTTATATTATAAAAGTATAAATTTCATTATTAACTGATAAATATTCCCATTTCGTCTTTTACTGAATACCGGACACACACATTTGCAGGCACCGTTTTTCTGCAGCCGGATCCGCGCCTTCTTCTCCTGCGGGAGCCACTGTCAGAAGTTCCTGACCTTTTTTATCCGTCACGCAGTAAAGTCCAATCCCGCTTCCCGCAGCTGCATCACTGGAAATCTCCAGCTCATAGGTTTTTCCGCTTTCTACGGAAACCGGTTGTTTCAGGAAAGAATAGAGAGCAGTATTCTCCTTGATTCCATATGTATCTCCCTTGCTTTCATAAAGCATCTCTCCTGTTTCCTTATCCCGAAGAGTCACATTCAAACCGGCAGGTTCTGCACCCACCTGCGTGTAAACGCGGATCTTGATATTGGACAACGTGGTTCCATCTGCCGTAAATTCCTGCACTACCGGCTGATCTTCTTCCAGCATCACCACATTTTCCATTTCCATATTCTGGCGGCTGTTATCAAAGAAATTCATTTTACCCTGAAGCACGCCCATTGCGCACACCAGCATAGGGATCACAAAGGCTGCCACTCCGAAAAGAAAGGCGGATCGGATCTGCCATACCATTCCCTTTGCCACAACCACGCCCTTTCTGCTGTGGTATCTCGGATGGCCAAATACCACATAGATCACAAGAACGATCCACATTGCTGTGCAGAGGAGTTCCTGATCGTGGAACTGGTAAAGATCCCACATCCGCACTGCAAATTCTCTGTCCTTCAGAATATATTTCAGGATTCCGCTGTTCAGCACCCTTTCATCTACCATGCTCTGGCTGCAGAAAATATACATGGCAAGCATAAAAATGTTTGTTATCATCAAAAGCAGATTTCCATTGCCGCTGATCATAGTGTTCAGAACAAGAAATGGAGCCATCAGAAGGATCCACTGAGGATTCCAGGTGGAAAATCCAAAAATGGCAAAGCTGACTGCCACACAGAAAAATACCGCCCAGGATTCCAGTTCCCCTTTTGTCTCGGCTTTTCTCTGATAAGCCCACACAAGCACAAAAGCTGCCACAGCCGCCAGAAGGTTGATGCCGCTGAAAAATCCCAGGGCAAAAGGCTTCTGCACATATTCCAGAGCGCCAAAGCCGAAAACATTTCTCCTGAAGGCTTCTGATCCCAGATTCGGAAGAATCTCCACTGCCAGAGGAACCGCCATAAGTATCGTATATCGAATCAGATTTCGTATCTTCTTTTCTTTCAGAAGAAGCAGAACCAGAAAATACAGCACTGCATGGTATTTAAAAGTTGCTGCCATGCCAAAAGCAAGTGCAAACTGCCACATTTTCCCCTTCAAAAAAAGGTAGAAGCCAAGAACCATAAAAAACACAGTAAAGATGTCATACTGGCTGAAAATGAACTGGCTGAACACCCCCATGGGGAATACCAGAAAAGCAAACTTGCACAAAAGGGATTTTTTTTCTCCGAACCCCATTTCCTTACCGATCCGGTACATCAGCTGGGCTGTAATAAAATACAGGATCACCGGAAGAAGCTTATACCACATGATATTGATAAAGCTATTTGTGAGGATCGCTTCCGGCACATGTCCGGTAAGATATAGGGGAAGATTCCAGATAGCATACGCCACAAAGGTGCTGGGCAGATAATTTGCCCAGTAGCCTCCGGACTGCTCGTAGCTTGCCTGGTAAAAATCTGTAAAATGCTCATACATCAGGAAGGAACGGTTTCCGGTCAGCTTCACATCCGAATGGGCACAAAGTACAAAAAGCACCGCCAGGATCAGAAAAGAAAAAATCCAGTCAAGTCGGCAGAGATCATCCGCACTCCATAAGCTCATGCTTCCCCACTCTGCTTTTTTCCGGGCAAAATATCCCGGCGCATTTTTTTCTTTTTTCTTATTCATTGCTGTTCTCCTTCAAATCCGCAACTTCCGGGTCTTTTTTTCCGATTGCCTCAGATACGGCCTTCTTCAGGATTTCCTCTTCTTCCTCGAAATTCAGACGTTCCTCTTCTACTACAAGAGGACGATCCAGAACTCTGGTGTTGATACTCAGCACGTACTCACCCAGAAATCCGATAAAAAACAGCTGCAGCGAGCCCAGAAGGAACATTCCGATCACCATCGGAGCAATACCTGCTGAAAAACGATCCCAGTACATCAGTTTCAGTACCAGATATACGATCGCCGCCACAAGACTCAATCCGCCAATGATAAATCCGGCAAAGGTAGCAAGACGCATTACCACTTTTGAGTAAGAAGTAATGCCGATCATGGCATAATCATAAAGGCTGTAGAAATTATTCTTGCTTTTTCCGGCCCGGCGTTTTGGCTGTGTATAAGGGATCGCCTTATAATCAAATCCCAGCTCTGCAATGATTCCACGAAGATACGGCATGGGATCGTGAAGATCCCGCACTACATCCACGAACTTTTTGTCGTACAGGCCAAATCCGGTAAACTGTTCTATATGGTCGATATCTGTGATCTTCTGGATCATTTTGTAGTAAAGCCCGCGGATCTTATACATGATCTTCCGTTCCTGACTGGCTTTTTTGATACCGATCACAATCTTATGCCCGTCTTCCCATTCCTTTACAAATTGGGGGATCATGTCCACCGGATCCTGAAAGTCCGCGCACATACGGACCACACAATCTCCGTAGGCCTGCTTCATTCCATAAACAGGAGATCTTGCCTGACCGAAATTCTTGGCATTAAAAATAGCCTTGATCTTTTTGTTGTTTGTGCAAAGTCCCCGGAGAAGCGCCTGGGTATTATCTTTGGAATGATTGTCAATAAACAGGATCTCATAATCATAATGACTGAGATCCCTCTCCATTACTTCTATGATTGCTTTTGCAAGAGCAACGACGTTTGCCTCTTCATTATAGGTGGGGATCACCACCGATATCTTTTTTTTCATTTTGTTTCTCCTGTATTCCCGGTTTTCAGCCAGGTGATGGTTTCTCTGATTCCCTCCCGGAAGGTATATTCCGGCACAAACCCGGTATCTTCTGTAAGAGATGAGATATCTGCACAGAGATTCATCACTGCACCTGCCGGATATGGTCTGGCTCCGATCCCGGTTTCTTTCGCCCCGGTAAGCTCCGCCATGATTTCTATATAATCTTTAAGAGGAGCGGCATTCCCGCTTCCCACACAGTACACAGCTCCGTCTTTTCCTTTTTCCCCAATGAGGCAGTATGCTCTTCCGGCATCTGCACTGAAAAGGTAATCCCACCTCTGCAGAGCAGGGGTAAAGGATGTCGGTTCCCCGGCAAGCATTTTACGGAGGCCGGAAGCCACCATGGTGGTTTCCTTTTCGTAAATTCCGTAAACACTGAAAATCCTTGGCCAGATACACTCCATTCCCAGCTCCTTACAAAGCATACGTGCCAGCTGCCCGGAGGCAAGCTTTGCAGCTCCGTAGGGAGTGGTCGGATTGACCGGACTGTCCGGAGAGATCTTATCCACATCCATAGGTTCGTATTCCGCCTGGGATCCTGCGCCGATAAAGCGCCTGCAGCCAAGGGCATGAGCAGCCTTCACTGCTGCCAGTGTATATGCGATATTCCTGCTCTGAAGCTCTGTGCTGCAATTTCGATTTTCTCCGGTATTCCCCCATGCAATATGATAAAAGGTATCGCATTTTTCCGGAATCTTCTGAGGAAGCGTCTCCAGATCTTCCAGAGAGCCGTCTACCATATGAAGTTTTTCACTTTGCGGCAGACGCATCTTCTTTCCTGAAGAAGCCCGGACCACTGCATAAACCTCGATGCCCTTTTTCATGCATTCTTTTATCAGGGCCGTACCGATCATACTGGTGGCTCCTGTTACAATAATCTTCTGCATATTTTCCTTTCTCTTTCCCATCCGGTATTTTTGTCAGCTGCGCTCCGGAAGTGGAATGTACATATTTTCTTCCAGCTCCTCCCTGGATAAAAACGGATACATATCCTCCAGCGGCGCGGAGATCATTCTTCCGTCCGGAAGCTTTTTGGAGGAAGTCTTCGGCTCGGTTTTCTGATATTTGGTAACAAACACCTCACAGATCACAGCGCCTTCCGTCTCCAGAGTCTTATTGATTTTTTCTTCCAGCTCCTCTGAACTGTGGATACAGTCATAGGGAAATCCATACGCAGGTGCAAGCCGGCTCAGATCCGGAAAACTCAGATCTCCGCTTTCCTCCCCTACGCCTACCAGCGGTTCTCCGAAATACGTCTGCTGTGTCTGACGGATGGAATGATATCCCTGATTGTTTATCACAAAAAGCTTTATCGGCAGACGATTATGAATGATCGTCTGAAGCTCCTGGATATTCATCTGGAGACTTCCCTCTCCGGTCACACATACCACCGGTTTCTTATCTGACGCAATGCAGACTCCAATAGCGCCCGGAAGGCAGAAGCCCATGGATGCCGTATTAGGGTTTGTGATAAATCTCTGTCCTTTTTTCACCTTGAAAGTCTGACTTCCTGCCACACGGGAGGTTCCCACACTGACCATCAGATTCTGATCTTCTTTCATGGCTTTTGACAGTTCTTCATAAAAAGCATAGATATTGGTACAGCCTTCTTCTATCATCTCATAATGCTTTTCTGTGACCACCGGATATTTCTCTTTCCAGAGCAGGCACTGCTCTCTCCAGGACTGCCCCTGAAACAGAGGTTTTCCTGCAGAAGCGCCTCGGTTCCGGGCAGAATGGATCAGCTTTCGGATCAGTTCTCCTGCATCTCCGCATACCGGAAGACTTACATGAAGACTGGGCTTTTTTAATTCATTTTCATCAATGTCATTGAGAATGGTATAGCTTTCTCTTGCCCAGTCCTGAAATTGGAATCCGGTCTGTGCAAAGCCCTGACGGTTTCCAATGGAAAGAAGCACATCACTGTTCTGCAAAGCAAAGTTTCCAGGTCTGGTTCCGGTTCCTCCGCTTCTTCCCACAAACAGAGGATGGTCATATTCCATGGCATCTACACTGCTCATTCCTGTCACTACAGGAACCCCCAGCAGCTCTGCCAGCTGATGAAATTCCTCTGCCGCACCTGCAAGGCGCACACCATTCCCCGGAGAAAGCACCGGACGGCTGCTGTTCTGGATCTTATCCAGGATCTGGTCTATCATCTCCTCAGAAATCTCCCCCGGCTTCTGTTCCGGATTTTCAGAGGGATCATAGGCCCGAAGCTCCTCCGTTTCCACCACAGCTCCCTGTACGTCCAGAGGAATGTCCAGCCATACCGGTCCCGGTCTTCCATTTACCGCAAGATAAAGAGCTTTTTCCAGATGATAACGGATTTCCTCCGGCCGGATCACCATATGGGCATATTTTGTCAGAGGTTTTACCACCGGAACAATATTACACTCCTGTACACCCATACTCCTCAACGGAAGTCCGGAAGCCTCCACCGTAGTGGCATATCTGGCCTGACCGGAGAATACAAGCATAGGAATGGAATCCATCCAGCCGCCAAGAACACCGGTCACTGCATTGGTTGCTCCAGGTCCCGTGGTAACACAGACTGCTGCCATTTTATTGCCCAGACGCGCATAGGCTTCTGCTGCCATAGCACAGGCCTGTTCGTGATGCTGATACGTACAGTGAAGCTTCGGATGATGACCAAAGGCATCATTCATGTGCATGGCGCCTCCTCCGGTTACGGTAAATACATCCTGTATCCCCCACTGTGCAATATATTCTGCAATATAATCAGATACTTTCTGTTTCATTTTTTCTCCACCTTACATATAATCCGGACATTTCTGCACACATACCATACGTTTTCCGGATGCCTCAATCGGAATTTCATCCACATGGGTCACATCGATCTGTGCTTCGTCCCCCAGATATTTCCGGTAGGAGGCAACGACCTCCTCTTCGTTGACTCTGGTACGGTCTGCATTCAGAAGAAGCTCGTAGCGCTTCTTTTCCCACTGGATGCATTTTGCCTGATGCACGATTCCTTCCATATTGATCAGCACATTCATAAACACATGGATGGATAAAGGCTCGCCCTTACAGTTGTACATCATGGAACCGCGCCGACCGTAGATTTCCGTGAAATATCCGTGCTTTCTTCCCTTTTCATCGATCACTTCTTTATAGATTCCGGTATCTCCGGTATCATAACGAATCATAGGAAAAGCTTTGTTATAATAGTCAGTTACAACGATCCTGCCCAGCTCTCCCGGCTTCACCGGTTCATCCGAATCAAGGCTGAGCATTTCAATATAAAAATTATAAAGATCCACGGTGTAACGGTCCTCGTCCCCTACCTGACAGGCAAGGAATCCGTTTTCATTGTTTCCATAGGAGCGCACAGCCGTAAATCCAAATATCTCCCGGATTTCGTCATAAGTCTTCTGGGGAAGAGCCTCGCCCATGGCAAAAACCATTTCCACATCCCATTTGCTGATATCTACATTTTTTCTTTTCAGATATCCGGCAAGAACCACCAGGGCACTGGAATATGCTACCAGAACCTGGATCCGGTCTTTGCGGATCTTTTCGCAGATACCGGCCAGCGCCTCGTCTCCCATATTGGAAATATCGATCATGATCAGGTTATTTTTAAAGGATTTCCATTTGGAGATCACATTTTTCCCCGGGATCCACACACGGAATTCCCCTCTTTTCATTCCCATACGGAAGCCGTTCAGTTCCATAAAAGAAATAAAATTCATATTCACCCGGTTCATTTTGTCTCCGTCGCAAAGCACGGTGAACGGCGCGCCTGTGGATCCGCTGGTCTTCAGCTGAAACAGACTGTCCTTTTTGTCCTGATACATATCGCAAAGGATGCTGTCCTTATTTTCGTTGTATTTCATTTTTGTCATAACAGGAAAATCTGTGATATCACGGGCATCCTGATAGTCTTTATAATATGCGGAATGCTTTTTGGCATGTTCCAGAAGCATCTCAACCCGGCGCTGCGCATATTCCTCTGTGATCCCTTCTACGATCTCCCGTTTATTTACTGCTTTTATCTTTGCAAGCTTTCCACCATGAAGCCTGTCAAGACCATTAAAAGCAGCTCTCCTTAAAATTTCTCCAGCCTGCATATTTTTTCCTTTCCATATAAAATCAGATTTATTACTGCTTCAGCGGCTGCGCTTTTCTGTCTCCCGCCTTCCAGAGTCCCAGAAGGATCACTGCCGCCACACGGATGGCATTGGCAATCAGAACCGCTTCCGCAAATCCCATAATACCGCTGTTCTTTGTAAAAAGCAACACAAGAGCAGTGATGATCACCAGATGAAGGATCTGCAGAATCAACTGCCATTTTTCTTCTGTAAAGGTCAAAACCACAATAAAAAGATAAGCAGACAGAACTCCCAGGATCTGGCTCAGGTTCACAACCGTCATCATTCCTTTTACGGATTCATAAAGATCCCTGTAAAACAGCCATACAAACAGCGGTGTTCCAATCTGAGAGCCTATAAAAAACACAAGGCTGACTCCCACGCCGATCCCGGTAAACTGCAAAAACTGCTTTCTTCCCATCCTCTCCTGCTTCCGTGTAAGATAGGAAATAATGATCGTGTTTACCGGAGCCACCAGAAGCACCAGCGTTTTTCCGATCAGGGACGTCACATAATACTGTGTTACCGCCAGATGCCCGATCAGATGTTCCAGAACAAGACGGTCGATATTCAGCGTCAGGTTCGTAATCAGGTAGGAAATAACAAGAAATCCGCCTCTCTGGAAGGCTGTGCCGAACCATCTGCTTCTCTTAAAGAATCCATGGAATACGGTTCCGGTGGCTGCAAGATATACCAAAGCCGCCACTTCTCCTGTCACAAATACCAGAAACCAGTTTTTTGTCAGGAAATAAAGGCCAAAGCCTGCCACATAGCCCACAGTCAGAACTGCATAATAATTAAAATAATTCCGGTAGTCCAGATTCAGGCGATACTCCACATCTCCGTAATACCGGAAGATCGTCGTCATAAGAAGAAGCACGGTCCAGAAGATCACGGAAACAGAGGTCATGGAGTTTTTTCCCACCATCAGAGTCACTGCCGTACCTGCGCCTCCAAATAAAAGAAGCAGGATATTATAGTCTCCGTTCTTTACCTCATAATCTCTTCTCACAACAAGGCGGCTGGTGTTTAAAGCCTGCCCTACCGAAGGACAGAGAATCGCCACCAGCCCCATAAGATACAGCAGCTCACCAAGCTGGTCGCTTCCCATGAAACGGTTCAGCAGCGGATAGACCAGAACCTGCAGAACCCCGTTCATCAGAAGCGCGCCTCCTATGGTGTAGGCTGTATTTGATACAATTTTTTTATTTTTTTCTTTCGATGCCAAAAAGCACCCTCCCCAGTTATTTTTTTATGTATTTCTCACACCGGTTCTCAAAGGATTTCCGTTTTCCGGAATTCAGCACCGGGATCTCGTCCACATATTCCACGGTAATTTCCGCTTCCTCTCCAAAATACGGCCCGATAAAATCCAGGATGGCTTTTTCATCAATCTGCTCTTTGTCTCCGTTCAGCCAGAGAGTATATCGGGTTTCATCCTCCTGAATAAAACGGTACTGGTCGATCCCTTTCGCCATGGAAAGGCCGTTCAGAAGCACAAAAGGAGAAACGATCCGTCCCTTGCAGTCGTAGATCATATCGCCCCGCCGTCCGTACAGCTCCTTCAGATACAGGCGGAAACGTCCGTCTTTTTCCTTCCGTTCTGCCACTGCCAGATCTCCATTGTCATAACGGATCAGAGGAATGGCATAATTATAAAGGTCTGTGATCACGATACGCCCCAGTTCTCCGGGTTCTGCCGGTTCATCACCGTCAAGCTTCAGGATCTCATAATAATAGCTTTCCGTATCTATATAGTAGCTTTCGTCTTCCTCCCGCTGAAGTCCCATGATCCCGTTTTCTTCATTGGAATACCAGGAACGCACGGTACAGCGGAAAATCTTTTCCAGATTTCTCCGGACCTCGCCGGGCATACTCTCTGAAATCGGAAGAATAGCTTTCACACAAAAATCTTTTGTGTCCACCTGGTATTTTTCGATATAGCGTCCCAGTTCTCCGATAGCAGAGGAATAGCCAATGATACACTTTACCTTTTTCTTCCGGATCACAGAAACCATTTTTCCAAGAGCCTCATCATCCAGATTGGAGCAGTCCATCATGATCAGATTTTCTGCAGTGCGGGAAAGCCAGCTCTTTTTTGCATGGTCTCCCACCCACATACGGATAAAAGCTTCTTTCATACCGATATAATAGCCTCCCGCAGCTCCCAGAAAAATACTGGCAGCTGTATTGTGAAGGATTTTGTTGCGGTTCTGGATCATGGCAAAGGGGGTGCCTGTAGACCCGCTGGTATACATGATCCGGTTGTCGGAAGCTTCTTTGTAAACGCTGGACTGACATTCCTCATAGTGGCTTCTGTAAGCATCTTTATTCATTACCGGCATTTTTTCCAGCGGAGTATCCGGATCAAAATCCTTATAAAATTCCGTGGTACGCACTGCATGGGCAATCAGCTTACGGATCTTTTCCTGTGTCCTGTCTACGGGAGTTCCTTTTTTGTAGCTGTCCCGGATCTCCTCATAATATTTCCGGACCTTTCCGCCCTTGAGGCGATCCACAGTCCAGAAACCATACCAGCGCAGCTTTTCATCAATTATCATTTGCATGTTCCTTCCCGGCTGTTCTTAAAGTTCTCCGGCCTCCCGGATCACCTTTGCCATATAATCGATCTTTTCGTCTGTCATTCCAGGATATAAGCCTACCCAGAAGGTATCACGCATGATCCTGTCTGTGTTTTCCAGTGTTCCGGCAATGCGGTAGCCTTTTCCTTCTGCTCTCATCTGATCAAAGCACGGATGCTTGGTGAGATTTCCGGCAAACAGCATCCTTGTCTGGACGCCTTTGCTTTCAATATAAGGAACTACCTTGTTTCTGTCCACGCCCTCTTTACAGGTAAGAAGGAAACCGAACCAGCTTGGATCTGAATTCGGGCATGCTTCCGGAAGGACGAATTTTTCTTCCATACCCTCCAGGGCTTTGCGGAGGCGGGCATAATTATGACGTCTTCTTTCTACAAATCCCGGGAATTTCTCCAGCTGGGCACAGCCTACCGCCGCCTGCATATCTGTTGCCTTCAGATTGTATCCAAAATGAGAATATACATATTTGTGATCGTATCCCAGAGGAAGCTCTCCGTACTGTCTGTCAAAACGATGTCCGCAGACATTGTCCTTTCCGGACGGACAGCGGCAGTCACGTCCCCAGTCGCGAAGAGATCTTACGATCTTGTGAAGCAGCGGATTTCTGGTATAAACAGCACCGCCCTCTCCCATAGTCATATGATGAGGCGGATAAAAACTGGAGGTTCCAATATCACCAATCGTTCCGGTCAGTTTTTTCTCGCCGTTGATCTCATACTCAGAGCCCAGGGCATCACAGTTATCCTCGACCAGCCACAGCTGATGCGCCTGACAGAAATCTGTCAGTGCTTTCAGATCAAAAGGATTTCCCAGTGTATGCGCGATCATCACTGCCTTTGTTTTTGGAGAAAGCGCTTCTTCCAGACGGGTCACATCGATATTATACTGAGGAATGGTCACATCCACGAACACCGGAACCGCTCCATACTGGATCACAGGTGCTACTGTTGTTGGAAATCCTGCAGCCACAGTAATAACCTCGTCTCCTGGAAGCACCTGACGGTCTCCAAGAAGAGGGGAGGTCAGCGCCATAAACGCAAGAAGGTTTGCGGAAGAGCCGGAATTTACCAGAGAGCAGAAACGTACTCCCAGATATTTCGCAAAGTTCTCCTCAAACTGATCTGCATATCTTCCTGCCGTCAGCCAGAACTCCAGTGCACTGTCCACCAGATTCACCATCTCTCTGGAATCGTAAACTCTGGAAGCATAGGGGATCCTGTCTCCCTCCTCAAAAGGCTTCTGCTGATTATGATATTTTTGGCAGTAATCATCTACCATACCAAGGATTTCTTCCCTGGCCTGCTGTTCTGTCATATTTTCAAACATAGTCTGTCTCCTCTTTTATTCTATTTCATCTGATCCAGAAAACCCCGGATCTGCTTTTTCATGATAAGATTGATGTCTTCTCCGGACTGCCATGCCTTTGTCCATTCTACAGTCTTTTCCACTGCCTGACGGACTCCCCATGCCGGTTTCCATCCGAAGACACTTCGCAGCCTGGAGCAGTCCAGCTTCAGGAAATTTGCCTCATGAGGTCCGCCTGCAAAATGGTTTTCCCAGGTCTGGCCGTCTCCCCAGGCTTCACAGAACAGCTCCACCAGCTCTCCTGTAGTCACACAGTCCTCATCTCCCGGGCCTACGTTATAATAGCCTTCATACTTCTGGTCCTCATACTGCAGGGCAGCGATCATAAGATACGCATACAAAGGCTCCAATACATGCTGGAAAGGCCTTGTAGAATGAGGATTTCTTACCTGTACAGGCTTTCCTTCCAATGCCGCACGGATGCAGTCCGGAATGATCCTGTCTGCGGCAAAATCTCCGCCTCCGATCACATTTCCGGCTCTGGCTGTGGAAATCCTGGTATCCCGTTCTCCGAAAAATGAGTTTTTGTAGCTGTGCGTCACAAGCTCAGAGCAGGATTTACTGTTAGAATATGGATCGAAGCCGTCCAGCGGATCATTTTCACGATATCCCCACTCCCATTCCCGGTTATGATATACCTTATCCGTAGTCACATTCAGAAAAGATCTGACTGTCTCTGTCTGACGTACACATTCCAGAATGTTCACCGTACCTATTACGTTTGTCTCATAAGTGTATACGGGATTTTTATATGACTCCCGCACAATCGGCTGCGCTGCCAGATGGAGCACGATCTCCGGCCGGGTTTCCCGAAATACTTCCATCAGCCTGTCCAGATCCCGGATATCTCCGATCACAGAGTGCATCTGGCTTCCCATATCTGCCAGATTAAAAATTGACGGTTCTGTCGGCGGTTCCAGGGAATACCCGGTCACCTGCGCCCCTGCATCCAGAAGCAGACGGCAAAGCCAGGTTCCCTTAAAGCCTGTATGTCCTGTTATCAGGACTTTTTTTCCATTATAAAAACTGAGGTCAAAATTTTTCATAAACAACTGAAATCTCCTGTTGATTTAACTTTTCATAGTTATGAGTATTATACTATTCTTTAAGCAGTGTGGCAAGGTTTCCGCCCAAAACCTTGCAGGATCAGAGGGGGATACTGGATTTTTCCCATATCCTGACAAAAAGCAGAGACAGTTTTCTGTGTTTTTCACAGTCAACTGTCTCTGCCTGTATTTTATTCTATGTGCAAATACCGGTTATTTCCGTCTCCTGTTGCAGAGACCACCGTATCCTGTCAGATATTCAGAAGATCGCTGAACTCTTTCAGTGCTCCGTCTGTCTCATGTGCAAGCACACGTTTTGCAAGAACCTTACCAAGCTGTACGCCTTCCTGGTCAAAGCTGTTTACGTTCCATACAAATCCCTGGAACATGATCTTGTTCTCAAAGTGTGCCAGAAGCGCTCCAAGAGCCTGAGGTGTCAGTGACTCGCCCACAATAATACTGGACGGGCGTCCTCCCTCAAAGTTTTTGTTGCGGTTCTCGTCTGCTTTGCCGCATGCAAAAGCAACGATCTGAGCCACTACGTTTGCGCAGAGCTTCTGCTGGCTTGTGCTTCCCTGGATCACAACATCGGTGCCGATCTGGCTGTTTTTAAATCCGACAAACTGAAGCGGTACGATATCTGTTCCCTGATGAAGAAGCTGATAGAAGGAATGCTGTCCGTTGGTTCCCGGCTCACCGAAGATCACCGGACCGGTCACATAATCTACCGGCTCGCCAAAACGGTTTACAGATTTACCATTGGACTCCATGTCAAGCTGCTGCAGATGTGCCGGGAAACGGCTCAGTGCCTGAGAGTACGGAAGTACTGCAGTTGCCGGATATCCGAGTACATTGCGCTCGTACACGCCGATCAGGGCATCCAGCATGTCCGGATTCTCCCGAAGTTCTGTATTCATGGCAAGTCTGTCTTCCTCTGCTGCACCTTCCAGGAACTGTGCAAATACTTCCGGTCCAAATGCCAGAGATAATACTGCGCCGCCAACTGCGGATGTGGAAGAGAAACGGCCTCCGATATAATCGTCCATAAAGAACGCTGTCAGATAATCATCGCTCTTTGCCAGAGGAGAAGTCTCGCTGGTAACTGCGATCATATGTCTGGATGCATCCAGACCTGCATTCTTCAATGCATC
The DNA here is from genome assembly GCA_900541985.1 of uncultured Blautia sp. Lineage (GTDB taxonomy): Bacteria > Bacillota > Clostridia > Lachnospirales > Lachnospiraceae > Blautia_A. The sequence continues at coordinate 46,510 of UQLX01000010.1, read as the reverse complement.
TTTTACAAAGGACTCATTTGTCAGAGTCTCCAGTGTTGTTCCGGATTTGGAAACAAGTACAAAAATAGAATGTGCAACATCAATAGAATTGAGCACTGCTGCCGCATCATCCGGATCTACGTTGCTGATGAATTTTGCTTCCATTTTGAAGGTGTTATTTTTCTTAGCCCAGTTTTCCAGTGCAAGATACATTGCACGGGGGCCAAGATCGCTTCCGCCGATACCGATCTGAACAACCGTAGTAAACTTCTCTCCTGCTGCATTTGTGATCTCTCCTGCATGAACCTTCTTTGCAAAGTCCGCGATCCTGTTCTGCTGCTCTACATAAAAAGCACGCTTATCTACATCATCGGCAACAACAGCATCACCTAACTGTCCGCGGGTAAGCTGATGAAGGACAAGACGTTTCTCACCGGTATTGATAACCTCACCGTTATACAGGGCTTTGTATTTCTCAGTAAGCTGCGCTTCCTCTGCAAGCTTCTCAAGAGCAGCCAGTACTTTTTCATCTACCTGCTTTGCAGCATAGTTATAGGCAAGGCCTGCAGCCATAGGAACACTGTAATTTTTTACACGTTCTGCGCCGTTTTCTCCTGTCATTGCTTCTGCAAGATTCACACGTTCTACGTCAGCGATTTCCTTATAAGAAGCAAGACTGTCAAAGTTTCTCCAATTGATCATAGTGATTTCTCTCCTTCAACTGTTTATTCAATACTGCCTTTATTTTACATCAAAAGCAGATGAAATGAAACGGGTAATTTGTTTTTTTTGGAATTATCCTGCAATAAAAACGAATTTCTTCTCATCAGACAGCGTTTCTTCACAGGAAAATCCCAATTCATGAAAGGCCTTGATCTCTTCCGGCTCCTGAATGTGATTTTCTGCCATAAAACGCACCATCTCACCTCTTGCCATTTTTGCCAGAGTTGCTTTCTGCTTTACTTTTCCGTTTTTCCACTCTCCAAATTCCACTGTGATGAACCGGTCCTCCGGCGTCAGATATTTTTCTACTGCCTTTGCATACTCTTTCGATGCCAGATTCAGGATCAGATGATCTCCATCCGTCAGTTCCCGGTACAGCCGCTCTCCCCAGAAATCATAAAGGTCTTTTTTTCCGTGTACGGACAGCTTTGCCTGCATTTCCAGACGGTAGGGTGTCACACCGTCAAAAGGCTTCAGGACTCCGTAAAATCCGGACAGGATCCGGAGGTTTTCTTCTATATATGTAAGCGCTTCCTCTGAAAAAACCTCAGGAGCCATATGCTGATACTGGAGACCTTCATAGGTCAGCACTGCCGGTGTAAGGTTCCTCTCCAGATCCATTTCCTGAAAACGTGCGTAATTCAGTTCAGCCAGCCTGTCATTGCATTTCCATAACGCCTGAGCATCGGAAAGACTCAGCTTTTGGATCTCTTTCATCAGAATCTTTGTGTCCTCCAGAAATACCGGAAGCCCTGTCACTCCATAGGTATCCGTATCCACATTCATTTTTTTCGCAGGTGATATGATGATCTTCATTTAAGAAAGCTCTCCCAGCATCTGTGCCGGATTTTCTGCAGCTTTTACCTTTCCAAATGCCTTAACGATCATGCCCTCTTCATCGATCAGATAGGTGGTTCGCACGACACCCATAGTCTTTTTGCCGTACATGTTTTTTTCTTTCCACACATCATATGCCTGAATGCAGGTAAGCTCTGTATCAGAAAGAAGTGTAAAAGGCAGGTTGTATTTTGTCTCAAATTTTTTGTGAGAGGCCACACTGTCCTTGCTGACTCCCAGTACAACCGCACCCTTTTCTGTAAACTGGGGATAAAGCTCTCCAAAACCACAGGCCTGCTTGGTGCACCCCGGTGTATTGTCTCTGGGATAAAAATATAAGATAACTTTTTTCCCTCTGTATTCTTCCAGTGTATGCATGTCACCGTTCTGATCCGGAAGCGTAAAATCCGGTGCCTTTGTTCCAATCTCCAACATTGCCGTTTCCTCCTTCGATTGTGATTTATATCCTATTGTACCGCCTTCCTCCTTTTATGGTCAAGGGGCGGTATCCATAAATACGATCTCCCACAGATCCTCAAAAGGGATTTCCGTCTCATCTGCAAGGATCAGCCTGTGCCGGAACTCATCCAGCTTTTTTACGGTTCCGCTGACCGTCACATATGCCCCGCCCTCCTTACGGAGATCCGGGCGAAAAAAGCAAACAGAGACCTCCGGGTGCTCACCGATATGCTCTTTGATAAATTCCAGCCGGCGGTTCAGGATGTCCAAAGCTTCCTCATCCGGCTGAATCCGGCGTTCTGTCAGCCTTGCCGTTTCCTTTACCGCCTCTCCGTATCCGGTCAGAGCGGCAAACGGCGCAAACTGAGCCGCCCGGTCCAGAACAGGCATCTGCGGCCGTTTATCTGACACATGATGGGGAAGATGGATGATATCATCATATTTATGGCTTTCTCCAAAATAATTTTTCATCTTATTTATGCTTTATGCCCTCCGATCCTGGAATTACGGTCTTTGGCGGTAGCCCCTTCCTGCAGATTCATTCCCTTTAATATGGCATTCTTCCCGAATTTTTTCTTGATATCCAGCATGGCCTGCTGCATCTTACGCTCTCTTTCCAGAAGCTCCTTTTCTTTCTGCCTTTGCTTTTCCAGGGCTTCATAGTCTGTAAAAAGATCCAGCTGCTCAAAGGTTTCCTTCTGTTTCACTGCGGTTTCCGGCACTACCTTATTGGCAGCCAGATACATCCGGCGAATCAGAAGCTTTTTGTCCATGATCCGGTCATAAAGTCCCATCACCGCATCGGTGATCTTCTTTGTGGAAGAAGTCTGACTGTCCAGATTTACTGTTCCATGAGCATGTCTGGGAATCTTTCTCCCATAGCGGTCCACCTTAATCTCACCCTTATAATCCTTTTTCCGACCGGCATCTGTCAGATTTTCAATATCATACCCTACCGTCAGCGTCAGCTGATCTGTGACCAGCCGCTTATCCACCAGATCAAGGACAAGAAGATCCGTCATTTCCCGGATCACCAGGCGCGCCTGCTCAAAGGTATAGGGACAGGGCAGTACCTGTCCGGATCCAATGCTGTTGGTGGACGGCTTATATTCTTTGATATCTGCAATCGTGCAGGGTTCCCATCCCCAGGCATGATCGATCAGAAGCTCTGCATTAATGCCAAAAAGCTCATAAAGAAGATCTTCGTTATAGAAATCCCCCGGGCCTCCCAGGGAGCATCTGGCAATGTCTCCCATGGTAAACATGCCGTTTGCTTTCAGCTTTTTCTCATAGCCTTTTCCCACACGCCAGAAGTCCGTCAGCGGCTGATGATCCCACAAAAGCCTCCGGTAGGACATTTCATCAAGCTCTGCGATCCGTACTCCGTACTCATCCGGTTCGATATGTTTTGCCACAATGTCCATGGCGATCTTGCAAAGGTAAAGATTTGTGCCGATTCCTGCCGTTGCTGTGATCCCGGTTGCCTGCAGTACGTCACGGATCATCTTCATGGCAAGTTCTCTGGCAGTAAGCCCGTAGCTTTTCAGATAGTGTGTGGCATCAATAAAGACCTCGTCAATGGAGTAAATATGGATATCCTCCATTGCAATATATTTCAGATAAATGTCCACGATCCGGGTGCTGTATTCCATATAAAATGCCATCCGGGGCGGAGCGGCTATATAACTGACCTCCAGTTCCGGATAGCGCTCCAGATCCTCTGCCATATAAGAAGAACCGGCAAATTCTCCTCCCGGAGCAAGCTTTTTCCTTCTGGCATTGACTTCTTTCACCTTCTGCACCACCTCAAAAAGTCTGGGGCGGCCCGGGATGCCGTATGCCTTCATGGATGGGGACACTGCCAGACAGATGGTTTTTTCCGTACGGCTGGCATCTGCCACTACAAGATTTGTTTTCATGGGATCCAGTCCCCGCTCCCGACATTCCACAGAAGCATAAAAGGACTTCAGATCAATGGCTATATATACATGATTTTCGCTAATGTCACTCATCACCTTTTTTCAGCAGAAAACGTTCAATAATCTCCGCAACACCATCATGATTGTTATCTCGTTCCGTCACATAATCCCCCAGCTCTGCCACTCCTTCATAGGCATTGCACATAACTGCACCCACATGCGCCGCCCGGATCATTTCCACATCGTTTGGAGCATCCCCGGCAGCCACAGAATTTTCCAGCGGAATTCCCAGATAATCACACATCCATTTTACTGCAAATCCTTTTGACACTCCTTCCGGTGCGATTTCCAGATAATACTCTGTAGAAAAGAAGCTCCGCACCGTTCCCTCCAGAGGCTCCACACATTCCCTCTGATATTTTTCCAGTTCGGAACGGTTGTCCAGTCCTACCAGAAGAATTTTATACGGATCAAAAGGGAAGGCCGCATCCACATCCGGCACGATCTCATAAGGAACGGTGGATCTGTCTATATAATAATGCAGCTCCGGCGTATCCTTCATGGCAAGTACACTGGTATCCGAATAGGACTGCACATGGAGCCCACGATCCAGCGCCTCCTGAAACAAAGGCTTTGCCACTTCTTTTGTAAAAGTTTTTCCATAAATCGTTTTTTTATGAAACGGATCATAAATCTGACCGCCGTTAAATGCGATCACATAGCAGCCTTCCCTGGTAAGCCCGATCCGTTCCGCGATGTGAACGCCGCTGGCAAGGGGTCTTCCTGTTGTCACAACGATCTTGTGCCCCTGCTCCAGCGCCCGGTCAATGGCAGCCTGATTTCCTGCAGTTACTTCCTTCTGATCATTCAGAAGAGTGCCATCCAGATCTGTAAATAAAATTTTTGTGTGTTTTCCCACAGTTATTCCTCCTCAAATACGAAGCCGTATACCGGATCCTTTCGGAAGCTTTCGGACAGAGTGGTCTTCATTTGTTCCACAAATTCAGGACTCAATTCCTTAAATTCCATATGTTCATAGAGCTCCGAATGTCTGTATGCATCCATTTCCTCTACGGCATCTGTTAATTTTTTCATGTATTCTCTGACTTTTTCCCTGTCTTTTTCCATCAGGGGAATCTGCAGCTGTGCGGAGATCTTATGATATTCTCCAGATTCAAAAAGCTCTGCAAGCCCTGTCATTTTTTCTGTGATCCTTCTGGCTTTCTGAAAATCTCCATCCTTTTCTGCCAGCATAAATATACCGCCCAGCGCCATTTCCGCTACGTTATTTACCTGAAAAAGCAGCTCTTCATATTCTTTAAAGGCTCCGTTCCGGTCACCTTTTATTTCACAAAGCTGTGCCTTATGGATCTTTTTCACCGGATCCAGCCGGGAAAAATAGCTCAGACAGGCTTCTGCCTTTTCATAATCCTCATTGCGGTAATAATAGCCGAACAGGGCATCTGCGGCCCGTTCCCGGATCTCAGAATCTTCACTTTCCAGCGCCTGCTTATACCATCCCAGAATCTCCCGGTCGTATTCTTTCATTTTTTCCGGATCTGAAGTCCCTTTCAGGATCCTCCATCCATCCAGCGTCATGGCAAGATGAAGGACCAGTCTGCTGCAGCCGGGATACTGACAGATTTTTTTCCTGCAAAAATCAAAGGCTTCCGCAAAACTGCTCTTTTGAAATTTTCCTTCTGCTTCCAGAACGATTGCACGAACCTCTTCCTGTGTAAGCTCCTCCCGGAAAGAAAGCAGCGTATCCGGCGTTGTCTCCAGCACTCTTGCAATAGGCGCAAGAAGGGTAATATCCGGCAAAGAGACATTGTTCTCCCATTTATTCACTGCCGGAGCCGTCACGCCAAGGCGTCTCGCCATTTCCTCCTGCGTCAGATTTCTGCTTTTTCTGTATGTTCTGATAACCTCACCGATTCTCATAAAATAGTCTCCTTTGCTTTTTTCCGCATCGGCCTCTGCTGCTTTTATCATAGCAGAGAGAATGTCTTCTCACAACTGAACAGATGTTAAGTAAAAAGCAAAAAATTTAACTGTGATTCAAAAAACAGGCCTCCGGTTCTCTTATCCGGCAAAGTATGCTTCAATTTTTTCTTTTACAGGGTTTTCACCGATAACGATCAGAACTTCCTGCCCTGCACTGATCGGACGCAGAGCGGCTTTTCCACGGGCAGCATTCAGCTCCATCCACTGTCCCTCTCTGTTTTTGCCAAATCCCTTGATCCGAAAAACAGATCCGCAGTCCGGATCAGCCATGATCTTTTCTGACCTGCAGGCCAGCTCTTCTGCAGGAAATGCAAGATTCATAAAATAAAGAGAAGTAAATTTTTCCTCTGAAAAGTGCTTTTTTTCGTAGGCTGTGGAGCGGTATCCGCACTTCAGCAGTCGGTCATAATCCTGATCGGTCAGTTTTTCCCAGTCTTTTGAAAAAATATCTCCCTCAAATGTTCGTCTGGAGCGGACATTTTTCATTGCCCGCTCCAGGTGCTCTGTCACGGCTTTCTTTTGTTCTTCCGAAACCTCATCGCATCTGCTCAGCACTACACAGCCTGCGGATGCCGCCTCTGATGTCAGCAGATATTCCGCCTGGTCCGAAAGCTTTTCTTCCAGACCGCCGTCCACCACTGCGATCACATTTCCGATCTCATACCAGCGGTCCAGCGGCTCCTCATAAAGTACATCAAAAAACTCGTCCACATCAAAGATCCCGGAAGGCTCCACGATCACTCTGTCGTATCCGCACATTCCCATGGCGATCAGTTTCGTCTTAAATCTTCTTCTGTGCGTCTCTCTGTCGCAGCCGCCTGCGATCATTTCCAACTCACAGTTCTCTCCCTCCAGATCCTTCAGAAACATCATATCCACATTAACTGCGCCGAAATCGTTTTCTATGATTCCGATATTCTGTCCCTGCTTTAAAAGATAGGAGGCATATTTTTTTATAAAGGTTGTCTTACCTGCTCCCAGAAAGCCGGTGATCAGATCAATTTTTACCATAATGCCAAATCTCCTGTCCTGAACAAAAGAGGGCTGCCAGATTCTCTTTTTCAGTGAATTTCTGACAACCCTTCTGTTTTATGCTTTCATTGCCTTACGTCCGCAGCACTGTTTATATTTCTTGCCGCTTCCGCACGGACATGGATCATTCGGATAAACCTTTTCTTCTTTTCTCTGAACAGGTTTACGTACACTGGAATCATCCTTGTTGGTTCCGGTAACCTTGGCAACCTGCTCACGCTCGATCTTCTGTTCAACATGAACATGATACAGCATACGAACGGTATCCTCCTGGATGGAGTTTGTCATCTCATTGAACATATCATAAGCGCTCATCTTATATTCCACAACCGGATCTCTCTGGCCGTAGCCAACCAGTCCGATACCCTGACGAAGGATTTCCATATCGTCAATATGGTCCATCCACTTACTGTCGATAGACTTCAGAAGAACCACACGTTCAAGCTCGCGCAGCTGCTCCGGTTCCGGGAATTCGGATTCTTTCGCTTCATAAAGCTTCACCGCTTCTTCTTTCAGGATATGCTTCATTTCATTTTTCTTCTTGCCCTTTACCTTTTCTTCAGTAAGAGCCTGAATAGGAATGATCGGAAGAAGGATTGTGTTAAATTCTTCAAGATTCCACTCAACAGCATCTACATCATCTGAGAAGCATCTGTCCACTGTATTGTCCACAATATCAGTGATCATCTTATAAATGGAATCACGCATGTTCTCTCCGTCCAGAACCTGACGGCGCTCTTTATAAATGATCTCACGCTGTTCGTTGTTTACCTGGTCATAATCAAGAAGATTTTTACGAATACCAAAGTTGTTAAACTCGATCTTCTCCTGTGCTTTCTGAATCGCATTGGAAAGCATCTTATGTTCGATCTGCTCGTTTTCGGCAACTCCAAGAGAAGTAAATACCTTCATCAGACGCTCAGATCCAAAGAGACGCATCAGATCGTCCTCCAGAGAAATATAGAAGCGGGATTCACCCGGATCTCCCTGACGTCCGGAACGTCCGCGGAGCTGATTATCAATACGTCTGGACTCATGTCGTTCTGTACCGATGATCTTCAGACCGCCAGCCTCTCTCGCCACATCATCCAGCTTGATATCCGTACCACGGCCTGCCATGTTGGTAGCAATGGTAACAGCTCCGGCCTGACCTGCCTGTGCAACGATCTCAGCCTCCAGTTCATGGAATTTCGCATTCAGGACATTATGCTGGATTCCCTGACGACGGAGCATTTTGCTGAGAAGCTCAGATGTTTCGATGGTAATGGTACCTACCAGAACCGGCTGCTGTCTCTCATGGGCTTCCTTCACAGCCTCAACAACTGCGTTGAATTTTTCTTTCTTTGTCATATATACAGCGTCTTCCAGGTCTTTACGCTGTACCGGCTTATTGGTGGGGATCTCCACAACATCCATTCCGTAGATATCGCGGAACTCTTTTTCCTCTGTCAGAGCTGTACCTGTCATACCGCCTTTTTTATCATATTTGTTAAAGAAATTCTGGAAAGTAATGGTGGCAAGTGTCTTACTCTCACGTTTTACTTTTACATGCTCCTTGGCTTCGATTGCCTGATGAAGACCGTCAGAATAACGGCGGCCCGGCATAATACGTCCGGTAAATTCATCAACGATCAGGATCTCATCATCCTTTACCACATAGTCCTGATCCTTATGCATCAGATTATGGGCACGCAGCGCCAGAATGACATTATGCTGGATCTCCAGGTTTTCCGGATCCGCAAGGTTTTCGATATTAAAAAATTTCTCAACTCTCTTAACACCGCGCTCTGTCAGGTTCACGATCTTATCTTTTTCGTTTACCACAAAGTCTCCGGTCTCAATAACCTCTTCACCCATGATGGCTGCCATCTTGGTCATTTCATGGCTGGCCTCACCGCGCTCCAGCTGCTGCGCCAGAATATCACATACCTCATAAAGCTTGGTGGATTTGCCACTCTGTCCGGAAATGATCAGAGGAGTACGTGCCTCATCAATAAGGACAGAGTCCACCTCATCAATAATGCAGTAGTGAAGTTCTCTCTGTACAAGCTGTTCTTTATAAATAACCATGTTGTCACGCAGGTAATCAAATCCCAGCTCGTTATTTGTCACATAGGTAATATCACATCCATAAGCTGCACGGCGTTCCTCTGGCTTCATATCGTTTAATACCACGCCTACCGTCAGTCCCAGGAACTCATGAACCTTGCCCATCCACTCAGCATCACGCTTTGCCAGATAGTCGTTGACAGTAACAATATGCACGCCTCTGCCTTCCAGGGCATTCAGATATGCCGGAAGTGTAGATACAAGGGTCTTACCTTCACCGGTTTTCATCTCTGCAATTCGTCCCTGATGAAGAATCACACCGCCAATGATCTGAACACGATAATGTTCCATTCCAAGTACACGCTTTGCCGCTTCGCGTACCGTTGCAAAAGCCTCTGGAAGAAGATCATCCAGAGTTGCACCTTCTTCCAGACGTTTCTTGTACTCTCTTGTCTTGTCTCTCAGTTCCTCATCCGTTAATTTCTGCATCTCCGGACGCAGAGCTTCTGTTTTTTCCACAAGCGGCATGATACGCTTGACCTCACGCTGGCTGTGCGTTCCGAATACTTTTGAAAACACGTTCATAAATATACTCCTGTTTGTTTTATTCTATAAAATCTGTTCTACGGAATCCTCCGTAATTTAGTTAATATAATAAATCTATTCTATTCTATCACTTTCTTAAATGGAAAACAATGATTTTCTCAGGCTTGTCATATTTTTCCCCCTGTGCTATGATTAGCTTCGAGTTATGGAAACAGCCTGACATTTTTCTTTTGATGTCGGCATATCCACTTTTTATAAAAGAAAGGAATTGCATTTGAAAAAAAAGGAAGTTATCTTTATCATCTCCATACTTGCCTCAGCCCTGCTTCTGTGGGGTATTATACTTCTGATCCGAAAGGGCGACTACGGTTCCGTAAGGATCACGGTAAACGGAGAAGAATATGGAACCTACTCCCTTTCTCAGGATCAGGTGATCTCCATCGGAGAGACCAATGTCTGCGAGATCAGGGACGGGCAAATAAAAATGATCGGGGCAGATTGCCCGGATCACCTCTGCATAAAGCAAAAAGCCGTGGGAAGCTCCGGCGGGACGATCGTCTGCCTTCCCAATAAAATTGTCATAGAAGGAGTAAAAGCCGCCGGTTCCGAAGAGTCCTCTCCGGAATTTGATACGGCAGTATAAATTATGAACCATAAAAAAACAGCCTATCTGGGACTTTTTGCCGCTGTTGCCATTATCTTTGGCTATGTGGAATCTCTGATCCCGTTTTTTGCAGGAATTCCCGGTATGAAACTGGGACTGGCAAACCTTGCCGTACTCTTTATCCTTGAAAAATACACCTGGAAGGAAGCCGCTCTGGTTTCCGCAGTAAGGATTCTGGTGATCGGTTTCCTTTTTGGAAATATGTTCAGCATCCTCTACAGTCTGGCAGGAGCTGCTCTAAGCCTTACAGTCATGACTCTGATGAAAAAATTTTCCGGCTTCAGTATCCCTGGGATCAGCGTTGCCGGAGGTGTTTCCCACAATATCGGGCAGCTGATCGTCGCCGCTCTCATTGTAGAAAATACCAGCCTTCTTTATTACGCTCCGGCTCTTCTGATCTCCGGCGTTGTAACCGGACTCCTGATCGGATTTCTTACCGGAGAAGTCACAAAAAGGATACGCCTGTAAAGCGTATCCTTTTTTCTGTCTATTATTTCAGTATTTCTGTCTCATAAATATTTTTCATAAGCTCAAATCGCTCTTTCATTCCTTCTGTAAGATATACCTTATGATCCTCATCTACAAAAGCTGCATCTGCTCCATATTTTTCCAGAACAGGAAGCGCTTTTTCTTTTCCCAGCACAAAACACGCCGTAGAAAGACCATCTGCAAAAAGTCCGCTGTCGCAGACAACTGTTACAGAAGTAAGCCCGTTCCATACAGGGTATCCGGTTTTTGGATCAAGAATGTGATGATATCTTTTTCCATCTTCCATAAAATACCGTTCATAATCTCCGGAGGTGGAAAGAAATTCTCCCCCCTTCAGAGTAACAGCTCCCAGATAGTCTCCCTCCGGTTCTCTTGGATCCCGTATGGCTACTCTCCAGTCTGACTGATCCGGTTTCTCTCCATAAGCCATCACGCTGCTGCCTCCCAGATTCAGAATCATACCGGAAACATCCGCATCCTGTTTTAGAAGCTCCATAACCAGATCACAGCCAATTCCCTTGCCAGCCGCTCCCAGATCGAGGGTGGCGCCATCTTTTAATGTTACCTTATTTCCGTCAAGCTCCAGCTTTTCATATCCGGTTTCTTTGAGAAGCGATTCCAGTTCTCCCGCCTGAGGAATCCCTGCATTTTCTCCTCCAATGTCCCAGAGACGGATCACTTTGCCCAGTGTGGGATCAAAGGCTCCCTCTGAATCTTCTGCAAGCTGCTGTATTTTTTGCAGATAATCCGTAAGCTCGGCAGAAACCTCCACCGTTTCTCCTCCCGCCTGATTCACCTGAGAAATCTGAGAGTCTTCTTCTGTCCAGGAAAGAAGCTCCTCCTCTGTTTTTTTCAGAAGCTTTCCGATAGAAGGATTCAGATCTTTGCCTTTTGTATACAAAGTTTCTGAGACAACTGTATTCATGGCAAAATCTGTATTTGTATATTTTTGTGTTTTTGCCTGAACGGGACTGAAAACGAGCGCTGTCAGTACCGCACCTGCTAAAACTGTGCCCATTCCAAATCTCTGTTTTTTTGTCATTAAATCACCTTTCGTCAGTGTGGCAGCAGCTCTCTGGTCTCTTCCACTGCCTTTCTTGTTCCTGCCAGCACAGAACAGGGCTGATCCAGCGTAATGGATGTCCCGTCAATCTGCCCAACCACTCCTCCGGCCTCCTCGATGATGACAGAAGCAGCAGCATAATCATACGGCTGAAGCTTCATTTCCAGATAAACCGCATTTCTTCCGGAAGCGATCCTGCACAGATCCAGTGCAGCAGATCCTCCGCTCCGAATACAGAGACTTCTCCTGTAAAGCTCCCTTACCGTCTGAAAGAAAACATCCATTTTTTCTTCATTATATCTTGCACACCCAAAAGCTGCAATTCCTTCTTCAAGAGAAATATTTTCCATTTGCAGCCTCTGCCCGTTCAACGTACTTCCCTTGCCGCAAATTCCCACATACATTTCGTCCATATAGGGATCGTAAACAAATCCGGCCTCTGTTCTTCCATGATGTGCCAGACCCACAGAAATACAGCTGAAATGATAATCAAACATAAAATTTGTAGTTCCATCTATGGGATCAATATAAAATGTATATTCACCAGATGCTCCCGCTCCCTGATTTCCTTCTGTATCCTCTTCACCAAAAAAAGTGGCTCCCGGCAGGATCTTACTCAGTTCACGAATCAGAAAACGCTGGATCTCTGTGTCAAAATCCGTGCAGAAATTGGCAATTCCTTCTTTTTTGTGGATATTCTCCCTCGACGGCTTTGCCTGGCGCAGTTTCTCACCCGCCTTACGGACAATAGCTTCTATCGCCTGATAATCGATATCCGTACTGCTTTGCGCAGACAGTTCACCTGTCTTCCACGGTTCCACATCCCAGCCGCCAAATTCTCTGACATTTTTTACCACATATTTTCTGCTTCGGTCAAAGCCCCAGTAAAGAATACCGCCCAGCACACCTCCGAGGCTGTTAAAAAACAGATCCGTAAGCTGAAACGTTCCAATTTTCAGAAAAAGCTGACAGCACTCGATACACAAAGAGCAGAAGAAACCGATCCAGAGACTGTTCAGCAGAACCTCCTGCACCTTTTTCTTTCTGTAATCGATCCTGTATTCCCATACCCGGTATAAAAGAGGAAGCAGCGGCAGAAACATGATCAGATTCTCCATATTTTCTGTATAAATACTTCCATCTGCCTTATGTAATCCCCAGATTCCCAGCACACTGTCCAGAGGATTTCCCCAGATAGTTCTGCAGAAAAGTGTTCGGAACAGAACCAGACATCCATAAAATACCAGAAGGAACTCTCTCCGAAACTGCCTGCTGGTTCGAAATTCCTGTATCCAGGTCCGTATCACCGCTTCCGTACCTTTTTTCTTGACCTGCATGTATACACTCATAAAAAGAACCGCAATCACCAGCGATGCCCCGCAGCTCTGATAAAGAACGCCAAGCACATTCCCGATCACTGGAACCATATAGTTCATTCCAATACCATCCTTTCTTCCGATTATTCTTTTTCCATTATAATCAAATTGTCTGTGGGCAACAAGAACCAAAATTTCATAGTCCATTTTGTTCCAAAACCGTGTAGTCCATTCCGTTCCGACCTATACTTTCTGAAAAAAGGAGGTACAGGCATGAAATTTCAGCGTATTCAGGATCTTCGCATAGACTCTGACCTGTCGCAGAGACAAATTGGAGAGATACTCCATATCAGTCAGCGCACCTACTCCCACTACGAAACAGGATCCCGGGATATTCCTGTCGAGATGCTTATCCGAATTGCAGATTACTATAATATCAGTCTTGACTATCTGGTTGGCCGCAGCGACAGGAAAGAAAAGGTCTGAATAAAAAGCGGTATTATCTGGCTGGAACGATTTCCAGCCAGTATCCGTCCGGATCGCTGATAAAATAAATGCCCATTCCCGGATTTTCATAACAGATGCAGCCCATTTCCTGATGTTTTTTGTGAGAGGCTTCCATATCATCTGTAGAAAATGCCAGATGGATCTCGTTGTCTCCCAGATTGTAGTGATCCTTTTCCCAGTCTCTGAGCCAGGTAAGCTCCAGCTGAAAATCTGTTTCTCCATCTCCAAGATAGCAGAGGATAAAGCTTCCGTCCTCTGCTTCTTTACGTCTTACTTCCTTCAGGCCAAGCGCCTCCTCATAAAATCTTAAAGATTTTTCCAGATCAACTACATTATAATTATAGTGTTCGAATTTAAAACTCATGTTATTTTCTCCCTTCTGTTAATTCATAATAAAAAATATACTGCTGCATGATTCCTCTCATACCGTGATATCTTCTGTTTGGAAATCCTCTTTTATAATGAAGCTCCAACACCTGACGGATATGGGTGTCCACAGGAAAGGCATCCATATGGTGCAGGGCAAACAGGCAGATACAGTCTGCAACCTTTTCTCCCACACCGCTGAGCTTCATCAGCTCTTTTTTTGCCCGGCTGTAATATTTTATCTGAAAGATCTTTTCCAGAGAAACCTCTCCTTCTGTAATGCTTCGTGCTGTTTCCACAAGATATCTGGCACGGTAGCCCATCCCCAGCTCTCTCAGTTCATCCTCCGTAGCCAGTGCCAGCGCTTCCGGACCGGGAAAGCTGTAATACTCCACTCTCTCCCGTGAGATCTTTTTATCTCCGTAACGGACACAGAGTCTTTCAATGCATCCCCGAATCCTGGTAATGTGATTCTGCTGGGAGATCAGAAACGTAATGATCATCTCCCAGAGATCCTGTCTGAGAATCCGGATCCCGCTTCCCTTCTCTGCAGCCATACTGAGATACCGGTCTCTGGGATTGACTTTTTTTATGTAGACACTGTAATCCGTATCCAGATCAAAATAAGGAACCCAGAAACAGATCAGCTCCGCATCATTGCAGTGAAAATCCACAATGGTTCCTTTCTGTGTGATCTCCAGATACTGATCTCCCGCCACAAGAGAATAAGTATGCTCTCCAATCTTTTTCATGCGGAAGCACTGTCCGGAGTCACAGATCTGCTCCAGACTGAAATTATCAAGTTCCATTGTTACCATATATATCTCTGTACTTTCTGATTTATTTTACATCTGATGACGCACTACCTTATATTCATCTCCCGAACGATAATAGGGACATTCCTTTACATTGCTGGTAAGGAAACGATAGTACTCATCTTCATCCAGGTTTACATCACAATAATAGGTTTCGGTTTCTTCATCGTAAACATAGTTGGCACAGTAATCACAGCTTGCCGCACTCACATGTTTCACCTCCTGCTTTAAAATATTTTCCTGTTTTTCGTTCTATATGCATCTTATCACAGGTGAATGTAAATAGTAAATTAAGGAATCAAATTTTTTTAAAACTATGTTGCTTAATTCCTACTGGTATGATATGCTGTTAAGGTTGTTAACCTTTTAACGAATCAAGAAATATTTTTAAAAGAAAAGGAGACCTGGTATGCAGAAACGAAAAAAGTCTGTATTCCCCGGCGGCGTACATCCTACAGACGGATTTGACAAGGCGCTCTCCATGAACTGTGCGGTAACACCTTACCGTCCCGAAACAGTCACCATTCTTTCGGAACAGTCTTTTGGAGGAAAATGCAGTTTCCTTGTAAAACCCGGCGAGCAGGTAAAAGAAGGCCAGCTGATCGGTAAGCCCGAAGCCTTTATGGCCGCTCCCCTCCACGCCAGCGTAAGCGGAAAAGTCCTTGCTGTAAAAGAGATCACAGAGCAGGGCCGCAAGCTTATGGCGTGTATCCTGCAGAGAGAGGAATCTCCGGTCTCAGAAGCAGAAGCTTCCTATAAAATAGGAACTGCTGACATCAGCCTTATTTCCAGAGAAGAAATCCTGACTGGAATTCGCGATGGCGGTCTGACCGGAATGGGTGGTGCAGGATTCCCCACGCACAAAAAATATGAAACTGACAAAAAGATCACCGATCTTCTGATCAACGGCGCAGAATGTGAGCCTTTTCTCACCTGTGACTACCGTCTTATGCTGGAAGAAGGCTATGCCCTCCTTAATGGTGTCCGGCTTCTTCTGAAAGGCAGCGGCGCTGAAAAAGCTTATGTCTGCATGGAGGACAATAAGCCTCTGGCAGCTGAAAATCTGCAGAAGATCCTGACAAAAATGTCTTCCTCCGGCCTGATGGCAGAAGAAGAAAAGCTGGAGATCCGTGTACTTCCCACCAAGTATCCTCAGGGAGGTGAGCGTCAGCTCATCCAGGGTGTCCTTGGACGTGAAGTTCCCATGGGCGGACTTCCTGCAGATGTGGGTGTGATCGTTTCCAACGTAGGAACCGCCAAAGCCGCGGCAGACATGATCCTTGGAAATGCACCTCTGACAAAGAGGATTGTCACCGTTACCGGATCCGTAAAAAATCCGGGAAATTATCTGGTTCCTGTAGGAACCTCGGCGAAAGAGCTGATCCAGCTCTGCGGTGGAGTAACCACAGCCCAAAACCGTATCATTGCAGGCGGTCCTATGACCGGTCCCTGCGTGGCACATAACTGGAACGGTGAAACCGAACTTTTCCATGTAACAAAAAACACCTCCGGAATCCTTGTACTTCCGGAACCCGGCTACGAAGAACAGCCCTGTATCCGCTGCTCCGGCTGCGAAAGCGTATGCCCGGCAGGACTGGTTCCCTACAAGATTGAATTTGCACTTCTTGATGAGGACTACGATCTCTGCGAAAAGCTTTATGCAAGCGAATGTATTGCCTGCGGATGCTGTTCTTATATCTGTCCTGCCAGACGTGAGCTTTCTGTACGGACCAGAGAAGCCAGAGACATTGTGAAACAGAGAATGAGGGAAAGGGCGGTAAAAAAATCATGAATCACACAAAAACCTTCAGCGGCCCCCATATCCGCACAGCCAACACAACAAGGAACATCATGCTCCATGTTGCTATTTCTCTGATGCCGGCTCTCTTAGGTTCCATTTACTTTTTCGGGATCCGCTCCCTGTACATTACCGGTCTTTCCGTAACCGTCTGCGTCCTGACAGAGTATATCTGGCAGAAGCTGGCAAAAAAACCGGTCACTGCAGGGGATTTCAGTGCTGTGGTCACAGGTATCCTTCTTGCCTTTAACATGCCGGTCACCGCGCCTTTGTGGGTGATCGTTGCAGCTGACATTTTCAGCATCCTTGTTGTCAAGCAGATGTTCGGCGGTATCGGATGCAACTTTGCCAATCCGGCACTGATGGGACGTCTTCTGACCATGGTCGTATGGCCGGGGACAGTAATGCAGTATGTAGCGCCCAGAACGCTGACAGCCTCCGGCTTTGATGCCGTTTCCTCAGCCACCGTACTGGGAGCTGTAAAAAACGGCGGCGAAGCCGGCTACAGCTATCTGCAGATGTTCCTTGGCGAGACACCCGGCGCACTTGGTGAGACCAGCAAGCTTCTTCTGCTTGTAGGCTTTGCCTATATGTGCTTTATGGGAACTGTAAATGCAGAAGCGGCACTTACCTATATCGGTACGGTAGTTCTTCTGACCTTTGTGTTCGGACCTTCCGGACTCTTTACAGGAGACATCCTTCTGAACCTTTTTGGCGGTGGTCTGATCCTGGGCGCATGCTACATGCTTACCGACTACGCCTTTGCCTCAAGAAGAGGCCGTCTGCTTTATGCAGTCACCGCCGGAGTCATTACTGCGGCTATCCGTATCTTCAGTTTTTATCCGGAGGGAATCTGCTTCGGTATCCTGACAGCCAACTGTCTTGCCGGCGCTCTGTCTCTGCTCCATAAAAAACATGTATACGGTGTAAAAAAAGCTTAAATTGGAGGAATATTCATGAAAAATAAAGAAGTAAAAGGAATTCTTGCCCTTGTTGTGGTAACCGCCCTCTCTTTTGGCGTGATCATTGGTTCAAAATCCCTGGCCATCAGCGCAGGCGGCGATTCCGCCGCTCAGAGTGCGGAAGCTCTGGAAGAGCTTGATGTAAGCGGTGCAGAAAACATTGAAAAAGCGTCCAAAACTTCTGACGGTTATCTGGTAACCGTACGCACCAAAGGCTATGTAGGCGATATCGTAATGGATGTAGCTTTTGACGAGTCCGCATCTAAGATCACAGGTGTTCAGGTAGTTGAACAGTCTGAGACAGACGGTCTTGGCTCTAAAATCGCAGAAGCTGAGTTCCTGGATCAGTTTAAAGGAGTGGAAGCACCTGTTTATCTTCCGGGTATGGATGTTTCCGCAGAAACAGACAGTGCGGAAGAAGAAGCTGCTCCGGAAGAAGCGGAAGATCTCAGCATCCTTGAGGGAGCTTCCCTTGCAGACGGTACCTATGAGGCAAAAACAGAGGCTCCGGATTCCAACGGATTTATTGATGTTGTTACACTCACTGTAAAGGACGGCGCTATTACAGAAGCAAGCTGGGATGCTGTAACCGAAGACGGCAGCAAAAAAAGCATCATGTCCGAAAACGGCGAGTACACGATGACAGAAGACGGACTTACATGGAAAGAGCAGGCTGAGGCTCTTGCTTCCGCTCTGATCGAGAACCAGTCTCTTTCCTTCCTGAACACCGATGCAGAAGGCAAAACTGACGCTGTTTCCGGTGTAAGTATCTCTGTAAACGGCTTTATCGACCTGGCTGCACAGTGTATGAAACAGGCTGCCGGCCTGGAAGATGCCCCGGCAGATCCTTTTGCCGGCGCCACTCTCACAGACGGTACTTATGAAGCCAAGACAGAAGCTCCGGATTCCAACGGATTCACAGATGTAGTCACTCTTACTGTAAAAGACGGCGCTATTACAGAAGCAAGCTGGGATGCTGTGACCGAAGACGGCAGCAAAAAAAGCATCATGTCCGAAAACGGTGAGTACACGATGACAGAAGATGGACTTACATGGAAAGAGCAGGCTGAGGCTCTTGCTTCCGCTCTGATCGAGAACCAGTCCCTTTCCTTCCTGAACACCGATGCAGAAGGTAAGACCGATGCCGTTTCCGGCGTTAGTATTTCTGTAAACGGCTTTATCGATCTGGCAACCAGATGTCTGGAGGAGGCTTCCGGTATTCAGGCTTCCCAGCCGGAAGCAGAAGAAGCTCCGGAGGAAGAAGCTGCTTCCGAAGAAACTGCTGATATGGCCGGAACTGAAATCGATGCAATCTCCGGTGCTACCATGTCTTCTACTGCAGCAGTGACCGGTATTAATGAAGCATATGATTTCTTACAGACAGTGAAATAAGAAAACGGAGGTTTCAATATGAAGTTAAGATATCCGGCAGAAGCCTTTGCTCTGGGGATCGTTCTTTTTTCCGCAGGCATGAAAGAAGCCTTTGCAGCCGGGATCCTGGTGATCTTCACTTCTGTATTTGCAGAACTTTTGAAGAATCTTCTGGAAAAGACAGTTCCCACATGGAGCCTGAAACTCTGTGTCTATATTGCCTCCGGTTCTGTATGTGCTTCCGCTTTTCTTACAGACTTTGCAGTTCTGGGTACTGTTCTTACAACAGAACTGTGGATCATGGTTTTTATTGTAGGACTTCTCTGCGGAAAACATGCGCTTTCCGGAAATACAGACAGTGAATATGGCGAGCTCCTTCTGGAATCCGCCTTTGTCTGGGGACTTTGGATCCTGTTTACTGTTTTCCGCGAATTTCTGGGCAGCGGAAACATCTTCGGAAATACAGTCTTTACAGCATCGTTCCAGTCCAAAGCCTTCCTGAATACCACTTTTGCATTCATGGAAGCCGGACTTGTCCTTGCATCGGTAAATGGAATCCTGAAAAAAGACTGCAAAGGAATAAACAGCCTGTTCCCTGTGGTTCCCGCCATGTTTCTCTTCCATCCTTTTACAGTGGAAAGCTTTGCGGGGCTCCCGGGAACAGTGTGGGTGATCGCAGTTCCCATTCTTCTGTTCCTTTCTGTAAAGCAGACTTTAAAATTTGCCCGTACCGGAAGGTTTTTCCGCGGGCTTCCTGTAGATATGCTGACAGCAGGGTTCATTTACATGATCCTGAGCATCTACTGATCTTTTCAGCGGCATGGCCTTTGGGCTGTGCCGTTTTTTATACCATTTTTTATATAAATTTTATTTGACAAAGTATATGTGCAATGCTATAATTCCTCCCCGATATCTCAACCGAAAGGAGCGTTTTTATGACATTTTATCAGGAACTGCAGCTGAATCAGCAGGGATCCAAAGCAATCATCAAGGCTTCTTCCAGCCCTGGCGAAAAGCTGCGCCATATCTCTGTTTATCTGTTCAAGATCTTCATTACAATGGTCTTCTGCATGGCCTTTGTTATGGGCTACACCAAAATCTTCGGGAATGAAAACAGTATCGTAGGTGTGATCGTCCTTCTTTGTATCATGGTCTTCCGCTATGCCGACTTCGGCATGCAGATGCCGGGCTCCCTGGCCTCCCTCGCCATAATCTTTGGTATCCTTGCATTTGGACCCAGACTGGCAAACGCCGCCGGACTTTTTGGAGAACTGGTCATCAACGCTGTCTGCATCTTCGCCCTTCTGCTTTTGGGCTGTCACAATGTCATGATGGCAAATCATTCCACTCTTGTTCTTGGCTATCTCCTGCTTTACGGCTATGATACCACAGGAGAAACTTACCTGATGAGACTGGCTGCCATAGGAGCAGGCGCTGTTCTGACTGCACTTGTCTTTTACAGAAACCACCGAAAACTAAGCTACAAAAGAAAACTCCGTGATGTTATAAAAGAGTTCCGGCTGACTTCTCTTCGGACACGCTGGCAGCTGACCGTAACCTTCGGCGTTTCCACTGCGGTTTTTCTCGGAGGACTTTTTCATATTCCAAGAACCATGTGGATCGGGATTGCCGCCATGTCTGTGCTGCTTCCTTTCCGCGCAGATATGAAAGAAAGAGTCAAAGGACGTATTCCCGGAAACATCATCGGTGCGGTTGTCTTCCTTGGCATCTGTGTGTTCCTTCCTGCCTCTGTCTTTCCTTATATCGGCGTAATCGGAGGCATCGGTGTCGGACTTTCCGCCACCTATCAGTGGCAGGCAGTATTTAATTCTCTGGGTGCCATGGCGATCGCCACCAGTATTCTTGGTCTTCCCGGAGCTATCCTCTTCCGGATTGCCAATAACTTTATTGGTTCTGTTTACGGACAGGTCTTTGAAAAAATATCCAGCCGGTTCCTTGACCGGATCACTCCTGCCCGGGCCTGATTTTTCTGAAATCATAAAAAAAATTAAAAAAAAAGCCATAGTTTCCGGTATTTTCTGTCATACCGGAAACCATGGCTTTTTTATTCAGGATACCTGTTCTATATAGAAAAGGCAGTCCTTTTCAGGAATTCTCCTCCAGAATATCTCTTACCAGGCAGCGGATAAAATCTCTGCACTTTCCGCATCCTGTTCCAAATCCCGTTGCCTTCTGTACTTCTTCAAAATCCTTTGCACCTGCCTTGATGGCATCTTCTATCATTCCATACGTAATATTCTTACAATGGCACGCTTCTTTTTTTCGATTCATAGAGTATCCTCTCTTTCTGATTTATATTATAATTTATTCCCATACCTTCCACGGTGCATTTCCTTTCTGCCACAGCTCTTCCAGATAATTCTTCTCCCGGAGCGTATCCATGCACTGCCAGAATCCTTTATGACGGTATGCATTCAGCTGTCCGCTGCGTGCTGCCTCTACAAGAGGTTCCTTCTCAAACACTGTGGAATCTCCCTCTATCAGATCCATAATCTCCGGTTCAAGTACCATAAATCCGGCATTGATCCAGCCTCCGTCCTCTTTTTTCTTCTCTTTAAAGTTTGTAATGGTACCGTCCTCACAGATATCAAGGATACCAAAACGACCTCCCGGCTGGGCAGCTGTGATCGTTGCCATTTTGCCATGAGATCTGTGGTATTCCAGAAGTTCTTTTATGTTCACATCTGCGACTCCGTCCCCATAGGTCAGCATAAAGGTATCTCCGTCCAGATATTCCCTGACTCTTTTGATACGTCCTCCTGTCATGGTATACAATCCCGTATCCACCAGCGTCACCTTCCATGGTTCCAGCGTATTGTTGTGAACGATCATCTTGTTTTCCTGTGTAAAGTCAAAGGTAATGTTGCTGTTATGCAGATAGTAGTCTGCAAACCATTCTTTGATCACATGCTGCTTATAGCCGCAGCAGATAACAAACTCATTAAATCCATAATGAGAATACATTTTCATAATATGCCATAAGATAGGTTTTTCTCCGATCTCAATCATTGGCTTGGGCTTCAGATGGCTTTCTTCACTGATCCTTGTTCCAAATCCTCCTGCCAGAATAACAACCTTCATATAGATTCTCCCATCTTCCTTTATTTCTATCTGTCCGTCTGATCTTTATGTCCTTTTCATTCTAATACAAATATGTTCAAAAGAAAACCCCAAAAGATAAAAAGCCATACAGTCAGCCGGGAAAACATCTCTTTCCCAACCGACCATACGGCTGTTAAAATATCCTGTCAGGGTTCTGATCTTCTGACAGATTCATTTTATCGTATCTTTGCAGCTTTTTTCTCCTGAGTTTCTTTCCACAGTCTGTCCGCGTCCGGTGTCCACTGCTGCGCATAGGCGGTGCACTTTCCGCAAAGATGCTCTGCTGTTTCCGGAGACTGCAGGTCTGTGGAATGTGCTCCGGATTCTTTTACAAGTCTCTGGAGGATCTCCGGATTCTCCAGCATCGGACATGGGCGAAGCATATTCTCATTAAACGGCTGATTGTTATGGTATGCCATAAATAACGGCTGCTTCAGGATCTCCAGGATGGTATTTTCCCGGATATTTCCATTGGAATAATGGATAAACACACAGGGTTCCGCATCTCCATTGGCATTAATATGGAAGTAATTTCTGCCTCCTGCAATGCATCCTCCCACAAACTCTCCGTCATTCTGGAAGTCCATGGTAAACAGTCCCGGCCCATGTTCCATATTGCGGATTTCTCTTACTCTGTCATGCATATAAACTCTCTGTTCTGCTGTTGGAAGAAGTTCCAGAGAAGCATCGTTTCCAACCGGCATATAGTGAAAATACAGAGAATAACGGCAGCCTTTTTCCACCAGCATATTTACAAACTCATCGCTTGTCACACTGTCAATATTCTGACTGGTATAGCAGATCGAGGTACCAAAAACAAGACCGTTCTTCTTCAGAAGTTCCATAGCATGCATGACTTTTCCATAAACACCCTCACCACGGCGCAGATCATTTACTTCCGGCTTTCCTTCCAGACTCAGCGCCAGGAACAGGTTTCCTGCTTCCTGCATCTGATGACAGAGCTCTTCGTCTACAAGAGTACCATTTGTGTAAGCAAGAAATACACAGTCGTTATGCTTTTTGCAGAGTGCGATCACGTCTTTTTTGCGTACCATCGGTTCTCCGCCTGTCAGCATATAGAAATACACACCAAGCTCTTTTCCCTGAGTAATGACAGAATCCATTTCTTCAAAGGTAAGATTCAGCTTGTTTCCGTATTCTGCCGCCCAGCATCCTGTACAGTGAAGATTGCACGCGCTGGTAGGATCCATGAGAATGATCCAGGGGATATTGCAGTTATGTACTTTTCTCATTTCACGAATGGTTTTTGTGCCATGATAAAACGCCTCATATCCCAGATTCACAAGAGTCGTCTTCAGAACATTGGGATGAAGTTCCTCCACCATAGAGCTTACATAACGGTTCAGTGTATATTCCGGATTTAAAGTCACCCGTCTTAAATACTCCCAGTTGATCCCCAGATCAAATTCATTCATATATTTTTCCGCAGTGTCAAGGATTTTTTCATAAGCGCCCTGACGGTCTTTATTGATCTGACTGAGTTCATGCCCTACGATTCCTAAAAAAACTTTTCTGCCTGCTGCGTGTGCGATTCTGCTCATCTGCAATTCCTCCCTGTAATGTACGCTTCCAAAACGGTACCTGTTTTTACTTATCAATTTGTATAGCTTTCATTATAGGCGGAAATATACTTTTTTCCATAAACAAAAGCAGGGCAGTGTTTAGTTTTTTATCATTCAAAGCATTTTGTCTAATTCCTTCAATTCGCAGAAGGGAATACTCCCTCCAAAAAGATCCAGGGCGCTTCCTACGGTTACATCCAGCCGTCCCCTGCCATGCACCTTCAAAAGCCGGATATCCTCCATACAGCCTACTCCGCCTGCATAGGTAACCGGTTTTTCTCCATACTCCGCAAGAATCTCTGCAAGCTCCGTCTCTATACCGGAAGCCTTACCTTCCACATCTACTGCATGAATCAGAAACTCATCGCAGTGGCTGCCAAGCCCCCTCATCCTTTCCGGTGTCACTTCCACATCTGTAAATTTCTGCCAGCGGTCTGTAACGATGTAGTATGCGCCGTCCTTTTTACGGCAGCTGAGATCCAGGACAAGATGCTCTTTCCCGGCTTCTCTTTCCATTTTTTCCAGGTTTTCCCAGCACAATCTGCCCTCCCGGAACACATAGGAAGTCACGATCACATGACTTGCCCCTGCATCCAGATACTGCTGTGCATTGTCCGGACGTACCCCGCCGCCGATCTGCAGACCTCCGGGAAATGTTTTCAGTGCCTTTAGCGCCTGCTTCCTGGTTTCTTCAAAATACGGAGAACTCTCCGGATTCAAAAGGATCACATGTCCTCCTCTGATTCCTGCATCTCTGTACAGAGCCGCATAAAAAGCCGCATCCTGCTCTGAAACAAAATTTTCCCGCGCCTGATCTCCGGCATCCTTCAGGCTTCCTCCTACAATCTGTTTCACCTTGCCATTATGTATATCAATACACGGACGAAATCGCATTATGCTCCCTCCTCATAAGTATAAGCAGCCGGAAAAAGCCGCTGAAACTACTGCTTTTTCCGGTATGCAGATATCATAATATAATTTTATTTCCTTCGCAACCTTATCTTCCCTCTACAGCGTTGTCTGCGGCATCGCCCAGATCCTCCACTGCATTTCCTACACCATCACCCAGATCTTTTACGCTGTTTCCAAGCTCACCGGAAATGGTATCATCATTTCTGTCCGGATTTTTATTTTCATCTGTGGTATCATTACCTTCCATAGCGTTTCCCGTATCCTTGTTGGTGTCTTCCGGTTTCCTGTTATCCTGCTCTGTGCTGTCAGAATTTCCTTTATTGTCTGTCATGGTTCCTGATTCATCTGCATTATTATCTGTGTTTTCTCCGCAGGCTGTAAACGCCCCCAGGGCAAGCACCAGCATCATACCTGTCATAATCCTTTTTAATTTTTTCATACTGATCCGTCTCCTTTTCTTGGATTTTATATCTGATACAGATAATATGTGCAGTTTGCAAAATAATATCAAAGGAAATTTCTACCATAAAATTTATAAGTCCTTCTTCTGCAAAAGCCGATTCAGGACTTAAAAAGAGATATCAGATATGTAAATCTTTTTTGCAGAATATCAGAATCCCGATCATATAAATCCCGACTGCGCCGGCTCCAAGAATACCTGCGCCAAAAGCAATGATGTATTTTGTCTCTGAAAAAATGCAGGAAGCAAGAAAACAGATGCTCCCGATAAATAAAAGCAGGCACAAAAGAGCGATATTTAATTTCAGCAGTTCTGATATTACAAGCGCATTTGGAAAACCTATTTCAGCAATTACGATTTCCAGTCCGGTAGTATAAATAACAAGCAGCAGTATTCCGCTGATAAGAACAGACGCCTGCGTCGCTGCAACAGTTCTGCGTTTTATCGGAGCCGCCAGCAAAGTGACCATGGAGCCCTTGTCCGCATACCTGGCGATCAGGGCATTTCCGCGCAAAATGCAGAAAATCATAGGAAAAATCAATAATATAAATCCATAGAGGTATGAGATCATAAATCCAATCAGACTTGTCGCTCCTGCAGTCATTCCAACGGATGCCATAAGTTCCGGCATAATTTTATAAAAGCTGTCCAGTGTTTTCATCATCTCCGGGTCATACATACTGATGATAACAGAAACATACAGCGAAATGACAGCAGCAAATATGACCAGCATCTTCAGACTGCCTTTCATTTCCCGCTTATACAGAGCCATATTAAGCATTTTGGTCACCTCCGTAATAGTTCATAAAAATTGTTTCAAGACTTTGTTTGGCAGATACGGTAACCGTACTTCCATCGCATATTCCATTAAAATCTCCGGCAAAGTCTCTCGCAAGTTCCGGGGAGTCCAAATGAACTGTATAGGTGCGCATATGACGTTCTCTCAATGTTTCAACCAGATCAACTGCAGCCAGCTTTCCGTTGCGGATCATACCGATACGGTCACAGGTGCCCTCCACCTCCTCAAACATATGACTTGATAAAAGAATGGTTTTCCCTTTCTTTTTTTCTTCTGCAATCAGTTCAACAAAACGGTTCTGCATCAGTGGATCAAGTCCGCTGGTAGGCTCATCCAGGATCAGTATCTCAGGGTTGTGCATAAAAGCCGCTGCAATACCAAGCTTCTGTTTCATTCCCTTACTCATTTTTTTGATCTTGCCTCTGGGATCTAATTCAAATCGTTCCAGCATTTCCTGTATCCGGTTGTCCTTTTTTATCTTTCGGTAATCCGATAGAAACTTCAGAAATTCGTTTCCTGTCATATCATCGAAGAAACTGATTTCTCCGGGAATATACCCTAATCTGCTTTGAATCACATCACGATTCCTCCAGCAGTCCAGTCCCTGGATCTGGCAGCTTCCCTCCCTGGGTTTGATAAATCCCATCAAATGACGGATCGTTGTGGTTTTTCCGGCTCCGTTTGGACCCAGAAATCCGAAAACCTCTCCTTTTTCTACCTGAATAGATACATTAAATATTCCTTTACCCGAACCGTAATCTCTGGTCAGATTCTGTATATTTATTTCACTCATTGATCTTTTTCTCCTTATGAATCCCTGGCTGTTGCCCATATTCAGAAGTAAAAAGAAAAAGGCAGATCATCGTGCCTTGCGAGGTTTCCCAGGAAACACAGCACATGATCTGCCTTCTTCTCATATGCATCGTCTGTGGGTAACAGGAAACAAAAGCCCGTTCCTCCCCACAAACAGAAATTTTTATATATCTTTATTTCGCTTCGATCACATCTGCCATATCGTATTTTCCAACAGGTTTCCCTGCAAGAAATTTGGCAGCCTCTACGGCGCCTTTGCCAAATACGGCCTTGGAATAAGCAGTATGCTTAAACTCGATCACCTCATCCGGGCCTGCAAAGATCACTTCATGATCTCCCACGATCGTTCCGCCTCTGACAGCAGAAATTCCAATCTCCCTGTCAGAACGCATTTCTCTTTTCTGGCTGCGGTCGAATACATATTTATATTCATTTCCCATTGCTTCATTGAGACTGTCTGCAAGAGCAAGAGCAGTACCGCTTGGCGCATCCAGCTTCAGACGATGATGACGCTCTACGATCTCCATATCAAATCCTGCCGCTGCGAGAACCCTGGCAGCCTCCTGAATCAGCTTCAGAAGCGTGTTGATTCCCAGAGACATGTTTGCAGATTTCAGCACTGCTGTTTTTTTCGCAGTTTCCTCAACCTTTGCAAGCTGCTCTTCGCTGAGACCTGTTGTACAAAGAACAACCGGAAGCTTCCTTTCTGCACAGTAGTCTAAAAGCGCATCTACCGCTTTTGCAGAAGAAAAATCGATCACCACATCAATTTTCTCCTGACACACAGAAAGCTCTGTATATACAGGATAAGAAGTATTTCCTCTGTCTGCAATATCCACTCCTGCTACGATCTGAGCCTCAGGATCTTTCTCTACAAGTTCAGAGATCACCTGCCCCATATGTCCACAGCAGCCGTGCATCATAATCTTTATCATAATTTCCTCCTCATTGTGCGGGGTTATGCAAGCTTCAGACCATAATCCAGCATTGCTTTTTTCAGGATCTCTTTATTGCTCTCTTCCATTTCACAAAGAGGCATACGGAGCGGTCCTACTTCCATTCCCATCATATTCATAGCTGTTTTTACCGGGATAGGATTTACTTCACAAAACAGAGCATTTACCAGAGGAACCGCTTCAATCTGAAGCTTCGCTGCCTCTTTGATGTCTCCCTCCAGGAATTTCATTACCATATCATGTGTCTGTTTGGGAGCAACATTGGAAAGTACAGAAATTACTCCAAGTCCGCCAAGAGACAGAACGGGAAGAACCTGATCATCATTTCCAGAATAAAGTTCCAGATCCTCTCCTGCCAGAGACACTGTCTTGGCAATCTGAGAAAGATCGCCGCTGGCAGCTTTCAGTCCGACAATATTCTTAACATTTTTAACAAGCGCAGCTACTGTTGCCGGCTGAAGGTTACAGCCTGTACGACTCGGTACATTGTACATAATGATTGGTGTTTCCGGCACTGCTTCCGCGATTGCTGTATAATGTGCGATCAGACCTTTCTGAGTGGCCTTATTATAATAAGGCGTTACGATCAGAAGCGCATCCGCGCCATAAGAAGCCGCCTCTTTTGACAGCATGATCGCTGTTTCTGTACAATTAGAACCTGTACCTGCGATTACAGGAACACGTTTTGCCACTTTGTCAATGGCAAACTTGATTGTCTTCAGATGCTCTCCGTGAGTCATGGTAGATGACTCTCCTGTAGTTCCGCAGATGATAATGGCATCTGTACTGTTTGCGATCTGATACTCCAGAATCTCCTCCAGTTTCTCATAATTTACACTTCCGTCTTCATGCATAGGCGTAACGATCGCAACACCTGCACCCTTAAAAATAGCCATATCTGTTCCTCCTTTATCCTTCTGTACTATAT
Organism: uncultured Blautia sp.; assembly: GCA_900541985.1. Classification (GTDB taxonomy): domain Bacteria; phylum Bacillota; class Clostridia; order Lachnospirales; family Lachnospiraceae; genus Blautia_A. The sequence continues at coordinate 18,037 of UQLX01000010.1, read as the reverse complement.
TATGCAAATGACAGCTTTACCGCATCACGGCTCCGGCTGTACTTCGGAATCATTTGATACGGTCTCATCTTCCGTCAGTCTTACAACCCTGTCCACATAAGGTCTCAAAGCTTCCGGCAGATTCGTACCGGTCATTACAATCTGCATGCTTCTGTCTCTCTGCTCAAGGATCTCCGCAACCGTATCTGCCGAAACAATTCCCTGTTCTATCACTCCCAGAATCTCATCCAGAAGCAGGAAATCACATTCCTGCGTAACGATCACCTTCCGCGCAAAATTCAGACCATTGAGAATATTGGATCGCTCTTCTTCCTTTTCATTCTCTGTAAGATCATCATAACAGCAATCCTGCTTTTCAAAACGGAAAATCTTAATATCCAGATCATCCAGTTTTTCCAGAAAATCAACCGAACGGCGTTCCCGTCCTTTCAGAAACTGGATAATTATGACGCTTCTGCCTTCGGCAGCAATACGGAGGCTCTGACCAAGACCTAATGTGGTCTTTCCCTTCGCACTTCCACAGTATACTTCTACTAATTCTTTTTCCATAACAATTCCTCTTAAAGTTGATGAAACTGCATCTTTTTAATGTCCTTATATTACCGCAGTTTTTCTGAAATTGCAAGCATTACTCTGGCAGAGCTGTCTATATACCTGCCCTGTTTCCATGCAGGCATAACGCTTCTGATCACCTGCATTTTTCAACCTGCCTCCCGGAAGCTGATCCGTATTATTCCAGATATTCCAGCTTACTTACAGAGACTTCATACGCGATACGGCGTTCTGTCTGATTTTCACCCAGTTTTTTTACATATTCCCGGCTTTGTATCCTCCCCCAGATCAGAACATGTCCCCCAACTGTAAATGCGGACGCATAGCGTGCGTTTCTTCCCCAGCAGATACAGGGTATGTAATCCGATTTTCCGTAAGGACGGTTTACTGCCAGAAGCACATCTGCGATTTCCCTTCCCAGAGGAGTTTTTCGGTAAACCGGAGGCTTACAGATATATCCGTCCATAAAGATCTGATTTGTTGGAAGGGCATCCTCCTCCGGACCTATAAATCTTACTTCTCTGGCAAAGACGGAAAGCACCAGACGATTATGCTTTTCTTCATGACGATTATAGGATCGGAACTGCCCGCTGATCTCTATATATTCCCCCACATAATCCTGCGTTACATCCAGAAGCCTTTCTGAAACCATTACCGGGATCCGGTCCTCAGAATCACTTAGTCGCTTTACGATCAGATCCATCACATAAAATCCCTCTCCAAATACCTGATGGCTGAATGTAAAGCCGGTAGCAATCTTCCCCATGATCGATACCTGATTGTTTTCAATGATTTTGTCTGCCATAATACAGTTCTCCTTCCTCTTTGGGTATTTTGTCTATATTAGCCTATGTACCTGTCCGGAAGTTTAGAACCCAAATCTCAAATTTTTTTTTTGGAATACCTTGTATTCTTTGAAAAATGTGGTAAACTGAAATATCGTACCGTGAATAAAACACATTAATATAGAAGAAAAAAGAAAGGATTTCGATTTTTATGAAGACCAAACGCGAAGATGTACGCAACGTTGCCATTATCGCCCATGTTGACCATGGCAAGACCACTCTGGTCGATCAGCTTCTGAAGCAGAGCGGTGTTTTCCGTGAAAACCAGGAGGTACAGGAGCGTGTTATGGACTCTAATGATATCGAGCGCGAGCGTGGTATCACAATTCTGTCCAAAAACACAGCTGTCCATTACAAGGGCGTAAAGATCAACATCATTGACACTCCAGGACATGCGGATTTCGGAGGAGAAGTGGAACGTGTACTGAAAATGGTAGACGGTGTAATTCTTCTTGTAGATGCCTTCGAAGGCGCTATGCCGCAGACAAAATTTGTCCTGAAAAAAGCTCTTGAGCTGGATCTCCATGTGATCGTTTGCATCAACAAGATCGACCGTCCGGAAGCCCGTCCGGATGAAGTCATTGATGAGGTTCTGGAGCTTCTCATGGATCTGGAAGCCTCTGATGAGCAGCTTGACTGCCCGTTCCTGTACGCTTCCGCCAAGGCAGGACATGCGGTTCTTGACCTTTCCGACACACCGGAAAACATGGAGCCTCTTTTTGAAACCATTCTGAAATATATTCCGGCTCCGGAAGGAGATCCGGATGCAGATACCCAGGTTCTCATCAGCACCATTGATTACAATGAATATGTAGGCCGTATCGGTGTAGGTAAAGTAGAAAATGGTAAGATTGCAGTGAACCAGGAGCTGACGCTTCTGAACCATCATGACCTGGACAAACGTCAGAAAGTAAAGATCAGCAAGCTTTATGAATTTGACGGCTTAAATAAAGTAGAGGTAAAGGAAGCTTCCATCGGATCTATCGTAGCAGTTTCCGGTATTGCTGATATTCATATCGGAGATACTCTCTGCGGCGGAGATAACCCGGAATCCATCCCATTCCAGAAAATCTCCGAGCCTACAATTTCCATGAACTTCCTTGTAAATGACAGTCCTCTGGCAGGACAGGAAGGAAAATATATCACCTCCCGCCACCTTCGCGACCGTCTTTACAAAGAGCTGAACACAGATGTCAGCCTTCGTGTGGAGGATACAGAAAGCACTGAGTGCTTTAAGGTTTCCGGCCGTGGAGAGCTTCATCTTTCTGTCCTTATTGAAAACATGCGCCGTGAAGGCTACGAATTTGCAGTCAGCAAACCAGAGGTTCTCTATCATGTAGACGAACGCGGCAAAAAGCTGGAGCCTATGGAACTGGCCTATGTAGATGTTCCGGAGGAATTTTCCGGTACAGTGATCCAGAAGCTCAGCGAAAGAAAAGGCGAGCTTCAGGGAATGAGTACCGCAGGTGACGGCTCTGTCCGCCTGGAATTCCACATTCCTTCCCGTGGACTGATCGGCTTTCGAAGTGACTTTATGACTTCTACTAAGGGAACCGGTATCCTGAATACAATTTTTGACGGATACGCTCCATACAAGGGAGATTTCCAGTACCGTAAACAGGGCTCCCTGATTGCCTTTGAAGCCGGCGAAGCTGTTACCTACGGACTTTTCTCCGCTCAGGAACGTGGTGTCCTCTTTATCGGACCAGGGGCAAAGGTTTACAGCGGTATGGTTGTCGGTCAGAACGGAAAGGCAGAGGATATCGAACTGAACGTCTGCAAAACCAAGCATCTGACCAATACACGTTCCTCTTCCGCTGACGAGGCTCTGAAACTGACACCTCCCAAGGTATTAAGCCTTGAGCAGGCCATTGAGTTTATCGACAATGACGAGCTTCTGGAGATAACTCCCAGCAGTCTTCGTATCCGCAAGAGAATCCTTGACCCAAGAGAAAGAAAACGTGCAGGATTTAAGAAGAACTAAAAACACCTGAAGCACGATCATAAATATTGTTTCTGAAATACATCATCCCCCTGTATGACTCATATGAATCATGCAGGGGGATTAAAAACGGAAAGTTAATTTACTTTATACACCGAATGAAAAATAACTTCCTTCCCTTTACTTTTTGCAAATGCAATTTCTTTAGAAACCTGATTTCCAATATATCCTTGAATATCCACAACATAAATCGCATCGGAGAGTTCGATCTTTCTATAATGCGCATTTTCAAGGGCAACCTGTTCCATAGGTGTAATATCCAAATTATCTATATTGTACACACATTGTAAAACGTTCATATCATGCTTTGTTTCTAACAGAAATGCGATCCTCTGCATTTCTGTTTCAAATTTCATACTTCCACAGATTGTAACTGTTCTCATCGTACACCTCATTCAATCATGCTTTAACAGGGTCAGGCAACTTCAGTAGTTCTCTTTAACTATCTGGATACCGTTTTTCTATCTTTTGGAAACTTTTAAAATGACGATTGTAGACAGTATTTAGTATTTTTACATTTTTCTTAAATAACTCTACTTTCCAGGTAACACTCCAGTAAATAAGCTGGATTCTCGTAATACATACTGCTGTTATAATCATCAATCTTAGTACTTAAAAAGGAATTGTATACCTTAAACAATGCTTCAATAATTCCGATTTTTTCATGCTCAGCTACAGCTTTTATCAATCTTTTATACACTTTTCCAATATCCCAATGTGATGGAATTGCATAATTACACTCATTTACATTATCAAATTCACCGTTTTTAATACCTGCTTCCCGTATAAAATCATCACTGACACGTTCTATATTATCACTATGGTATATGTCTGCTAAATCGTAAATTTTTTCAATTTTTTCTGCCCCTAACATATTTACGACATCTGCCCGCGTATTTCGAGTTTTTCTGGCAATATAATCAATCAGGCTACAGGTAAAAAATAAATCGTTATCTTTTGCCGCTTCTCTTCCATTATTTTCCGTCATTACAACACCTCCTCAGCCCCTCTATATTCCAGACATTTCAGTGCCTCATTTGTACAGAAATTAATCTGATGTGTTGGATATTTAAATTTTGCCAATATCCAGAATTGTTCTCTGGTAATAGCCCCTTCCATATAATCGGATACATAATTATAAATCTGATCGTTTGCCATTGCCCCGATTACAATATCATAATCATGAGGTTTTCCACTCCTGCAGTCAATTATAAAATCCAACCATTCATCCGTCATATCTTTGAAGTCTTTTATCCGTAAATTTGAATTCAAACGTACCTCATATATAGACACAACTTTAGTATCATATCGTTTCGCCCACCGTTGTGCCTGCTCTTTTATAATTGTACAATAAAATCCTGTTCCGAAATCTTTCGTATTCCTCCCGATACGGATTTCCGGATGCTCTACCGGCATAAACCCACCATGGTATACTGTCATTTTTGCCATCAAATCCCCCCTGTCTATCCAAAATACTCCTGCATAAGACTGTTAAATAACGCTTGCGTTTTATTCATGTACTGCAATTTTTGATTTGTCACTTTATTATTTCCATTCTACCACAATTCCAAGAACGTGCCAACGCCGGACTAGCGGAAGTCCAAAATCCCCGAAACCGACACTGTCGGCCCGGGGATTTTATAAATAATAAAGGGATTTGTTTCAAATGGTTTTTCTATAAAATTTACTGGAAATCAATGATATCCGCCCAGCGGAGAAGGAATTCTTCTTCATCCTTCACACCTTTTGTCAGCTGCGCTGCTGCTGCAATAGGAAGCCATTTCTGTACATACTGTTTTGCAGTATCGCTCTTCCTGCAGAAAAGATTCAGATACAGATCTGCAGTTTTCTGATCCTTGAGAGCAAACTCAAGATAAGTGATTGCTGCATCGCCGCTGGCATTTCCCTGAGTTGCATGAGCCCAGTCTACGATCTTCATAGTTCCGTCCTCTGTTACGATCACATTGCTTGGATTAAAATCTCCGTGACAAAGCTTGGTATGATTTGGCATGGAATCCAGTCTTGTAAGAAGCTCATAGCGGACAGTAGCATCAAGCTTGTCTCTCATACTCTCGATCTTACGGGCAAATTTGTCTTTCTGGCGTGTAAGACGGGGAGCTTTTTTCTCATGCATGGAAAGCTGAAGATCCACAAATTTCTCCATGTATTCTTCCAGCTTGTCCGGATTCTCCTGCATCAGCTGTTCCAGAGTTTTGCCTTCCACATACTCGATCACAACCGCCCATTCTCCATCGATCTGTGTGACCTCGAGCACCTTCGGGATGTCCAGCCCGCTTTCCTCTACGCGAGCCTGGCAGAGCGCTTCGTTAAAGACATTTGCCTTTCCGTGCTCTTTGGTAAATACCTTGATGATACGGTCTCCGTCTTTGTAGACTACCTTGTATGGACGTGTCAAAAATACTTTTTTGTCTTTCAGATTCATGGTAAATACCCTCCCTTTTCTTTATTTGGACTCTTTTCCGTAGTAAGCCTTCAGATAGATTTCTTTCAGCTCGGACATCAGCGGATATCTCGGGTTCGCACCTGTACACTGGTCATTAAATGCCTGCTCTGTCATCTCATCCAGAGTCTCAAGGAAATACTTCTCATCTACATTATAATCCTTGATCGTAGGTTTGATCTCGATGGTCTTTTTCAGTTCCTCAAGCTTATCAAGAAGCTTCTCAAATACTTCCTGATCGTCTTTTCCTGTAAGTCCTACGAAGCGTCCGATCTCAGCATAACGTGCCAGTGTATGCGGATACTGGTACTGAGGGAATGTTCCCATCTTTGTCGGTACCTCAACACTATTATAACGCATCACATCTGTAAGAACCAGCGCGTTTGCAATTCCGTGAGGAATATGATGGAAAGCACCAAGCTTGTGCGCAAGGGAGTGGTTTACACCCAGGAACGCATTTGCAAAAGCCATACCTGCCATACAGGAAGCATTTGCCATATGGTCTCTTGCCTCTACATCGTTTCCGTCTCTGTAGGCTCTCGGCAGGTAATCAAATACCAGCTTGATCGCTTTCAGAGCAAGACTGTCTGTATAATCAGAAGCCATGACAGACACATAAGCTTCAATAGCATGAGTCATAACGTCAATACCAGAAGCACAGGTCAGTCCCTTTGGTGCGCTCATCATATTGTCTGTATCTACGATCGCCATATTCGGCATAAGCTCGTAATCTGCCAGAGGCCATTTGATACCGGTATCCTTGTCTGTGATAATGGCAAAAGGTGTTACCTCGGATCCTGTACCGGAGGATGTAGGAATTGCTACGAAGTATGCTTTTTTACCCATTTTCGGGAAGGTGTAGATTCTCTTTCTGATATCCATGAAATCCATGGACATATCTTCAAAATCTGCATCCGGATTCTCATAAAGTACCCACATGATCTTTCCGGCATCCATTGCGGAACCGCCGCCAAGAGCAATGATGCAGTCCGGCTCAAAGGCACGCATTGCTGCTGCTCCGGCTTTTGCAGATGCAAGAGAAGGATCCGGTTCTACATCAGAGAAGCAGGTATGAACGATTCCCATCTGGTCCAGCTTGTCTTCGATTCTCTTTGTGTATCCGTTTTTATAGAGGAAGGAGTCTGTTACGATAAAGCAGCGTTTCTTGCCCATAACAGTTCCCAGTTCATCAAGTGCAACCGGCATACAGCCTTTTTTGAAGTAAACCTTTTCCGGTGTTCTCATCCAGAGCATGTTCTCTCTCCTCTCTGCAACAGTCTTAATATTGATCAGGTGCTTCACGCCTACGTTTTCGGAAACAGAGTTGCCGCCCCAGGAACCGCAGCCCAGTGTAAGAGAAGGGGCAAGCTTAAAGTTGTAAAGATCACCGATTCCACCCTGAGAGGACGGAGTATTTACAAGGATACGGCAGGTCTTCATTGCTGCTGCATGTTTTGCCATTTTTTCTTTTTCATTTACATTGATATAAAGAGAAGATGTATGTCCATATCCGCCGTCAGCTACCAGCTGTTCAGCCTTTGCGATTGCTTCGTCAAAGGTTTTTGCCTTATACATGGCAAGTACCGGAGAAAGCTTCTCATGAGCAAACTCTTCACTGATATCTACAGACTCTACTTCACCAATCAGAATCTTTGTCTCTGCCGGAACCTTTACGCCTGCCATTTCTGCTATAGTCGCAGCTTTCTGACCTACGATCTTTGCATTCAGGGCACCGTTAATAAGAATGGTTTTTCTCACCTTATCAAGCTCATCTTTTTTCAGGAAATAGCAGCCTCTGTAAAGGAACTCGTCTTTCACTGCCTGATACACACCTTCCAGAACAGTTACAGACTGTTCAGAAGCACAGATCATACCATTATCAAAGGTCTTGGAATGAATGATAGAGTTTACTGCCAGACGTACATCTGCTGTATCATCAATGATAACCGGAGTATTTCCTGCACCTACGCCAAGTGCCGGTTTTCCTGAGGAATAAGCTGCTTTTACCATTCCGGGACCGCCTGTTGCAAGAATGATGTCTGCCTCTTTCATAACCAGATTGGTAAGCTCAAGGCTTGGTACGTCGATCCATCCGATGATTCCTTCCGGTGCTCCCGCTTTCACAGCCGCTTCCAGGACAATTTTTGCTGCCTCAATAGTGGAAGCCTTTGCACGGGGATGTGGACTGATAATGATCGCGTTTCTTGTTTTCAGAGCGATCAGAGTTTTGAAGATAGCGGTTGAAGTAGGATTGGTAGTCGGAATAACCGCTGCAATCAGTCCGATCGGCTCTGCAATTTTTTTGATTCCATAAACCGGATCTTCTTCAATCACTCCACAGGTTTTTGTATCTTTGTATGCATTGTAAATATATTCTGCTGCATAATGGTTTTTGATGACCTTATCTTCTACAATTCCCATACCTGTTTCTGCAACAGCCATTTTTGCAAGGGGAATACGTGCTTTGTCAGCAGCGGTAGCTGCAGCCTTAAAGATCTTGTCTACCTGCTCCTGTGTATAGGTGGCGAAAAGTTTCTGTGCTTCTTTCATCGCAGCCATCTTTGCTTCCAGTGCTTCTGCAGTGTCGATCACAGCCGGGATGTGGGTTTCTGTCTTTGCCATGTGAAATCCTCCTTGTTATCCTTTTATTTTTTATGCTTTTACTTTTGTCTGATAATGCAACAAATAATTCTGTTAATCAATTAACGTTAATTATTTATCAAACTTGATACTGTTATTATAGGAGTTTGTTAATCATTTGTCAATCATGTTTTTTCAATAAAAAATCTATTGTTTTCTTTTATTTTTTATCAGTAATACACAAAGATTTTTCTGGAATACTTTTCCTTTTTCCAGCATATCTTAATTGATGTAGTTCCATAACACATAAGCTTTCCGTGTACTGACGATATTTCCACAAAGTTTAACCCAGGATTAACAGAAGCTTTATTTCTATTTATCATAAGGAGCGTAAAATCATGAACAGTTGCATTGCAATAAAAAACAGCGAAAGACCTGTTTATACACAAATTGAAGAAGAAAGACAAAGATTGAAGAAAAAAGAACAATTTAAGCGTCTGCTGAACGGCAGTGAATTTCAAATGAAAGGAAAATGTGCCATCAGTCTGATGCAGACAAAGCTTGATATCATAAACACAATACTTACCATGAAATATGGACGAAATGTGATCCAGACACAAACCGGACGTCTGAAGGAATTTGACAGCATTTGCAAAAAGATGCAGAAAAAAGGACTGGAACTGAATTTTGATCTTGCGCTGGAAAAAATCAATGATTTAATCGGAGTAAGGGCTGTCTGCGCTTACATGGATGATATTTATCAGGTAGCGGAGCTTTTAGGAAGACAGAAGGATATCCGTATCCTCAAAACCAAGGATTACATCGGAGAGCCCAAAAAGTCCGGTTATCAGAGCCTTCATCTGATCCTGGAGGCTGCTATCCCCCAGCAGGATGACGTCCAGTGGTTAAAAATCGAGCTGCAGCTCCGAACTGCAGCTATGGATTACTGGGCAAACCTGGATCACCAGCTCCGGTACAAGAGAGGGAAAAAGGATGCCCAACTAATGGATGAAGAGCTTCAGCAATGTGCCGCCGTGATTCGTTCACTGGATCAGAAAATGCTGAAGATCCGCGAAAAGATTGATAAAATTTAGACAAAAAATAGCACAAAAAACGGATCAACTCTCTGTATCTTTAAGGGAATTGATCCGCTCTATACACCCTCCATATCAGGATGATGCTTTTTCATTTTGCACCAAAGCCATACTCTGCTGCCAGTTTTCTGAATTCCGGAAGAGAATGAAGGATTGTCTCATAAGAAACACAATAGGCAAGTCTCACATATCCCGGACATGCAAAAGAGCTTCCAGGCACCATAAGAATATTATATTTTTTACCTGCCTCACAAAAAGCTTTTTCATCCGGAACCGGAGATTTTACAAAAAGGTAAAAAGCTCCCTGCGGCTTGATACACTGAAATCCACATTCCGTCAGCCCGTTATAAAGGGCAAGACGGTTTCTGTCATAGGCTGCCACATCTACCTCCGCATCTACGCAGTGGGCAATCACCTTCTGCATCAGAGACGGCGCATTTACACTTCCAAGAATACGGTTTGCGATTCCGGCAGCAGCGATCACGGTCTCGCTGTCTTCCAGCTCATCCGGAATCACCAGATATCCAATCCGTTCCCCAGGAAGAGACAGGGACTTACTGTAAGAATAACCCACGACTGTATTATTGTAATACTTCGTCAGATAGGGCACTTCCACACCATCATAAGCCAGCTCCCGATATGGCTCATCCGAGATCAGGTAGATCACCTTCCCGAACTCTCTTTGTTTTTCCTCCAGAACAGCTGCCAGAGCCTGGATCGTCTCCTCCGAGTAAACGACTCCGGTAGGATTATGAGGTGTATTTACGATCACTGCTCTGGTACCGGCAGTGATCTTCTCCTTCAATTCCTGGAGATTTGGCTGAAAAGTTTCGGTATCCGGAGAAACTTCTATAAGCTTCCCGTCATAGTTTTTCACATACGCTCCATATTCCAGAAAATACGGTGCAAATACAATCACTTCTTCTCCTGGATTCAGGATTGTCTTCAGGATCACATTCAGTCCGCTTGCCGCACCTACTGTCATGATCAGATTTTTTGCAGAAAAAGCGGTTCCAAAACGGCGGTTCAAAGACTGCGCGATCGTCTCTCTTACATCCTCAAAACCGGCATTGTTCATGTAACCATGAAGAACCGTGGGATCCTCGCTGTTCACCAGGTCAATGATCGCTTCCCGCACACAGTCCGGTGCCGGAACACTGGGATTTCCCAGACTGAAATCAAAAACCTTATCTGCTCCGTATTTTTTCTTCAGACGGTTTCCCTCCTCAAACATCGTACGGATTGCAGAATTATTCTGTACAAAAGGAATCATTTTTTCTGCTATCATATCTGTCAGCTCCTGTCTTTTTTGTTCTTATTATGTCCAAATGCGATCCAGCCTACCAGCATAAGCATCGCAATACCTACGATCATCCATGGAACAAAATATGCTGTTCCTCTTGGCTTAAACATGTCATAATATCCTTTCAGATATATGATAGAAACTACCGCCGGAAGAACAATAAGCATATACATACGGATTCCTGCCGGGAATTTTGCACCTTTTCCCGTATTCGCTTCTTTCAGGAAATTGTCCCATCCCCATCCCTTTTTGGATGCACAGAAAAGCACAAACAACACTGAACCAAGAGGAAGTATATTGTTGGATACAATAAAATCTTCCAGATCCATGATGTTGGTACCTTCACCCAGAATCTGGATTCCGGACCATGGGCCAAATCCCAGCACTGCCGGCATAGACAAAATGATCACAAGCACAATATTGACCATGACTGCTTTTTTGCGTGTCCAGCCCCAAAGGTCAATCGCAAAGGACAGAATGTTTTCAAATACAGCAATTACTGTGGAAAGAGCTGCAAAGGACATAAACAGGAAGAACAGAGTACCCCAGATTCTTCCGCCCATCATCTGATTAAATACATTTGGAAGCGTGATAAATACCAGTCCCGGACCGGCTCCCGGTTCCACACCAAAAGCAAAGCATGCCGGAATGATAATCATACCTGCCATTAATGCAACAAAAGTATCCAGGACAAGGATATTCAGACTCTCTCCTGCAAGAGTCAGATCTTTTTTCATATAGCTTCCAAAGATTTCCATAGCTCCGATTCCGATACTCAGGGTAAAAAATGCCTGAGACATGGCTCCGAAGATCACATTTCCGATTCCGGCCTTTTTTATATTATCAAAGTTCGGTACCAGATAAAATTTAATTCCTTCCATCGCGCCTTCCAGTGTCGCTGAATGAACTGCCAGCACAACGATCAGTGCCAGAAGGCAGATCATCATCACCTTGGTAATTCTTTCTACACCATTCTGAAGTCCCAGAGAGCAGATTCCAAATGCCAGAAGAACTGCCAGGATCATCCAGAATGTCATCGTACCGGTAGACTGCTGGAAATTTCCGAAGAACTCTGTCACCTGCACTGTGTCAGCGCCCGCAAGCTTTCCTGTTGCCATTACATAGCAGTAATACATGGTCCAGCCTGCAACCATGGTATAAAACATCATCAGCATGTAATTACCGATCATTCCCATGTAGCTGTATTTGTGGAAATTAGATCCCTGTGGCTCCAGTTCATGGAATGCCTTCGCTGTACTTTTTCTGCTGGCACGTCCCACAGCAAACTCGCTGACAAGGATCGGCAGACCCAGCACTACAAGAAATACCAGATAGATCAGAACAAATGCTGCACCTCCGTATTGTCCTGCCATGTATGGGAATTTCCATACGTTTCCAAGACCAATGGCGCACCCGGCTGATACCAGAATAAAGCCAAGTCTCGAACCAAAAGTTTCTCTTTCTTTCACTGATTTCCCCTCCTAAAAAATAATCGAAATTATTATATCACATTAAAGTGATATTGTGAACAAGAGATTTAGGAGGGAGATGCATTTACACCCGCTCAAATCTCCACTTCTGCTTCACATCCGGGTACTTCTCTCTGTCCACCTCACTCATAAACATCTCAAAGGGCCGTGCACAAATCTTAAAGGGTGCATACAGTCCCTGATAGATTACCAGTCGTTCTCCGGTCTCTGTATGCTCCGCAAAGGCAAGTATCTTATAAAGATACTCGGAAGTATTTTTATCCACCCATTCTCTCTTAAAGTGCTGCACGATATCTCCCGGACGGATGTCTCTTTTTGCTGCACTCTCTGTTACCGGAGGGGCTGCCGGTTCTGTATCAAGTTCCATATATTCTTCTTTATCAAGGGATACCGGAATCCCGGTTCTTCCGGAAATATGCACGCCTCCGTACCAAATTCCCTGGACCTCAAAAACATCTCCCACCTCATATTCGGAACTGTATTCGTCATTTTTCTTGATAATTCTGATTTTTGCCATAATTCTGCACTCTCCTTTATAAAAATAAAATGTCTGTTTCCAGACATTTTATTTTGTTCGTTATTCTTTTTTCATTCTACCGCAGACCAGGATTCCAGTCAACAAAAGCACTGGAAATACAACTGCTGCCAGAATGCCCATTTTGAGATTTTCACCCATGGCACTGGATACTGTGCCTACCACGGTAGGTCCTCCAGAGCATCCCAGATCTCCGCCCAGCGCCAACAATGCAAACATAGCTGTCCCTCCTTTTGGAATGGCTGCAGATGCTTTACTGAAAGTTCCCGGCCACATAATACCCACAGAAAGTCCACAGACTGCACAGGCTGCCAGACTGAGAAGCGGTGAAGGAAACAGAGAAATTCCCAGATAAGATAAAATGCAGAGACCGCTGCTCCAGATCATAAAATGATCCAGATGAATCCTGTCACCATATTTTCCATAAAATGCTCTGGATGCTCCCATCAAAATGGCAAAAGCCATAGAACCGGCCAGGTCTCCTACGGTCTTGGATATCTCCAGACCTTTTTCTGCAAAAGTGGATGCCCACTGGCTTACAGCCTGTTCACTTGCTCCGGCACAAACCATCATGATCAGCAGTACCCAGAAGATTTTTGAAACAAAAAGCTCTTTCAGGCTGAGCCCGCTTTCCCCATCCTCTATCAGAGATGCCATAGGCACTCTGGTAAAAGCAAACGCATTACAGATGGGAATCACCGCCCATACAACTGCCATGATCTTCCAGTTTTCAATACCTGCCGCCCGAAAAAAAACAGTAGAAAGAAACACTACACCTACATGCCCCCAGCAGTAAAAAGAGTGGAGCATACTCATGGCCTTTTCTTTGTTATCAGAAGGACAGGCTTCTACTACAGGACTTACCAGAACCTCCAGAAGACCACCGCCTACTGCATATACCATAACGGAGATCAGAATGCCCACAAATGGAGATGAAAAAACCTCCGGAAGTATGGTCAGAAGTATCAGTCCGGCTGCAGAAAGCACATGAGCCATTACCATGGATATACGATAACCGATCCTGTCCACAAATCCAATAGCAAGAAGATCCATCAGAAGCTGTACTCCAAAATTAAACGTTACCAGCAATGTAATCTGCGATAAAGGAATGTCATAAGTTCTCTGAAAAGTCAGAAATAACAGTGGAACAAAGTTGTTGATAATCGCCTGCACGATATATCCCACAAAGCAGGCGGTGATTGTTTTGTTGTATTGATTTTTCATTTTCTCCTCCTTAATATAAGTGTTCCTTCAAATTACTTTTTGAATAGTCTACCGGACTCTGACAAGGCCGTTTTCTGTCATCCGATACACGGTATCACATACCTCACGAATATATTTCCTGTCATGAGAAATACTGATCACTGCCCCCTGATATTCCGCCAGAATCTCGCGGATAACCGGATTGGACAATGGAGAAAAGTTTCTGGTAGGCTCATCAAGGATCAGAACATGCGCTCCTGATAAGCTCATTTTCAAAAGAAGAATTTTTGCTTTCTGACCGCCGGACAGCTCTGAAATCTCATGGTTCATCTCCTCTGGCGTATACTTTAAAGCCCCCAGACAGGTGCGGATCCAGGTCTGTTCTTCTCTGTCTCCATTTTCAGAAAGATACTCTGCCGGTGTCATGGAAAGCTCCAGTATTTCCTCATAATTCTGCGGCATATAAACGGCATGGATATCCTTTCTTTCCAGCAGCTGCTCCGCAATCTTCCTCAGCAAAGTTGTCTTTCCCACTCCATTTTTTCCAATGATGCAGACCTTTTCCGGCCCTTTGACCGTAAGCTGCAGATCCCTGGCAAGCACAGCTCCATCAGGGGTTTCCAGACAATCTGACTGGTACTCCAGAAGCATTTTTCCTGGCGGAAAACTTACGTCTTTCATCCGGAAAAAAATTGCTTCTTCTTCCTCAGGCAATCGTTCTATCTCTTCCGCCTGGCGTTCAAAACGACGTTCCATAGACTTTACTGCCCGCATTTTTTTCTTCAGAAGATAACCGGAATGAGGATCCTGACGGGAAACAGAATTCAGGTCATTCTGTACTTTTTCCCGAATCCTGTTAAATTTTTCCTGCCTCTTTTTTTCTTCTCTCCGATCATTCAATGCCCTTCGTCTCTGATTTTCAAAATTCAGATTTCTGCTTTCCAGATATTCTCTGTATCCCGTATGTACTACCGTATATCGGCTTTTTGTTTTACGGCAGATCTGTTCCAGATGAATCACCATATTTGCTGTATTTTCAATCAGCGTTTCATCATGCGAAATAAAAAGCACTGCCTGCGGCGTTTCCAGAATCAGCTTTTCCAGCCATTCCAGAGTTTCAATATCAATATCATTGGAAGGCTCGTCCAGCAAGAATACCGATGGTTTTCCCACAAGTAATTTTGCCATCTGAACTTTTACTTTTTCACCTCCGGAAAGCGTCCGCATCTTCTGATTACTGTAAAAAAAGTCTGTTTTCAGACCCATCTTAGATGCCATATCTGCCAGTTCACGAGAGTCTGTCTCCCAGAACAGTTCCTCTTCACAGAGAAATTCATAGATTGTTTTTTCTCTGTCTTTCTCCGGAAGCTCCTGCGGCAAATACCCCAGTTTTTCACCTTGAACGATCCGTTCTCCTTCCGCCTCCACATAATCTCCTGTTAATTGTGGATGAAAAACCCATTTTAATAGTGTAGATTTTCCATTTCCCTCTTCTCCAATGATAGCAGCCTTATCTCCCGGATTCAACACCAGCTGAAAATCTTCCAGGATCACTCTGAGGTCATACTTATGCGTAAACGTTAAATTTTTGATCTGTAACATACATTCCTCCTGTGCATTAAAAAATGTCTGTTTTCGCAGCCGAAAACAGACAAATGCAAACAGAACCCTTATATCATTAACGGCTCGTAAACATCCATTCATCAAATTCGGCATGCACAAACAGACCTGTTTCCAGGTACCACTTCCATGTTTGTTTCTCACCAAATCTGATTATCTGAACATTTCCTCACCTACGCTTACGCGCCTTCCTTTTTATTCCTTTCTGACTATAGCACAGAAAACAACAGAACACAAGCCCTATCTTTCCCATGTCATTTCATATTCTGCTTCACCGATTGCCTCGTCCACACCCTCTGTCCGGATCTGAAAATTTTCCCTCTGATAAAACCTTACTGCGGCCTGATTTTTTACATACACCGAAAGACTGAGTTTTTGCTTTCTCTCTTTGAGATATTTCATCAAAAGCTTCCCAATCCCTTTTGAACGGAATTTTTCTGCCACAAATATCCCTGCAATATAATCTTCCATCAGACCTGCAAATCCCTGAATTTCGCCCTCTGCTTCATACACATATACTTCCGATTCCGGCAGCATATCCCTTACCTGTTCATAATGATCTTTCCAGTATTTTTTTGATACAAAATCATGAGCCTGTGCATTGGAATCCAGCCAGATCTTCATAACAGCATCCAGATCCTGAAGTTTCTTTTTTCTTATCATTTTTTCATTTCCTCTATTCTGTGAAGAATCATATCCAGAAATTCATTCAGATCTTCTGTGCGTTTGCGTACCCCTGCCGAACCGGCATGTCCTCCTCCGCCAAAAGGAGCCAGAAGTTCATTTACGTTTATCCATTTTCCATCCGATCGGAACGAACATCGAAAGCGTCCGGGTTCTTCCTCATACATGGTAAATCCCATTTTTACATCTTCGCAGTCCCGCAGAAATTCACTGACTGAATGAATGTCCTCATAAGAAATCCCTTCTTTCTCGATCATCTCCCGATCCACGATCACAAAAGCCACCTGGTTATCCACAGCTCTCTGTACTTTTGAGAAGAGATATCCACGTTTCTGCAGATCATGCAGCGTATCACTGTGCATTGTCTGCATCACATAGTCATGATCCACCCCAAGTCTGAGCAAATCTGCTGCCGCATGAAAGGTAGCTTCCCCGACTCTGGCAAAGCCTCCGGTATCATGAAGGATTCCCATGTAAACATAATCTGCCGCATCGGGATGAACTCCTTTTTCTTCACTGAGTTTCGTCTTCCACCTGTTCCAGTCCAGTATCTCATAAACGTTTTCCGCGCAGGCCTCTGAAACTCTGGTGTAATTTACATCCCCATATCCCTCATTCGATGCATGATGATCGATCACAATGGATGCCTCGGCCTTTTCATAAATCTCCCGGCCGGCCAGCCGTTTTAAGATTGCTGTATCACAGACGACCACTCCATATCTTTCCTCCACCGGAAGCAGAAACGGATCAAATACCTGGTCCTGTGCCACCATTTTTTTCGATCCTTTATCCAATGTATTTTCCAGATAAGGATGTACCTGATACTGCGGATATACCACATGGATATAATGCGCAATCCCCATCACCGATCCGGCTGCATCTCCGTCAGGATTGATATGGCCCAGAAGAATCACCGTATCCAGCTGATGCTCCTCCATCATCCGCCGGAACACTTTATCAAATTCAAATTTCATATATGGTACCGGTACCTCCTGACAGGTATGGTGATAAGCAAATCCCACTTTTTCCTGTACTCGTTTTGACTTGTTATTTCCATCATAATATCCGCACCATATTACAGACATTTTAAGGTCTTCAAAACCATGCCGGAGCAGCTCTTTTGCCGCTTCAGGCATGTATCCTCTTCCCCAGAAGGGTTTGCCAAGCCAGTAGCTCAGTTCACATTCATCCTCTTTATCTGTCATATCTGTCTGCCCGTTCAGTTTCAGTTCTATGGCTCCTATGGCTGTATTATTTTCTTTTTCACAAATTGCGTAACATTCAGCTCCGTTAAAAACATCCCTTATAACATTTAGGCTTTCTTCCACGCTTTTATGAGGCGGCCATCCGGCAATCGGCCCCACATCAGGATCCTTTGCATATTCATATAAGCTTTGGGCATCAGATTCTTTCCATGGACGTAATATTAATCTTTCTGTTTTTAATTCCATTTTTATTATCACCTCCGGGTTTTGATTGTTTCCTTTTACAGGCATACAGCAACGTTCACGGAATCTATAGCAATCCAAAATAATACTGCACACACTTGACAACGGGGTTATGATAAAGTCAAGAGGTGATTATTATGTTACACAATGAAGCACGTAAATTACTTATCGAGGCATGGAACAAAACTCACAATGCAAAGGAAATTGCGGAGTGTTTTTC
>UQLX01000009.1 GCA_900541985.1 uncultured Blautia sp. | reverse complement strand
ATTGTTGATACGCTGCCTGTCAAAAAGTCGAGTTAATTAAAGGATGAAATACTAGTATGGATGCATATAAAGAAGCGATGAAGGGGATTTATACAACTTCAGTAAATGAATCAACCTTGGATGAGGCTCCATTTGCGTATAAGTCACTGGAAGATATGATCGATGTGATAAAAGATTCCGTAGATATTATTGATGTTATGAAGCCAATTTATAATTTTAAGGCATCAGAGTGAACTTTTGGCGTTGACTTACAAGGGGATTCTTGTTTAAATGTCGCCTGCCATGCGACAATGAGGATGCTGCTGTCTGATAAAATAGGATATAGATATTTCACTGAATATAGTCCGAGAGTGAAAATATGTTCTTAGTGTTAATCTGACTTGAAATTTTAAATTCCAGTGCATGATTAAATTTCACATGGGTTTGAATTTTTCAGTTTTTACGCATTTTAATAAAGCAGTTGTCATATGTAATCTGGAACATGATTTATGATATGTAAAAAAATCTGCTCCTGCATCCAGCTAAGGTATTATTTTGATCCATATATCACAGGGAAATCAGAAATCGGATGCAGCTGGGAATGCAGGAGCAGAAATTATATTTATTTTAAAGAATTTAATTCTATGGAAGCGTTTTCCAGATCTTTTCGGATCGAAATAGACTGAGGACATACAGTTTCGCACTTTCCGCACTTCTGGCACTGATCGGCTCTGGAATCTGGGGCAAGATCCTGGAAAAAGGCCTGTTTTGTCTTTTCTTTGTTTCCATACATGGAGAAGTCATTCCAGATACGGAAGTTTTTGGGGATATCTACGCCAAAGGGGCAGGGCATACAGTAAGCGCATCCGGTACATCCGTTTCTGGTCCGTTTTTTTATGTTTGCCGCTACCTGTGAGACCATGGCAGCTTCTTTTTCCGTAAGCGGCTCAAAGTTTCCGAAGGTATGCAGATTGTCTTCTACCTGTTCCATGGTGGACATACCGCTTAAAACAACTTTGACATTTGGCTTGCTGGCAACCCAGCGAAGTGCCCAGGAGGAAATGCTGCTGTTTGGGCGGGCTTCGGTAAACGGTACGGTAACGTCTTCGGGAAGCTGTGCCAGGGAACCTCCCTTTACAGGTTCCATAATGACCAGAGGAATGTTAAGCTTTTCTGTCAGGGCATAGCCTCTGTCGCCTGCCTGAATGTCTGTATCCACATAATTATACTGGATCTGACAGAAATCCCAGGGACGGTAGGTGGCGATAGTTTCAAACACTTCATATTCATCATGGAAAGAGAAGCCGAAATAACGAATCTTTCCCTGCGCTTTCATTTCTTCAAAATAGGGGATCAGTCCAAGATCCAGAACAGTCTGCCATTTCTCTTTATCCAGACAGTGGAGAAGATAAAAGTCCACATATTCTACCTGAAGACGGTCAAGCTGTTCCTGAAATAATCGTTTTGCGTCATCCAGGGTTTTTACGTTCCAGACGGGAAGCTTGGTAGCCAGAAAGAAATCTTTTCGATCATATTTTTTCAGTACACGGCCAAGAAACGGTTCACTGTCGCCATTGTGATAGGGATATGCGGTATCAATGTATGTCACACCGGCAGCAATGGCAGTGTCAAGCATCTTTTCTGCCTCGGGTTCACAAATAGAGCCGTCTTTGTTCAGCGGGAAGCGCATACAGCCAAATCCCAGAAGTGAAGGAGCAATTCCAAGTTTTTCAAATTTACGATATTCCATCATTCAATCCTCCTTATCGGATACAGATAATCCATATTTTTTTAAGTATAGCATAATCAGTTAAAATCGAAAATCAATTTTGGGGATACAGGATAAAAAAATAATAGGAAGTATAAAAAACAATTAACAGGAATCGGGTCTTGAAAAAAGTTGTTGACAACTTACTTAAATTAGAGTAAACTAACAATTGCGAATAAGAACGACTAAGAAAACAGCATAGATATATTTCCGAAGAAAAGATTGGATAAAACAGGAGGAGTGACAGATATGAATTTGCTGGAAGCGAAAGAGGGAGAAGAGTATACGGTAAAAGAGATTATGGCAGACGATGAAGAATTAACTGCTTTTTTGTTTTCTCTTGGCTGTTACAGCGGCGAACCGATCACTGTAGTGTCTCATTTAAAAGGGGGATGCGTAGTCTCTATTAAAGATGGACGCTATAATATGGATACGGATCTGGCGAAAGCTATTTCAATATAAAAAAGTGAAAAGATTATTTTTTTTACACATGGATTAGTTAACACTAACTATTGCCAGGAAGTATGACCCAATACAGAAGGAGGGAACAGGATTATGAGAATTGCGTTTGCAGGAAATCCAAACAGTGGAAAGACCACCATGTACAACGCGCTGACCGGCAGAAATGAACGTGTCGGAAACTGGGCAGGTGTTACTGTTGAAAGAAAGGAAAGCCCGATCAAAAAAAGCTGCTATGCAGGGAATGAGGAAATAATCGCAGTGGATCTGCCGGGAGCTTATTCCATGTCTCCGTTTACATCAGAGGAGAGCATCACAAGTGCATATGTGAAAAACGAAAAACCGGATGCGATCATTAACATCGTAGATGCAGCGAACCTCAGCAGAAGTCTGTTTTTTACCACACAGCTGCTGGAACTGGGAATTCCGGTAGTTGTAGCTTTGAATAAAAGTGACATTGTCAGTAAAAAGCAGACACAGATCGATGAGAAGCTTCTGGCTGAAAAGCTGGGGTGTCCGGTAATAAAAACAGTTTCCACATCATCCGGTCACGAGGATCTGAAAGAAGCGGTCCAGGCAGCAGTTGCCGTAAAGGGAAAAGGACAGAAGGCTCCGTATCTTCAGCCGGATATTGATCTGAAGAACAAGGAAGAAGTAGAGGCAGCCGACAGAAAGCGGTTTGATTTTGTAAACGGTATTGTAAAGCAGGTTGAAAAGAGAAAGATCTTTACAAAGGATAAGAATATCCAGGACAGGATCGACAGCATGATTACCCACAAGATCATTGGAATTCCGATTTTTGTAGCCGTGATCTTCCTTGTGTTTTACATATCTCAGACAACGCTTGGAACCTGGATCGCAGACTGGCTGGTAGGATGGATCGAAACCTTCCAGGGCTGGGTCGGCGGACTGCTGGAAAATGCAAATCCTCTTTTATATGCAGTTCTTGTTGATGGAATCATTGGTGGTGTAGGAGCAGTTGTGGGATTTCTTCCTCTTGTTATGGTCATGTATTTTCTGATCGCACTTCTGGAAGACTGTGGTTATATGGCAAGAGCAACGGTAGTTCTGGATCCGATTTTTAAAAGAGTTGGTCTTTCCGGAAAATCAGTGATTCCTATGGTGATCGGTACCGGCTGTGCCATTCCGGGAATTATGGCATGCCGTACCATCCGGAATGAAAGAGAGCGCCGTACAACAGCTATGCTGACTCCGTTTATGCCCTGCGGAGCAAAAATTCCGGTTATTGCATTGTTTGCAGGGGCGTTTTTTGCAGATGCATGGTGGGTTTCCGGAACTATGTATCTGGCAGGGATTCTTCTGGTGCTTTTAGGTGCGCTGCTTGTAAAAAAAATCACCGGACAGAGGTACAGAAAGTCCTTTTTTATCATTGAGCTTCCGGAATATAAGCTTCCAAGCCTGAAAAGAGCATGCGCCTCCATGCTGGAGCGGGGAAAAGCCTATATTGTAAAGGCAGGTACGATCATTCTGGTCTGCAACACAGCTGTACAGATCATGCAGAGCTTTAACTGGCAGTTCCGGCTTGTGGAAGAAGGGGCGGAGGGAACGTCAATTCTGGCATCGGTTGCGCATCCATTTGCAATCCTGTTTATCCCTCTTGGATTCGGGGTATGGCAGCTGGCAGCAGCGGCTGTAACAGGATTTATTGCAAAGGAGAATGTGGTTGGTACACTGGCAGTTGTTTATGGGATTACAAATCTGATCGATACGGATGAACTGGCGCTGGTGGGAAGCGGAAGCGAAGTGGCAACGATCATGGGACTTACCAAAGCGGCTGCTCTGGCATATCTGATGTTTAACCTTTATACACCACCATGCTTTGCAGCTCTTGGAGCCATGAATTCAGAGATGAAAAGCGGAAAATGGCTGTTTGGAGGAATCTGTCTGCAGCTTGCGACCGGCTATACGGTAGCATTTTTGGTGTACCAGATCGGAACAATCGTGACAACCGGTTCCCCCGGCACGGCATTTGTTCCCGGACTGATCGCTGTACTTATCTTTGCTTTGATTATTTTGTGGAGGATCCGCAAATCGGAAAAGGAATTTACAATGGAATACAGTTTGCATTCTGCACGGTCATAAACAGCAGATCAGCAGCAGGCGGAACCTGTGGTGTTTCGCCTGTTTTTGCTGTGCGTGAAAAAAACGGTGTAAAAAAGAGTTTCTTGACAAAGGTACGAAATCATACTAATATAAAGGTACGATTTCGTACCAGGAGGAAAAGTGATGGATCAGAAACACTTAAATAAAATACGGAAAATCAATTATCTGATCTCGGAAATGAACGCACTGTATCATCTGGCATCTTTAAAGATGAGGATTTCGGACAGTGTTTCCATTGTTCTGTATACGATTTATGATTCAGGAAACGGATGTCTGCTCAGTGACGTTTATAAAAAATCCGGAATCAGCAAACAGACAGTAAATTCAGCTGTCCGCAAGCTGGAAACAGAGGAGATCCTTTATCTGGAGCAGCATACGGGGAGAAGCAAAAGGATTTTTCTCACTGACAGGGGAAAGACGTTTGTTCGGGAAACGGTAGCAAGACTTTATGAAGCAGAAGCCGGGGCTTTTGATACCTGGAGGGAAGAAGAGGTGAATACTTATATAAATCTGATGAAAAAATACGCAGACTGTCTCCGACAGCAGATCGACAGACTGTAAGGAGGCCGGACATGCATATTCGACTTTCAGATCATTTTACTTACAGGAAGCTTCTTATATTTACCTTTCCTTCGATCGCAATGATGATCTTTACATCCATTTACACAGTGGTGGATGGATTTTTTGTATCTAATTTTGCGGGAAAAACACCATTTGCAGCTGTCAACCTGATTATGCCGGTTCTTCTTATTCTGGGAACCGTGGGATTTATGTTTGGGACAGGCGGCACCGCTATCGTGGCAAAAACCTGTGGAGAAGGTGATATAAAGAGAGCAAACAGTTATTTTTCTTTATTTGTTTATGTGGCTTTTGCGGCTGGAGTGGTTCTGGCTGTTCTGGGTATTATTTTTGCCCGTCCCATAGCGGAAGTACTGGGGGCTTCCGGTCAGCTTCTTTCCGACTGTGTGGTTTATGCCAGAATCATTCTTCTTGCATTGCCTTTTTTTGTTCTGCAGATGATGTTCCAGAGCTTTTTTGTGGCGGCAGAAAAACCGAACCTTGGTCTTGGAGTAACGATTACCTCCGGTGTGACAAACATGCTGCTGGATGCAGTTCTGGTGCTCCTGCTTCCGCAGGAGTATAAGCTGGCGGGAGCTGCCACAGCTACTGCCGTCAGTCAGACCATTGGAGGAGTGATCCCTCTTTTTTATTTTTTCAGAGAAAACAGCAGTATCCTGCGGCTTGGAAAAACAGAATATCAGGGCAGTGTGATCCTGAAAGCCTGCATAAACGGTTCCTCTGAATTTATGAGTAATGTTTCCATGAACGTTGTGGGGATTCTTTATAATATCCAGCTTATGAAATATGCAGGAGAAAACGGAATCGCGGCATATGGTGTGATGATGTATGTAAGCATGATTTTTTCCGCTGCATTTATAGGTTATTCCATTGGAACAGCTCCGGTGATCAGTTATCATTATGGGGCGGGAAATTCGTCAGAACTGAAAAACCTGCTTCGCAAAGGCCTGCTCCTCATGGGTGTTTTCGGATTGAGTATGTCTGTTTCGGCGGAAGTGTTTGCAGTACCTCTTTCCAGAATCTTTGTAGGGTATGACAGGAAGCTTCTGGAGCTTACGGTTTCCGGATTTCAGATTTTTGCCCTGTCATTTCTGTTTATGGGATTTGGCATTTTTGCCTCCGGTTTTTTTACCGCCTTAAACGATGGTGTTACCTCTGCGGTCATTTCTTTTTTAAGGACACTTGTATTACAGACCGAAGCAGTTATGATCCTGCCTGTATTTATGGGAATCAACGGAGTCTGGAGCTCCGTTGTTGCTGCAGAGTTTATGGCTGTGATACTGGGTGATGTATTTCTGATAGGAAAAAGGAACAGATACCATTATTGAAACGTATGTTTGGCAAAAAGGAGGTTGTATTATGTGGATGCTTTATGCAGTTGGGTCTTCTTTTTTTGCAGGGATTACCGCAATCCTTGCAAAGTGTGGAATTAAAAAAACGGATTCAGATGTGGCGACTGCGATCCGGACAATTGTGGTTCTTGTATTTTCGTGGCTGATGGTTCTGATCACCGGAAGTGGAAAGGGCATTGCACAGATCAGTGGAAAAACACTGTTATTTCTTATTCTGTCCGGTCTTGCTACCGGCACTTCCTGGATCTGTTATTTCCATGCGCTTCAGAAAGGGGACGTCAATAAAGTCGTACCCATTGATAAATCCAGCACGGTCCTGACTATTTTACTGGCGCTGATCTTTCTTGGGGAAGGCATCAGCGTGGGAAAAATAGCAGCAGTGGTTCTGATCGGCGGAGGCACGCTTCTGATGATCGACAGAAAAGATACGGGTGCGAAGCAGGAAAACCAGAAAGACTGGCTGATCTACGCGGTTCTCTCAGCGGTTTTTGCCAGCCTGACCGCTATTTTGGGAAAAATAGGAATACAGGGTGTGGAATCCAATCTTGGAACAGCTATCCGTACCACAGTGGTACTTGTGATGTCATTGCTGATGGTATTTATTACCGGAAAGGGAAAGGAGATCCGCAAGACGGACAGAAAGGAATTAGGGTTTATCACCCTGTCCGGTCTTGCCACAGGCGCATCCTGGCTGTGTTACT
Organism: uncultured Blautia sp.; assembly: GCA_900541985.1. Classification (GTDB taxonomy): domain Bacteria; phylum Bacillota; class Clostridia; order Lachnospirales; family Lachnospiraceae; genus Blautia_A. The sequence continues at coordinate 70,300 of UQLX01000009.1, read as the reverse complement.
ACAGGGCGCTTCAGGATGGTCCGGCTAGTGTAGTCGTGCCTGTTGATAAACTGAGTATTCTGGTCACGGTGTTATTTTCCTGGCTGGTATTTCATGAAAAGCTGTCAAAAAAGTCTGCCCTGGGACTGGGATGTATGGTAGGAGGAACCCTTTTTCTGACGATGCTTTAAAAACTGAAAGAAAAACTTCAATAACAGAAAACAGGAGAATGTCTGGGGGACACTCTCCTGTTTTCTGTTATTCGCGGAACTGTACAAAAATTCCGCGGATGACCTCATAAAGAGGTTTTTTTATTTCCTCCAGAGGCATAGGCTGTTCATAGAGGATGGTATTATAACTGATCCCGCTGACCAGCTCTATGATCATATACATCATCAGATCAGGCGTGCGGTAGGTATGTGAAGCGTGTGCGAGCATGGTTTTGTAGATGGTGTAGATGGCAGGTCGGTCTTCGCTTGGCGCCACAGCCAGAAAATCAGTAAAAAAACCCCAGCTTAAATGCTTGGACAGCAGTAATACCAGATTATGGTTCTGTGACAGCTGGTCCAGAATATTATCGATGATAAATAAGACCTGCTCTTCAAAATCTTCTAATTCTTTATGCTTCATTAATTCAGCACAGGCGGCCTGAAAGACCTGATTTGCTTTGTGACTGATCAAATGGTTACGGATATCATACTTATCCTTAAAATACAGATAAAAGGTTCCCTTTGCGACTCCGGCTTTTGCGACAATATCAGAAATGGAGGTTTTGTTGAATCCGTTGTTGATAAACAGAGTGAAAGCGGAATCCAACAGGGAATTTCTTTTTTGCTCTTTGTTATTCTCTACCTTACTCATTTGTGCTGCCTCCTTCGCTACAATTATAGGGAGTATGGAGGGAAAAAGTCAAACATCAAAAGCAGAAAAAGAAAAAATCTGCAAAATGCATAAAAAACTAAAATGACTTTTAGTCATATTTGGCATTGACTAAAGGTCATTTTTGAGTTATAACAATGAATGACCAAAAGTCATAAATAAATTTTGAAAATAACAGGAAAGGAAGAACGTGAAATGGTAAAACTGGGAAGGAAGATCGTAAAATTTCGGATTCCGATTTTTATTCTGAGTCTGCTGCTTCTGATACCGTCTGCAATCGGATATATAAATACCAGAGTAAATTATGATGTTCTGTATTATCTGCCGGATGATATTGAAACAATGAAGGGACAGGACATTCTGGTAGATGAATTTGGAACCGGAGCATACTCCATGTTTATTTGCGAAGGTATGAAAAACAAAGATGTAGCGGCGCTGAAGACAAAAATTGAAGGTGTGGAACATGTTTCCAAGGTGGTATGGTATGACAGCTTTTCGGATTTAAGTGTTCCTGTGGAAATGCTTCCGGATAAAATACAAAGCGCATTGTTTTCGGATGATTCCACTATGATGTTTATTATTTTTGAAACGACAACCTCGGCGGATGAAACAATGGATGCTATTGGGGATATCAGAAAGCTGGCCGGAAAGCAGTGCTTTGTCAGCGGTATGTCAGCGATTGTTACAGATACAAAGAATCTGGCGGAATCGGAAGTCGCAATTTATGTACTGATCGCTGTAGTTCTGTCCTGTATTGTGCTGGCTCTTACTATGGAATCCTACCTGATTCCGTTTCTGTTTCTGGCAAGTATCGGAATTGCCATACTTTATAATATGGGAACCAATATTTTTAAAGGAGAGATTTCCTATATTACCAAGGCTCTGAGTGCAGTACTTCAGCTGGGGGTTACCATGGATTATTCCATTTTCCTCTGGCACAGCTATCAGGAACAGAGAAAGCTTTATGGGGACGATCATAAAGAAGCTATGGCCCAGGCGATCGCAGCGACTATTAAATCTGTTGTGGGAAGCTCGATCACAACCATTGCAGGCTTTGTGGCACTTTGTTTTATGAGCTTTACACTTGGGCTGGATCTGGGAATCGTTATGGCAAAAGGTGTGATCTTTGGTGTGATCTGCTGCGTTACGGTTCTTCCATCTATGATCATGATTTTTGATAAGGCACTGGAAAAAACAAAACACAGACAGCTGATACCGGATTTTCCTAAGGTTTCTGAATTTCTGGTAAAACATCATAAAGCATCTGCTTTTCTCTGTGTGGCATTATTTATTCCATTTGCCTATTTCCAGGCCAATACGGCTGTTTATTATAATCTGGATTCCAGTCTGCCGAAAGATCTGGAATCCATCATGGCAAATGAAAAACTGCAGGAAGAATATCATATGGGTGCAGCCCACATGATCCTGATGGATAAAAATGTATCCGGTAAGGAAAAACATAAAATGATCAAAGAAATGGAAAAGGTGGATGGAGTCAAGGAAGTTCTGGGACTGAAAAGCATCATTGGCCCGTCTCTTCCGGAGAGCATGATACCTCAGGACATTAAAGATATTCTGGAAAGTGATAATTATGAGCTGATGCTGATCACCAATGAATATCAGACTGCTTCGGAAGAGGTAAATGCCCAGATCAATGAACTGAACCGTATTCTGAAGTCTTACGATAAGAACGGAATGCTGGTAGGTGAGGCTCCCTGTACCAAAGACCTGATTGAGATCACTGACCATGACTTCAAGGTAGTCAGTGCGGTTTCTATCATAGCTGTTTTTCTGATCATCCTGTTTGTGTTTAAATCTGTTACCCTTCCGGTGATCCTGGTGCTGGTGATCGAAGGAGCAATCTTTATCAACATGGGTATTCCGTATCTTACCGGAACGGAACTTCCGTTTATTGCTTCTATTGTAATCGGAACCATACAGCTTGGCGCGACAGTAGACTATGCGATTCTGATGACAAGCCGTTATGAACAGGAAAGGGGAAGCGGTAAAAATAAAAAGGAATCCATCAGTATTGCTCTGGAAAGCAGTATTCGTCCTGTAATGGTTTCGGCATTCAGCTTTTTTGCAGCAACCTTTGGAGTAGGTATTTATTCCAAAATTGATATGATCAGTTCTCTGTGTCTTCTCATGGCCAGAGGTGCGCTGATCAGTATGTGTGCGGTGCTTTTGTTTTTGCCGGCTATGTACTGGATATTTGATAAGGTTATCTGTGCAACAAGTAAAAATTTCAAGGTTAGGAAATAGGAGGTTTTGATCATGAAGAGAAAAAATGTACAGGCGCTTTTGATCGGTATGTCAATGATGATGTCAGTGGTTCTGGCTTCTTCTCCGGTGCTGGCGGCAGACACACAGACTGAGAAAGAACAGACCGTTTATGTAAATGCAGATGAGAACGGAAATACAGAAGAAGTAATTGTCAGCAACTGGCTGAAAAATAAGGGGAAAGAGAAAAATCTGAAAGATAAAAGCAGTCTGACAGATATTGAAAACGTAAAGGGTGACGAGAGTTTTCAGCAGAATGAGGATGGTACACTTACCTGGGCTGCTGACGGAGGAGATATCTACTATCAGGGAAAGACCGGAAAGGAACTTCCTGTTTCCGTGAGACTGACCTATTATCTGGATGGACAGGAAATCCAGCCGGCAGATCTTGCTGGAAAAAGCGGTAAAGTAAAAATCCGTATCGATTATGAAAATACAGCCAGGACAACAGAAAAGGTCAATGGAAAAAAAGTAGAGATCTACACCCCGTTTATGATGATGACTGCAATGATCCTTCCGGCAGACACATTTACCAATGTGGAAATGATAAATGGAAAAGTGCTTTCGGACGGAAGCAATGATATTGCAGTGGGCTATGGATTTCCGGGACTGGCAGACAGTCTGAAGCTTTCAGATATGGAAGAACTGGATGACATCGAGCTTCCGGATTATGTGGAGCTTACTGCGGATGTGGAAGATTTTTCACTTGGAATGACCGCTACCGTAGCTACTACAGGGCTTCTGGAAGATCTGAATCTGGGAGAAGCTGCGGATACAGAGGAACTGAAGAAAAAACTGGATACACTTACAGATTCCTCCACAGCACTGGTAAAGGGATGCAAAGAGCTTCAGGAAGGCATCTCCACACTGGACAGCTCGGCAGATACGTTTGTGAATGGATTAAACAGTGCGGATAATGGAGCCGGACAGCTGAAAAATGGAATCGATACAATGAACAGCAAGAAAGGTGAGCTTCTTGGGGGAATTTCAAAACTGACAGAAGGGATGAGTTCTCTGAAGAATGGAGCCGGACAGCTGAAGGATGGAGTTCTTGCATATACAGGAGGTGCCGCTCAGCTTGGACTTGGTGTAAAAAAGGTAGCAGAAGGTGTAGATACACTGAACAGCGGGATCGGAACTCTTAACGATAAAAAAGGAACACTGACAGAAGGTGTGGAAAAATTAAGTGCCGGGGGAAAGCAGCTGGAAGAGGGAAGCAAAAGTCTTCAGCAGGGCGTACAGGCCTATACAGCAGGGACAGAGGCTCTGGATACAGGACTTGGCCAGCTGAAAGAGGAGCTTGATAATTCCCTGGGACAGATGTCTGAACTTCCGGAGGCAGTACAGCGTCTGACAAACGGAGCCGGTCAGCTGATACAGGGGGCAGGTGCTCTGCAGGCAGGCATGTCGCAGGCGGAGGCTGCTGCCGGAAAAATTGGAGACAGTGTCAGAGGACTAGGATCAGTGGCACAGACAGTGGGAGACTTAAGCGGCCAGGCGGCAGGTTTGATTGGAAATCTGGTAAACAGTCAGTCAGCTCCGCAGGTTGACACCGGTTCTGTAAACGAACAGGCAAATGCCGCGATTGCCCAGGAAAATGCTCTGGTAAATCAACAGGCAAATGAGCAGGCAAACCAGCAGCAGAGTGTAAATGTGGCAGCAGCACTGGATGCAGCCGGTATTCCGGAAGAACAGAAACAGGCAGTCCTGGCAAATCTGGGGGGAATCGGAGTCTCCGTAGGCGTACAGACATCTGCAAACATAAATGTACCTGTGACCGAAGGCAATACTGGAGACACAGAAGCAGCAATTCAGGGTCTTCTGCAGATTCAGGCAGCAATGAATGGCGTAAATGGACAGATCCCGGGTGCGGATGCTGCACTTTCAGAGGCACAGGCACATATTAATACCATGAAAGAGGGTGCGGCAGGTGCAGTAGCCGGAGCAGAAACGCTGAAGCAGGGAACACAGTCACTGGCAGAGGCAATGGGATCTCTTGGAGATCTGACAGAGCTTTCCGGTAAGCTGCAGAAGGCAGTAGAGGCATTGAAAACGGGAAGTGCGGAACTGGTTTCCAAAAACAAAGATCTGAATACCGGAGCGGCAGGTGTAGCAGCCGGAGCGGCATCTCTGAATACAGGACTTGGTCAGCTTTCAGAAGGAGCCGGACAGCTCAGCGGAGGAATTGAGCAGCTTGCCAAGGGAAGCAAGGCACTGAATTCCGGAGCAAAGCAGCTGCAGAAAGGAATCAAGGCATTAAATGCAAATAATGATTCTTTAAATAAAGGAGCAACACAGCTTGCACAGGGAAGCACGGAGCTTCTGAAAGGCGGCAATTCACTGGCAGCAGGAGGAAATACCTTAAGTGACGGAATCTCTCAGCTGGCATCCGGAGCTTCTGCATTAAAAGATGGAACTGCGAAGCTTGCAGATGGCGGAAAAGAACTGAAGAGCGGAACCACAAAACTGAAAGATGGTTCTACGGAATTAAAAGAAGGAATGGAGAAGTTTGACAAAGAAGGAATACAGAAAATCGTCGATATGGCAGACGGTGATGTAAAAACTGTTCTGGAGCGGATAAAAGCAGTTGAAAACGCTGATAAGTCGTATAAGGCTTTTGACGGACAGGATACTCATATGGACGGAAAAGTGAAATTTGTTATTGAAACTGCCGGAATTGAAGCAGAAGAATAAGAACTGACAGAAACAGCCTCTGATATAAATCAGGGACTGTTTCTTTTTGTACTGAAATGTAGCCAGTCAGATTTGAGATAAAAGATCAGAAATACAACAGAACTTAAAGTCCAGGTAAGCGGATATGCCCAGAAGACCACCTGGATGGAAGAAACCAGTTTTACGGCAATGGTGATGTAGGACACGCGGATGATACACCAGCAGATCATCATCACAAACATGGGAATGATGGATTTTCCGGCTCCTCGGAGAAGACCTGCCAGACAATGTGAAAACGCCAGCAGAAAATAAAACAAAGTGACGGTATGTGCCTGACGGACACCAAAAGCCACAACCTCCGGATCACTGTTAAAAGCAGCGATAAGAACCGGAGAGGCAAAATAAATAAGGATTCCGATGCACTCTGCCATGATAAGGCTGCACCCAATGCCAAAGCGGGCTCCTTTTTTTGCCCTGTCGTATTTTCCGGCTCCCAGGTTCTGGCTGATAAAGGTGGTCAGAGCCATGGAGAAGCAGGTGATAGGAAGAAAGCCGAAGCCTTCTACCTTGGAGTATGCGCCGCATCCGGCTACCGCCAGGTTTCCAAAACTGTTGATATTGGACTGGACGACTACATTGGCCAGAGAGATGATTGAATTCTGAAGACCGGCAGGAAGTCCGTTGCTGATGATCTGACGGAGCATAAAAGGATCCAGATGGATTTTGCGGATATGTACCCGGTATTCTTCAGGGCTTTTTCTGGTAAGCCGGTTAAGGCAGAGAAATGCGCTGATAAACTGGGAGATAATGGTTGCCGCTGCAGCAGCGCCCACACCCATATGGAAGACTCCGACAAAAAGAAGATCCAGACTGATATTGACCAGCGAGGAAAATATCAGATAGTACAGCGGATGTTTGCTGTCTCCGACCGACTGCATGATTCCTACAAAATTATTGTAAAGGACAAAGGCCACAGATCCCAGAAAATAGACCCGGAAGTAGCAGATGGAGTTTGGAAGTACATCGGCAGGGGTCTTCATCAGAATCAGGATTTTGGGAACCAGAAGAAGTCCAAGGATGGTCAGAAGTACTCCGGATATCAGACCGAATCCAACGGTGGTATGTATGGCTTTTTGAAGATTTTCTGTTTGTCTTGCGCCGTAATAGCGGGCGATCACCACGCCGGCGCCGATAGCAATTCCATTAAAAAAGCCCACCAGAAGAAAAATGATACTTCCGGAGGAGCTGACGGCAGCCAGTGCATTACTTCCCAGAAAATTCCCGACGATCAGGGAGTCGGCAGTGTTATAAAACTGCTGAAAAAGATTGCCGAGAAAAATAGGGAAAGCAAAGGCTGCCATTTTTTTCCAGATAGAACCCTCGGTCAGAAGGGATTTTGAAGAAGTAGTGCTCATGATTGAAACCTCGATGCTTATAATGTGTTAATATAATGCTATCACATTTGAAATTTTCAGTCAATGGGACAGAGAATGGGAATTTCAAAAAAATACTTGACATTTCAAAAAACAGGACTATAATAACTGTTATAAAAAATAACAAATTAATGTGATAAAGCACCAAAATTCAAAGAAGAGAACAACGCCGTATTCCGTAAGGTATTTCAGAGAGTCTGCAGCAGGTGTGAAGCAGATATACCGGGAAAACAGGATATCATCTCTAAGGAGCTGACTGAAACAACAGTAAGTCATGCCGGAATCCCCCGTTACCGGGAAAACGTATGAAGTACGTAAGCGCTGCAGGGAAATCTGCAGAATAAGGGTGGTACCGCGGATCTGATTCGTCCCTTCCGGCATTTGCCGGAGGGGATTTTCTGTTTATTCCTCCGGAATGCTGACAGCAGGTGTTTTCACAAAAACGGAGGAGAATTATTATGAAAGCATTACAAAAAGCAAGCAAATTTTTGTCGGACTATACCTCGGCCGTGGTGATCGCCATTGCTGTGGTGACCTTCTTTGTTCCTGTGATGATGGGCTGGGTCAATTATCAGCTTTTTACAGACATGGCAGGAAACAAATTCACCAGTCAGTCCCTGATCATTGGAATCATCATGTTCAGTATGGGACTGACTCTGACCACAGAGGATTTTAGAATCCTTGCACAGAGACCGCTGGATATCTGTATTGGAGCAGCGGCGCAGTATCTGATCATGCCGTTTCTGGCTTTCGGGATCAGCAGACTGCTTCATCTTCCGGATGCCATTGCACTGGGACTGATTCTGGTGGGATGCTGTCCGGGAGGAGTTTCTTCCAATATCATGTCCTATCTTTGCGGAGGAGATGTGGCATTTTCGGTTGGTATGACAACGGTATCGACTCTGCTGTCTCCGGTAATGACCCCGCTTCTGGTTTCTTTTCTTGCAAGTGGTACAAAAATCAGCATCAAGGGTCTGCCTATGTTTGTATCGATCATTGAAACCGTGATCCTTCCTATCGGAGTGGGATTTCTTCTGAACTATCTTCTGGGAAAGAAAAAAGCTTTTCAGGATATCCAGAAGATCATGCCGGGAGTGGCTGTACTTGGGCTTGGCTGTGTAGTTGGAGGGGTGATCTCTTCTCAGGGAGCAAACTTCTTTACCTCCGGTGTTGTGATTTTTGCAGCTGTTCTTCTTCATAACGGACTGGGCTATCTGCTTGGATATGGAGCCGGAAAGCTGACCGGTATGAATACAGCGAAAAAAAGAACGATCTCCATCGAAGTGGGAATGCAGAATGCCGGTCTTGCAACGAATCTTGCAACAACAACGGCACAGTTTGCCAGTGCACCGGAATCTGCGATTATCTGTGCGGTATCCTGTGTATGGCATTCCATTTCCGGTACATTGATCGCAGGATTTTTTGCCAGCCTTGACCGGAAAAATGAAAAAACTACAGGCGAAAATGAGAAAGAAGCAGTTCCGGCGCATAATTGAGCCGGCATATAAAAACAGAACAGAAAGACTCCTGAGATATTTGATTTCAGGAGTTTTTTCTTTTGTATCATCTGTTATAATAAAAGCAACGAATGAAAAAGGGAGGAGAACATCGTGAAGGAACTTATAAAAACGGTGCAGGATCTGATACGACTGGAAAGCACTAATCCGGGAAAAGGAGAAAGGTCTGTAGCAGAATATATAAAAAATTATCTGGGAGACTGTGGTGCGGAGATTATAGAGGATCCGGTTTTTCCCGGAAGAAACAATGTGATCGCTACCATAGGAGGAGAAATAAAGGCGCCCATGATGACCCTTATCTGTCATATGGATACCGTAGTGGCGGGGGCAGACTGGACACGGGATCCCTTTGCGGCAGAAACAGAAGAAAACAGGATTTACGGACGGGGCGCCTGTGATATGAAATCCGGTTTTGCCTGCGCGCTTTCTGTATTTTGGGAAACGGCGGAAAAATACCAGAAAGGAGAAATTTCTCTGGACAGACCTCTCCGCCTGATCGGTACGGTGGATGAGGAAGGAAATATGGAAGGGGTGGAAAATGCCATTCGCAAAGGGCGGGTGACGGCAGATGACTGGGTAATGGATCTGGAACCCACAGACGGACAGATCCAGATGGCACATAAAGGACGCTTCTGGCTGGAGGTTTCTGTGCAGGGGATCACAGCTCACGCAAGCAGACCGGAGCAGGGGGCAGACGCCATTGCAGCAGCGGCGCAGTGGATTTGCAGTATGCGAAAAGCGTTTGGAGAGCTTCCGGTGCATCAGGAGCTGGGACGTTCTACGATTACGTTTGGGCAGATCCAGGGAGGCTACCAGCCATATGTAGTGCCGGATCTCTGCAGGCTGTGGGTAGACTGTCGTCTGGCGCCTCCTGTGAATGATCTCATGGTACAGTCTATGGCGAACCGGGCGATAAAAGAGGCGGAGCAGGAAATTTCCGGTGTGAAGATATCTTATAAAATCACGGGAAACCGCCCTTATATTGAAAAAGATCCGGATTCGGGTCTTCTGAAAGAAATAAAAAGAGCTGTGCATACGGTGACCGGAAAAGAAGCAGAAGTATGTCCTTTCCCGGGATATACGGATACGGCTGTGATAGCAGGCAGGCTGCAGAACAGAAACTGTCTGTCCTACGGACCGGGCAATCTGAAATATGCTCATAAGCCGGATGAGTTTGTGGAAACAGAAGACATAGAAAGATGCCATAAGGTTCTTCAGGAGCTTCTTGAAGGATGTGTATGCAAGAAAATACAATCCTCCTATTGACGAATTAGCAATTTAGCGTTATAGTATAGCGCAGTGACAGCAATTACGAGGTGAAGTTTGCAGGAAAGAGACATTTTGTCCGCCGAAGGAGTAAAACTCTCAGGTACCCGTATTCCGGGCAGAAACTGTAAATGGATCGTTTCTCTGGAGACACCTGTTGAAACAGGGGCCGAAGGTGCAAGCGGCGCAGAATGCGTCTGGAATCTCTCAGGCAAAAGGACAGAGTATGCTTCAGGAATGATCTGATTTAATCCTCCATGCTGTAAAACTTTATATAAAAAGGAGACTTTTTACAATGTGGAGCATGATTAATCAATTCTTAGTAGCCGTGGATGATTTTGTATGGGGCGTACCTCTTATGGTTCTCATTATGTCCGGCGGTATTCTTCTCACAGTACGTCTTGGTCTTCTCCAGATCCGGCGTCTTCCCCTTGCATTAAAATGGATGTTCAAAAATGAACAGGGCGGAAAGGGCGAGATTTCCAGTTTTGCAGCCCTGTGTACCGCTTTAAGCGCAACCATTGGTACCGGAAACATCGTCGGTGTGGCAACAGCCGTATGTACCGGAGGTCCGGGAGCTCTGTTCTGGATGGTCCTGGCAGCGTTTTTCGGCATGGCGACGAAATACGCAGAGGGACTTCTGGCAGTAAAGTACCGCGTGGTAGCTCCGGATGGGCACAGCCTTGGCGGACCGTTTTATTATATTGAACGCGGAATGGGCGAAAAATGGAAATGGCTTGGAAAGATTTTTGCATTTTTCGGTGTCTGTGTAGGACTTTTCGGAATCGGAACCTTCAGTCAGGTAAATGGTATTTCCAGTGCGGTACAGAACTTTTTTGATCCGGAAAAAGCGAATTGTGTAAACATTCCGTTTCTCGGAGAATACTCCTGGGCAGTGGTGATCTCTTCCCTCCTTCTGGCATTTTGTGTGGCTGCCATTCTGATCGGCGGTATCCAGAGGATCGCAACAGTAAGCCAGATCATTGTTCCTTTTATGGCTGTGATCTATCTGATCTTCAGTGTGAGTCTGATCCTCTTCAATATCAAAGCAGTGCCGGCAGCAGTTGTTACAGTTGTAAAAGGAGCTTTCCAGCCAGCAGCAGTGACCGGAGGTGTGGTAGGAACTATGGTGGTGGCAATGCAGAAAGGTGTTGCCAGAGGTATTTTTTCCAATGAGGCAGGTCTTGGAAGCGCTCCTATCGCAGCTGCCGCTGCACAGACAAAGGAGCCGGTGCGTCAGGGTCTGGTAAGTATGACAGGTACTTTTATTGATACGATCGTGATCTGTACACTTACAGGACTTTCCATTGTACTTACAGGTGCATGGCAGGTAGAGGGAATCGAGGGCGTGCAGGTAACAACCTATGCATTCCAGCACGGACTTCCGATCCCTCCGCAGATTTCTTCTTTTGTGCTCATGATCTGTCTGGTATTCTTTGCCTTTACCACGATCCTTGGATGGGATTATTACAGTGAGAGATGTCTGGAATATCTGACAAAGGGAAATAAAAGGACGATCCTTACTTACCGCTGGATCTATATTTTTGCAGTGTTTATCGGACCTTACATGACGGTCAGTGCAGTATGGACCATTGCGGATATCTTTAACGGACTGATGGCGCTTCCGAACATGATTGCCATGTTTGCGCTGAGCGGCGTTGTGGTCAGAGAAACAAAAAGCTTTTTTAAAGCAGAAAAACATAAAACAAATTAAAAAGAAACCATAAGAAAAAACAGGTATGGAAGCAGGACAAGACCGTTTCTGCATTTGTACCTGTTTTTTATCTTTATAAAATATGAAGTTCCATTTCGGCAGGGGTATTGATTATACGGGAGAACATGGTAAAATAATGGTATTTCAGGAAGGGAAAAGGCGAAAACGATGGAAAAACATATCACCGAAAGAATCAGAGAGGAACTTTTTTCCATGCAGGATCTTTCCTACAGGGAATTTCATTCCAGACTGATGCCGGATGTAGAAAAAGATACTGTGATCGGGATTCGGGTTCCGGTTTTGCGCAAATATGTAAAAGAACTGGCAAAGGATCCGGAGATTGGGGGATTTCTGGAAGATCTTCCTCATCGATACTACGAGGAAAATAATGTTCATGGATTTCTGATCCAGCAGATGAAGGAATATGGGCAATGTATGGAAGAACTGGAAAAATTCCTTCCATATATAAATAACTGGGCAACCTGTGATATGACCTCGCCCAAGGTGTTCAAAAAACATAAAGAGGAGCTTCTGGAAGCTGTCCGGAGATGGATCGTGTCGGATCATGTATACACGGTCCGATATGGGATCGGAATGTTGATGCAGCATTATCTGGATGAGGACTTTCGGGAGGAATATCCGCAAATGGTATCGGAGATACGGTCAGAAGAGTATTATGTAAATATGATGATTGCCTGGTATTTTGCGACAGCCCTTGCAAAACAATATGAAACCATCCTTCCCTATATAGAAAAACAGAAACTGGATGTATGGACCCACAACAAAACGATCCAGAAGGCCTGTGAGAGCTACCGGATCACACCGGAACAGAAAGCGTATCTTCGTACACTGAAAGTTAAAAAGAAAAAATAAGAAGTCAGGAGTGCACATGAAAAATTGGAAAGAAATCACAGATTTTGATGCCCCGGAGCTGGATGCTTATGCAAGGCTTTCAGAACTTCAGCTTCTGAGATACTATGAACCAAAGCCGGGATTATTTATAGGAGAGAGCCCGAAGGTGATCAAAAGGGCTCTGGAGGCAGGGTATGAGCCTCTGTCCTTTCTGGTGGAACACAGGGACCTGGAAGGCGAGGCCGCTGCGCTTTTGAGGCATTTTCCTGAAATCCCGGTTTATACAGCAGAATATGAAGTGCTTACAAGGCTGACCGGATACGCTTTGACAAGAGGGCTTCTCTGTCTGATGAGAAGAAAGGAGCTTCCTTCTGCAGAAGAAGTCTGCTGCAATGCCAGACGGATCGCCATATTGGAAAATGTCGTCAATCCGACCAATGTAGGCGCGATATTCCGGTCGGCGGCAGCTCTTCATATGGATGCGGTACTGCTAACCCCGGGCTGCAGTGATCCTTTGTACAGAAGGTCTGCAAGAGTGAGCATGGGAACGGTTTTTCAGATTCCGTGGACTATTTTTGACAAAAAAATATCCTGGCCGGAAAAGGGGATCGAGCTCCTTCAAAAACTGGGATTCAAAACAGCGGCTATGGCTCTTTGTGATGATTCAGTGGGAATTGATGTACCGGAACTGCTGAAAGAGGAAAAACTGGCGGTGATCCTTGGAACAGAAGGAGACGGACTGGCAGCTCAGACCATTGCAGACTGTGACTATACAGTAAAGATTCCCATGTCTCACGGAGTAGATTCTCTGAATGTGGCAGCAGCAAGTGCCGTTGCTTTCTGGGAGCTGGGAAAAAGAAATATCTGAAAAGAATTGGATAAATATACAGAATAAAATTCCGAAAATAAAAAAGAACACGGAAGGGATTCCTGAAAAAGAGAATCTCTCCTGTGTTCTTTTTGTGTTGGTGAACTTTATTTCAGATCTTCACCTGTCAGCATTTTGTATGCCTGAAGGTATTTGTCAATGGTCTTGTCCACGATTTCCTGAGGAAGTGTCCAGTCATGACCTTCGTTTTCTTTCAGCCAGTCGCGGGCAAACTGTTTGTCAAAGGAAGGCTGTCCGTGTCCCGGCTCATAGCCGTCAGCAGGCCAGAAGCGGGAGCTGTCCGGTGTCAGCATCTCATCGCCGATCACCATGTTTCCGTCCTCATCAAGACCAAATTCAAATTTTGTATCTGCAATGATGATCCCCTTGCTCAGCGCGTATTCCGCACATTTTTTGTACAGGGCAATGGTGTTGTCACGAAGCTTTTCTGCCAGTTCACGACCTCTTCCCGGATAGAATTTTTCCAGGTGATCGATGCTCTGCTCGAAGGAGATATTTTCATCATGATCTCCGATCTCGGCCTTTGTGGATGGTGTGTAGATAGGCTCCGGAAGCTTGTCAGACTCTTTCAGTCCCTCCGGAAGTCTGATTCCGCAGACGGTTCCGTTTTCCTGATAGCTTGCCCATCCGCTTCCTGTAATGTAGCCGCGGACAATACATTCGATAGGAAGCATGTTCAGCTTACGGCACATCATGGATTTGCCCTTGTATTTTTCCTGCTGGAAAAATTCCGGCATGTCTTTTACATCCACAGAGATCATATGATTTGGTAAAATATCCTCTGTCATGTCAAACCAGAATTTGGACATCTGTGTCAGTACAGTACCTTTTTTGGTAACCTCGTTGTTCAGGATCACGTCGAAGCAGCTGATGCGGTCAGTAGCAACCATGATCAGGCTGTCGCCGTTGTCGTAGATCTCACGTACCTTACCTTCTTTGATCGGTTTTAAATTCTGCATGTGTTCACACCTCATCATTTGATTTTTTCATTTCACTGTAAAAAGTACACTGTTTAGGATGCGCTGTCAAGAGCTATTTGGAAACTTGCGTCCAGGTTTCTTTAAAAGTACAGAAAGAGATGGGCTGAAAGATTTGAAAGATGCAGATCGTTAGAGTATACTGTATAGGAAACGTAATTATGATACAGGAGTATACCTGTATGTGCAGACACACGCACAAAAGGAGGAAACAGAAATGGCAGTATATGAGATTACATTCAGTCCGACAGGAGGTACGGATAAGGTTACAGATATTCTGATGGAAGGTTATCAGGAGGAAAAGAAGGAGATCAGTCTTCTTTCCGCACAAGAAGATTACGGTAAGTATGAATTTCAGAAAGAAGATATTTGTTTTATCGCCATGCCTTCTTATGGAGGAAGGATTCCCCAGATCGCCGCAGAACGTCTGACTCAGATGAAGGGAAACGGGGCAAGGGCAGTTCTGGTATGCGTATATGGAAACCGCGCCTATGAGGATACGTTTACAGAATTAAAGGATAAGGCAGAGGAAGCGGGGTTTGCCGTTTATGGAGCCGTGTCGGCAGTGGCAGAACATTCGATCATGAGGAAGTTTGCAGCAGGAAGACCGGATACGAAGGATATGGCAGAGCTTCAGGAATTTGGGAAAAAGCTCCGGGAAAAACTGGAGCAGGAGACAGACTCCGGAGAAGTACAGGTTCCCGGAAACCATCCTTATAAAAAACTTGGAACAATCCCGTTTATTCCGAAACCCGGAAGAGGATGTAATTCCTGCGGATACTGTGCACGGTTCTGCCCGGTGGGAGCCATCGATCCCAAAGATGTAAAGAAAGTAGATGAAAAGAAATGCATTGCCTGTATGCGCTGCATTTCGGTCTGTCCGAAAAATGTGCGCAAATTAAATAAAGTAGTACTTCTGGCAGCTGAAACAAAAATGGCAAAGCTTTTTGAGGAAAGAAAAGAAAATGAACTGTTTCTGTAAGAGCAGCTTCGGGAAGAGGAGGCTGGAACGATGACAGAAAGAAAAATGAACCGGGATACCATAAAATATATTGCTATGGCGACGATGCTTTTGAACCATATTTCCCTTATCTTTATGAAGCCGGGAACTCTTTTAGCGGAAATTTTTCTGGATGCAGGTTATTTTACGGCTCCGGTCATGTGTTATTTTCTGGTGGAAGGCTATGGATATACCCGGTCTGTCAGGAAATATGGAGAAAGGCTGTTCCTTTTTGCATTGATTTCCCAGATTCCGTTTTGTCTGGCTTTTACTTCAGAGGGAATCCTTGATTTTACGGGGATGAATATGCTTTTTACCCTGTTTCTCTGTTTTCTGATCATAAAGGCAATGAAAGAAATGACGGACCCTGTAATCAGGACGTTGTGTATTGCAGGACTGATCTTTGTGTCCATGTTCAGCGACTGGGCAATCCTTGCACCGGTCTTTACCATTCTTTTTGTCCGTGCAGGAAATTCAGAGGATGCAAAGAAAAAAGCGTTTGCTACAGGAACGCTGCTTTTTGGAGGCCTTAATTTTCTGGGCGGAATGGGAAGGTTTTCCCTTATGGCAGATGTGGTCTATATGCTGGGAAGTATGGTGGGACCTGCTCTTGCGGGAATCTGTATTCTTTTCCTGTATAATGGAGAAAGAGCAGAGAAGAATAAGAAATTTTCCAAATGGTTTTTCTACTGGTTTTATCCGGTGCATCTGACAATTCTGGGGCTGATCCGTATTTTTGGATAAAAAAGCCTTGACTTTGACGCTGCGTCAACTGCTATGCTCTTAATAAGGACGGGAGATCCTGAAAAGATTCGCCTGAAAAGGCAGACAGGAGTAAAAAATGGAATATTCGATCCAGGAGTTATCAAAGCTGTCCGGAGTGACCACCCGCACTCTGAGATGGTACGATCAGATTGGCCTGCTGAAGCCTTCCAGAGTGGCGGAGAGCGGATACCGCTACTATGGAGAGCAGGAGGTAGACCGTCTGCAGGACATTCTTTATTATCGGGCGCTGGGGGTGGAGCTTGCCCGGATCAGGGAATGTCTGGACAATCCCGCCTTTGACCGTCTGGCTGCGCTGAAAGGCCACCTGACCGCTCCGGAGGCAGAAAGGCAGAGGCTGGAGGGTCTGATCCACTCACTGAAGATTACGATCAGAGCAGAAGAAAGGAATGAGATCATGAACGACCAGGAAAAATTTGAGGCATTTAAGAAGCATGCAGTAGAGGAGCATGAAAAAAATTATGGAAAAGAGGCCCGGAAAAAATACGGCGATGCGCAGGTAGACAAGATGCAGGAAACCGTCATGAACCTGACAAAGGAACAGTATCAGGAATGGATGGAGCTGGGACAGAGAATCCAGGGACTTCTGGAAACCGCTGTGACCGGTCAGGCTGACCCGAAAGAGGAGGTCGGAAGAGAAATCACAGCGCTTCACAAAAGATGGCTTACCATGACCGGAAACAGCTATGATGCCGGGAAACATAAAGGGATCGCAGAGCTGTATGTGGCAGACGAACGATTCACAGGATATTATGACAGAAGTGTATCCGGATGCGCACGGTTCCTGAGGAATGCAGTTGTGCACTGGGCAGAATGAATAAGATTCAGGTTTGAGGAGGGCGCCTTGTGACCGCCCTCTTTATTATCGTTGTTTATCTGACAGAAATCGTATAGGAGCGGAAAAACTCTTCCCCTGCTGCAACCTTATTGATTCCAGGCTTCTGTGACAGCTCCTCTGAGAAACCGGAATTATCGCAGCGTCCCATCCAGGGCTCCAGGCAGACAAAAGGCGCTCCGGGAGCTCTCCAGATACCGAAATTGGAAAATCCTTTGCAGATCACTTCCACATAAGGGGTACCGTCAGGGAAAGAAATTCCTGCTTTTTCAACCTGGCCGTTATCAAAGATCAGTGTATCATTGTCAAAAAGATCAGGAGTGATATGGCAGGCTCCGTCTTTCAGAGTCAGAGTGTCTGTTTTTTCCGGAATTACCGTTCCGGTGGAAAGATCAAGCACACTTAAAGTCAGTTCCTTCTGGCCGTCAAAGGTAAGGAAATACTGCTCCTGTGCAGTATCCGGAAGAACCGGAACACGGAATGCAGGATGGCCTCCGATGGTGAAATAAATAGGTTCACTGTCCGGATTTTCTACTTTCCAGGAAACCCTGAGATCACGTCCGCAAAGTTCATGGGTAATGGAGAGACGGAAGAGGAAAGGATAGACTTCTCTGGTCTTTTCGGAAGCTTCCAGAACATGAGTGATCTTTGTATCGGAGCTTTCTGCACACAAAAATTCAGCGTCACGGGCAAAACCATGCTGTCCCACGGAATAGACTTTGCCGTTGATCAGATACTGGTTTGCATGACAGCGGCCTACATTTGGAAAAAGAATGGGCGCGTGGCGCTTCCAGTAGGCTGGATCTGCATCCCAGAGAACCTGACGGTCATTTGTTTTGTCATAAATCTCAGATAATTCTGCGCCCAGATCGTTGATCCGGATGCGGAGCTCTTTATTTTCTAATGTGTGGATCATAAGAAAACCTCCCGTATAAATTTGCTACATACAGTATAACAGAATCTGATAGAAATAACGATATGAAATTAAAACAGAAAAGAAATTAAGATGAAAATTAAGGATCTATAAATATCAAAAGGATATTTTATTTTTACAGAAAATATGCTATAGTTGTTTCTATAGTACTGTACCGGAGTAAAGTTCAGGTTACTCAAAAACAGAGTGAACAGGAAGGAAGTGTACCGGAAGTATGCGGTCTGCATGCCGGCAGTTCCTTCCTTTTTTTATATGAGGTGACACAGAAAATGGAAGCAAGGGAAATTCTGACCAGATTTAAGCAAAATGAGATAACTTTAGAAGAAGCAGAGCATTACTTCAGGAAAAAGCCTTTTGAGGAAATGGACTATGCGAAGCTGGATTCTTACAGAGAGATACGAAACGGTTTTCCAGAAGTGATCTTCTGCAGCGGTAAGGCAGACGCTCATTTCAGGGAAATATTCAAAAAATTATACGAGGAAAACGGAGAGGTACTTGGAACCAGAGCTTCAAAGCACCAGTATCAGCTGATACGGGAAATATTTCCCCAGGTGGAATATGATGAGATCTCACATATCATTAAGATTGAGAAAAATAAAAAAGAGCGAGTGGGAAAAATTGCCGTCTGTACAGCCGGAACCGCAGATATTCCGGTGGCAGAAGAGGCTGCCCAGACAGCGGAATTTTTTGGCTCCTGTGTGGAGCGTATTTATGATGTGGGAGTCAGCGGGATACACAGGCTGTTCTCCAGACTGGAGGTGATCCAGGAAGCCAACTGCGTGATTGCAGTAGCTGGAATGGAGGGGGCGCTTGCAAGTGTTCTTGGCGGCCTGGTGGATAAACCGGTGATCGCAGTGCCTACATCAGTAGGATATGGGGCGAGTATGAACGGCCTTTCTGCACTTTTGACCATGATCAATTCCTGCGCAAACGGAATTGCGGTAGTAAATATCGATAATGGCTACGGAGCAGGATATATTGCAACACAGATCAATCGGCTGGGAATCAGAGGAAAAGAAGCAAAGCAGGAGTAATTTATGGGAAGAACATTATATTTGGAATGTTTCTCCGGGATCAGCGGAGATATGACAGTGGCAGCTCTTCTGGATCTTGGAGCTGACCGGAAAAAACTTGAGCAGGCATTGTCCGGTCTTTCGGTGCAGGGATTTCGGACAGAGATCACAAGAGTAAAAAAATCAGGTCTGAATGCCTGTGACTTTCATGTGATCCTGGATAAGGAACACGAAAATCACGACCATGATATGGAGTATCTTCATGGGAAAGGGGATGTTTCCGGACAGGAGCATCATCACAATAAGGACGCAGTCCATGGACATTCTCATGAACACAGGGGGATTCTGGAAATCCGAAAGATCATCATGGAATCAAAAATAACAGATCGGGCAAAAAAAACTGCAGTTTCTGTTTTTGAGATTCTGGCTGATGCAGAGGCAAAGGCTCACGGAGTACCAAGAGAACAGGTGCATTTTCATGAAGTAGGAGCCATAGATTCTATTGTGGATATTGTATCCGTTGCTGTCTGTCTGGATGATCTGGATATTACAGAGGTGATCGTTCCGAAGCTGTGCGAGGGAAGAGGAACTGTACGCTGCCAGCATGGAGTGCTTCCGGTGCCGGTTCCTGCAGTCGTCAATATTGTGGAGCAGAATGGTCTTTTTCTTCAGATCACGGAGGTGGAGGGCGAGCTGGTCACACCGACAGGAGCCGCTGTCGCAGCTGCCATACGAACGTCCGATCATCTTCCGGACGAATTTATAATAGAAAAAACCGGTATTGGTGCAGGAAAGAGACAGTATACCTGTCCGGGAATTCTCAGAGCCATGCTGATCCGGGAGAAAAAAACAGAAAAAAAGGACAGAATCAGAGATCAGGATGTGATCTGGAAGCTGGAAACCAATGTGGATGACTGTACCGGAGAAGAACTGGGGAACGTGATGCGTCAGCTGTTTGAGGCAGGAGCCAGAGATGTCTATTATACACCGGTATATATGAAAAAAAACCGTCCGGCTTATGAGGTTTCTGTGATCTGTACAGAAGACAGGGTTCCTTTTCTGGAGGATGTTCTTTTTGAAGAGACAACAACCATCGGGATCAGAAAAAGCTGCATGGAGCGGACCATATTAAAAAGAGAAATTCAGGAACTCTGTATGGATGGATTTCCGGTAAAAACAAAACTGTGCACACTTCCAAATGGGCAGATACGCTGCTATCCGGAATATGAAAGTGTGGCAGCTTTTGCAGAAAAAAATCATATCAGTTACAGAGAAGCCTGGGAAAGAATCAGAGGATGCTGGAAGAAGGAAAGGTGAGACATTCATGAAAACGGGACTGATTTTGGAAGGCGGAGCAATGCGAGGCATCTATACGGCAGGTGTTCTGGATGTATTTATGGATCATCAGGTACATTTTGACGGTGTGATCGGAGTCTCTGCAGGTGCACTCCATGGCTGCTCCTTCGTTTCGGAACAGAAGGGCAGAAGTATCCGATATTACAGAAACTACAGAAACGATAAGCATTTTATGAGTTTCTGGAACCTTCTTCATACCGGAGAGGTGGTAGGCAGGGATTTTTGTTATCATGAAATCCCGGAACGGCTGGATCCCTATGATTATGAGGCGTTTGTGAAATCGGATACGGATTTTTATGCGGTCTGTACCAATTTGGAGACAGGAAAAGCAGAGTATATAAAAATCACAGATATGCTCAATCAGGTAGATGTCATGCGGGCATCGGCATCTATGCCATATGTCTCCCATATTGTTTCCTGGCAGGGGAAAAAGCTTCTGGATGGCGGATGTGCAGACAGTATTCCGGTTCATCAGTTTCAAAAGATGGGGTATGAGAAAAATGTAGTAGTGCTTACCCGGGAAGAGGGATTTATAAAAAAACCGGAAACGGTAAAGCTTGCAGAAATCTATTATCACAGATATCCGAAGTTTGTGGATGCGCTGAAAACAAGACATGAGGTATATAATAAAACTATAGAAGAGATTCATAATATGGAAGCGAAGGGAGAACTTTTTGTGATCCGTCCCAGTGAAAAACTGACCATTGGAAGAATGGAAAGTGATCTGGACGAGATACAACGGGTATATGAGATAGGCCGAAAAGATGCAGAGAAGGATATCAGAAGGATGAAAGAGTGGCTGAAGGAGACCTCCGGATAAAGAGGCTTTCGTTCAGGAATGGGAGGAATGTTATGTTTGATACGATCGTAAATGCAATCAACCAGATCGATAAGATGGTATGGGGATGGTGGATGATCCTTCTCCTTTTGGGAACGCATATTTTTATGACGTTTCGTACCGGATTTATTCAAAGAAAGATCGGCACAGCCATTAAGCTGTCTGTGGCGAAAGATCCGGATGCAGAAGGCGAGGTAAGCCAGTTTGGCGCGCTGACGACAGCTCTGGCGTCCACGATCGGAACAGGAAATATCATTGGCGTGGGCACTGCGATTGCTCTTGGCGGGCCGGGAGCTGTATTCTGGTGCTGGATCACAGGCGTATTCGGGATCGCTACGAAATACAGCGAATCACTGATCGCAGTAAAATACCGTGTTAAAACAAAAGACGGACGAATGCAGGGCGGTGCCATGTATGCTCTGGAACGCGGTCTGCATATGAGATGGCTGGGCATGGTGTTTGCTTTTCTGGCAGGTTTTGCATCTTTTGGAATCGGATGTGCCACTCAGGTAAACGCCATTGCCACAGTCTGCGAAGAAAATCTGCACGTTGCACCTGCTCTGGTAGGTATTGTGGTCGCAGCTCTGACAGCTCTTGTTATTTTTGGCGGTATTCGGTCTATTGCAAACGTATGTGAGAAGCTGGTTCCTTTTATGGCTGCTTTTTATGTGATCGGCTGTATCATTATTCTTGTACTGAACTATGATTTTATTATTCCGGCTGTGGGTACAATCTGCAGGTTTGCGTTTACTCCGGGGGCGGCTGCCGGCGGTCTGGTAGGACGGGGGATCATGATGGCAATGCAGTTTGGAATTGCCAGGGGACTTTTTTCCAATGAGTCGGGTCTTGGTTCAGCTCCCATTGCAGCAGCTGCTGCACAGACCAGAAATCCAGTCCGTCAGGCACTGGTATCCAGTACCGGAACTTTCTGGGATACGGTAGTTGTCTGCCTGATGACAGGTCTTGTGCTGGTAACCAGCATTATGAAAAATCCATCTATTGATATGGGAAATATCACGGATGGAGGAATCCTCACCACACTTGCATTTCAGCAGATTCCGGTATTGGGGCCGGTGATTCTGGTTGTGGGGATTATTTCCTTCGCCTATTCTACAGTACTGGGCTGGGCTTACTATGGAGAGCGCTGCGTAGAATATTTCGCAGGCAGGGCAGGGCTGCTTCCTTACAGAGTTCTGTATATTCTGGTTGCAGCGATAGCTCCGGTAGTCTCTCTGAATCTGGTGTGGACCATTGCAGATATTCTGAATGCCCTGATGGCGATCCCCAATCTGATCGCAGTCCTGCTATTGTCAAATGTGATCGTAAGTGAGACGAAGAAATATATCAATGACCTTGACAAAAAAGATGATACACCGGTGGAGACTGTGGAACGGTAAAAACGATTTTGGAGGAACATGAAAATGAATCAGGGGTATGAAGCTCCCGTGCTTCAGGTGATTGCAAAAATACATAATGATTTTCCGGAAAAATTTGGGATACCTCATCAGAGTAACTGGCTGAAAGAACAGAAGGCCCGGATTATTTTTGAACCGGAATTTCGTGTGGCAGAGGCACTTCGTGGAATAGAGGAATACGATTATATATGGCTGATCTGGCAGTTCTCCGAGGCAGTGGGGAAAAAATGGTCTCCGACGGTAAGACCTCCGCGACTGGGCGGCAATATAAGGAAAGGAGTTTTTGCCACCCGGTCCCCTTTTCGTCCTAACAGTCTGGGACTGTCTTCTGTGCGTCTGGAAAGAGTGGAATTTCATCCGGAATCAGGGCCGATACTTCATGTTTCCGGCGCTGATCTTATGGATGGAACTCCTATATTTGACATTAAGCCATATCTTCCCTATGTAGACGGGCATCCTCAGGCATCAGGAGGATTTACAGACCGTATTGAAGACCGCCGGCTGAAGGTGGAAATCCCGGAAGAATATTTAAAAGAAATCCCTGAGAAAAAAAGAAAAGCACTGATCGAGGTTTTGGAAAACGATCCCCGGCCGGGATATCAGGAAGATCCGGAAAGAATTTACGGACTTGCTTATGGAAGGCAAAATATAAAATTTTCAGTAAAAGACCGGGTACTTACCGTATGTGGAGTTTCAGATTATAAAAGAGCCGGATCAAAATCCGGTCCGGTTGAAGAAATTTGACGAAAATAAAAGAAATACTTGCAAAATCCTTCTTTTTTCAATAAAATAAGAAACATACTTTGCTATGTTAACGCTGAAAAGGGATGAGGAGGAAATGATCATGAAAAAAGTGGTAAAATTTGGAGGCAGTTCTCTGGCCAATGCAGAACAGTTCTGTAAGGTGGGCGAGATCATCCGCAGTGAAGAGAGCAGACGTTATGTGGTTCCGTCTGCACCGGGAAAAAGATTTTCTGGCGATACAAAAGTCACAGATCTTCTTTATGCCTGCTATGACAAGGCTGTCCGGGGAAAAGAATTCAGCGGCATTTTTAAGGAAATCAAAGAAAGATACTACGAGATCATCCGGGGACTGAAGCTGGAGCTTTCTCTGGAAGAGGAGTTTGGTCAGATTGAAAAAGATTTTCAGGCTCAGGCAGGAACGGAATATGCAGCTTCCAGAGGCGAGTTTCTGAATGGAAAGATCATGGCTGCTTATCTGGGCTATGAATTTGTAGATGCGGCTTCTGTGATCCGCTTTGACAAAAACGGAGTTTTTGATCCGGAAAAAACAGATAAGCTTTTAGGCAAGCGTCTTGGAAAATGTGCCAATGCAGTCATACCGGGATTTTATGGAGCGATGGAGGACGGAACCGTAAAAACCTTTTCCAGAGGCGGATCGGATGTGACCGGTTCCCTGGTTGCAAAAGCGGTTCAGGCAGATATTTATGAAAACTGGACAGACGTATCCGGATTCCTTGTAACCGATCCCCGGATTGTGGAAAATCCCGCAGTGATCGAAACCATTACCTACAGAGAGCTTCGGGAGCTGTCCTATATGGGAGCAACCGTTCTTCATGAGGAAGCGATCTTCCCGGTAAGAAAAGAGGGAATTCCCATCAATATCAGAAATACCAACCGCCCGGAAGACAAAGGAACCTTTATTGTGGAAAGTACTTGCCGCAAACCAAGATATGTGATTACGGGAATTGCAGGAAAAAAAGGCTTCTGCTCTATCAATATCGAAAAATCCATGATGAACAGCGAGGTTGGTTTTGGAAGAAAGGTTCTTCAGGTATTTGAGGATCAGGGAATCAGCTTTGAGCATGTTCCTTCCGGAATCGATACAATGACGGTATATGTCCATCAGGATGAATTTGAAGAAAAAGAGCAGCAGGTGATCGCCGGCATCCACAGAGCAGTCCAGCCGGATTTTGTAGAGATGGAATCAGATCTTGCGCTGATCGCGGTAGTAGGAAGAGGCATGAAGTCACAGAGAGGAACTGCGGGACGTGTATTCGCAGCGCTTGCCCATGCCCATGTGAATGTAAAGATGATCGATCAGGGCTCCAGTGAACTGAATATTATCATTGGAGTTGAAAATCGTGATTTCGAGACAGCGGTAAAGGCAATCTATGATATTTTTGTAGAAACACAGATTTGATCATAATACATACTGAAAAAAGAAACGAAGGGGTGTGTCCTTAAGACGAACATCAATTTGTTTCTTTTTTTGTATTCGTCCGGTTTTATTGGGTTGACACAAACATTTGTTTTGGGTAAAATAAAAAACAAACAAATGTTTGGAGGATGAGCGATGATTTTTCGGGAATCAATGACAATCATGGAAAAACTGGGAATTCTGGCAGATGCAGCGAAATATGATGTTGCCTGTACCTCCAGCGGCACAGAGAGAAGGGGAGACGGAACAGGTATCGGAAACAGCATTGCAGCCGGAATCTGCCATAGTTTTGCCGGGGACGGGCGGTGTATCAGTCTTCTTAAGGTGCTTTATACGAATGAATGCATTTTTGACTGTAAATATTGTGTGAACAGAGCCTCTAATGATGTGGTCAGAGCAAGCTTTACGCCGGAGGAGATCAGTCGTCTGACCATAGAATTTTACCGGAGAAATTATATTGAAGGGCTGTTTTTAAGCTCCGGGGTAAAAGGCTCTCCGGATACGACCATGGAAGAACTGATCCGCTCGGCAGAGCTTCTCAGAAAAAAATATCATTTTCAGGGATATATCCATTTAAAGGCAATCCCGGGAGCTTCTCCGGAACTGATCCGCAGAGCCGGTTATCTGGCAGACAGAATGAGTGTGAATCTGGAGCTTCCTACTGCAGAAGGTCTGAAGAAGCTTGCTCCTCATAAGAGCCGGAAGACGATTTTGCGGCCGATGAAGCAGATCCAGACAATCAGAGATGAGAATAAACAGGAACTGAGCCTTTATCGTCATGCGCCGGAATTTGTGCCGGCGGGACAGAGTACCCAGATGATTGTAGGGGCGTCCGGAGAGAGCGACTTTCAGATCGTGTCCGTAGCAGAGGCGCTGTATAGGCAGTTTTCCCTGAAGCGTGTCTTTTATTCTGCTTTTGTATCGGTGAATGATGACAAAGACCTTCCGATGCTTCCCGGAGGCCCCCCTCTTGTCCGGGAACACAGACTTTATCAGGCAGACTGGCTTCTGCGGTTTTATGGATTTCGGACAGAGGAACTTCTTTCAGAATCTCATCCGAATTTCAATCTGTTTCTGGATCCCAAATGTGACTGGGCGATCCGGCATCTGGAGTATTTTCCGGTGGAGATCAATCAGGCAGACTACAGAACACTGCTGCGAGTTCCGGGGATAGGAGAAAAATCAGCCAGAAGGATTGTAGGAGCCAGACGATATCATTCACTGGATTTCCCGGAACTGAAGAAGATTGGAGTGGTACTGAAGAGAGCTGTATATTTTATTACCTGTAATGGAAGACAGATGTATCCGGTAAAGCTTGAGGAGGATTATATCGTAAGGAATATTCTGGAACCGGATAAGATTCCTTTTGAATCAGACGATATCACTTACCGTCAGCTTTCCCTGTTTGATGCGGATCTCTTCCCTGTAAAAAAGAAAGGGGGATTGTCAGATGCAATATGAAAAAAAGATACTGATCTGTGAAGACTCTATGGAAGGAATATTTACAGCTGTCTATGATGGCTGGCACTGGGGAAATAAGGGAATCCGGGTGGGGATTTCTGTGGAGGAGCCGGAATACCCGGAGCTTTTTGCAGACCGGGTGGATATTACCGTAGATCGCATCAAAGCTCTGAAGGTTGCACGGACAATAAGAAAGAAACTGGGGAAACAGGTTTATGAGGCAGTATGCTATGCGTCTGTGTCCGTGCATCCGGATAAAGGGACTGCCGTATACTATCTTCTGCGGCGGGCACTGGGAGGAGGTGGCTGTGACACGCATGTTCTGGAGGCGCTTTCGGACCCGGCGGTAAGTCTGGTATCCTCACTGAGGATCAAAGTCTGGCATGAACTTCACAGATTTTATGGATTTGTCCGATTTCGGGAGATAACAGGAGGAATTCTGTTTGTATCCATTCAGCCGGAAAATAACATTCTGGAGCTTATGGGACCTCATTTTTCAGACCGTTTTCCAAATGAAAACTGGATGATCTATGATGAAGCAAGAGAGAAGGTTATGGTACACGAAAAGGGGAAAGGCTGCACGATTTATATCCAGGCGGTGTTGAGTCAGGAGCAAAAAGAAATACTGACAGAAACGGATGGATATGAGGAACTGTGGAAAAGCTTCTGTACGCATATTACAATCCCGGAAAAAAAGAATCCGGATCTTCAAAAGCAGTTTGTACCTTTAAAGTTTCGTTCAAATATGCTGGAATTTAACTAGGGAAATGACAGGAAAACCTGCAAATAAAGTTGAAAAATTGTATAATAAGTCAAAAAATATGAAGAAAATTTAAAGTCTGTTGACAAATCTCTTCCACAGTGCCAAAATACGCCTGAACAGAAATGATCAGCAGGAGGGAAAATAAATGAACGAACATCAGATTATGCTAAATGCAACAGAAGACGTCCAGGAATTTGTAAATGCAGCCAGCAAATGTGATTTTGATATCGACATTTTTTATAACAGGATCATTATTGACGCAAAATCCCTGCTGGGAATTCTCAGTATGGATTTGACAAGACAGCTGACAGTCAGATGCTATGGAGAAAATTCTCATTTCAATAAAGTGATAGAAAAATTTGCTGTTGCATAAAAAAGGCTGAGGGGGAGCTGCTGCAGGACTGCGGCAGCTTTCTTTTTTAAAGAAAAAATTATGGAGAGAAGGAAAATGGAAAAGACGGTGATCCGCATTTCGGTCCGTAATCTTGTGGAATTTATAATGAGAAGCGGGGATCTGGACAGCAAAAGCGGTGTACAGGATAAAGAAGCTATGCAGAAGGGGAGTCGTCTGCACCGGAAAATTCAGAAACAGATGGGGAGTCATTATACTCCGGAGGTGTTTCTGAAGCATGATACGGAATATGAAGATCTGATTCTCCGGGTAGAAGGAAGGGCAGACGGTATCTTTACAGAGAACGGAGTTACCTGTATTGATGAGATCAAAGGGGTTTATAAAAAAGTAAATCAACTGGAAAAACCGGTGCCGGTCCACAGAGCTCAGGCAATGTGCTATGCCTGGATGTGGACAATACAGAATGACTGCAAAGAGATTGCGATTCAGATGACCTATGCCAATCTGGACACGGAGGAAATCAGGAGATTTCGTGAAACTCTTTCCAGGGAAGAACTGCAAGCCTGGTATCAGGAGCTTGTGGATCAGTATCATAAATGGATCTCATTCCGGATGAAATGGAAGGAAAAAAGAAATGCTTCTATGAAAAAACTGGAATTTCCATTTCCGTACAGAAAAGGTCAGAGGGAAATGGTGGCCGGAGTCTACCATGCGGTTTCCGGCAGTAAACAGATTTTTGTACAGGCGCCTACCGGTGTGGGAAAAACCATGTCTGCGGTGTTTCCTGCAGTTCGTGCAGTGGGCGAGGGAAAAGGCGGGATGATATTCTATCTGACAGCCAAAACTATTACAAGAACTGTGGCTCAGGATGCATTTGAGATATTGAGAGACAGAGGTCTTTTGTTCCAGACGATCACGCTTACCGCAAAGGAAAAACTCTGCTTTTGTGAAAAAGCAGAGTGCATGCCTGACAAATGCCCATATGCGAAGGGGCATTTTGACAGGATCAATGATGCTGTATACGATCTGTGGACCAGAGAACAGGCATTTACCAGAGAAAGGATTCTGGAACAGGCAGAAAAATTTATGGTATGTCCTTTTGAAATGAGTCTGGATCTTTCTTTATGGGTGGATACAGTAATCTGCGATTACAATTATGTGTTTGATCCAAATGCGCATCTGAAACGGTTTTTTGGAGAAAATACGACAGGGGAGTACATTTTTCTTATTGATGAGGCTCATAATCTGGTGGAAAGAGGAAGAGAAATGTACAGCGCTTCCCTTGCAAGGGAAGATATTATGGAGATCCGCCGATTTATAAAACCTTACAGTCCCAGACTTTACCGCACCCTGGGACGGGCTGCGAAATTGCTTCGGGAGCTTCAAAAAGAAAATGATTCCTGGCAGCGTCTGGAAAATACAGGAACTCTTCCTCTGATACTTCTGCAGGCACAGGGGGAAATGGATCAGCTGCTGGAGGAACCGCCTTCGGAGACAGTGGTGGAAGAAATTCTTGATTTTTATTTTATGGTAAGAGATTTTCTTAATATATCAGAGCTCGCAGATGAAAACTATGTGATTTATACAGAAAGCGGTGAGGACGGGAAATTTCGTATTCACCTGTTTTGCGTAAATCCGGCGGTAAATCTTGGAGCCTGCCTGGAAAAAGGAAAAAGTGCGGTGTTTTTTTCAGCTACATTACTTCCTATGAACTATTACAGAAGTCTGCTCAGCATCAGAGAGGATGACTATGGAATTTATGTGCGCTCTCCTTTTGAGCAGGAAAACCGCCGTATTCTGATAGGAGGAGATGTAAGCAGCCGTTATACCAGAAGAGATTATGGAGAATATCGAAAGATCGCAGAATATATTGCAAAGATGGCATGGCAGAAAAAAGGAAACTATATGGTGTTTTTCCCATCCTATAAACTGCTGGAAAATGTTTATCAGGTTTATGAGCAGGAGTTTTCAGCGGCATGGGTAAGATGTATCTGTCAGACTGCCTCTATGAATGAAAAAGAAAGAGAAGAGTTTCTGGAGGAGTTTCAGGAAAAGGGGGATCGTACACTTCTGGGCTTTTGCATTATGGGAGGAATTTTTTCTGAAGGGATCGACCTGATCGGAAACCGTCTGATCGGTGCGGCGGTTGTAGGGACCGGTTTACCTCAGATCAGTCTGAAAAGAGAAATTCTGAAGCAGTATTACGATAAAAAAGGAAAAAACGGCTTCAATTATGCCTACCGCTACCCGGGTATGAACAAGGTGCTGCAGGCGGCAGGAAGAGTGATCCGTACCAGAGAGGATACAGGAGTGATCCTGCTTTTGGACCAGAGGTTTCTGAGCAGGGATTACAGAGAGCTGTTTCCACAGGAATGGGGAGATGCATCTGCGTGCAGTCTGGGAAACATAGAAACATGTCTCAGAGATTTCTGGGACAGATTTCCGAAGGAGGATTCTTGACATCCCTCAAAATTCAGGTATACTGTAGTAAAGTTTTGACTAAAAGGAGTGGCTTATGAAAATTCGGAGCAATATCCGGACAGGTCTGCTTTTGTGCGGTCTCTGTCTGATGTCAGGCGTTTTCTCTGTACAGGCAGCACCGGAACAAAATATTTTTTCACATGTGGAAGAGGCGCAGATCAAACCGATTGGGGACGGGTCTGATAAATACCTTTTAAAAAGTGATCGTTTTTATTGCCTGAATGAGGATGGAACGAAGCATACAGAGGCGGCAGTCCATTATTTTGACCATATGGAAATTGGCGGAACAGTTTTTGACGGTTTTTATTATCATGATGAGACCGGACACTTTAAAGCAGGAAGCCCTTATGTGGCAGGGCTCAGTTCGCTTCCATGTACAGCAGATGGAAATGAAGGTGAAATGATATTTGACGGCCTTTATATGGTCAATAATCTGGGAAAACTTTCAGCAGCTCCTCAGGTAAGGTATATTTCCGGTCTGACAGTAGATAAAACAGTCTATGAAGGCTATTATTTTTTTAATGAAAACGGCAGGATGGTAACAGAACCCGGACTTCATCCGCTGGAGATGGTATCTAATGGACAGATGTTCTCAGGAACCTATTACTTCGGAGGGGAAAATGGAGTACTGCTGCAGGAAGAAGGTCTTACTCCGGAAGGGTTTCCGGTCGATTCCTCCGGAAAAGCAGAGGATATGGATAATCTGGGAATGGAAACACTGGAGCCGCATCTGGAATCTATGCTTTCGGAGTACGAAGGGACATGGAGCGTATATGTAAAAAATCTGAACACAGGAGAAGAGATTCTCCTGAATGAGAAACCCCTGTATCCGGCCAGCCTGATCAAGGCGTTTGTTATGGCTGCAACCTATAAAAATATGGACAGAGTTCTGGCAAATGAAGCTGCACAGATGAAGAAAGAACCGGAGGATGAGGCAGTACAGAAAAAAGTCGGCGATCTTTTGTGGAACATGATTACGGTAAGTGATAACGAATCCTGTAATGAACTGGGCAGGCTGCAGTCACAGAAGCATGATTTTCTGGACGGAGCAGAAAAGGTGAACACGTTTATTCAGGAGGAGGGATATGAGAACACTGTTTATCAGAGTACCCTGCATCCGTCATCTTCGCCCAAAATTAATATGGGAGAGCATAATACCACGACAGTAAAAGACTGCGGCGACCTGCTGGAAAGCATTTTTTTCGGAAAATGCGTCAGTGAAGAAGCCTCTGCTGAGATGCTGGAGCTTATGATGAACCAGCAGAATACTTCCAAGATTCCTGCGGGTATCAGTGCAGATATCCCCATAGCAAATAAAACCGGAGAAACTGACGGGGATCAGCATGATATGGCAATCGTCTATGGGCCAAAGACAACCTATATTCTCTGTATCATGTCAGAAGGATTTAAAAGCGCAGATACAGCCATTGAAAATATACGAACCATATCCGGTGTCGTATATAGCTACCTGAATCTGTGAAAATAAGAAATACAAAATTATTGCTTGACCCTTACTATTTTTTGATATAAAATAAGATTAAAATAACACAGCAGAAGGGAGAAAATGAAAATGAATGTAGTACATACAGACAATGCTCCGGCAGCGATTGGACCATATTCTCAGGCTATTGTTTTAAATGGCGTATTATTTACTTCCGGACAGATTCCGGTTGACCCGGCTACCGGAGAGGTTTCAGGAGATACCATCGAAGCTCAGGCTGAGCAGGTGATGAAAAATCTTGCGGCAGTTGCCAAAGAGGCAGGAACAGATCTTGCAAATGCAGTGAAAACCACATGCTTTCTTGCTGATATGGGTGATTTTGCAGCGTTTAATGAGATTTATGCAAAATATTTTGTAAATAAACCTGCACGCTCCTGTGTAGCAGTAAAAACACTTCCGAAGAACGTGCTTTGCGAAGTGGAAATGATCGCTGCAATTGAGAAATAATTAACTGAGATCATAAGAAAAGTCGAGAAACCTTCAGAGAGATATCTATCTGGGGGTTTCTTTTTGTTGGGAAATCATGTATAATATCACACTATAGTATATTTCAATTTGGGAGGAAAAAAATACATGCGAGTCGATACGGATGATTTTGGCCGACCTTGCAGGTGCGGAAAAGAACATCACATAGAGGTAGAGGAAATTATCATAGAGGCAGGAGCAGTGGAAAAACTGGAGGAAGCCATGTCAGAGGGCTTTCTGAAGGAATATATATCACCGCTTCTCATTTGTGACACAAATACTGTAAAAGCTACAGAAGAAATCATGGAAGATATTTATGACAGATGTCAGGTTCTGATCCTGGACGCGGAGGATCTGCATGCAGATGAACATGCGGTGGAAATCGTGGAAAACTGTATGGAAGAAGACATAGATCTGATTCTGGCAGTTGGAAGCGGCACTATCCATGACATCAGTCGTTATCTTGCTTTTCAGTATAAAATTCCTTTTGTCTCTGTTCCTACAGCGGCAAGTGTGGACGGATTCGTATCAAATGTTGCGGCAATGACCTGGAACGGTCTGAAGAGAACTGTTCCTGCGGCAGCGCCTCTGGCGGTTTTTGCCGACACAAATATATTTGCAGGAGCTCCGAAGAGGCTGAATGTCTCAGGAGTTTCTGATCTTTTGGGAAAATATATCTGCCTGACAGACTGGAAGATTGCAAGTCTTCTTACCGGAGAATATATCTGTGAAGAAATCATAGAACTGGAGGAAAAGGCTCTTCAGACAGTGACAAACAGTCTGAAAGGAATCGCCCAGGGAGATCATCAGGACTGCGAAAAGCTGATGTATGCACTGATCCTTTCTGGTCTTGCCATGCAGATGGTGGGAAATTCCAGACCCGCGTCCTGTGCGGAGCATCATCTTTCTCATCTGTGGGAAATGGAAGTGGTTAACGGTCATCTGGATGCACTTCATGGCGAAAAGGTTTCAGTGGGAACCATGCTGGTGCTGAAAGAATACAAACGTCTGGCCCGGGCAGTAAGAGAAGGCCGGTGTCGTGTCAGGACCTGTGAAGCGGAAGATGCTCTTCTGGAAGAGACTTTTGGAAAAAAAGGACTTCTTGAGGGGATTCGCATGGAAAATGAGCCGGAGCTTTTGCGTGAGGTCGATCCCGGCAGACTGTCGGACAGTCTGGAGAGAATTGCAGATCTCATAGATAAACTTCCGGAAGAGGAAGAACTTGGCCGTCTTATGGAGACAGCAGGCTGTAAAAAAAGCGTTTATGATATCGGCCTGACAGATTCCGTGATTCCGGTAAGTTTAAAACTGGCGCCATATGTGCGAAGGAGACTGAGCTTTCTGAGAGTCAGTAAAATGCTGGATGTGAAAGGAGAATAACCATGAGAGTTGGGATGGGATATGATGTACATAAGCTGACAGAGGATCGGGATCTGATCCTTGGAGGAGTGAAGATTCCCTGGGAAAAAGGACTTATCGGACATTCAGATGCAGATGTGCTGATCCATGCAGTGATGGATGCGCTTCTTGGTGCGGCTGCCCTTGGAGACATTGGAAAGCATTTTCCGGATACAGACCCGGCATATAAGGGGATTTCCAGTATCCGGCTTCTCACTCATGTAATGGGACTTCTGGAAGAAAAAGGATATTCCGTGGGAAATGTGGATGCTGTGATCATTGCACAGAAACCCAAAATGGCGCCCCATATTCCCCAGATGCGTAAAAATCTGGCTGAAGCAATGGGAGTCTCCGAGACCAGGGTGAACATAAAGGCAACAACGGAAGAAGGACTGGGGTTCACGGGAAGAGGAGAGGGGATTGCTTCTCAGGCAGTCTGCCTTTTGGAAGAAAAATAAGAGATCCGAAAACGGATGGAATATAGAAATCGGAGGAGAACAGTTATGAAGCTTTTTAACACCATGACACGCAGAAAAGAAGAGTTCGTGCCGTTGGAAGAAGGAAAGGTAAAAATGTACGTCTGCGGACCGACGGTATATAATCTGATTCATATAGGAAATGCACGTCCTATGATCATTTTTGATACTGTACGTCGTTATATGGAGTATAAAGGATATCAGGTGAATTTTGTATCCAACTTTACTGATGTGGATGATAAGATCATCAAAAAAGCCATGGAAGAAGGGGTGAGCTCGGAGGAAATCTCCAGCCGCTATATTGAGGAGTGCAAAAAAGACATGGCAGGAATGAATGTGAAGCCTGCAACCACACACCCTCAGGCTACACAGGAAATTAACGGGATGATCGACATGATCCGGACGCTGATCGACAAGGGATATGCATATGCAGCAGCAGACGGAACCGTATATTTCCGTGTAAAAAAATTCAAAGAGTATGGAAAGCTTTCTCATAAGAATCTGGACGATCTTCAGTCCGGCTTTCGTGCGCTTCAGGTTTCCGGTGAAGACCAGAAAGAAGATCCAATGGATTTTGTGCTCTGGAAGCCTAAAAAAGAAGGAGAGCCTTTCTGGACCTCTCCCTGGTGCGACGGCCGTCCGGGATGGCATATTGAGTGCTCTGTCATGGCAAAAAAATATCTCGGTGAAGAAATCGATATTCATGCAGGAGGAGAAGACCTGATCTTTCCTCATCATGAAAATGAAATTGCCCAAAGCGAGTGCTGCAATGACAAAATATTTTCAAAATATTGGATGCATAATGGATTTTTGAATATTGATAATCGAAAAATGTCGAAATCGCTGGGAAATTTCCGCACTGTGAGACAGATCAGCGAGCAGTATGATCTTCAGGTTTTAAGATTTTTTATGCTGAACGCCCACTACAGAAGTCCGCTGAATTTCAGTGCGGAGCTGATGGAGGCTGCCAGAAACTCTCTTGAGCGTATTGTAGAAGGTGCGGCGCGCTTAAATGACCGTAAGTCTGCAAATACAGACCAGATGACGGAAGAAGAAGCTCTTCTGCTTCGTCAGGCGGATACTTTCCGGGAGAAATTCGAGACAGCCATGGATGATGATTTTAATACGGCAGATGCACTGGCTGCAGTGTTTGAGCTGGTAAAATTCTCCAACACCAATATAAATGAAAAAAGCAGCGGAGAGCTTGCAGGGAAACTTCTTGATCTTCTTGTGGAATTGTCAGATGTGCTGGGACTGATTGTCCTGAAAAAGGAAGAGGCTCTGGATTCTGATATCGAGGCCCTTATTGAAGAACGTCAGGCCGCAAGAAAAGCAAGAGATTTTGCAAAGGCAGATGAGATCCGGGATAAGCTGCTTGAAATGGGTATTGAACTGAAGGATACCCGTGAAGGAGTAAAATGGAAACGAATTTAAAAGAGCTGAAGGATCTTTTTCATCTGGAGGATCAGGATATCCGAAGCTATTCTCCGCTG
Organism: uncultured Blautia sp.; assembly: GCA_900541985.1. Lineage (GTDB taxonomy): Bacteria > Bacillota > Clostridia > Lachnospirales > Lachnospiraceae > Blautia_A. Next base: position 35,092 of record UQLX01000009.1, on the reverse strand, counting down.
ACTCTGGCATATATTGGAGACGGTGTCTATGAGCTGATCATCCGTACGATTCTTGTAAAAAAAGGAAACTGTCCGGTAAACCGGCTTCACAGAAAAGCAAGCAGCCTTGTAAAAGCGGCTGCGCAGTCCGGGATCATGGAAGTGATTGAAGAGAAACTGACGCCGGAAGAGCTCAGTGTTTACCGCAGGGGGAGAAATGCACATTCCCCTACTATGGCAAAACATGCGACTATGGCGGATTACCGAAGGGCTACCGGCTTTGAGGCTCTTATGGGATATTTGTATCTGAAGGAAGAATATGCGCGGATGATCGCGCTGATCCGCATGGGAATCGGGGAGGAGGATTTATGAGTGAACAGATAGAAGGACGGAATGCGGTTCTGGAGGCATTCCGTTCCGGCAGATGCGTGGACAAGCTGTTTATCCTGGATGGATGTCAGGATGAACCTGTCCGTACCATTGCCAGAGAAGCACGCAAAAAAGATACGATCATCAATTATGTTTCAAAAGAACGTCTTGACCAGCTCAGTGAGACAAAGGTCCATCAGGGAGTGATCGCTCAGGTGGCGGCTTATGAATATTCTACCGTAGAGGATATTCTGGCAAGAGCTCAGGAAAAGGGAGAGGCTCCGTTCCTCATCCTTCTGGATAATGTGGAGGATCCTCATAATCTCGGAGCAATTATCCGTACAGCAAATCTTGCAGGAGCCCACGGTGTGATCATACCAAAGAGACGGTCTGTAGGGCTTACTTCTACTGTGGCCAGAACCTCGGCAGGAGCCATTCATTATACTCCTGTGGCAAAGGTGACAAATCTGGTCCGTACGATTGAAGAGTTAAAAGAAAAGGGAATCTGGTTTGTCTGCGCAGATATGGGCGGCGAATCCATGTATCAGCTGAACCTCACCGGACCGATCGGTCTGATCGTGGGAAATGAAGGAGAAGGAGTCAGCCGTCTGGTTCGGGAAGCCTGTGATTTCACGGCCTCTATCCCTATGAAGGGAGATATTGATTCTCTGAATGCGTCTGTGGCAGCAGGAGTGCTGGCATATGAAATTGTACGTCAGAGAATGAATGCAGAATAAGCGCAGGGAACGGAGATACTATGAACCGTTATGAATCGTGCAGTGATGAGGAGCTGATCCGGAGGCTTCGTCAGGGAGAAAAGGAAATATCAGATTATCTGATGGAAAAATATAAGGAGCTTGTCCGTAAAAGAGCCCGGGCAATGTATCTGATTGGTGGAGAGACGGACGATCTGATACAGGAGGGGATGATAGGGCTTTTTAAAGCTGTACAGGATTATCGTCCGGACAGAGAAACCTCTTTCCGGACCTTTGCGGCTTTGTGCATAGACAGGCAGCTTTATACTGCGGTAAAAAATTCCACCAGGCAGAAGCACATTCCGCTGAATTCCTACGTTTCTCTCAGTGAAGAGGAAGAGTCCGGTACATTAGAAGGACTCTGGTCTGAAAATCCGGAGGCGCTGATCATAGACAGAGAAACTACAGGGATTCTTGAAAAAGAGATCAGCAAAGCTCTGAGCCCGATGGAAAATGAAGTGCTCAGTTATTACCTACGCGGCTATGGATACGTTCAGATTGCTGAATGGATGGGGAAAAAACCGAAATCAGTAGATAATGCCCTTCAGAGGATTCGGGGCAAAATCAGGGAATGTATTGAAAACTTCAAAAGTAAATAGCCCTTTCTTTTTTGCACAAAAAGTAGTACAATAGAAGCAGATTATTTATTGAAAGATCATAATGACCATCTGGCCGGAAATGAAAGGAGCAGTATATTATGGCAAAGGCAAACAAATATTGGGGATTAGTAGCTGTGGGAGCTGCAGCAGCAGCGGCTGCAGGCGCAATCGCTGCATTGGTACTGAAGAAAAAAAGAGTAGATGACTTTGATGATTTCGATGATGATTTCGACGATTTTGAATTCGTTGAAGAAACTGCGGATGAGCCGAAGACAGAAGAAGATCCGGAGGCTTTTGCATCCTGGGAAGAGGCAGAAGAAGCAGTAGAAGAAGTCATGACAGATACAGAGGAAAAAGAAGAAACTGAAGAAGAGGCCAAAGAAGAGGCCAAAGAAGAGGCGGAACCGGAAGCGGAATCTGAAATAACAGAAGAATAAAAAAGAAAACGGGCAGGAACTATCTTGTGTAAAGATAATTCCTGCCCGTATTTTTATGCCTTTGGAAGCTTAAAAGAGCTCTTCAGAGATACAATGCGGTTGAATACAGGCTGTCCGTCTTTGGAGTCGTGAATATCTGCGCAGAAGAAACCGTTTCTTACAAACTGGTAGCTGTCATAGCCTTTTGCCTTCATAAGTTCAGGTTCTGCATAAGCGCTGACTGTAGTCAGAGAGTTCGGGTTCAGGTTCAGAGAGCCATCTTCCTTGTTATAGACCCCTTTTTCCTCATCAACAATATTTTCATAAAGGCGGACGGTAACTTTTCCTGCCTGAGAAGCTTCTACCCAGTGGATCGTACCTTTTACCTTACGGCCATCCGGTGCGTTTCCGCCTTTGGTTGCCGGATCATAGGTACAGTGAACAACTCTTACAGTTCCGTCGTCATCTGTTTCAAAGCCGGTGCAGGTAACGAAATATGCATTCATCAGACGAACCTCGGTGCCAAGGAAAAGTCTCTTGTATTTCTTTGGAGGATCGATCATGAAGTCGTCTCTTTCAATATAAAGCTCTTTTCCGAACGGGATCTTACGGGAGCCGAGAGATTCGTTTTCCATATTGTTCGGAGCGTCCAGATATTCTGTCTGCCCTTCCGGATAATTGTCGATCACAAGTTTGATCGGATCCAGAACAGCCATCATACGGGGACGTTTCAGCTTCAGATCCTCGCGGATGCAGTATTCCAGCATTGCATAGTCTACAGAACTGTTTGCCTTGGAAACACCACAGAGATCCACAAACATTTTGATGGATTCCGGAGTAAAACCACGGCGGCGGAGTGCTGCAATGGATACCAGACGCGGATCATCCCAGCCGTCTACGATTCCTTCTTCTACCAGCTTTTTAATATAACGTTTGCCTGTGACAACATTTGTCAGATAGAGTTTTGCAAATTCAATCTGTTTAGGAGGATGCGGATATTCCAGTTCTTTTACCACCCAGTCATAAAGCGGTCTGTGATCCTCAAATTCCAGGGTACAGATAGAATGCGTGATTCCCTCGATGGCATCCTCGATAGGATGTGCGAAATCATACATGGGATAAATGCACCATTTATCACCGGTGTTATGGTGAGTCATATGTGCCACACGATAGATAACAGGATCTCTCATATTCATGTTAGGAGATGCCATGTCGATCTTGGCGCGAAGTACTTTTTCTCCGTCTGCATATTTGCCGTCCTTCATTTCCTCAAAAAGACGAAGGTTTTCCTCTACGGAACGATCGCGGTAAGGACTTTCTTTTCCGGGCTCGGTAAGAGTGCCGCGATATTCGCGGATCTGGTCGGCAGTCAGATCGCAGACAAAAGCTTTGCCTTTTTTTATCAGTTTTACCGCAGCCTCGTACATCTGGTCAAAGTAATCAGATGCGAAGAAAAGACGATCCTCCCAGTCGGCACCCAGCCAGTGGATATCTTCTTTAATGGACTCTACAAATTCGATTTTTTCCTTGGTCGGGTTTGTATCGTCAAAACGCATATTGAACTTGCCGTTATATTCCTGAGCAAGTCCGTAATTTAAAAGAATTGATTTGGCATGACCGATATGAAGATAGCCGTTAGGCTCCGGTGGGAAACGTGTGTGTACCGTATCATATACGCCTTCAGCCAGATCTTTATCAATGATATTTTCTATGAAATTTTTGGAAATGGTTTCGTTCTCCATCTCTTTCCCTCCTGAAATGTTCTTGATTATTTATCATATCATAAAAATAACTATTTTAAAAGTTTTTTTGGAAAAATAGCGAATTGCTGGTACAAAAAAAGGAATCAGAAAGTAAATTCTGATTCCTTAAGCTGATGACGGGAATTGAACCCGTGACCCCTTCCTTACCAAGGAAGTGCTCTACCTCTGAGCCACATCAGCACTTGTGTGCTTTGCAGTATTTCTGCCGCTCACAGTTGATAATATTAACAGATACAGAAAGACTTGTCAATAATTAATTTTAATTTTATTAAAAAACTTTCTCAGGGGAGAACGTGATTTGTGGATTTTTCCAGTTGCGGCATTTTTCGACACAGGTTATACTGTAAAAAGTAAAGTATAAAAAGGAATGAATGGACTATGAGAAAAATTATCTTGGCTTCTGCGTCACCGAGACGGCGGGAGCTTCTGGCTGGCGCGGGTGTTCAGTTTGACGTATGTCCGGCAGACTGTGAAGAACGTATTACCTGCTGTGAACCGGAAGAAGTTGTAAAAGAACTGTCCGAACAGAAAGCTCTTGCTGTTGCGTTTCCGGCAGAGGAGGGAACAGTGATCATCGGATCCGATACGATCGTGTCCTGCAATGGAAAAATACTGGGAAAGCCGATGGATGAGGAAGATGCGGTAAGTATGCTCCTGATGCTTCAGGGGCATACACATCAGGTTTATACAGGAGTAACCGTTCTGGAATATAAATCCGGGCAGTGGCAGGTACATACATTTGCAGAACGGACAGATGTCAGCTTTTATCCGGTATCCGAACAGGAAATCAGAGAATATGTAAAAACCGGGGAACCCATGGATAAAGCAGGAAGCTATGGGATACAGGGACTTTTTGGGATTTATGTAAAGGCGATTTCAGGAGAATACTCCAATGTGGTGGGACTTCCGGTGGGAAGACTCTTTTATGAGACAAAAAAACTTGGAATTGAACTGAGGGAGAAGCTATGATCAAAGCATGCATTTTTGACCTTGACGGTACACTGGCAGATACGCTGGAATCTATGGCGGCTGTTGCAAATCAACTGATGAAAGAGCTGGGACTGAACGAAATGCCGGTGGATAACTTCAGATATTACTGCGGAGAGGGAGCTGATATGCTGATTCGCCGCTGCCTGAAAGATGCCGGGGATCTGGAACTCGCGCATTATGAAAATGCCCGTCAGATATACAGGCAGCGGTTTGATGCAGATCCATTATATAAAGTTAAAGTGTACCGGGGAATTCCGGAGCTTCTGGAAAAGCTGAAAAAACAGGGCGTGCTTCTTGCTGTATGCTCGAATAAACCTCATGAGGCTGCGGTAAAAGTAGTAAATGCACTTTTTGGAGATACTTTTGACTTTGTTATTGGACAAAGTGACTCCATAAGACGTAAGCCTGCACCGGATGCTCCGTTAAGAGCGGCTGAGATGCTGGCGGTTTCTCCGGCAGAATGTCTGTATATCGGAGATACCGGTACGGATATGGAAACAGGAAAAGCTGCGGCTATGCATACCGTAGGAGTTTTATGGGGATTTCGGGATCGTGAGGAGCTGAACAGAAACGGCGCCCAGTGGATTGTGGAAAGACCGGAAGAGATACAAAAAATATACGAGGAGTATCGGAATGATTAAATTAGTGGCAAGTGATCTGGATGGAACGCTGCTTCTGGACGGAGCGCAGACTCTTCCGGAAGAAATTTTTCCTCTGATCAGAGAACTGAAAAAGAGGGGGATCCTGTTTGTGGCGGCCAGCGGACGTCAGTATCCGAATATGAGGCGCCTTTTTGATCCGGTGGCAGAGGATATGGCATTTATCTGTGAAAACGGAGCTTTGGCAGTCTGGAAAGAGCAGGTGCTTTATCAGGATAATTTTCAGCCGGAGCTGGTTCAGGAAATTGTCAGGGCAATCGATGAAAAAGAGGGCGCGGAGTTTTCGTGTGCTTCCAGGGAGTTTTATTATATCCGGCCAAAAACACAACATTATCTGGATCTGATGACAAAGGTGGTAAAGACCAGCAGCAGGGTGATTGAAGATTTTGATGAGATCAGGGAACCCTGTATGAAACTGGCCGTATATGAGAGGAATGGAATTCAGGAGGATTCAATCCGATACTGGCAGGAACGTTTTTCGGATCGCTGTACAGTGGTGACCTCCGGGACAGAATGGGTGGATTTCATCCCTTTTGGAACGAATAAGGCAAAAGGACTCCGGGAATATCAGAAACGCCTGGGAATCCGGCCGGAGGAATGCATGGCCTTTGGAGATGAATATAATGATATTGAAATGCTAAGAAGTGTTCCCTGGGGATTTGCAATGGCACATTCCAAACAGGGGGTAAGAGAGGCGGCCGCCTGCACGACGGAGCGGGTGGAAACAGTACTGAAAAAACTGATCCGTGCAAACGGAAGAATAGAGGAGGTAATCTGAATGTATAAAAAGGAAAGTGTGGAGACTTTTTTGAAAAATCAGGGAAGGCTGTATGATGAGCCGGTTGCAGAGACTTATGAAGAAGCAGAAGAGTTTCTGGAAGACTGTATGGCGGTTGAGGTAAAAACACTGAAGGAGGTCCGCCGTTATCTTGACGAAGCAGGAGCTGATGTAGAGGGAATGAGCGAAGATGAGCTGAAAGATGCGAGTGAAGTATTTGCTCTTCCGTCAGGAGGATACCTGATCGTAGAAGGATGACAGTGCAAAAACAGGCGTCAGAAGAGATCTGACCGGGATAAAATCCGGAGATCTCTTTTTTTCTTAAAAGAAATCCTGTCTGCCGGAAGAAAAATGTGGTATGATGTATAGCAGTGAAAAAAACGGCAGAATATCTGCCTGTATGGAGGAACATAGGATATGTTGGAATTAAAAAATATCAGTTTCCAGGTACCTGACGAAAAAGCAAGAAACACAAAGGAAATTGGAATTTTAAATGATGTCAGTTTTACACTGGAAGACAACCGGTTTGTAGTAATCACGGGACCGAACGGAGGAGGAAAATCAACCCTTGCAAAGATCATAGCAGGGATTGAAAAGCCTACCTCGGGTCAGATTCTCTGGAATGGGGAGGATATTACAGAAATGAGCATTACAGACAGGGCAAAGCTGGGGATCAGTTATGCTTTTCAGCAGCCGGTAAGGTTTAAGGGAGTTACCGTGTTTGATCTTCTCCGGCTTGCAGCGGGGAAGGAACTGTCTGTTGCCGGAGCCTGTGAGTATCTTTCGAAGGTGGGACTCTGCGCCAAAGATTATATCAAGCGTGACGTGAATGGCAGCCTGTCAGGCGGCGAAATCAAGCGTATTGAGATAGCTACGATCCTGGCGAGAAAAACCAGAGTTTCTGTTTTTGATGAACCGGAGGCCGGAATTGATCTCTGGAGTTTTCAGAATCTGATCCGGGTTTTTGAGGAGATGCATGAACAGGTCCATGGTTCTATTCTGATCATATCCCACCAGGAAAGAATCCTGAATATTGCGGATGAGATCCTGCTGATTGCAGATGGAAAGCTTGTGAAAAAAGGGACAAAAGACGAAATTCTGCCAGAGCTTCTGGGAACAGCGGATGCAGCACCATCCTGTGACAAAGCAGTGGATCATAAATAAGGGGGATAAGGAAAGATGGATGCAATACAGAGAGAATTACTGATGCAGGTGGCAGGCCTTCACGAAATTCCGGCCGGTGCTTATAATATCCGCTCAAACGGACAGAGCGTAGACAGAAAAAACACAGGAAATATCGAGATTGTTAATAAATCGGACAAAAGCGGTATTGAAATTCATATTAAACCAGGCACAAAAAGGGAAAGTGTCCATATTCCGGTGATCATGAGTCAGTCCGGTCTGGAAGAAGTGGTCTATAATGATTTTTATGTGGGAGAAGGCGCTGACGTGACGATTATAGCAGGATGCGGGATCCATAACGGAGGAGATGCCGCTACTCGTCATGATGGGATACATCGTTTCTTTATAGAAAAGAATGCCCATGTAAAATATGTGGAAAAGCATTACGGAAGCGGAGATGGAAGCGGAAAGCGCATCATGAATCCCGTAACAGAGATCCATATGGACGAGGACAGCTTTATGGAAATGGATACGGTTCAGATCAAAGGCGTAGACTCAACGAAAAGAGAAAATAAGGCGCAGCTGAAAGCGGGAGCAAAGCTTGTTGTAATGGAACGTCTCATGACTCATGGGACACAGCGTGCAGAAAGCTATTTTGATGTAAAACTGGACGGGGAAGATTCGTCGGCAAATATCGTATCCCGCTCTGTTGCCAGAAATGAATCCTATCAGCTTTTTCAGTCCCATCTCTGTGGAAACAACCGCTGCAGTGGTCATACGGAATGTGATGCGATCATTATGGAAAATGCAAAGATCAGCGCGGTTCCGGAGCTTACGGCAGATCATGTGGATGCGGCGCTGATCCATGAAGCGGCGATTGGAAAGATTGCAGGGGAACAGATCATCAAGCTGATGACGCTGGGGCTTACCGAGGCGGAAGCAGAAGAGCAGATCATCAGTGGATTTTTGAAGTAAAACAGAGATTACATGGTCATTTGCTTCTGTGCTATAATCATTGTACAGGAAAAGAAAATACAGAACTGTGCCGGTATTTAACGCAGGATGATTCCTGGAAGCGTCCATAAAGGATAGGGACGAAGAAAGATCAGTAAAGGAGGATGACTTATGAGAGAAAAAAAGATCACGGCAGTTATCATGTCGATTTTTATGGCACTTTCTCTTCTTCCATCGACTGTTTTTGCAGCGTCTGCTGCGACATTAGATGGAAAGCTTAAGGTGAAGGGAGAGGCTGCAGTAGGAACCACTCTCAGCGCAGATATGACAGAAGTTAAGACAGAGGGACTGACAGAAGACGGAGTCAGTTATCTCTGGTCAAGGAAAGCTTCTGCGGACACAGAAAATCAGAATTTGAAGGAACTTGGAAAAGAAAAAACATATACCGTTACACAGGAGGATCTGGGATCTAAGATCGTGCTGACGATCACAGGTCTGGAGGACAGAGGATTTACCGGAAGCCTGAAGGCGGAAACGGGAGAGATTAAAGAGGCGGCTCCGGTGCAGCAGACAGATGCGGCACAGAATACGGATGTGGCAGAGAACAGTCAGGACACAGAAATTCCCGAGGAAGAATATCTTGAGGAAGTGCCTGAAGAGGAAATTCCGGAGGCACAGGAGGAACCGGCAGAGGACGTGCAGGTACAGGATGATCCGGATGTAAAATCTTCCACTGAAGAGTACACAGAGGAAATACCGGATACTCCGGAAGCAGGAAGCGAAGAACTGGATGGAATTCCGGCAGCACAGGAAGATGCTGTTACAACAGGTGCAGCAGACCAGGGAACAGAGGAAACGGTACAGAATGATGAGATCCTGATACCTGTGGATCCTGAAGGAGAAGAAGCGGGAAGTGAATCTGTAGACGGGATCCCTCCGGCACAGGAGGACGAAAATACAGTGGCTGGAGATGCAGAACCTGTATATTCAGCTGAGATTTCTACAGAAGACGGGACAAATGTCCTTGATTTCGGAGAGGTTCCGGCAAACCGCATAACGGAAGATACGGTTTTGCAGCCTGCTCTGACAGCAGATGTTACTGCACTGACTTTTGATACGGAGGAACCGCAGACGGTTCATCTGACCAATCATCTGGATACAGATATTACAGTTAATGCAGCTTCCGGTAATGGAACCGTGGTTTCAGAACGACCTGAAATCGTGATCCCGGCAGGAAATATGGTTGGAGTTTCCGTGAAACCGGCAGAGGAATTAAATCCGGGTGGGAGTTATACAGATACGCTTACCTTTACGGATGTAAATGATCAGGCGAATGTGGTGACGGTGCAGATAACAGTCGCTCTTCCTGGAAAACAGAGCGATGTAATTGCAGAAACAGATAAAGTAGACCTTGGCACAGTGCTTGAGGGATATGCAGAAGCTCCGGCAGAGAAGTCCGTGCTTCTGACAAATCAGGGCACAGGAGATGCGGTATTATCTGAACCGGTCAGCGTAAATGGGAAAGGCTATTTCAGCGTTCTTCTTGATGGCAGCAGTATAGCGGCAGGTAAAAATGTTTCTCTGATCATTCGAGGTACTACAGGTCTTGCGGCGGGCACATACAGCGAAAGTTTCCAGATTACGGATACTACGACTCAGAAGGAGATCGTGATCACAGCATCAATGACAGTGGAAACTGCAAAGCACAGTCTGAGTGCATCTCCGACAGAACTGGAATTTGCCTCAGCCAAAAAAGGTTATGGGCAGATAGAAGCTCAGCAGATTACCGTTACCAATAATGGAAATGTGTCCGAAACTCTTACACAGCCAGCCGGAACGAGCTTTGAAGTGAGCGGTGTGGACGCGTCCGCACTTACTCTTCAGCCAGGCGCATCTGTAAGCTTTACGGTAAGACCAAAGGTCGGACTTGAACCAGGAACCTATAAAGAAACCATCAAATTTGCATCCAATGCAGCCGAGACCGGTGTTGCAGCAGCATTTCAGGTAATTAAAGGGACAGCTACAATCAATAAGATTGAAACACCAAAAGATATCAGTGGTCTTCCTAATGGAACCAAAAAAGAAGCAAAAGCGCTCGGCCTTCCTGCCGCAGTAGTGATAGGCACAACTGCAGGAAATATGAATGCATCTGTTTCCTGGGATGTAAAGAGCTGTAATTATGATCCTTCTGCAGTACAGGAACAGAGTTTTACAATCAAGGGAACGGTAAAGCTTCCTGACGGAGTGGATAATGATAATAAGCTTACGCTTGCGACCAGTATTCGTGTTCACGTAAAGGCATATGCACCAAAAACAGTATCAGCAGATGATAACAGGATTACAGGAATCGAATATAATGGTGCATATACAACACAGTCCAGGATTTCCTTTACAGCAATAGGTGCAGGAATGGACAATGCATCTCCAAAAAAAGGAGATACCCGTTATCTTCCTTTGAACTGGACAGTGATCAATACAAACGGATGGAGCTCTGCACCGCCATATAAGGCAACCTTCGGTATGGCGCAAAGTGGAGATTATACCTTAAAGGTAGCGTTCCAGCTTCAGACCTATGATGGAAGTACCTGGAAGAACTCAGATAATTACGATACGAAAAAGGTGCCGTTCAGTGTAACTAAGGCAAAAGTTACCGGACCGGGACAGAATCTGACTCCAGCAGCAAATCGTAGAAATGCTGTAAAAACAGGAGACAGTACTCCGATTTTACCGCTTGTCATTATTCTTGTAATTGCAGCGGCAGCGATTGGAGGCGTTGTCATCTATCGTAAAAGAAAATAAAATAATATAAAATAAATTGCTAGCACTCATTTCAAATGAGTGCTAGCTTTTTCTTGACTTTTATGAAAAAGGGTATTACTATATATCACAGAAACGAAAATTTTAAAGGAGTGTGAGTTATATGGCTGCAAAGCATGGTAACTTATCGATCAACAGTGAAAACATTTTTCCTATCATAAAGAAATGGTTATATTCAGACCATGATATTTTTGTTCGTGAAATGGTATCTAATGGATGTGATGCGATCACGAAGCTGAAAAAGCTGGAAATCATGGGAGAATACAATTTCCCGGATGGCTATAAACCAGCAATTCAGGTAGTGGTGGATTCTGAAAAGAAAACTCTCAAATTCATTGATAATGGTATTGGAATGACGGCGGATGAGGTTGAAGAATATATCACTCAGATTGCTTTTTCCGGTGCGACAGAATTTCTTGAGAAATATAAGGATAAAACAACAGATGATCAGATGATCGGTCACTTTGGTCTGGGATTTTATTCCGCATTTATGGTAGCAGATGAGGTACATATTGATACACTTTCCTATAAAGAGGGATCTGTACCGGTACACTGGACCTGCGATGGCGGTACGGAATATGATATTCAGGATGGAAATAAGGATACTGTCGGTACAGAGATCACCCTGTTCCTTAATGAGGAGAGCCTGGAATTCTGTAATGAATACCGTATGAGAGAAGTGCTTGAAAAATATTGTTCTTTTATGCCGGTTAATATCTATCTGTCCAAAGAAAATGCGGAACAGGAATATGAGACAATTGATGAGGCGGATCTGAAAGAAGATGATGTTGTTGTTGAGCATATTCATGAAGAAGCCAGAACAGAGGAAAAAGAAAACGATAAAGGCGAAAAAGAGATCGTTGAGGTTTCTCCTGCAAGAGACCGTGTGAAGATCAATAAACGTCCGGTGTCTCTGAGCGATCCGCAGCCGCTCTGGATGAAACATCCAAATGAGTGTACCGAAGAGGAATATAAGGATTTTTACCGTAAGGTATTTATGGATTATAAGGAGCCGCTGTTCTGGATTCACCTGAACATGGATTATCCGTTTAACTTGAAGGGAATTCTTTATTTCCCGAAAATCAACACAGAATATGATTCCATTGAAGGGACCATTAAATTATATAATAATCAGGTATTTATTGCAGATAATATTAAAGAGGTCATTCCTGAATTTCTTTTGCTTCTGAAGGGTGTCATCGACTGTCCGGATCTTCCTCTGAACGTATCCAGAAGTGCACTCCAGAATGATGGGTTTGTTCAGAAGATCTCTGAGTATATTGCAAAGAAGGTGGCTGATAAGCTGACCGGAATGTGCAAAACAGACCGCGAGTCTTATGAAAAATACTGGGATGATATCAGTCCGTTTATCAAATATGGCTGCATTAAGGACACAAAATTTGCGGATAAGCTTCATGATTTTATTCTCTTCAAGGGCCTTGATAACAAATATCTGACTCTGAAAGATTGTATTGAGGCTAATAAGAAGGAAGAAATTGAGGAAGCAGAAGAGCAGAAGGAAGAGAATACAGACGAAAAAGAACCGGAGAAAACTACTCTGTTTTATGTAACAGATCCGGTACAGCAGAGCCAGTACATTAATATGTTCAAAGAAGCGGGCAAAAATGCTGTAATTCTTTCTCACAATATTGATACTGCATTTATTTCTCATCTGGAACAGAGAGATCAGACAATACAGTTTAAACGAATTGATGCAGATCTGACAGAGGAACTGAAAGGAGAAGACGCAGCAGACGAGGAAACTGCAAAGACTCTTACAGAACTTTTCCGAAAGAATCTGAAAAAGGAAAAACTGGAAGTCAAGGTAGAAAATCTGAAAAATGAATCTGTTTCAGCTATGATGATGCTTTCGGAGGAAAGCCGTCGTATGCAGGATATGATGAAAATGTATAATATGTACGGAATGGATCCTGGAATGTTTGGAGGTCAAGAAACACTGATCCTGAATGTAAACCATCCATTGGTACAGTATCTTGCAGAGAATCAGGAATCAGAGCATGCGGCAGTGATCTGTGAACAGCTGTATGATCTTGCTATGATCAGCCATAAACAGCTTTCTCCGGAGGAGATGACAAAATTTGTTCAGAGAAGCAATGAAATTCTGATGCTTCTGACCAAATAACAAATAAAGGGATAATAAATATGAAAAAGGTGATACCGAGAAACCTGAAAGAATGTCAGGTTATCGGTATCATTTTTTTGCGAAAACATGGGGGAATAATTTTGTAAATAACAGATAAAATTAAAATAAAATACTACAATATAGTGTAAGTGATATAAAATTTATATAATTCTGTAACAAATTAAAAAAAAGTTATATTGACAAATATTATCAATGTTTTTATTCTTGTCTGGTGTGCCTGTGGGAAACTTTTGAAGGAAAATCTCGAAAAATATCCAAAAACTTCTTTTTTTAGCGAAAATACACGAGTTTGTTAGAAAAATAAAAGATCGCCTGAAAATGTCGTATAATAGCAGTAAATGTAATAAGGGAACACATAATTGGAGGAGAAGAAGATGAAAACAGTATATCATTTGATCAGACAGATGGGTGTAACTTCAAAATATAAAGGCTATTATTTTGTTGCAGATGCGGTGAAACTGTCCATGGAGGATTCTGGACATCCATTAAGAATTACAAAGGATGTGTATCCTCCTCTGGCAAGAAAATATAAATCAACACCAAATAATATTGAACATAATATCCGTACAGTTGTAAATGTCTGCTGGTCTGCAAACAAAGAACAAATGGATCGGATCGCAGGCTATCCTTTGAGCTATAAACCTACCAATAGTGAGTTTGTAGATATGCTGGCTTTTTATCTTAGCTCAGAAGAAAACTAAAAAATCATACAAGATCATAATCAATGTTGTGGCTTTGAAGAAACAGTCGGACAGCAGAATCCCATTGTTGTTCGGCTGTTTTTTCGAGAGAAAAAAATTTCTGAAAAACACCTGTCGTACATAAAAGCAAGTTGTTTTTGTATTGCAGGTTGAGAAAAAAACCGCTGATATCAGAAGGTTTCCGGTCTGTATCTGCCGGGCTTAAAAGAGAGGCCTGTTCAGGAGAAAACTGAAAAATAATCTTAAACTGCAGAGGTGTCCGTTTCCCGCGGATAATTGAAAAACAAAAAGGTTTAATTTCTTTCCACAGAGAATAAACAGCGCCGTTTTGGGTCAGCATATCCTGTATGTCCGTGTCAAAAAACTCTTTGTTGATCCTGCCGTCAATAGTAAATGTATTAAAAGTAGTAACAGAGGTTTCCGAGACTGGAAACAAATCAAAGGTGCTGCCGATCAGAAGCTGGTTCATCATACCTTTGACATCATTGATTTTAAGTGCTAGCATAATCTTGCTCCTTTAGTATTTTTTATATTATAAATCAGAAATAAAAAAAAGAACAGAGTTTTTGCAAAAAGACTTTTCAAATTAAGGGTGATATGTTAATATAAATGTGGTATTTAAAACTACTTATTATGGAAAAGAGGACGAGATAGTTGAGTTATAAAATTGTGATAGATAGTTGTGGCGAATTTTTGGAGGAATGGAAAAAAGACCGGAGCTTTGAATCAGTACCGCTGACTCTTAATGTTGGTGGAGAAACGATTATTGATGATGAAACCTTTGATCAGTCATCTTTTATCAAAAAAGTGGCGGACAGCCCGGAATGTCCGAAATCAGCCTGCCCTTCACCGGAACGTTATATGAAGGCATATGATTGTGAAGCGGATCATATTTATGTAGTTACACTGTCATCAGAACTCAGCGGTTCCTATAACAGTGCAGTTCTGGGCAAAAATCTTTTTCTGGAGGAGCAGCCGGAAAAGCTGGTACATGTTTTTAACTCCAGATCTGCTTCGGTAGGCGAAACCCTGATCGGTATGAAAATTCAGGAATGTGAAGAAAAAGGGTTTTCCTTTGACGAGACCGTCAAGAAAGTAGAGGCCTATATAGAAGGTCAGAATACGTTTTTTGTACTGGATGATCTGGAAACTCTTCGTAAAAACGGACGTCTCAGCAAGGTGAAATCTCTGGTGGCCAGTGCTCTTAAGATCAAGCCGGTTATGGGATCCACGCCGGAGGGAACAATCTGTCAGCTGGATCAGGCAAGAGGAATGAATAAGGCTCTTGTTAAAATGGTGCAGCATATTGTGGAAAAAGCAGAAAACAGTGAAGAGAAAGTTCTGGCGATTTCCCATTGTAATTGTAAAGACCGTGCAGAACTTTTAAAAAATGCACTTCTTGAAAAGATAAATGTAAAGGATGTTGTGATTCTGGACACAGCGGGTGTGAGCACTATGTATGCAAATAACGGTGGGATTATTGCAGTCCTTTAAAAAGATTGCATGAATTTGTTCATCGTGGTATAATAAATCTACTTATTTACAGTACAGCAAAGGAGATTCCGTTATGAGTCAGAAAAAAGTAGATCACTATAAAACGAAAAAAGCCAATCGAACAAAAGAACAGAAAAAAGAAAGATTTTATGACTGGCTGGAAAAGGTTGTCGGCGTGCTTGTCTGTGTGGCACTTGTTGCATGGATCGGGTATTCCGTATATGATAAGGTAGAAGAAAAAAAAGCATCCGTAGTAACAGAAACATCTGTAGATACAGCAGCTTTGGATGAGTATATTTCAACTCTTAATTCAGAAACAACAGCAGAATAATTCAGGTGAAATCAGGAAATCCCCGGCAGCTGCCGGGGATTTTTGCGAACAAAATAACTTATTATAATTTTGTAACATTAGCTGCCTGCATTCCGCGAGCGCCTTCTGTCAGATCATAAGTTACGGCCTGTCCCTCATCGAGAGATTTGAAACCTTCGCCGTTGATTGCAGAAAAATGTACGAATACGTCAGCGCCATCCTCACCTGTGATGAAGCCATAGCCTTTTTCTGCGTTGAACCATTTTACAGTCCCCTTGTTCATGATGTTACCTCCATAGAAATAAAAAGTTAAATGTCCATCTGACGAAAAAAATCACCAGATTTTACAGACTATATCATGTAATATATAATCTCTAAAAACTAGTGATTTTATATTAATAATGTAGATTGTGATTTGATTATATAGCCCAGACTTTAAATTGTCAAGGTTAATCTTAATGTTTGTAAAAAAAGAAAACATGTAAAAAATACTTTATTTAATAAGATATTTCGTGTATTATAGGATTAAGTATGTGAAAAATCAGGAGGAAAGTTTCATGATCAATAAACTTGTGGAAAAAATTAAAAAAACAAATGCGCCAATCGTTGTGGGACTTGATCCGATGCTCAATTATATTCCAAAGCATATTCAGGATCAGGCATTTGCAGAATTTGGAGAAACACTGGAAGGTGCTGCGGAGGCAATCTGGCAGTTTAATAAAGGCATTGTGGACGCTACCTGTGACCTGATCCCGGCAGTGAAGCCCCAGATTGCCATGTACGAGCAGTTTGGTATTCCGGGACTTATGGCATATAAAAAGACTGTTGATTATTGTAAATCCAAAGATCTTGTTGTGATCGGAGACATTAAGAGGGGAGATATCGGTTCTACTTCTGCCGCATACGCAGTGGGGCATCTGGGATATGTTCAGGTAGGAACCAAACGTTATGCGGGCTTTGATGAGGACTTTGCTACCGTGAATCCTTATCTTGGCACAGATGGTGTGAAGCCTTTCATCGACGTATGCAAAGAAGAAAACAAAGGACTTTTTATTCTTGTAAAAACATCGAATCCGTCCAGTGGAGAATTCCAGGACCGTATCATTGACGGACGTCCTCTTTATGAGTGGGTTGGTGAGAAAGTTGCACAGTGGGGCGAAGAGCATATGGGAGACACCTACAGTTATGTGGGTGCTGTTGTAGGCGCGACCTATCCGGAAATGGGTAAGGTTCTCCGTAAACTGATGCCAAAAACATTTATCCTTGTTCCGGGATATGGCGCACAGGGCGGAAAAGGAAAGGATCTCGTTCACTTCTTTAATGAAGACGGACTTGGCGCGATCGTAAACTCCTCCAGAGGTATTATCGCAGCTTATAAACAGGAAGCTTATGCAAAATTTGGTGAAGAGAATTACGCAGATGCGTCCAGACAGGCAGTAAAAGATATGATTGAAGATATCAGCGGCGCTCTGTCCGGACAGAAATAATCGGGGCCAGGCAGATTCAGGAGGAGATATATGAGCGAAAAAACAAAAAAAAGCTTAAAGATCGTAAGTCAGGAAGAAATTGGCAGGGACATTTACAGTATGTGGCTTCAGGCAGATGAAATGGCCGATGCAGCCAGACCGGGACAGTTTCTGTCTCTTTATACACGGGATGGAAGCAAGCTGCTTCCCCGCCCGATCAGTATCTGTGAGATCGACCGGGAAAACAGAAGAATCCGCCTTGTTTATCGTGTGACCGGAGAAAATACAGGAACGGAAGCTTTTTCCAGACTTCATGCAGGGGTTCCGGTAGAGGTTCTTGGACCGCTTGGAAATGGATTTCCTCTTCAGGAGGCAGAAGGAAAAAGAGTTTTCCTTATGGGCGGCGGTATAGGGATTCCTCCTATGCTTCAGACTGCAAAGGAGCTGCATGCAGAAAAAACAGCAGTTCTCGGCTACAGAGACGAATTGTTTTTGAATGAGGAATTTGAAAATTTTGCAAATGTGTTTGTGGCTACAGAGGACGGAAGCGCCGGAACAAAGGGGAATGTTATGGATGCTATCCGGGAAAATGCCCTGGAGGCGGATGTGATCTTTGCCTGCGGTCCTACACCTATGCTCCGTGCTATCAAAACATTTGCGGAGGAAAAGAATATTCTATGCTGGATTTCCATGGAAGAACGTATGGCGTGCGGCGTAGGAGCCTGCCTGGCATGCGTATGTAAATCAAAAGAAGTGGATAGCCATTCTCATGTACATAACAAGAGAATCTGTAAAGATGGCCCGGTATTTCTGAGTACGGAGGTGGAATTATGATAAAAACAGCCGTTAATCTTGCAGGCGTAGAACTGAAAAATCCTGTAATGACAGCCTCCGGGACTTTTGGCTCAGGGGAAGAATACAGTGAATTCGTGGATTTGAATAAACTGGGCGCTGTAGTGACCAAAGGCGTGGCGAATGTGCCGTGGCCGGGAAATCCCACCCCCAGGATTGCAGAAACTTCCAGTGGTATGCTGAATGCCATTGGACTTCAAAATCCGGGAATTGATGTTTTTTGCGAAAGAGATATTCCTTTTTTGAAAAAATATGATACCAGAATCATTGTAAATGTCTGCGGAAAAACAACAGAAGATTACTGTGAGGTGGTAGAGCGTCTGGGTAATGAGCCTGTAGATCTCCTGGAGATCAATGTATCCTGCCCGAATGTAAAAGAAGGAGGAATTGCTTTCGGCCAGGATCCCAAAGCGCTGGAAGCAATCACTAAAGAAGTAAAAAAATATGCAAAACAGCCTGTGATCATGAAACTAAGCCCAAATGTGACAGATATCACAGAAATGGCAAAGGCGGCAGAAGCAGGCGGTGCAGATGTGCTTTCTCTGATTAATACCCTTACAGGAATGAAAATCGACATTAATCGCAGAACGTTTGCGCTGGCGAATAAGACAGGAGGAATGTCCGGCCCGGCAGTAAAACCTGTAGCAGTGCGAATGGTGTATCAGGTGGCTCAGGCTGTAAAACTTCCGATTATTGGAATGGGAGGTATTGCAACCGCAGAAGATGCGCTTGAATTTTTAATGGCAGGTGCGACTGCAGTGTCGGTAGGAACTGCCAATTTCTTCAACCCTTATGCGACAGAAGAAGTGGTGGCAGGAATTGAGGAGTTTATGCGACGTCAGCATGTGGAGGATATCTCTGAGCTGATCGGAGCTGTAAAATGATTTTTAAATTGATAAGGGGCTGCTGTAAGCTGATTCGGATGAATCCGGATATGCGATTACAGCGGACCCTTTTTTTGGGGAGAAATGAATGAAAAAAGACAGAACAAGTGATATGACTGTGGGAAATCCGGTGAAGCTGATCATCTGGTTTATGATTCCTATGTTTCTGGGAAACGTATTTCAGCAATTTTATAATATTGCAGATTCCATTGTGGCAGGCCAGTTTATTGGCGTGGATGCTCTGGCAGCCATTGGAAGTACCGGATCTCTGATGTTTTTTGTGACCGGCTGGCTCAATGGTCTCAGCAGTGGATTTGCGATCATTGTCTCACAGATGTTCGGGGCAAAAAAATATGACGATATGCGCCATTATGTGGCTATGTCGATTTATCTGATGCTTGGATTTACCGTAGTAATGACAGTGGGACTTTTGATTTTGAATGAGCCGATTCTGAGACTGATGAATTCTCCGGAGGATCTGATGGGAGATGTGATGTCTTATATGGGAATCATTTATGCGGGACTGATCGTCACTGCCGCATATAATTCTCTGGCGGCTTTCCTTCGTGCTTTGGGCGATTCAAAATCACCATTGTATTTTTTGATCATCTCTGCAACGATCAACGTAATCCTGGATGTGGTTCTGATCAGATACTTTGGAATGGGAGTGGAAGGATGCGCTTATGCCACTGTGATCGCGCAGGCGATTTCAGCCATATGTTGTCTGATCTATATTGTGAAAAAATATCCGATCCTTCATCTGGAGAAAAAGAACTTTGAACTTAGAAAGGGGAGCTTTGGCAAACTGATGGCCTTGGGTATTCCCATGGCACTGCAGTTTTCCATTACAGCTATCGGAACGATCATTGTTCAGGGAGCGGTAAATGTTTATGGCGCAGTTTATATGGCAGGCTTTTCCGCTGCCGGAAAGATCCAGAATATCATTACCATGGTTGCGGTTTCCATGGGGGCGACTATAGCGACCTATGTAGGACAGAACCGCGGAGCTGGCCGTATGGATCGTGTTCGGGAAGGCGTCCGGTATTCCTGGATTATGCTTCTGGCATGGAGCGCGATTGAGATGGCATTGATGTATTTTTTTGGAAAATATTTTACTTACCTTTTTATCAGTCCTTCGGAAACGGAAGTGATCGCAGTATCTGTTACCTACTTCAAGACAGTGTTCTGGGCATATCCGTTTCTGTGTACTATTTTTCTTTTTCGAAATGCGCTTCAGGGAATGGGATATGGACTGGTTCCTATGCTGGGCGGTGTGTTTGAACTGGTGGCAAGAGCGGCTATTGTGTTCTTTGTGGCAGGGAAAACAAGCTTTGCAGGAGTTTGTCTGGCAGATCCCATGGCGTGGATCGCAGCCCTGATTCCTCTTATCCCATACTACTATTATGTGATGAAAAAACATAAAAAGTATGAGCTGGCGCAATCCGAATCCATTCATTGAAAAAATACAGTGAGTGTGATAGAATGAAAACAGTAAAATTAAGAAAATGAAAAGGGCTTGCCCGTAAATACGGAGGTTAAAGAATATGGAACAGTATAAGCAGGAATTTATTCGATTTATGGTTGACAGTAAGGTGCTCAAATTTGGTGAGTTCACACTGAAGAGCGGAAGGAAATCCCCTTTCTTTATGAATGCCGGCGGTTATGTGACCGGTTCTCAGCTGAAAAAGCTTGGTGAGTATTATGCAAAGGCCATCCACGACAGGTACGGTGATGATTTTGACGTGCTGTTCGGACCGGCTTACAAGGGAATCCCGTTAAGCGTTGTGACTGCCATTGCCTACAGTGAGCTTTATGGAAAGGAAGTTCGTTACTGTTCTGACCGTAAGGAAGAAAAAGACCATGGTGCAGATAAGGGCAGCTTTCTGGGAAGCACCCTGAAAGACGGAGACCGCGTTATTATGATCGAAGACGTAACCACTTCCGGCAAGTCTATGGAAGAAACCGTACCGAAGGTAAAAGGTGCTGCAGACGTAACGATTGTAGGTCTCATGGTATCTTTGAACCGTATGGAAATAGGAAAAGGCGGCGAGAAATGTGCTCTTGACGAAGTCAGAGACCTGTATGGGTTTGAAACCGCTGCAATTGTAGATATGGCAGAGGTAACGGAATATCTTTATAATAAAGAAATCAACGGACAGGTGATCATTGATGATGCCATCAAAGCATCTATTGATGAATATTATCGTCAGTATGGAGTAAAATAGGAGGTTTTTTGTGAACGAAAAAATCTATAAAACAATGACAAGAACAGGAGCCTGCAATCTGGCAGTGGGCATTATCACCCTGGTAACAGGGATTGCAGCCGGCATTCTGATGATCGTTGGCGGTGCAAGACTTCTTAAAAGAAGATCAGATATTCTGATCTGAGCAGGAAATTTGAATAAAAAAACAAAACGTAAGATCAGGCAGATAGGCATCCTGCTTTTTATCGTATATGTGCTTCTGTTAATTTATGTCCTGTTTTTTTCGGAAGGATATGGACGAATGACAGGTGAAGAAAGCATATACAGATATAATCTGAGCCCCTTTGCAGAAATCCGGAGATTTTGGATTTACAGGGGACAGGTTGGTCTGTCTGCCTTTTTTTTGAATGTTTTCGGGAATGTGATCGGATTCATTCCCTTCGGGTTTATTCTGCCGGTCATCAGCCGGAGATGGCGCAGCGGATTCCTGATCGTGTTGTCCGGATTTTGCCTGAGCCTTTGCGTGGAGACGATCCAGCTTGTGACAAAGGTTGGCTGTTTTGATGTGGACGATCTGATTTTAAATACGGCAGGGGCGGCAGCAGGGTATTTGCTGTTTGCGGTCTGCGATCACCTGAGGAGAAAGCACTATGGCGAAAAGATATAGATATTCATTTACAAAAACAAAAGAAGCAAAGAAGGGAAAGCTGTCAGTAGGGCTGGCAGCTGTTTCTCTTCTTTTATTTGCTGTGGCAGTGATGCTTTCTTTTGGATTAAATGAAAAATACGGCTTTATTATCGGAGGTATCTGCCTTTTTGCCACACTGCTTTCTGTTTATGGGTTTGTTATGGGTCTTTCCAGTTTTTCTGAGGAAAAGCGTATGCATCGTACCAGTATTGTGGGTTCCATTCTGAATGGAATCATTATGGTGGGATGGCTGGGCTTTTTTTTGATGGGAGTGTAAGAGATGGAACGTTTAAAGAAACAAATGGAATTTATTGTTGAGGTGGACAAGGTAAAAAATATCTTCCGCCAGACATATCTTGCAGATGCAAACAGAAAAGAAAACGACGCGGAACATTCCTGGCATCTGGCATTGATGGCTGTGCTTCTTAAAGAGTATTCCAATGAAGAAGTAGATCTTGCGAAAGTTGTACCGATGGTTCTGCTTCATGATCTTGTGGAGATTGATGCAGGGGATACCTATGCATATGATGAAGCGGGGGCAGAAACAAAAAGAGAAAGAGAAACGAAAGCAGCAGACCGTATTTTTGGCCTGCTTCCTCGGGATCAGTGCATCTGGTTTCGGGAACTGTGGGAAGAGTTTGAAGCATATGAAACTCCAGAAGCGAAATTTGCCCATGTCCTGGATAACTGCCAGCCGTTGCTTTTGAATGATGCTTCAGACGGCAGAAGCTGGGCGGAACATGGAGTGAAAAAGAGCCAGATTTATAAGAGAAATGAGTATACTTCAGAGGGATCTGTGGAAATCTGGGAATATATGAAAGAACTGATAGACAAGCATATCCGCCTGGGTCATGTGATGGATGAGTAGACGGTGGGCGGAGAAAAAATGAAGGGAGATGACGGCTTGGACGAATTACTGATGGAGCGTTTTTCTCTGGCAAAGAACAGAGTGGCAGAGATTTGTACAGAACAGGAAATAAAAGCTCCTTTTGATGGATTTTTTAAAGCTTCTGCAGAATTACTGAAAAAAACAGGAGAGATTCTGGAAAGGCAAAATACAGAGCTTACACTGGAAGAATGGAAAGAGGAGAATCGTTCTCTTTATTGCGAGCTGTTTGCGGAAAATTATGATCATTCTTATGGGAATCCGGCATATGCAGCGACCTGCCTTGGCGAGTACGGAAAAGCTATGAGCTTTTTATACGCGGAGCTGAGAGGCACGATCGTATATGCATATGAAAAAAAATGGTGGGATTATACGGTTGCGGCAGAACTCTTTTTGGAAATACATTCGGCATTTTCGGAAGAAGAAATTCCAACCGTGAAAATTACAGAGGATATTCTTCGTTCCTATGTCAATGATTATTGCCAGGATATGATGGAACAGAGGATTGCAGAGGCGGTGGATCCTTCTCTTGATTTTGCGGTCAGGATCATAATGGAATCGGATCTTACGGATCTTCGGTATCTTTATCGATATGGAGAATATGTATCAGAAAATGAAACCGGTGTTGCGGAATTTCTGAACCGTCTTACGCAGGCGCAGATTGATGATATGGCCCGTACTTATACGGAGGGATACCGCATTGGATTTATCAATACAAGGAAGGATATTACACGGAAAAAAACAGTGAATATCCGTTACAGCCTTGGCTTTGAGCGGATGGTTCGTGCAGCCATTCTGCAGTTCAGGGAGATGGGGCTGGAACCGGTGATCTATCGTCATGCGTCTCACGTTGTAAATAAACGTGGAAGTGCCCGGGTAGGATTTACAGGAGCTGTGGCAAATCCGCAGTACGAATACGACCACAGACAGGACAGTGCGCTTTTCCTGGACAGTGATTTTGTAAAGAGAAAGCTTCGTTCCATGCAGAATGCATACGACAAATATGAAGAACTGGCAGGAGTCCATGGTGGTCCGGCAGTGATCGAGACTTTTGGAGAAGAGCCTTTTTCTCCGGTATCCAGGTCGGAAGCATATGCTTTAAGTGGGGCGCAGCAAAAGCTGCAGGTGGAACTGGATAATGAATCCGGACAGATTGTCAACCGTTATATTAAGGGCGAGGAAAGAAGCTTTACGATCATTGCTTATCCGGTTCCGGAAATCGGAGGAAAATTCCAGGAGATTTTTGGAGAGATCGTAAAGATCAATACGCTGGATTATAAGCTTTATCAGCAGATCCAGCAGACCATCATTGATAAACTGGATACCTGCGAGTGGGTGGAGATCAAAGGAAAAGACGGCAATGAAACGGATCTTATCATCCATCTTCATACTCTTGAGAATCCGGAAAAGCAGACAAACTTTGAGAATTGCGTGGCAGATGTCAACATTCCGGTGGGAGAAGTCTTTACCTCTCCGGTTCTTGCCGGGACAGGCGGAATCCTCCATGTGAAAAAAGTATATCTGAATGGTCTGCAGTTCAGAGATCTGAAGCTGGTATTTGACTGTGGACAGGTGATCGATTATTCCTGCAGTAATTTTGAAAGCGAGGAGGAAAACCGCGCTTATATTGAGGATAATATTCTTCACCATCATGTAAAGATTCCTATGGGAGAGTTTGCGATCGGAACCAATACCACTGCTTATGTTGCGGCGGAGAAATATGGAATTGCGGACAAACTTCCGATTCTTATTGCAGAAAAAATGGGACCTCATTTTGCAGTGGGCGATACCTGCTACAGCTGGGCGGAAGATACTCCGGTTTACAATCCTGATGGAAAAGAGATCATTGCCCGTGACAACGAGATTTCCAGTCTGAGAAAAGAAGATATCAGTCTCGCTTACTATGGATGCCATACAGACATCACGATCCCGTATGACGAACTGGGAAGTATTCGTGTGATCGATGACGATGGAGAAAGTCATTCCATTATCGAAGAGGGACGATTCGTGCTGTCTGGTACAGAGGAACTGAATAAGCCTTTTTGCTGAGAATACAAAAACAGTTTGTGCGCCAAAATATTTCTTTGCGGGAAAGCGGTTGACACAAAAATAGAATCTTAGTAGAATCAACCTGAAACAGAACGAAAAAGGAGGCCTACCAATGAAAAAAGTTGGAATTGTAATGGGAAGCGATTCAGATATGCCGGTTATGAGCAAGGCTGCGGCTATTCTTGACAAGCTTGGTGTGGAGTACGAAATGAAGATTATTTCTGCCCACAGAGAACCGGACGTATTTTTTGATTATGCAAAAAGCGCAGAAGAAAGAGGATTTAAGGTGATCATTGCAGGTGCAGGAATGGCAGCGCATCTGCCGGGAATGTGTGCGGCAATCTTCCCGATGCCGGTAATCGGTATTCCGATGCATACCACCTCTTTGGGAGGACGTGATTCTCTTTATTCCATCGTACAGATGCCGTCAGGTATCCCGGTTGCAACAGTTGCTATTAATGGCGGAGCAAATGCGGGACTTCTGGCAGCAAAGATTCTTGCAACCTCAGATCAGGAACTTCTGGAAAAACTGAAAGCATATAGTCAGGAGCTGAAGGAACAGGTAGAGGCGAAAGATGCAAGACTGCAGGAAGTAGGCTATCAGAATTATTAAAAAACGTCAGGGACGCGAAAAACAGCCATTATCATAAACAAAATACTGGGAGGATATTATGGATTACAAGAACGCAGGTGTGGATATAGAGGCAGGATATAAATCAGTGGAGCTGATGAAAAAACATATTGCAAAGACTATGAGACCGGAGGTCCTTGGCGGGATTGGCGGATTTTCAGGCGCTTTTTCTCTGAGCAGCTTTAAGGGAATGGAAGAGCCGACTCTGGTTTCCGGTACTGACGGATGCGGAACCAAGGTGAAGCTTGCAATGGTTATGGACAAGCATGATACCATCGGTATTGACGCAGTTGCCATGTGTGTCAATGATATCGCGTGTGCAGGAGCAGAGCCTCTGTTTTTCCTGGACTATATTGCGTGCGGCAAAAACTATCCGGAAAAGATCGCGGAGATCGTAGCTGGTGTGGCAGAGGGCTGTGTTCAGTCCGGTGCTGCCCTGATCGGCGGAGAGACTGCAGAACATCCTGGACTTATGCAGGAGGACGAATATGACCTTGCAGGCTTTGCGGTAGGCGTTATTGATAAAAAAGATCTTCTTACAGGAGAAGAACTGGAAGCAGGAGATGTACTGATCGGTATGGCTTCCACCGGTGTACACAGCAATGGATTTTCTCTTGTACGAAAAGTATTTGATATGACCAGAGAGTCCCTGGATACTTATTATGATGAACTGGGAAGTACTTTGGGAGAGGCGCTTCTTGCACCGACCAGAATTTATGTAAAAGCTCTTAAGAGCATTAAGGAAGCGGGAGTTCGTATTCATGCATGCAGCCATATTACAGGCGGCGGTTTTTATGAGAACATTCCCCGTATGCTGAAAGAGGGAACCAGAGCTGTGGTAGAAAAAGACAGCTATCCGGTACTTCCGATCTTTAAGCTTCTTGCAGAGAAAGGAAATATCGAAGAACAGATGATGTACAACACATACAATATGGGACTTGGAATGATCCTTGCTGTCCGTCCTGAGGATGTGGATAAAACAATGGAAGCAATCCGTGCAGCAGGAGATACTCCTTATGTGGTAGGTCGTATCGAAGCGGGAGAAAAGGGTGTTGATTTATGCTGAAACTGGGTGTTCTTGTATCCGGAGGCGGAACGAATCTTCAGGCCATTCTGGATGCAGTGGAAAGCGGCAAAATCACAAATGCCAGTGTAGGTCTTGTGATCAGCAATAATTCAGGAGCCTATGCTCTTGAGAGAGCGGAGAAGCATGGGGTTCCGGCAGTATGCATTTCTCCAAAAGCATATGAGGATCGGGAAGCGTTTCATAAGGCGCTTCTTGCTGAACTTCAGAACCATCAGATCGATCTGGTGGTTCTGGCGGGATTCCTGGTGGCAGTTCCTCCGATGATCGTAGAGGCATATCCAAACAGGATCATAAATATCCATCCATCTCTGATTCCTTCGTTCTGCGGAACCGGGTTTTACGGGCTGCGGGTTCATGAAGGCGTTCTGTCCAGAGGGGTAAAGGTGACTGGCGCTACGGTGCATTTTGTAGATACGGGAACAGATACCGGCCCGATCATCCTTCAAAAAGCAGTTGAAGTGCAGGAAGAAGATACTCCGGAAATCCTTCAGCGCCGGGTAATGGAGCGGGCAGAATGGCAGATCCTTCCGGAAGCGATCAATCTGATCGCCAACGGAAAGGTTATGGTAGAAGATGGAAAGGTACGGATCAGCAGATAAGGAGGAAACACCTATGAATATATTGATTGTTGGAAGCGGCGGAAGAGAACATGCCATTGCGTGGAGCGTGGCAAAAAGCCCGAAGGCAGATAAAATCTACTGTGCACCGGGAAATGCCGGAATTTCTGAATTTGCAGAATGTGTTCCTATTGGAGCTATGGAATTTGAGAAGCTGGCAGATTTTGCCGAAGAAAAAGCGATCGATCTTACCATCATCGGCATGGACGATCCCCTGGTAGGCGGCGTTGTGGATGTATTTGAAAACAGAGGACTGAAGGTGTTTGGTCCTCGCAAAAATGCGGCAATTCTTGAGGGCTCTAAGGCGTTTTCCAAGGACCTGATGAAAAAGTACCAGATTCCGACTGCCGGTTATGAGAATTTTGATGATGCGGAAAAAGCTCTGGAATATCTTCGTACACAGGCAAAATTTCCGATTGTCCTGAAAGCAGACGGACTGGCGCTGGGAAAAGGGGTTCTGATCTGTAAGGATCTTGCAGAGGCGGAGGCCGGTGTCAAAGAGATCATGGAGGACAAAAAGTTCGGAAGTGCGGGAAATACCATGGTTATTGAAGAGTTTATGACGGGCCGTGAGGTTTCGGTTCTTTCCTTTGTGGATGGAAAAACAATCCGTACCATGACCTCCGCACAGGATCATAAACGCGCCATGGATGGCGATAAAGGACTGAATACTGGTGGAATGGGTACCTTTTCTCCAAGTCCTTTTTATACAAAAGAAGTAGATGATTTCTGCAGGAAATACATCTACCAGCCTACGGTAGACGCCATGGCATCTGAAGGCCGTCCTTTTGTTGGAATCATTTTCTTTGGTCTGATGCTTACTGCAGACGGACCGAAGGTTCTGGAATATAATGCCCGTTTCGGTGACCCGGAGGCGCAGGTGGTGCTTCCGAGAATGAAAACAGATATTCTCGATGTGATGGAAGCCTGTGTCAATGGTACACTGGATCAGGTGGAACTGGAATTTGAGGATAATGCAGCCGTGTGCGTAGTTCTGGCAAGTGAAGGATATCCTGTAAAATACGAAAAGGGAATTCCGATGTCCGGATTTGAGAACTTCAAAGGAAAAGAAGGATATTACTGTTTCCATGCAGGAACAAAGTTCCAGGATGGACAGATTGTTACAAACGGCGGCCGTGTGGTAGGGATCACTGCCAAGGGCAGCGACCTCAAAGAGGCAAGAAAGAATGCATATGAAGCGACTGACTGGATCAGCTTTGCTACAAAATATATGCGCCATGATATCGGAAAAGCAATCGATGAGGCATAAATAAGAAAGAAAAGGAGTTCCGTCTGCCTGAAATACAGGCGGAATATGGAAAGGATTATAAAAATGGGAATGAGTGTAGTAGACGCAGTGAAGGAAATTCAGGCAAGAGAAACCATTTTTGTGGCGTATTCTCAGGCGACAAAGCTTCCTTATGTGACCTGCGCAGAAGAGACTTATAATGACCAGGCATGGTTTTTTGCTGAGGAAGAAACGCTGAAAGCATTTGGAAAAAAGAAACTGGATGATAAAATCCTTCTTATGGGCATGAAATATGAGAAAAAGGATTTTCCGAAAATGTACGGACTTCTCTTTTCAGTCGGCGTAAACTCACTGGTATGGAACAATGGAACAGAAGAAACAGAAGTGGAACTCACCAGTATCGTGCGTCAGCCGGATCTCAGTAAGCTGGAGCCGGAAAAGAGACCACTTATCAACTCCACACTGCAGCTTTCCGGCATTTATTTTATGCAGGAACTGCGTCGTCCGGTAGCCAAGGAGGAACATGGAAATCTCCGTGAATTGGAGGAGGAACTGATCGCAAACCTCAGAAAAGCAGAATTTCTGGTTGCCATGGCACCAAGTGAAGAGGATCCTGCAAAAGTAAACATCCCATATCTGAAAAACAAAGAGGGAAAAATTCTTCAGCCTGTTTTTTCAGATGTAATGGAATATGAAAAATTTGCAAAAGGAAAAAAAATGAGGATTGCCAAACTTCCTTTTGCCAAACTTCCGGAGATTATGATACCTCAGGCAGAAGCTATGGTGATAAATCCTCTGGGATTTAATCTGCTTCTTAATAAAGAACAGTTAAAGAAGATCATCGGCTGATTTTCAAAGAAAAAGACAGTATTCCTGTGTTACTCTGGAATACTGTCTTTTTTCATGTGAAAAATTTACTGTTTTCAAAATATGAGAGATGTGCTAGTATATGTGTAACACGATAAGAGGAGGCTTGAATATGGTCATAGAAATTGATTTTAACAGTGATGAGGCCATTTATGTTCAATTAATGAACCAGATCATCCTTGGAATCGCTACGTCAAGGCTGCAGGAAGGAGATACTCTTCCTTCCGTAAGACAGATGGCAGATACCATAGGCATTAATATGCATACGGTAAACAAGGCATATACACTTCTGAAGCAGGAAGGCTTTGTTTCTATTGACAGAAGGAGAGGCGCTATTGTTGCCATTGACGTGGATAAGATAAAGGCTCTGGAAGAAATGAAAGAAAATCTTATAGTAGCTTTGGCAAAGGGCTGCTGTAAAAAGGTTTCCAGATCTGAAGTACATGAGCTGATCAATGAGATTTTTGATGAATATGACCTGTAAAAAACAGGAAATTTTTTGGAAAACAGGAGGAGCATATGCAGAAAAAGTTTACCAGACAGGCTGAAAATGCTCTGAAATCTGCAAAGAGCACAGCACAGTCCTGTAAGCATACGTATATTGGTACCGAACATATTCTGGTGGGACTTTTGGAAGAACAGGAAGGAACAGCAGGAAGGATCCTGGAAGAGTTCGGTGTGGAGCCGGAGCGTCTTATGGAGCTGATTGGCAGTCTGATCGCACCGGCAGAGGTTCTCACAGAAGAAAGAGAGCCGGAATTCAGTCCGCGGGCAAGGAAGATCATGGATCAGGCATGCAGAGAGGCGGAGATCCGAAAAGAAGAAAAAATCGGAACAGAACATCTCATGCTGGCAATGCTGAAAGAGACAGACTCCGTTGCCACAAGGCTTCTGTATACAATGGGCATTAATATTCAGAAGCTTTATGCAGGGGTTCTTACTGCAATGGGATACGAAGGGAAGACTGTAACGGAGGAACTGCAGTCAGTCAGAAGTCAAAAAAAGCAAACTGGCTCCGGCACTCCGTTTCTGGATCAGTATAGTCGTGACCTTACGGTGCTGGCATCAGAAGGCAAGCTGGATCCGGTGGTTGGCCGGGACAGGGAAATTACCCGCCTGATTCAGATTCTGAGCAGAAGAACAAAAAATAATCCATGCCTGGTAGGAGAACCGGGAGTAGGAAAAACCGCGATTGTAGAGGGACTGGCTCAGAAGATTGTTTCCGGAATGGTTCCGGATTCTGTGAAGGAGAAGAGAGTGGTTGTTCTTGATCTTTCCGGCATGGTTGCAGGGAGCAAGTACAGAGGAGAATTTGAAGAACGCATCAAAAATGTGGTAAGCGAAGTAAGGGAAGATCAGGGAATCCTTCTTTTTATAGACGAACTTCATACGATCATCGGTGCGGGAGGTGCGGAAGGCGCTCTTGACGCTTCCAATATCCTGAAACCGTCTCTTTCAAGAGGAGAAATTCAGCTGATCGGCGCAACGACCCTGGAGGAGTACAGAAAGTACATTGAAAAAGATGCCGCTCTGGAAAGAAGATTTCAGCCGATAACAGTGGAAGAACCTTCAGAGCAGGAGGCGCTGGAAATCCTAAAAGGTCTGAGGCCATACTATGAAAATCATCATGGGGTATCCATTGATGACAGCGCTCTTGAAGCTGCTGTTCATATGTCGGTGCGTTATATCAATGACCGCTTTCTTCCGGATAAAGCCATTGACATCATAGATGAAGCTTCCGCAAAAGTGCGGCTGGGAGCTTTTCAGTCCTGTCCGGAAACAGAAAAAGCTGAGGAACAGATCCGTGTACTTCTGGAACAGAAAGAACAGGCAATTCAGGAAGCGGATCTGGAAAAGGCCAGAGAAGTACAGGAACAACAGAAAAAACTGGAAAAAGAACTGGAAAAACTTCGTCAGAAAGAAGAACGGAAAAACAGAAGAAAAAATCACAGAGTAACAGAAGCCTCTGTGGCGGATGTGATTTCTGACTGGACCAAGGTACCGGTGCAGCGCCTGACAGAAAGCGAATCGAAGCGTCTTGCTCACTTGGAAAAAACACTTCATAAACGTGTTATCGGGCAGGAGGAAGCGGTAAAGGCAGTCGCACAGGCAGTCAAAAGGGGAAGGGTCGGTTTGAAGGATCCTGCCCGTCCGATTGGGTCATTCCTTTTTCTGGGTCCTACCGGAGTGGGAAAAACAGAGTTGTCAAAAGCTCTGGCAGAGGCTGTGTTTGGAAGTGAACAGGCAATGATACGTGTGGACATGTCTGAATATATGGAGAAACACAGCGTATCGAAGCTGATCGGTTCACCGCCGGGATATGTGGGCTATGAGGAAGGTGGACAGCTCAGCGAAAAAGTACGAAGAAACCCGTACAGCGTGCTTCTTTTTGATGAAATTGAAAAAGCACATCCGGATGTATTTAATATTCTTCTTCAGGTCCTGGATGATGGACATATTACAGATGCTCATGGAAGAAAAGTGGATTTTAAACAGACGATCATAATCATGACTTCCAATGCAGGCGCTCAGTCAATTATTGAGCCAAAAAAACTGGGATTTCTTTCAGGAGACAATGAAAAACAGGACTATGAACGGATGAGATCCAATGTAATGGAAGAAGTAAGACGTCTTTTTAAACCGGAATTTTTGAACCGTATTGATGAGATTATGGTGTTCCATACTCTGAATAAAGAGAATATCCGAAAAATCGTTGAGCTTCTTTTAAAAAATCTGGAAAAAAGATGTGAGGAACAACTGGATATCCGGCTGAGAATCGGCAGTCCGGTAAAAGATTTTCTTGCAGAAACCGGATTTGACATGAAATATGGTGCAAGACCTCTCCGCCGTGAGATCCAGACCAGACTGGAGGATGTTCTGGCTGGTGAGATTCTGGAAGGAAGAGTGAAGAGAGGCGATACAGTAAGGGTGCAGCTGTACCAGAAACAGCTTCGTTTTGTACCTGTCCTGAAAGAACAGAAAGAGTCTGGAAAATTTAAAAAAGATATTAAATCTTGATAAGGATACTGTTCAAAAAAATATGAAAATGGTATAATAAAACATATCAGAAGAAAAAACCTAAAGTGTTTTTCAGTCTGCAGGATAAATGAAACAACAGAGAAATTTCAGGAGGACATAAGATCATGGCAGTAGTAAAAGAACTGATTCGTACAGAGGAAAACGGAAGCATCAGCTTTGGAAATTATCAGCTGGCGCAGAAATCAAAAGTATCCGATTTTCAGCATCAGGGAGACGTATATAAAGTAAAAACTTTTCATGAAATCACCAAGCTGGAGCGGAATGGAATGTTTGTTTATGAATCTGTACCGGGAACAGCGGTTTATAACCTTACCCAGGACGGTTCTACCATGAGCTTTCAGGTAGAGGGAGCAGAGGATGCGCAGATCACAGTAGAGATGGAAGCAGACACAGAATATGAAATCTCTATCAGTGGAGCGGACGCAGGAACAATGAAGACAAATCTGGGCGGAAAGCTTTCCTTCAGTGTGGAGCTTGGTGACACAGACAGTGTAGAAGTGAAGATTGCAAAATGTTAAAAAATAAAAAGGTTGTATATTTTTGCCAGGAATGTGGCTACGAATCCTCTAAGTGGATGGGACAGTGCCCTGGCTGCAGAGCCTGGAATACCTTTGTGGAAGAGACCGTTTCCGCAAAAAAAACTTCTTCGACAGCAATCCGGAAAGTAACGGGTCAGAAAGCGGAACCGGTAAAGCTAAAGGACATCAAGCTGTCAGAGAGCGAGAGAAAGCTGACAGATATTAAAGAACTTGACAGAGTACTCGGGGGCGGTATCGTCCCCGGGTCTCTTGTTCTTGTGGGGGGAGATCCGGGGATTGGAAAATCCACTCTTCTCTTACAGGTATGCAGGAATCTGGCATTGTCCGGAAACTCAGTTCTATATATTTCAGGAGAGGAATCATTGCGCCAGATCCGTCTCCGCGCAGATCGTATTGGAGAATTTAATGAAAATCTGCAGATTTTCTGTGAGACGAATCTGGAAACCATACGGGAAGTGATTGAAAAAAAGAAACCGGATATGGTTGTGATTGATTCCATTCAGACGATGTTCCATGAGGAAATCAGTTCTGCGCCGGGAAGCGTATCCCAGGTGCGGGAATCCACAAATATTCTTATGCAGATCGCAAAGGGAATGGGAATTTCTATTTTTATTGTAGGTCATGTGACGAAAGAGGGAAATGTGGCAGGGCCAAGAGTGCTGGAACATATGGTGGATACGGTTCTTTATTTTGAAGGAGACCGCCATGCTTCTTACCGTATACTTCGCGCTGTAAAAAATCGCTTTGGCTCCACTAATGAAATCGGAGTGTTTGAAATGCGAAGTACCGGTCTGGAGGAAGTAAAAAATCCTTCGGAGTTTATGCTGAATGGAAAACCAAATGGAACCTCCGGATCTATTGTGGCCTGTTCCATGGAAGGAACGAGACCGATCCTGGTGGAAATTCAGGCGCTTGTCTGCCAGAGTAATTTTGGAATTCCCAGAAGAACTGCAGTGGGAACGGATTTTAACAGAGTGAACCTGCTTATGGCGGTGCTTGAAAAAAAAGTCGGGATTCATCTCGCCTCCTGCGATGCCTATGTGAATATTGCAGGAGGCATGAAAATGACAGAGCCGGCTATTGATCTTGGAATTGCCCTGGCTGTGGTATCCAGCTGCAAGGATATAGTAATTCCGGATTCTGTGCTGGCTTTTGGTGAAGTAGGATTAAGTGGAGAAGTTCGTGCGGTCAGTATGGCTGCGCAGAGAGTATCGGAGGCAAAGAAGCTCGGCTTTACCACAGTGATCCTTCCTAAAGTGTGCAGGGCATCTATGGAAGAAGCAGAGGGCATGAACCTTGTATATGTGGAATGGATTCAGGATGCGATTAAATACATTATGAAAGCGTGAGAGGGGTAAAATGCTGGAAGCAGTGATATTTGATATGGATGGAGTGATTTTTGATTCAGAGGCTCTGGTAATCCGTACCTGGAAACAGGTGGCGGATAAATATGGGATTCCGGATATAGAAAAAACCTGTATGGAGTGTCTTGGGACAAACAGTGAAGCAACATTACAAATATTTCAGAAGCATTATGGGGAAGATTTTCCTTATGCTGTATACAAAAAAGAAATGGCAGATCTTTTTCATGAACAGGCAGCAGGAGGAAAGCTTCCTAAAAAAAGAGGAATTATAGAGCTTTTGGAATATCTTCATTATAGAGACATAAAGGTTGGACTGGCAACATCAACCCGGGAAGAAATTGTAAAAAAAGAGCTTTCTGAAAGTGGGCTTATGGAATATTTTGATGAGATCGTGTGCGGGGACATGGTAGAAAGAAGTAAGCCGGAGCCGGACATTTATCTGGAGGCATGTGAACGGCTTCAGGCGGAGCCGGAAAAATGCTATGGGATAGAAGATTCCTATAACGGGATTCGTGCCCTTAAAAGTGCCGGATTACATGCGATTATGGTTCCGGATCTTGCAGAACCCACAAGTGAAATGGAAAAACTGGCAGAGTGTATCCTCCCGTCGCTTCTGGAAGTAAAAAAATATCTGGAAGAGGTTTCCTGATTTTTTGCTTTGGACAGGGAGGAGAGAGAAAACTTATGACAGCAATTTTAATCCTCATGGGATTGCTGCTGTAAATGAGCCTCAATTTACATATTACCTGAATCCGTGAAGTTCATCCTTTTTTGCAACCAGCTCTCAAAACAGAACTGGT
>UQLX01000008.1 GCA_900541985.1 uncultured Blautia sp. | reverse complement strand
TATGGAGGTTGTAAGCATGAAGATGAAAAAATTATTAGCGGTACTTATGGCAGGAGCAATGGTGTTTGGTGCAACAGGCGTAACGGCACTTGCAGATGATGGAGATTATGAAATTGTAGTAGTACCAAAAGATTCTTCTAATCCATGGTTTGTACGTATGGATACGGGTGTAACAGAATATGCGGAAGAGAAGGGATTAAACGCATATCAGAAAGGAACTGATGAGATCGATGCAACCAAACAGGCACAGCTGGTTGGGGATCTGATCGCACAGGGCGTAGACGCCATCTGCGTGGTTCCTGTTGACCCAGCATCTCTGGAGCCGGTTCTGAAACAGGCAAGGGATGCGGGAATCGTTGTAATTGCTCATGAGGGTGCAAGTCTTGAAAACGTAGACTATGACATCGAAGCATTCTCCAATACCGGATACGGCGCATTTATTATGGACAACCTGGCAGAATCCATGGGAGAAGAAGGCGTTTATACCACAATGGTAGCAGACGTGACAAACGCTTCTCATAATGAGTGGGCAGACGCAGGAGTTGCACATGCAGAAGAAGCCTATCCAAATATGACTCTTCTGGAAGCAGAGCCTCGTGTAGAATCTCATGACAACGGTGATACTGCATACAACGTAGCAAAAGAGCTTCTGAAAAAATATCCGGATCTGAAGGGGATTATGGGAACCTCTTCCTATGATGCTCCTGGTGTTGCACGCGCCATTGAAGAGCTTGGTCTTACCGGAAAAGTATTTACATCCGGAACCGGAATGCCTGCTGACAATGCAGAACTTCTTAAGAGCGGCGCAGTAAAATCCCTTACACTGTGGGATCCGGCAGGCGCAGGTAAAGCCATGATCAGCCTTGCACTGAAGGTTCTTAACGGAGAAGAAATCGGCGATACTGTTGACCTTGGCGTAGAAGGATATGATAAGCTTACATTCCGTGAAGGAAGCGAGACCGTTCTGGAAGGTGAAGCGTGGATCGTGATTAATGCAGAAAATGTAGATTCCTTTGGATTCTAATAGATACATTATATAAAGAAAACATATCATTTCAGGGCGCTGCAGTAAAAACTGCAGTGCCTTGAAAAAATAGGAGGGACTCCATGGGGGAATATTTACTTCGTGCCGTTGGGATACATAAATATTTTGCAGGTGTACACGCTCTGGATAATGTGACCCTGGAAATCAAGCCGGGAGAAATTCATTGTCTGGCAGGGGAAAACGGATGTGGAAAGTCCACATTGATTAAAATTATTTCCGGAGTATATCAGAGAGATGGCGGAACTATTGAATTCGATGGAAAAGAGATGAATAAGATTACGCCGATAGAAGCCATATCCAGAGGTATTCAGGTAATTCCACAGGATTTTTCGATTTTCCCCAATCTGACTGTTCGTGAAAATCTGGCTATCAACAGTGAACTGGCTTCCGGCAAAAAATTTGTCAGCAAAAAAGAAATGCAGAAAATCTCAGAAGAAGCGGTGAAAAAGATTGATTTTAAGGTGGATCTGGACGCTACGCTGGGAAACTTGACTGTGGCGGATAAACAGATGGTTGCAATCTGCCGCGCGCTGATGTTTAATGCGCGTCTGATTATTATGGATGAGCCTACAACGGCCCTTAC
The DNA here is from genome assembly GCA_900541985.1 of uncultured Blautia sp. GTDB lineage: Bacteria > Bacillota > Clostridia > Lachnospirales > Lachnospiraceae > Blautia_A. The sequence goes on along the minus strand of UQLX01000008.1, from coordinate 75,804 downwards.
AAAAAAAGAAGTAAAATCATTGTTTAAGATCATTGCTCAGCTGAAACAGCAGGGAATTGCCATTCTGTTTGTTGGTCATAAGCTGGATGAGGTTTTTGAAATCGCAGAACGATTTACCGTATTCAGAAGTGGCAAATTAATTAAAACAGGAAATATTTCCGAGCTGGATGATAAGAAATTTTCTTATTATATGACCGGACGAGAATTTGAAAAACGTACTTTTACGCCATCCAGGATTTCAGAAAAGCCTGTTTTAGAGGTGCAAAATCTGACCTTAGATGGTTTTTATGAAAATATTAATTTTGAGGTAAAAGGTGGAGAAATTCTGGGAATTACCGGGTTACTGGATTCCGGACGTACGGAACTGGCGCTGTCTTTATTTGGTATGAAGCCTGCTACGTCAGGAGAAATCAAAATTCAGGGCAAAACCGTGACCTTAAAAACACCTCAGGATGCAATTGATAACAAAATAGGCTTTGTGCCGGAGGATCGTCTCAGCGAAGGTTTGTTTCTTCCACAAAGTATTGGAGACAACATTATTATTTCCAAAATTGATCAGCTGAAAAAAGGCATGTTTGTGGATGAAAATCAATGTAAAAAAGAGGTGGAACATTGGGTGAAAGAGCTTGCTATTGCAACCCCCAACCCGGATAATGCAGCTTCCACGTTATCAGGTGGTAATCAGCAGCGTATTGTCATTGCCAAATGGTTGTCCTGCAAACCGGATGTGCTTGTTCTGAACGGACCTACAGTAGGTGTGGATATCGGTTCCAAGCACGACATTCATGCAGTGCTTCAGAAACTGGCTAACGAGGGAATGGCAGTCGTGATTATATCGGACGACCTTCCGGAGATTATGGAGAACTGCTCCAGAATACTCATTCTGAAAAACGGAAGAACAGCAGGAGAACTTGATACACAGGACATCCAGGAATCTATGATTCTGGATCGGATGATGTAAAGGAGGGGAAAACATATGCAGAAAACATTTAAAAAATTATTACAGCATAATGAAACGTATATTTTCCTGATTCTGGTTGCATTGTCACTGTTGATTCAGGCGCGTTCCGGACAGTTTTTTACGTCAAATAATATTGTAGATATTATGTCGGCAATGATTGTGCCGGGGCTGTTTGCAGTAGGTGCGTTTCTTGTAATTCTTACAGGAGGTATTGACGTATCCTTCCCGGCTCTTGCATCCCTGACAGCATTTGCCACCACCAAGTATTTTCTGGATTCAGGCTATGAGGGCGGAATTCTTCTTCCTCTGCTGATGGGTATTGTTCTGGGGGCGGTTCTGGGTGCAGTAAACGGTTATTTTATCGGGTATATGAATCTTCCTGCCATGATAGTGACCTTGGGTACTTCCAGTATTTTTAAGGGTATTATGCAGGGAACTCTGGAGTCCAAGGTACTGGCAGTCATTCCATCCGGAATGAAAAAATTTGGTACCACAGCGTTATATACGGCAACAAATGCTCAGAGTGGACTTTCTTCCAGACTGCCAATGGCATTTTTGGTTCTGATAGCCGTATATATCATTGCGTTCATTGTTCTCCGGTTTACCCTGTTTGGAAGAGGTATTTACGCCATCGGGGGAAATGAAAGCGCTGCGTATAACGTTGGATTTAAGGTAAAACGTACCAAATTTCTGCTGTATGTATTTGCGGGAATCGTGGCCAGCCTGGCAGGTATTATCCGTGTGTGTATGATGCAGCAGTGCCAGCCGACTAATATGCTTGGTATGGAAATGAATATTATTGCAGGTGTGGTACTTGGAGGAACTGCTATTGTAGGTGGTAAAGGAACCCTTACCGGGTGCTTTCTTGGAACTCTTTTGATCGTATTGGTGGAGAACTCTATGATTCTTATTGGTGTACCGGTTATATGGAAAGACGTATTTGTAGGACTTCTCATTGTAGTAGGTACGGCAGTCAGCGCAATCCAGAGTACGAGAGCCACCATAGTAAAAGGTAAGAAGAGAGAGGAGGCAGCTTAATGGAAAAGAAAAGAAGTATCAGACGTATTGTGAACAGCAATCCACATTTGTGGAGACTGATCATTATTACCATTCTCTGGCTTGCTTTTATGGCTGCCACAAGGTTTTCAAAATTTTATACGCTTGTGAATTTCCAGACTATGTTCGCGCAGTTTCCGGAATTTGGTCTTATGTCTCTTGGTGTGATGGTGTGTATGATCACTGGAGGAATTGATCTTTCCACAGTAGGCGTGGCAAATATGACAGGCATTTCCATGGCGCTTCTTATGATGAAAATCGGAGGAGAGACCGGAAGTATCAGTCCTGCCTGGATTCCTGTACTCTTTGTTCTGGCAATTTTGATTGGTATGCTCACAGGAGCTATCAATGGTATACTGATTTCCAAAGTGCATATCCCGCCTATTCTGGCAACTCTTGGTACGGGACAGCTGTTTACCGGTATTGGTCTTGTACTGACGAACGGAAGCGCTATCAGCGGATTTCCGAGTGAATATTCTTATTCCATCAACAATCGTATTTTTGGTATTCCGATACAGTTTTTGGTTTTTGCGGTTGTTGCGGTAATTTTGGCGGTGCTTCTTGGAAAAACCACTTACGGCAAGAAACTGATTCTCACCGGAACAAACCAGAATGTTGCAAAATACAGCGGTCTGAAGGTGGATCTGATTTTGATCAAAACCTATATTATTTCCGGTATTTGTTCTGCGCTTGGAGGAATGATTATGCTGGCAAATTATAATTCAGCACGTTCTGATTACGGCAGTAATTACACCTTGCAGTGTATTATGATTGTAGTTCTGGGCGGTGTAAATCCGAATGGCGGAAAAGGAAAGATCAGCGGTGTATTGCTGGCTATTTTCCTTGTAAAAGCATTGGAAACCGGAATCAACCGTTTCCCGCAGATCAGCAGCTATTATATTTCTCTGATCTGGGGTCTGGTTCTGATTTTGGTAATGGTTTTCAACTATTTTGCAGACAACAATATCAAGCTGTCTAAGAAAAAAGCATAAAGCAGGAGCGGGTATCACAATAATGTATTGGGAGGAAACACAAAATGAAGATGGTAAAAGATAAAGAAATATTGGTCGGAGCAGACTTTGCCGGATTTCCTTTGAAGGAAGCGGTGGTTGCCCACCTGAAGGCAAAAGGATGGAAGGTCACGGATATTGGGGTAAAGTCCGCTGACGAAGAAAATCCGGAAATGTTTCACCGTATTGGATTGAAAGTCGGAGCTAAGATCAGTGAAAAGGAATTTGAACGCGCCCTTGTGTTCTGCGGAACCGGAATGGGAATTCACATTGCAGCAAGCAAGTGTCCCGGAGTTCATGCAGGTGTTGTGGAAAGTGTTCCGGCTGCTCTTCGGGCTATTACAGGGAACGGTGTTAATGTGCTGGCAATGGGAGCTTTTTATGTAGCACCTCAAATGGGCAAGGATATTGCAGACGCTTATCTGAATGCAGAATTGGGAAGCGGATATGAATGGTGGCCAAACTTTTACGAATTCCATAAACTTTCAATTGATGAGTTAAATGCCTTTGATTATGAGGAATTTAAGGCAAATGGATTTGAAGTAAAACGTCTTGGGGATTATCCTCTGGAATTAATGGATAAACCGGAAAATATCTGATCAGGGAGGAATTCAGATCTATGAAAAAAGCATTGCTTGCAGGAGAATCCTGGATGAGTTTTACCACGCATGTAAAAGGATTCGATACCTTTCATACGTCTGTGTACGAATCAGGAGAAAAATGGCTGAAGGCTGCGTTGGAGAAGGGCGGCTATGAGGTGGATTTTCTCCCGAATCATCTGGCGATGGACGGATTTCCTTTTACCATGGAAGAACTGAAACAGTATGATGCGGTAATTTTGTCTGACATTGGAGCACATACCCTGCTTCTGCCTACAGCAACCTTCAGCAGAAGTGAAAAAAGACCAAACCGCACCATGCTTCTTCGGGATTATGTGCTTTCCGGAGGAGGGCTTCTTATGGTGGGCGGTTATATGACCTTTGCAGGTATTGACGGGAAAGGTAAATGGCATGATACTTCGGTGCAGGAGGTGCTTCCCGTAGAAGTACTGACAGTGGATGACCGTATGGAGCACTGCGAAGGCGTAACACCGGTGATGACTGCCAAACATGAGGCGTTGGAAGGGATTCCAGTGGAATTCCCTCAGGTGCTTGGTTATAATAAGTGTATTCCCAGAGATGGATCCGTTGTGGCCGCTATGGTAGATAATGATCCGTTTATTGTATTTGGGGAATACGGAGAGGGTCGAAGCGCAGTCTGCACTACAGACTGTGCGCCTCACTGGGCTCCGCCGGAATTCTGTGAATGGGAGTATTATGATGCCATGTGGCAGGGCATTGTAAACTGGCTGACAAGAGCATAAAAATCAAAAAAAGCTGTTCAGAGATTGGGGGTTCCTGAGAAAATCCAATTTTGGGACAGCTTTTGTATTTTTATGCAAATTATGATAGAGGGAATGCAGGAGAAGTAAAAAAAGTGTGTTTGCGTATATCTTATGACACCAGTTGCGTTTTTTCAGAAAATATGGCAAAATAATACCGATAGAGTTTTATAGTGGGAGGGTGTTTTATGAAGGTATTGAATTTTGGATCCATGAATATGGATTATGTTTATCAGGTAGAAAGCATTCTGATTCCGGGAGAAACAAGAGCCTCCAGCAGACGTGATACCTTCTGCGGCGGAAAGGGACTGAATCAGTCCATTGCCCTGGCAAAGGCCGGCGTTTCTGTGTACCATGCGGCGCTGGTGGGTGAGGGAGGAGATCCTCTTGTGGAGACATGTGAAGAAAACGGTGTTGACACCAAATATGTACGCCGGGTAGAAGGTCCCTGCGGCCACACTATGATCCAGGTAGACAGAGATGGACAGAATTGTATCCTGCTTTTTGGCGGTTCTAATCGTCAGATTACACGAGAGTTTGTGGATGAAGTGCTGGATTTCTTTGAAAAAGGAGATATTATCGTACTTCAGAATGAAATTAATGAATTAGATTACATCATTGATAAGGCTTATGAAAAAGGGATGATGATCGTACTTAATCCATCTCCATACGACGCCGGGCTTGATGCCTGTGATATGTCAAAAGTAAACCTGTTTCTGGTAAATGAGATTGAAGGCTTCCAGATCACGGGAGAAAAGGAGCCGGATAAGATCCTTGCAAAAATGCAGGAACTTTATCCAAGGGCGAAGGTTGTGCTGACACTGGGTGGAGACGGATCTGTTTATCAGGATGAAACCGGGATTTACCGTCAGGGAATTTACAGGGTAAAGGCAGTGGATACCACTGCGGCAGGAGATACATTTACTGGATATTTTATTGCTTCCATTATAGATGGAATGTCGGTGCAGGAGGGACTTCAGATGGCGGCTAAAGCTTCTGCCATTGCTGTTTCCAGACCGGGCGCTACGGATTCCATCCCGCTCCGGGAAGAGGTGGAAAAAATTATTTTACAGGATGAAGACCCAAAAAGATAAAAGGACAAAAAGGTGAACCATATTGAAGAAAAAGATAGAACAATTACTCAATGGAAAATTCAGGTACGAGGAGCCGGCTCTTCTTTTTTCGCAGGAAAGACTGGAGATTTCTCTGGAAGCCGGGGAAACTGTCAGAGGAGAACTCTATCTTGGTACAGAAGATAACGAAAAAATCCAGGGATACATCACATCTTCCAACCGCAGGCTTGTTCCCGGGAATCGCAGATTTTCAGGAACCGCAGTCTGCATTCCGTACGGAGCGGACGGGACGGGAATGAAGCCCGGGGACTGTTGTGAAGGATGGCTCTGTATCACATCTTCTGTCGGAGAATACAAGATTCCTTTTGAGATCAGAGCCAGAAAAGATCAGTTCAGAAGCACGGCAGGAGAGATAAAAAATATGGAAAGCTTCCGGGAAATCGCAAAAAGAGATTTTCGGGAGGCATATCGCCTTTTTACAGATAAATCTTTCGCGATGATGATGAAAGGGGCTGACAGAAAACAGAAAGCTCTTTATGCAGGACTTTCCCATCAACCGGTTACTTATCAGCATCTGGAGGAGTTCTTTGTCGGACTGAAGGAAAAGGAGCCGGTATCCATATCTCTGAAAACTGTCCGGAATGAATTTTATGATATAAAGGAATCAGTGCAGGAATCTTTTGATATTCAGAAAAACGGCTGGGGCCATCTTCGTCTGGAGATGGAACCGGTCGGTGATTTTCTTGAGGCGGAACATCGTGTGATCACGCAGGAAGAGTTTATCGGAAGTACCTGTCGGATTGAATATGTAATTCATGCAGACCGGTTAAAGGAAGGCAACCAGATCGGACAGATTATTGTAAGGAGCCCTTATCAGAAACTGGTTTATGAAGTGACGGCTTCCAGAAGCGCTCTTATACGGGCAGACATCAGAGCAGAGGAAAAGCGTCACAGAGCCTCTCTGGTAAAAGATTATCTGGAATACAGAGAGGGGAAAATGGATTTTCATACATGGATATCCAGCTGCCGCTTTATTATTAACCAGCTTCATGCCTCCGGCTGCGATTACCCGGAATACCAGATGTTCGAGGCATATATTGCACATCTGGAGGGAAAGGATCCGGAGGCGGCAGAGATCCTGAAGAGATTCCAGGATAAAGAGTTTGTAAAAGAGGAACTGGAGCTTGCAGGAATTTATCTGTATCTCTGTACGACAGTGGGGCTGTACAAGGACAAGGCTCAGGCTGTATGGAGACTTCAGAATTTCCATATGCGTAAATCGGACAGCTTTATACTTCTGTGGCTGCTCCTTCAGATGGACGGCGGTTACAGAAAACTTCCGTCAGAAGGTCTGTTTATGATGGAAGAACAGTTTGAAAAGGGCTGTACCAGTCCGGTGCTTTATATGGAAGCATGGGAACTGGCCAGCAGGGATATCAGTCTTTTTCATCGACTCAGTCCTTTTTGGATACAGGTGTTCTGTCATGCCGGAAGAAGGGGACTTCTCACAGAGGAACTGGTCATGCGCCTGGCCTATCTGTCAGGGTATGAAAAAAACTTTAATGGCAGTCTTTATCGGGCTCTGGTGGCCGGTTACGAAAAATTCCCGTCGGAGGATGTCCTCGAGGCTGTCTGCAAATATATTATGAAAGGGAATCCAAGGAAACCGGAATATTTCCGCTGGTTTTCACTGGCAGTACAGCAGGGACTGCGGCTTACCAGATTATATGAATATTATGTGGAGACTATGGATATTTCCTATCAGAGAGAACTGCCCAAGCCTTTGCTGATGTACTTTAACTATAATGACAATACTCTGGGAGACAACAGAAAGGCATTTGTGTACGCCAGTGTCATCGCACATAAGGAAAAAGAGCCTCTGATCTATGAGGGCTACAGGGATGCCATGGAGAAATTTGCCAGAAGGAAGATCGCAGAAGGCTGTATGGATGAAAACTATGCGGCTCTCTATCAGGAATTTCTCTTTGATCCGGAAACCAGAGAAGAAGCAGAGCAGGTAGCCCGTCATCTTTTTACCTGTCGTCTTTACTGTGACGACAGCAAAATCCGCCAGGTGATTGTCTGTCACAGCCAGTTCGGGAAGGAAGACGTATACCCCTGTGTACAGGGAGTTGCCTATCCGCGGATCTATACGGAGGATGCGGTAATCCTGTTTCAGGATGAGAAACAGCGGAGATATGTGTCTACCATACATTATAATCTGAAAAAACTCAACGATGACAGAGAAGTGGCTGAAAAAGTCCTGAAGCTGAATGTAAAAGAACCGGGAGTTCTTCTTTACTGTTGCAGCCGGAATAAGATAAATCCGGATAATCTGAATTATTTTCAGGAACTGTCATCCGCAACAGCCTGTACACAGGAATACCGAAGGGAGATATGCAGGCAGCTTCTGGATTATTATGCGGATCATGTTCAGGGAGAGGATCTGGATTATTATCTGCGTACAATGGATTACAAAGAATATGTTTCCGTGGATCGTCCGAAACTTCTGGAGGTGCTGATTTCCAGAAGAATGTTCCGCCAGGCAATGGCACTGGTGGAGGAATACGGATATGAGGGCCTGAATCTGAGCAGTCTTCTGAAGCTGACCAGCCGTATGATACTGAAAGCGGATATGGCTGAGGATGAAGAGCTTCTTGCTCTTGCATCAGAGGTGTACAGACAGGGAAAATATGATGAAGTGATACTTCATTATCTGATGCTTTATCGTTTCGACCCGATAGATGAGCTGCTCTCCATATGGAAAAGTGCAAAAGGCTTTGATATGGATACCTACGAACTGGAGGAAAGACTTCTCTGTCTGCTCATGTTTACCTCGGATTATCGTAAAGAAGGAGAATCTGTTCTGGAATCCTATGTGAAACAGTCGGGGAAAGAAAGAATCATCGGTGCCTATCTGACTCAGGTAGCTTATGGTATTTTTGTAAAAGAATATCCAATGACACGATTTATCAGGCGGCGACTGGAATACGCATGGGAAAATCACTGGCCGGTTAACAGGGTCTGCCATCTGGCACTTCTGATGGATCTGTCCAAAGAAAAGCTCGTAAATGAAAAACAGAAGAAAATGGCAGAGGAGCTTCTGGAGGAGTGTGCAGGAGACCACATGACGTTTGGATTTTTCCGAAGGCTGGATCCCATACTTCTGAGTCCATGGCAGCTGGATGACAAAACCTTTGTGGAGTGTCATGCACATCCGGAATCCAGGGTTACACTTTTTTATGCGCTGGATGCGGGTCTGGGAGGACAGAGAGAATATAAAAGTGAGCCTCTCCGTGAGGTTTACCAGGGGATTTTTACAAAGACCTTTACCCTGTTTTACGGGGAAACGCTCCATTATTATTTCCGGATCGAGAGAGAAGGAGAAATCCGTGAGACAGTGGAAAGAACTATGACCATGAAAAAGGTCGAGGGCATAGCGGGAAGCAAGTATCAGCTGCTGAATCAGATTCTTTCTGCACGGCGTCTGGAAAAATCCCGTGAGGTAACAGAGGGACTGAAAAAATATCTTCGTCAGGAACAGTATGTGAAAGAAATGTTTACCATAGAAAAGGAACAGCAAAAATGAACGAGACGCGGGATTTGATCATTGGTATAGACTTTGGAAAAAAATATTCGCAGATCTGTTATTACGACCGTAAGGCAGAGGAAGCACGTTCTCTCCCGGTGAAGGTGGGCAGCAGTCTTTTTGAGACACCTACCTGCCTGTGCAGGAGAGCAGAGCAGGGCGATTACTGCATTGGTCTGGAGGCAGAATATTTTGCCCGGGAAAAAGGCGGATTTCTCATGGATGACCTTTACGGGATTTCCATGATGCAGGAAAAAGTCCAGGTAGCAGGAGAAAAAAAGGAACCCTGGGAACTTCTGGGACATTTCCTGGGAGGAATGTTGAAATTTCTGGGGGTTTCAGAGGTTGAAAAAAATGTCCGTTATCTGACCGTGTCCATGGAAACTATGGATTCGGTTCAGGTGGCGAATCTTCAGAAGGCTGCCGGATTTCTGGGAATTCCGGAAGAACGGTTCAGTCTTCTGGATTATGAAGAGAGCTTTTATTATTATGTTTTTACACAGAAGGTGGAAACATGGAACCGAAGTGTGGGATGGTACAGCTTTGCAGGAAACAGAGTGACCTTCCGGAAGCTTGTTATGAGTACAGGCACAAGACCGGTGCTCGTCCGTCTGGAAAATCCGGCAGAAACAGAACTGAGAGAAGAGCCGGAGGGACGGGACGAAGATTTTTATAAATTTGTGAAGGATACACTGGGAACAGATCTTTACTCCAGTATCCAGATGAATGGCGAAGGATTTGACCAGGAGTGGGCAGGAAAATCCGTAAAACTTCTGTGTTACCAGAAAAGAAAGGTGTTTTACGGGAATAATCTTTTTGCGGCAGGAGCCTGCGGAGCCGGGGCAGAGAAGATCATTAACAGGAGGCTAAAGGGATACAGGTATCTGGGAAGCTCACTGGTTACGAAAGATGTGGGGATGGAAATGCGCGTGATGGGTGCCCCCGCCTACTATCCGCTTCTGGTGTCCGGAACCAACTGGTATGAGTGCAGAGCATCCTGTGAGCTGATCCTGGATAATACGGAGGAACTGGTCTTCGTGGTAAACACTATGGGGGAATCGGAAAAGAAGCGTATGGGGATGCTTTTGCCGGATCTTCCGCAGCGTCCAAACAAAACCACACGGCTGTCCCTGAAGCTGCAGTATATTTCAAGAAAAGAATGTCGGATCACCGTCAGAGATCTGGGATTCGGAGAAATGTTCCCGTCCAGTGGAAAGGTATGGGAAGAGGTTGTCCAGTGGTAAAGGAGGAAAAGGATTGAGCGGATATATTTTATGCCAGACAAGGAAAGCAGAGATCCCGTATTTTATTGAGAATATCAGTACGAATATTTATACGCTGGAGGAACTTTGCTATTATCTTTTTTATAACCTTTATCTGGTAGACCAGACGATCATCAATGAGAATCTGTGTGCCTGGATTCAGGACGAACTGAAGCTTCCGGGACTTGCGGGAAAGCTCCGCGCTGTGCTTGGTAAATTTTTCAGTGTGGAGGATGTACTGTATCCGGTTTTTAAGGAGATCAACTATCTGACGTATGAGGAACTGAAAATCCTTAACGGAAAGCTTCAGCAGCTTGACAGAGAACCGCAGCCTGTCCGGGATAAGCAAAAAGGGGATGCGCTGATGGAAAACGGAATGTATGTCCATGCGATCCAGGTTTATCAGAAGATTCTGGAAAACGAAGATCCGGAGGAATGCAGAGAGGGACTGACAAAGAGTATCTGTCATAATCTCGGATGTGCCTTCTGCTATCTTTTTCAGATGGACAAGGCGCTGGAATATTTCAAAAAGGCCTGTGAAGCAGGCGGTGACAGGGAAGACCTGAAAACCTACCTTCTTGCCGTACACAGTACAGGAACACAGGAGGAATATGAAAGAGCTCTGCAGGAAGTTCAGACGGATGACAGTCTTGCCCGGGAGATCTGTGAAGCACTTGCGGATTTTGCAGAAAAGCCAAAGCCACAGGTGCCGGAAGACGGGGAAGATGAGCTTCTCGAAAAGCTTACCAGAGAATATCACAGATGCACCGGATCGTGAAAAAAACAACAAAACAGTAGACGAATTCGCAGGAATCTGGTAAACTAAATGTATATCCGGGGAAAGCGGCAGCTTATCCCTGCAAAAGATTAGGAGGAATTTATCATGTTAGTAAACGCGTCAGAAATGCTGAAAAAAGCTAAAGCAGGCCATTATGCAGTAGGACAGTTTAACATCAACAACCTTGAGTGGACAAAGGCTATCCTGCTGACAGCACAGGAAAACAATTCTCCGGTTATCCTCGGTGTTTCCGAAGGTGCAGGAAAATATATGGCTGGTTACAAAACCGTTGTAGGTATGGTAAAGGGCATGATCGAAGAACTGAACATCACTGTTCCGGTTGCTCTTCATCTGGATCACGGCAGCTATGAAGGATGCCTGAAATGCGTAGAAGCTGGATTTACTTCTATTATGTTTGACGGTTCTCATTACCCGATCGAAGAGAACGTTGAAAAAACAAAAGAACTGGTTAAGATCGTTGCAGACCACGGAATGTCTCTTGAGGCAGAGGTTGGCTCCATCGGCGGCGAAGAAGACGGTGTTGTAGGCATGGGTGAATGTGCAGATCCCAAGGAATGTAAAATGATCGCTGACCTTGGTATTGATTTCCTTGCAGCAGGAATCGGCAACATCCACGGAAAATATCCGGAAAACTGGGCGGGATTAAGCTTTGAGACTCTGGATGCTATCCAGCAGCTTACAGGCGATATGCCTCTGGTACTTCATGGCGGCACAGGAATTCCGGCTGACATGATCAAAAAAGCAATTGACCTCGGTGTTTCCAAGATCAATGTAAATACAGAGTGTCAGCTCTCTTTTGCAGCAGCTACACGCGAGTATATCGAAGCAGGCAAGGATCAGCAGGGTAAGGGCTACGACCCGCGTAAGCTTCTTGCGCCTGGATTTGAGGCAATCAAAGCGACTGTAAAAGAAAAAATGGAGCTGTTTGGATCCATCGGCAAGGCCTGAATCAGACAGGACAGACTTTATTAAACAGATCAGAGAGAACCGGGAAAGCTGTGCGCAGATTTCCCGGTTTTTGTTCGCCGGGAAATCTGAGGCGGACACAAAATCTTGCGCGAGGGATCGGTTCATGGTAAGATGGCTCTATGGAAAAAAAGAATGATATAATTTTGATGAATTTTACAGGTACTTATAAGGAACAGCAGTTTTATCGCGGAGAAAACATTTCCTGGCTGGAGGTACAGGAACTTTCCGGATGCAGCTGCTATTGTGATGAGGAGGCGCTGGAAACTCTGGAGAACCTGATTCGGGAGCTTCCGGTACAGGGAATACACTTCCTTGATTCCGGAAACTATCATTATGTCAGTCTCTTATGGCTGAAAAAAATCAGGAAGCCATTCTGTCTTCTTTTGCTGGACAATCATACGGATATGCAGCCTCCGGCCTTTGGAGACCTTCTGTCCTGCGGCGGCTGGGCGGCAGAGGCGCTGGAAACGCTTCCTTTTTTGCAGGAACTGATTCTTGCAGGACCAGATCAGGAGGCTTTTGACCAGACAACTCCGGTATCCGGCAAAAAAATCCGGTTTCTGTCAAGAGAAGCTCTCAGAACGGAGAAAAAAGAAACTCTGCTGAATTTTTTCCGGGAGATCCCCCGGGAACTTCCGGTATATATTTCTGTGGATAAGGACGTACTGTGTACGGAGGATGCTGCTACAGACTGGAGTCAGGGTGATATGAGACTGGACGAGCTGGAGGAATATCTGAGAGAAGCTGCCGGATGCAGAGAAATTCTGGGAATGGATGTATGCGGAGAAGGGACGCGTCCGGAAATGGAAAAGCTTAATGATCCGGGTAACGGCAGATTGCTGACAATATGGAAAGACTGGAGGGATTCCCGTGAAAAATGAACTTTTTACCATTGGACCGTTTACGGTATATGGTTATGGATTTATGATCGCTCTGGGAGTACTGACCGGATGGTTTACCGCAGAGTACCGTGCACGAAAATATAAGGCGGATACAGATCATGTATTTTTTCTCATGATCTGGTGTCTCCTGGGTGGTTTCCTGGGAGCAAAGATTTTGTTCTGGATTACCGAATGGAGGGAGATCGTTTCAGAACCGGGCATTATTTTTGGAACGATGGCAGACGGATTCGTGGTTTATGGAGGGATTCTGGGAGGCATTGCGGCAGGTGGTCTGTACTGTCGTATAAAGAAAATATGTTTTCTGGAATATTTTGACCTGGTGATCCCCTCTGTAGCGCTGGCTCAGGGGTTTGGACGGATCGGCTGTCTTCTGGCCGGCTGCTGCTATGGGAAAGAAACCGGAGGATGGCCTTCGATCACGTTCCATGAGTCGGATTTTGCACCGAATGGTGCGGCGCTTATACCGACCCAGATTTATTCCAGTATTCTGGATTTCATACATTTTGCAGTGCTGATCTGTATTGCACGGAGAAAAAAAGCGGACGGAGAGGTTGCCGCGTGGTATATGGTATTTTACAGCACCGGACGTTTTATACTGGAATTTTTCAGAGGAGATCTGATACGGGGAAGTGTGGGCACACTGTCCACATCTCAGTTTATCAGCCTTTTTGTCTTTGCGGCAGGACTGATTCTGCTCTTTTTGTCGAAGAAACAAATGTTCCGTTGTCGAAAAGTTTTACTTGACAATAATAGAAATTTATAATAGCATGTAAGAAGAAAACACGAACATAGGTTTGGAAGATGGGAAAACAGAAAGACAAGGAGAAACAGAAGAATGTTGAATGAAGAGAAGCAGAAGGCGCTGGAAGCAGCGCTTGGACATATTGAGAAGCAGTACGGTAAGGGATCGGTTATGAAACTGGGAGAGTCTGGTGCCCATATGCAGGTTGAAGCAGTACCGACAGGTTCTCTGGGACTGGACATTGCCCTTGGAGTAGGCGGTGTTCCCAAGGGACGTATTGTGGAAATCTACGGACCGGAGTCCAGTGGTAAGACCACAGTTGCTCTGCATATGGTGGCAGAAGTGCAGAAGAGGGGCGGAATTGCCGGTTTTATCGATGCAGAGCATGCCCTGGATCCTGTTTATGCTAAAAATATCGGTGTGGATATTGATAATCTCTATATCTCCCAGCCGGATAATGGAGAGCAGGCGCTTGAGATCACCGAGACCATGGTGCGGTCCGGCGCTGTGGACATTGTAATCGTAGACTCTGTGGCAGCCCTTGTTCCCAAGGCGGAAATTGAAGGCGAGATGGGAGACAGTCATGTGGGACTTCATGCCCGTCTGATGTCTCAGGCACTTCGTAAGCTTACGGCGGTGATAAGCCGTTCTAACTGTGTGGTGATCTTTATCAACCAGCTTCGTGAGAAGGTGGGGGTTATGTTTGGAAATCCTGAGACCACAACAGGAGGACGGGCACTGAAGTTTTATGCTTCCGTACGACTTGACGTAAGAAGAGGTGAGACCCTGAAGCAGAGCGGTGAAATGGTCGGAAGCCATACCAAGGTCAAGGTTGTGAAAAATAAGGTTGCTCCGCCTTTCAAACAGGCAGAGTTTGACATTATGTTTGGAACAGGAATCTCCAGAGAGGGAGAGATTCTGGATCTGGCATCAGAATGTGGGGTTGTAAACAAGAGCGGTGCATGGTATTCCTATCAGGGAGAAAAAATCGGACAGGGACGCGAGAATGTCAAGGTATATCTGAAGGATCATCCGGAAATCTGCGAAGAGATAGAAAAAAAGGTCAGGATCCAGTATCAGCTTCTTCCAGAGGAAGAAATGGAGAATACAGTAGCGGAAGCAGTTTCAGATGATGCGGACGAGCTTCTGTAAGATCTGAGATGAGGGAAATGCAGGAGGAAGAGAAACAGGCCTGTAAAAAAGCCATGAGGCTTCTGGAACGGATGGACAGGACAGAAAAGGGACTTATGGAGCGCCTGATACAGGCAGGTTTTTCGCAGAAAACGGCAGAGTATGCAGTTGCCTATGTGAAGGATTACGGATATCTTGACGATTTCCGGTATGCGCATAATTACATCTCATACCGTATCCATGAAAAAAGCAGACAGAGGATATTTCAGGAACTTCTGCACAAAGGAATTGACAGAGAAACAGCAGAGAAGGCCTGGGAAGAGACGTCTGATCTGGAGGAGCCGGACGAGCGGGAAATCCTGAAAAAAACAGTGGAAAAAAAATACACACCGGGTACAGAACTGGACGAAAAGGCAATGCGCCGTCTGTATGGATTCCTTTTGCGGAGGGGCTTCCGGTCATGTGATATTTCTGCGGTACTGGAGGAGATGGAAATTACAGTTGTATATTCCGGACAGAGCCGGTGGCAGTGATTGTATATAAAAAATAAATGATAACAAATAGGTAGAAAAACTTGACAGATTTCTCAAAAACAGCTAAACTTGTATTGTTGTATTTGTACAATGAAAACTAAATAAGGAGGTGCTCCTGTGACAACTATCATTGTAAGTGTAATTGTCGCTGTAGTGGTCACACTGCTTATTGCGGTTCCTCTTACTTGCAAGTTTGCTGTCGAGAATAAGGCAAAAAAAGATGCCGAGGTTGTCGGCACAGCAGAAGACAGAGCAAGAAGCATCATAGATGAAGCTTTAAAAACTGCTGAAACGAAAAAAAGAGAAGCTTTATTGGAAGTGAAGGAAGAATCTCTCCGTACAAAAAATGAACTGGAGAAAGAAACCAAGGAACGCAGAAATGAGCTGCAAAAGTATGAGAGACGTGTTTTATCCAAGGAAGAGTCCGTGGATAAAAAGGCGGACATCGTAGAGAAGCGTGAGACTGAATGCACAGCAAAAGCTGCTGAACTGCAAAAAAGAGAAAAGAAAGTAGACGAGCTTGAACAGAAAGGAGTACAGGAACTGGAAAGAATTTCCGGTCTGACCTCCGAACAGGCAAAAGACGAACTTCTTAAAACTGTAGAAGATGATGTCAAGGTGGATGTGGCAAGACTTTATAAGGAACTTGAAAGCCGTGCCAAGGAAGAAGCAGGAAAAAAAGCCAAGGAATATGTAGTCAATGCCATTCAGAAATGTGCAGTGGATCATGTATCAGAAACAACAATTTCTGTTGTACAGCTCCCAAGCGATGAAATGAAGGGTAGAATTATCGGACGCGAAGGACGTAATATCCGTACACTGGAAACACTGACAGGTGTGGATCTGATCATCGACGACACTCCTGAGGCTGTTGTGCTTTCTGCATTTGATCCTATCCGCAGAGAAGTAGCCAGAGTTGCCCTTGAGAAGCTGATCGTGGACGGACGTATTCATCCGGCCAGAATCGAAGAGATGGTGGAAAAAGCCCAGAAGGAAGTGGAAGCACAGATTCGTGAAGACGGAGAAAATGCTGCCATGGATGTTGGGGTGCATGGTATCCATCCGGAACTTCTGAAGCTTCTTGGACGTATGAAATTCCGTTCCAGCTATGGACAGAATGCGTTGAAGCATTCTATTGAAGTAGCGCAGCTTTCCGGAATTATTGCCGGAGAGGTAGGAGTGGATGTCCGTATGGCAAAGCGTGCCGGTCTCCTTCACGATATTGGTAAATCGATTGATCATGAAGTTGAAGGATCTCATATCCAGATTGGTGTGGATCTTTGTAAGAAATACAAAGAGTCTGCTGTTGTGATCAATACAGTTGCATCCCATCATGGTGATGTGGAGCCGGAATCTCTTGTAGCATGTATCGTTCAGGCCGCTGACGCAATTTCAGCAGCAAGACCAGGTGCCAGAAGAGAGACTCTGGAAACTTATACGAACAGACTGAAACAGCTGGAAGATATCACCAGTGAATTTAAAGGTGTAGATAAGTCATTTGCTATTCAGGCAGGCAGGGAGATCCGTGTAATGGTCGTACCGGAACACGTGACAGATGCTGATATGGTTCTGCTGGCAAGGGATATTGCCAAACAGATAGAAGCTGAACTGGAATATCCTGGACAGATCAAGGTTAATGTGATCCGGGAGAGCAGAGCTGTAGACTATGCGAAATAATTCTGACAGGTCGTGCACCATAGTTTGTTTTATGAAGTATATAAGCCGTGTGAAAGAAATTTCACACGGCTTTTTGCGGTATTTAAACATGTATAAGAGTGTTTTTCTTTTCATCAGGTATAATTTGAGTATGGTACAAGTAAACTGGTACAGGGTGAGGATATGAAAAACAGAATGTATATACATGAAAAAGGGAGTCTTCCCGTAGGATGGATATTTGTGGCAGGCTTCCTTGCCGGGACCTTATTTCCAAATTTAATCTGGAAACTTGAGTGGCGACAAAAAACAGTAGCGTCCCTATATCTTCTGTCTGCAATATCAGACAAAAATCTGGAAAAAGGAGCTTACTTTATGAGGGTACTGAGGATGCGGGGCAGTGCTTATTTTATAGGGGCTTTTTGCGGTGTTTCTGTCTTTGGCGTTCCTCTGGCATTAATGGGGGCATTGTATATGGGATTTCAGACAGGAGTACTTATGACGGTATCGATTCTTCAGTTTGGACTTCAGGGAGGAGTGATTGGAATCGGTGCAATGTTTCCGCAGTATCTGCTTTACTTTCCCGGATTTTTCCGGATGTTCCGTCTGGTGTTTCAGCAATCGTCAGAAATATGGAGAAATCGGGGGCTTCTGCTGCCTCAGGTTTCCAGATATGTAACAGCGGTCCTGCTTTGCGGTCTTTGTATTCTGGGAGGAATCCTTTTGGAAACCTGGTGTAATCCACCTGTAATGGAAGTGCTGATGAAGAGTCTGAAAATTTTTTGACAGTTTTTGAGAAAATCAGAATCTGACAGAAGAAAATTTATGAAAAATACTTTGATTTGAAGAAGATACGGTGTATAATAATTGAAATATTGCGAAGTTCGATCTACAGTATCTGTGTATAATGCAGAAGAGAATTTTATGAAAATACAGGAAGTATAAAAATGATGGAATATGTGATAAATGATTTTATCGAATATCTTCATAATGAGAAAAAATCCTCAGGAAATACAGAGTTGTCTTACCAGAGAGATTTGAAAAAACTGGCAGATTATTTGGAAGAAAAGGGGATTTTGCGGGTAGATCAGGTAACAGAAGCAGATCTCAGGGGGTATTTGGGAGAAATGGAAAAACAGCAGCTTGCTGCGTCTACTATTTCCAGAAATATTGCTTCGATCAGAGCGTTATTCCACTATCTTTTTAAAACAGGGAAGATCAGTGAGGATCCGGCAGAGAATCTCAAAGCTCCAAAGGTTCAGAAAAGGATGCCGAAAATACTGACTGTGGAGGAGGTTGACCGTCTTCTCAGACAACCGGATACGGAAACCGGAAAGGGGATGAGAGACAAGGCAATGCTGGAGCTGCTGTATGCTACCGGTATGAGAGTCAGTGAGCTTTTGAGACTTCATACAGAAGACATCAATCTGGGATTCGGATATGTGATCTGTCACGACGAGGGAAAAGAGAGGGTCATTCCCATTGGAAATGTATGCAGGGATGTTTTGTCTGTATATATCAATAAGGCGAGGGGGATTTTTGTAAAAAATAACAGAGAAACAGCCCTGTTTACAAACTGTTCAGGCAGGGCAATGAGCCGGCAGGGATTCTGGAAAGTTCTGAAAGGATATGCCGAAGCTGCCGGAATCCACAGAGATATCACGCCGCATACCTTACGCCATTCTTTTGCTGTTCATATGCTTCAAAATGGAGCTGACATTAAGAGCGTTCAGGAAATGCTGGGTCATTCAGACATTTCTTCTACTCAGGTATATCTGGGATTGGATCGTGCCAGAATGAGAGATGTATACATGAAGGCACATCCCAGGCACTGAAGGTTTTTACTCTGTAAATATAAAAGAAAAAAATGCCCGGACTTGGCAGTCTCGGGCATTTTGTGCGTTATCAGCACATTTCGGCAATGGTATACAGCAGTTTCTCTGATTCCTCCCATCCGAGGCAGGCATCGGTAATGGATTTGCCATAGATATGCTCTTTTCCAATTTTCTGGTTTCCGGACTCAATGTAGCTTTCGATCATAAGTCCTTTCACCAGTGTTTTCAGATCCGGATCAACCAGACGGCTGTGGAGAACTTCTTTTGCAATGCGAACCTGCTGTTCATACTGTTTGTTGGAATTGGAGTGGTTAGTATCAACGATAACAGCCGGATTTTTAAGTTCTTTTGCCTGATATTTTTCCCAGAGAAGACGCAGATCCTCGTAATGATAGTTGGGGATCGCTTCTCCGTGTTTATTTACAGCACCTCGCAAAATCGTATGTGCCAGAGGGTTTCCGGTTGTTTCTACCTCCCAGCTTCTGTAGATAAAACGATGGGAACCCTGAGCGGCAGTGACAGAGTTAAGCATGACACTGAAATCGCCGCTGGTAGGATTTTTCATTCCGGCTGGAACTTCCATGCCGCTGACCGTGAGCCGATGCTGCTGGTCTTCTACAGAACGCGCGCCGACGGCTACATAGGAAAGAAGATCTGAGAGATAGCGGTAATTTTCCGGATACAGCATTTCGTCTGCACAGGTAAAACCGCTTTCCTGAATGGCGTGAATATGCATTTTACGGATGGCCACCAGACCTGCAAGCATATTGGGCTTTTTTTCAGGATCTGGCTGATGAACCATTCCCTTGTACCCTTCTCCGGTGGTGCGGGGTTTGTTGGTATAAACTCTTGGGATGATCAGAACCTTGTCAGAAATCTGATCCTGAACTTTACGCAGTCTCAGAAGATAATCAATCACTGCGTCCTCATTGTCTGCAGAACAGGGTCCGATGATCGCAAGGAATTTGTCGGACTTTCCAGTGAACACGTCACGGATTTCCTGATCTCTTTTTTCCTTTAAGGCCTGAATAGAGGCATCTACAGGATATTCACTGCGGATCTCTTCCGGTGTAGGCAGTTTTTTAATAAATGAAAAACTCATAGTTTCCTCCTCGTGTCCGTGTTTTTGGACATACAGGTACTCTCTTGAGAGTTTCCTCCTCGTGTCCGTGTTTTGGACATACAGTATTTCTTTGTCTATTATAAACGATTCCGGTTTTATTGTCGATAGAGAATCCGGGTCTTTCTCAATTCTGTTTCCGGTCACTGGCGGAACAAAAAAGAAACATGCAGGCAGCTGAGAAAAATCTCGCTGAACAGAATTCCATAGAGATATCCTCGAATACCGGCAGACGGAATCAGGAACAGGACAAAAGAGATCCTGATAAGAATTCCGGCGGTATTATGGAGCAGAGACCGTGTTGTCTGTCCAAGACCGTGAAGAATACTGGTCAGCGCTGTATTTGCATAGAGAAAAGGACAGATAAATGACATGGTACGGATGTAAGTTCCAGCCGTGGGACTTTTGAAAAGAAAAGTACCAAGGAAGGGACCAAAGAAAAAAAATACTGCTGAACACAGAATACCAAGAGACATACAGCCTGTACAGGCTTTGACGGTGATAGAACGAATCCTGCTTCGATAGCCCAGAGCCTGCATTTCTGCTACAGAAGGCATCAGCATTACAGAGGCGGAATTTGTGACTGTAGAGGGAAAGAGGATCAGAGGAAGGGCCATTCCCGTAAAAATACCGTAGATCGTCAGAGCCTCAGAAGAAGACAGACCATAAGCCCGAAGCTGCTGGGGGATCAGGACAACCTCGATGCTTCCCAGAAGTGTCAGAAGGATCCGATTCAGAGTCAGCGGGAACGCAGTACGGAGAATCTCTCCCAGACACTGAAATGGAGAAAAAAAGCGTTCTTTTTTCTGAGAAAAACACAGGGCGATCAGGAGCAGCCCTGCAGCTGCAGCAAAAACTTCAGAAACCAGAGAACCTCCTACGGCAATGGCAGCAGTAACAGGGATATTCCCGGTTTTGCAGATCTGAAAGAACAGACAGGAAGAGCCTACTCGTACAGCCTGCTCCATAAGCTGGAGCCCGGAAGGGATTCCGGCTTTTTTTGCAGCAAAATAATAGCTGTTTACACAGGAGTGAAGAGCGCTTAAAGGAAAATTCAGCGCTAGGATCCGGATAAGCGCTTCGGTAAGAGGCTCTTTCAGAATCTGTACGGCAAAAAAGTGCGCTTTAAGATAAAGGAGAAGGGCAGCAGCAAAGGAAAAGAGAAATGAGACCAGAGCTCCGGTGCAGAAAAGGTTTTTTGCCTCTCCTTCTTTTTTCAGAGCAAGTCGGGAGGCGACAAGCCTGGAAAGAGAAGTCTGGATACCGGATACCGTGAATGCCAGTACAAGATTCTGTAAAGGCATGATCAGCTGATAAAGTCCGAGCCCATGTGCACCAATCGTATGAGAGAGGAATATTCTATAGAAGAAACCTATGACCCTGCTGGCCAGACCGGTACATGTCAGGATAAATGTTCCCCTGAAAAAATTCTTTTTTGACATAGAAGATCCTGGAGTTTTTTTGTTAATATATGCAAAAAATAACCTTGACAGAACGGTCACTATCTGTTACTGTAATTACAGTAATTCCGACAAAAATACTGGGAATTAAAAGAGGTGAACAGATGAAACTGTCAACAAGAGCGATTTACGGACTTCGTGCCATGATCGATCTGGGAGTATCCAGTGAAACAGAGGCTGTTTCCATACAGAGTATTGCAGGAAGACAGAATATTTCTGTCAGTTATCTGGAACAGCTGATGGGAAAACTGAAACGGGCAGGTTTGGTGGAAAGTACCCGTGGTGCCTGTGGAGGATATCGTCTGGGACGCCCGGCAGAAAATATATCCGTGGGAGATATCCTGCGAGTCCTGGAAGGTGGCCTTGAAGCTGCTCAGTGTGCGGGAACTTCAACGGAAGAAACGTGTGAGACACAGGATATCTGTGTTGCGAAGTATGTATGGAAACGGATCAACGACAGTATCACACAGGCTGTGGATACGTTAATGTTGAGCCAGCTGATAGAAGAGAGCAGAAAAAAACAGGAAGAAAGAATGTAATATATTTTTATTATAGCAGGAGGACAAGAATATGAATAAATTGATCTATCTGGATAATGCAGCGACTACAAAAACAGCTCCTGAGGTTGTAGAAGCCATGCTGCCTTATTTTACAGAATATTATGGAAATCCGTCCAGCGTATATGATTTTGCGGCAAACAGCAAAGAGGCTGTGACAAATGCAAGAAGCCGCATTGCAGAAGTAATCAACGCAAAGACAGAGGAGATCTATTTTACAGCAGGAGGATCAGAATCTGATAACTGGGCTCTGAAGGCTGCTTTCGAGGCATATAAGGGCAAGGGGAATCACATAATTACAACAAAGATTGAGCATCATGCTATCCTTCATACATGTGAATATCTGGAAAAGGTAAGAGGGGCAAAGGTTACCTACCTTGATGTGGATGAAAACGGAATCGTCCGCCTGGAAGACCTGGAAAAGGCTATTACACCGGAAACCATCCTGATTTCCGTAATGTTTGCAAATAATGAGATCGGTTCTATCCAGCCGATCAAAGAAATCGGAATGATCGCCAGAGAACACGGAATCCTTTTCCATACAGATGCGGTTCAGGCGTTCTGTCAGGTACCGATTGATGTGGATGAGTATCATATTGATATGCTCAGCTCCAGTGCACATAAGATCAACGGACCTAAGGGAATCGGTTTCCTTTATATACGCAAGGGCGTAAAGATCCGCTCTCTTGTTCATGGAGGAGCACAGGAAAGGAAGCGCCGTGCAGGAACTGAAAATGTTCCGGGTATCGTAGGCTACGGTGCAGCAGCTGACCGTGCAGAAAAAACAATGAAGGAACGTACAGCTAAGGAAACAGAGCTGAGAGATTACCTTATCAACAGGATCACAACAGAGATTCCTTATGTAAAGCTGAACGGAGATCCGGTAAAACGTCTTCCGAATAATGTTAATGTCAGCTTTCAATTTATTGAAGGGGAATCTCTTCTGCTGATGCTGGATGGATGTGGCATCTGCGGCTCCAGCGGTTCTGCATGTACTTCAGGTTCCCTGGATCCGTCTCATGTACTTCTGGCAATTGGCCTGCCCCATGAGATCGCCCATGGCTCTCTGAGACTGACACTCAGTGAAGAGACCACCAGAGAGGAACTGGATTATACCGTAGATAAGCTGAAGGAAATCGTCCAGAACCTTAGAAATATGTCCCCGCTTTATGAGGATTTTATTAAGAAACAGAAATAAAGAAGTGCTTTATAAATAGGCTTCAGTTAGAGCATAAAGACTATAAAAATACATGGATGAATATACAGGAGGAAACAGATTATGTACAGTGAAAAGGTAATGGATCATTTTCAGCATCCCAGAAACGTGGGAGAGATTGAAGATGCAAGCGGAGTAGGAACCGTCGGAAATGCAAAATGTGGAGATATTATGAGAATCTTCCTTGATATTGACGATGAAACTCATGTGATCAAAGACTGCAAGTTCAAGACTTTTGGCTGCGGTGCGGCAGTGGCGACAAGCAGTATGGCAACGGAACTTGTGATCGGCAAAACCATTGAAGAGGCAATGAAGGTGACAAACAAGGCAGTTATGGAGGCGCTTGACGGACTTCCTCCGGTGAAGATACACTGCTCCCTTCTGGCAGAAGAGGCCATTCATGCGGCTCTCTGGGATTATGCACAGAAAAATCACATTGAGATTGAAGGACTTTCCAAACCAAAGTCTGATATTCATGAGGATGAAGAAGAGGAAGAAGAATATTAATACGAAGTAAAGGCTGCACAGACACTTTCCGGTATATCAAGGAAGATATACCGGAGGTTTCTGCCGCAGCCTTACTGTGCTTATAAGAAAAAGTATTGCGAGGTGGAAGTTTGACAGGACTTACAGATGAACAGGTAAAAGAGAGGATCGGGGCCGGGCAGGTAAACGCTGATGAAAATCCGAATACCAGAACCTATAAACAGATCATCAGAGAAAACACATTGACATTTTTTAACTTTCTGAATGTTGTGCTGCTTGTACTGGTTCTGATGGTTGGATCTGTTAAGAATGCATTTTTTGTGGGGATTGTTATCATCAATACGCTGATCGGTATCGCCCAGGAGATCCGTGCAAAAAAGACAATTGATAAGCTGGCTATTCTCACAGCCAGAAAATCTGTGGTGATCCGGGAAGGAAAAAAATGGACTGTTCCGACGGAAGAACTGGTTTTGGACGATCTGGTCTGTCTGAAAACAGGCGATCAGGTTCCGGCAGATGCACAGATTCTGGAAGGAAGCCTGGAGGTCAACGAATCACTGCTTACCGGAGAGTCGGATAACCTTCCGAAAAATCCGGGGGATCAGTTGTTTTCCGGAAGCTTTGTAACAGCGGGAGAAGCCTGCTGTCAGGTTATCCATGTAGGAAAGGACAATTATGCATCACAGATCACCAGTGAGGCCAAAGAGTTTAAACGGCATAATTCTGAATTGCGAAATTCCCTGAATGCAATTCTGAAGGTGATCAGTATTATCATTGTTCCTCTGGGCGCGCTGCTGTTTTATAAGCAGTATTATATGGTGGGAGACAGCTTCCGTGACTCGATTGTAAGTATGGTGGCAGGTGTCCTGGGAATGATTCCGGAAGGTCTTGTGCTTCTTACCAGTGTGGCTCTGACACTGGGGGCACTGGTTCTCGCAAACAGGAAAACACTGGTGCAGGAGCTTTACTGCATTGAGACACTGGCAAGAGTGGATACGCTTTGTCTGGACAAGACAGGTACCATTACAGAAGGGACCATGTGCGTGGAACGTGTGGAGCCTTTTTCCGGAGGCCTGATGCAGGAGAACTCCGATGACGGAGAGAAAAAAAAGGACGACAGTGAAAAAAATCCGGAAAAACCCGAAACAGAAAGCGGAGAACAGACGGAGACTGTATCGGAGCAGACTGTTCTGAAAAAGGAAGAGGCAGATATCAAAGAGATCGAGCGCATTATGTGCAGCATGACGAGTGTACTGCGGGATGAGAATGCCACAGCCAATGCCCTCAGAAAGCGTTTTCCTGCCAGGGCAGCCATGAACTGCCATCATGCCATTCCGTTTTCTTCTGACAGAAAATACAGCGGCGCCGTTTTTGAAGAGGAAGGCACATATCTGATGGGAGCCGCCCAGTTCCTGTTTCCGGATAAAAAGGAAGAGCTTACAAAATATGCACAGAAATATGCGGAAGAAGGTCTTCGTGTATTGGTCCTGGCACACAGTCCGAAAGCTTCGGAGGGAACAGAAATCCCGGAAGGACTTGAGCCGGTTGCTTTTCTGCTTCTTACAGATGTGATCCGTGAGGAAGCTCCGAATACATTGAAGTTTTTCGACAGCCAGGAGGTTGATCTGAAGGTGATCTCCGGTGATGATCCGGTGACAGTTGCAGCAATTGCCAGACGTGCCGGTCTGAAAAATGCGGATCGTTATGTAGATGCCACGACACTGGAAACAGAGGAAGAAATCCAGAGGGCAGTAGAGGAGTACAGTGTATTCGGGCGTGTGACGCCTCAGCAGAAAAAAGAAATGGTACAGGCTCTGAAAAAGCAGGGGCACACCGTTGCCATGACAGGAGACGGTGTCAACGATGTACTTGCTCTGAAAGAAGCAGACTGCAGCATTGCTATGGCGCAGGGAAGCGATGCAGCCAAGAATATTGCAAATGTAGTGCTTCTGGATTCCAACTTTGCTTCCATGCCTCATATTGTGAACCAGGGACGGCGTGTGGTAAATAATATCCGTACCGCAGCCTCCATGTTTCTGATCAAGACCATGTTTTCAGTTATGCTGTCGCTGCTGACTATCTTTTTTGGAAATGCCTATCCGTTTGAGCCGATCCAGATGTCTCTGATCAGTGCCTGTGCAGTGGGAATTCCGACGTTCCTTCTCGCTCAGGAAAACAATTACGACAAGATTGATCATACATTTTTACGGCATGTATTTCTGAATGCATTTCCGGCAGCCATCACCATAAGTTCCTGTGTATTTACCATTATGCTGGTGTGCCAGAATGTATATCACTCCAATGCAATGCTGAATACAGCCTGTGTCCTTGTAACCGGCTGGAATTATATGGCTGCGTTAAAGACAGTCTATGCACCTCTTAACCGATACCGGAAGGTGATCATTTATGGCATGCAGTTTATCTTTTTTGCTGCAGCCGTAATCTTCCAGAAGCTGCTTGCGCTGGGCTCTCTTGACTTTGGAATGATCATTCTGGTATTTATCCTGATGACGTTTGCACCGGTTCTTATTGATGTGATTACCGGATGGATCCGGGATATTTATGCCCGTTCTCTGGACAAAGAAACACCGGGACCGATCACTTCCTTTATGACAAGGTTACTGAACGGAAAAGATGTATAAGAAATAAAAAGGATTTCCTGTAGAAATATGGGGAATCCTTTTTATTTGTTAGGAAAGTAGTACATTTCACACTAATATTAATATTTTTAATATAATCATTGTATATATTAATAATATATGATAAAATGAAAAAAAGAAAGGTTGGAATCTATGGAATTTAAACAATTAGAATCATATATAGCCATTGTAAAGTACAAAAATCTTACCACAGCAGCAGAGAAGCTGGGAATTTCACAGCCTACCATCAGTGTTCATCTGAAAAACCTGGAAGAGGAGCTGAATACCAGGCTGATCATCCGTACGGCTAAAAATTTTGAGGTGACCCAGAGAGGACAGGAGTTTTTTGTATGTGCGCAGAATATCCTGAAGCTTCGGGACGATCTCATAAACAGCTGGAACGGACGGGAAGCAGAGATTATCCGTATGGGAGTTTCGACTATCCCTTCTGCTTATATTCTTCCCGAGGTGCTGCCTGCATTTGGGAAAGAGCACGAAAATGTGTATTTTTCCATTGATCAGATGGACAGTCAGAGAGTGATCGATGAGGTGCACAAGGGGACGTATGATCTGGGACTTGTAGGAATGAAAACAGAAGATGAACTTCTGGCATTTGAGAAATTTTATCAGGATAAACTGGTGGTGATCACGCCTGTAAAGGAAAAATTTCTCAGAATGAAGGAACAGCAAGAGCTCCCTGTGGAGCATTTGTTCCAAGAACCGGTGATTCTCCGTGAGGAGGGCAGCGGAAGTGGAAAAAGCGCCGGAAAATTTTTGGAAAAGATGGGAATCAGAGAAGATAAACTTCATATTGCAGCAAGGATCAACGATCAGGAATCCATCAAAAACCTGGTGGCAGGAGGTTTGGGGATTTCGATTGTTTCCGAAAAGGCAGTGAAGGATTATGTGGAATCCAGAAGACTTTTGCAGTTCAGTCTGCCGGAGGAGTTTTCTGGAAGAGAGTTTTATATTGTATATCAGAAAAACTATATTCTAAAGGAATGTGCAGGAGAATTTATCAGGTTTTTAAAGATGTATCAGAAAATCTGTGATTGAAAATATTAACATATGAGAAGGAGAGAAAATTAAGAAATGATCCAGTTACCAGAAATTATGAAACTTATGCAGAGGCCAGAAAAGCAGGATTTCTGCGTATGAAAGAACTGAAAGAATCAGGGAGAAGAGTTGTTGGGATTTTTTGCTCTTTTGTACCTACAGAGCTGATCGAGGCAGCCGGGGGAACCACGGCCCCGTTATGCGCTACAAGTGAGGAGCCGATCACGGCAGCAGAGGCAGACCTTCCGAAAAATCTCTGCCCTCTGATTAAGGCAAGCTATGGATTTGCCCTGACAGATACCTGTCCGTATTTTTATTTTTCGGACTTTATTGTAGGAGAAACTACCTGTGACGGAAAGAAAAAAATGTTCGAGCTGATGAACGATATCAAGGAAACATATGTGATGCAGCTTCCGGCAAGGAGAGATGAAGCGGCTCTTGACGCAGGGGAAAAAGAAGTGGTCCGATTCTGGAAAAAACTGGAGGCTTTTCTGGAGACCATCAGCCAGTTTAAATAAAAATTGAGAAAGAGAAAGGTGGAAATAAACATGAAAAAAACAGTGGATGCAATAGGGGATGTATGTCCGATTCCTGTAGTAAAAACAAAGAAAGTCATAGAAGAACTGAAGGCACAGGGCGGTACAGTAGAAACATTTGTAGACAATGAGATTGCCGTACAGAATCTGACAAAACTGGGAAAGAGCAGCGGATATACGGTGCTTTCAGAAAAGCTGGAGGAAAAGAAATTCCGTGTGGAGATCCAGGTAACCGCAGGAGAAGGGGCAAATGCTCAGGAACAGGAGATTTCCTGTATTCCGGATGGAAGACGCCGGAATACGGTAGTGGTGATTTCGTCAGAATGTATGGGAGAAGGCGATCCGGGGCTTGGAACAGCGCTGATGAAAAGTTACATCTATGCACTTTCGCAGCAGGATCAGCTTCCTTCCACCATTCTGTTTTATAATGGCGGTGTGAAACTGGCCTGTGAAGATGCTCCGACCCTGGAGGATCTGAAGAGTCTGGAGGCTCAGGGTGTGGAAATCCTTGCCTGCGGAACCTGTCTGAACTTTTATGGCCTTTCAGAAAAACTTCAGGTGGGAACGGTGACAAATATGTATGTGATCGCTGAAAAAATGGGTCAGGCATCTCTGATCATCAAGCCATGATAAGGAAAAAAATTCCCTGTGCGGTACTGACTTTTTCCACGACGACAGCAGCCATGTCCATGGAGAAAAAGTGCGGGGAGCACAAAATTCCGGGACGGCTGATCCCGGTTCCAAGAGAGATCACCGCAGGCTGCGGGCTTGCCTGGAAAATGACAGCAGAGGATTACGAAGCATATAAGCGGGAGATAGAAAACCTGAACCTCAAAGTGGAACAGATAGTTTTTATGGAATTATAAAAATAAATAAATGGGCGATCATGGATTATATTGGAATAGACATTGGATCTACCTGCGCTAAGGTTGTGGTTATGGACGAGGATGAAAAGCTCCGGCATCAGTCTGTGCAGTCCACCGGATGGAGCAGCGTG
Source organism: uncultured Blautia sp. (assembly GCA_900541985.1). Taxonomy (GTDB): domain Bacteria; phylum Bacillota; class Clostridia; order Lachnospirales; family Lachnospiraceae; genus Blautia_A. The sequence continues at coordinate 46,841 of UQLX01000008.1, read as the reverse complement.
GATACTGCAGATATCATTAAAATATGCTTTTGGAAAAAGGTATCTCACCTGAAAACGGAAAGGTGGTTGCTACCGGCTATGGAAGGGTGTCCGTGCCATATGCAGATAAAACGGTAACGGAGATCACCTGTCATGCCAGGGGCGCAGTGTGGCTTTACGAAAAGAAGAACATGGCAGTTATTGACACTGGCGGTCAGGATACAAAGATCATCATTCTGGAAAACGGTATGGTCAGGGATTTCGCCATGAATGACAAATGTTCTGCCGGAACCGGACGTTTTCTGGAGGTCATGGCAAATACCATGGCCCTGAAGCCGGATGCACTCTGTGAACTGGCGCGAAAGGGAAAAGATGTAAAGATCAGTTCCATGTGTACGGTTTTTGCAGAATCAGAGGTGATCAGCCTGATCGGTCAGGGTGAGAAAATATTGCTTTTGCAGTGGTAAATTCTATAGCAGATAAAGTGGCATCCCAGTGCAGTAAGATGAATATGAGCTCCGAAGAGGTATTTCTGACCGGAGGCTTATGTGAATGTAGTTATCTGCGGGAAGTTCTGGAAGAGAAACTGGGAAAACCGGTGCTGACAAAACCGGAATGTCGATATGCAGGAGCCATAGGCGCTGCACTTTGCAGCAGAAATATATAGAACAGAGGAGAAGCGTTATGATTTATTTTGATAATGCAGCCACCACGATGCATAAGCCGGAACCGGTGATCCATGCAGTGGCACAGGCTACGAACTCTCTGGGAAATGCAGGAAGGGGCGCTCATGAGGCGTCCCTTGATGCGTCCCGGAATATTTACGGGGTCCGGGAACGGATCGCTGATTTTTTTCACGGAGAAGATCCATCCAGAATTGCGTTTACTGCAAATTCTACAGAAAGCCTGAATACGGCGATCAAAGGAATCCTGAATCCGGGAGATCATGTGGTCACTACAGTTCTGGAACATAATTCTGTCCTTCGTCCGCTGTATGAAATGGAAGAAAAGGGAGTGGAAGTGACAATCCTGCCCTGCGATGAGTATGGAATGGTATATCCGGAGCAGTTTGCGGCGGCAGTCCGACCAAATACCAAAGCCTTTATCTGTACGCATGGATCAAACCTTACAGGGAATGTCCTTGATATCAAAAAGACAGGAAAGGCTGCCAGAGACAGAGGAATTCTGTTTGTTGTGGATGCCTCTCAGACAGCAGGAGTCTTTGACATTGATGTGCAGAAGATGAACATTGATATCCTGTGCTTTACCGGGCATAAAGGACTTCTGGGACCTCAGGGAACAGGCGGGATCTATGTGCGGGAGGGGATTTCTGTCCGGCCTTTGAAATCCGGCGGAAGTGGAGTGCAAACCTTTGAGAAAAAGCATCCTGCACAGATGCCTGTTGCTCTGGAGGCCGGCACTTTGAACGGACATGGACTGGCCGGACTGGGTGCAGCAGTCGATTATCTGAATCAGCAGGGACTTTCTGCTATCCGAAAAAAAGAGCAGGATCTGATGGAGCAGTTTTATCTGGGAATCCGGGATATTCCGGGAGTGAAGATTTATGGAGATTTTCGCACCAGGAATCGTTGCGCGATCGTAACTCTGAATATCGGAGATTATGATTCCGGTGAGGTAGGAGATGCGTTATATGCGGATTATGGTATTGCCACAAGAGCAGGAGCGCACTGCGCTCCCCTGATGCACCAGTCACTGGGAACTGCTGAACAGGGGGCGGTACGCTTCAGCTTCAGTCATTTTAATACAGAAGAAGAAATACAAAAAGGAATCGAAGCGGTCAGGGAACTGGCTGAGTAAGCATGATTATTTTTTTCTTAATAACCAGTAGCATCCGAAGGCAGGGATCTGAACACCTCTTGCCTCCATATCTCTTCCGGAGAGCAGGTCAGTATACATGCCGTCTTCTTCATTGATCCATGCAACCTTATCATATTCACTGAAATTGTAGATACCAATGAATCTTTCCTCCTCATTTTCGCGGACAAGAGCAAGGATAGAAGAATCCCAGGTGTCGATGGTGCGGAATGCCACATTGCTGTTAAATACACTGTGTTCTTTTCGTGCTTTTTCCAGTTTGTCAAGAACCGGGAAGAGTTTTCCCTGTACGGTTTCCGGACGGTGACGGTTTTCTGCCAGATCCCAGTTAAAGTCTCCTCTGTGGAGATAACGGGAATCGGCAGCTTTTTCAGGATCGTTTTTGTAGGAATAGTCATTCAGCTGTCCGATCTCATCACCGCTGTAGATAACCGGGATGCCTGACTGAGAAAGCATAAATGCATGAAGGGTGATATCGTAGCGGATGCCTCTTGCAACACCCTCTTCATTTCCTTCAAATCCAAAACGTTCAATACCACACAGAGAGGCAGTGGTTCCGCACAGTCTGGCATCTCCGAGACGGGGATCGTCGTTATAAAGTTCTCCTCGTGCAAAGGAATCCTGATAGCTTCCGGTAAGGAAATCATTCAGATATTTTTTATGAGGGATTTCCTGAATACCAAAGTTTTCCAGGAAGTCATAATCCAGTCCCCATCTGATGTCATCATGACAGCGGAGATAATTCTGGAACATATAATCTCTTGAAAGTCCGGCTACGGTATCCAGCTGACGGCGGAGCAGGGAAACATCTCTTGTAGCAACGGTATGCCAGGTGTTTGCCATAGTGGTCACATTGTAAAGAAGATGGCACTCTGGTTTTTCTACGGTACCGAAGTAAGGAACTACTTTTTCCGGAGCCATAACGACTTCACCCAGAAGAAGAACACCAGGGCATACAATCTCACAGATCATACGCATGATGCGGACAATGGTATGTACCTGGGGAAGGTTGCGGCAGTTGGTGCCAAGCTGTTTCCAGATATAGGGAACGGCATCCAGACGGACGATGTCAACACCCTGATTAGCCAGATAAAGCATGTTGAAGATCATTTCATTCAGTACGACAGGGTTGCGGTAGTTAAGATCCCACTGATATGGATAAAAGGTGGTCATGACATGCTTCTGTACATCCTCCAGCCATGTGAAGTTTCCGGGCGCTGTTGTGGGAAAGACCTGAGGACAGGTTTTTTCATACATTTCCGGGACATCATAGGAATCAAAGAAGAAGTAACGGTCCTGATATTCTTTTTCGCCTGCACGGGCACGCTTTGCCCACTGGTGATCCTCAGAAGTATGGTTCATGACAAAATCAAGACATACACTGATGCCGCGTTTATGACATTCGGAGGTAACATGAGCGAAATCCTCCATGGTTCCCAGTTCTTCCTGAATACTGCGGAAATCTGCCACGGCATAGCCGCCGTCACTGCGTCCCTTCGGGGAGGAAAGAAGCGGCATCAGATGCAGATAATTTACATTACATTCCTGCACATAATCCAGTTTGTTCTCCAGCCCTTTCAGAGTTTTGGCAAAAGAGTTTACATACATCATCATTCCGTTAAGATCGTTGCGCTTGTACCATGCAGGATCCTTTTCGCGGGCAAGATCAGAAGCTTTCAGCTCTGTGTTTCGTGCATCGTAGAAATTTTTCAGTTCATCCAGAAGATCATCCAGATGCATGGTAACATAAGGATTATCCTGATAAAGTTCGCAGTAAAGCCATTTCAGTTCATCCAGATGACGGTTGAGACGTGCCTGATAAACAGCTTCTTCCTCCGGGCGGGCGGATAACTTGGGAGAGTCCACTTTTTTTGTTTCGACTTTAATCGGTTCTACTTTTTTTGTTTCTAGTCTGGCTGCGGCAGCCTTTTTTTTCTGGAGTCTTTTTTTTGCCATAATAATTTCTCCTTTGCTGTGAATTTAAAGCATATGCTTAAATCTATGAAAATGTGCGGAAACATTTTGATTCCGTTTATAGTTCATCTTAAAAGGATGGAGGTAAAATGTCAAGTTTCTACAATCGGATAAACTTCGGTTTCCTTCCTTTAAATATGGTGTAATACCGGAAACCACAGTCTTTCAGTACGGCTGCAGCCTTGTCAAATGCGAAGGCGATTTTATCCGGGGAATGGGCATCTGCGCCCACGGTAATGATCTCACCGCCCAGTTCCCGGTAGCGGCGGATCACAGAACAGCAGGGATTGGGCTCGCCCAGTCCGTAATGATAGCCTCCGGTATTGATTTCGATACCGATATTTTTATGGATCAGAGTGCGCAGGATTTCGTCCAGGACATCCTGATAACGTTCATAGCTGTAACAGCGGTTCTGATTGGGGCCGTACCGTACAATATAATCAATGTGTCCGTAGACATCTATATCGGAAAAGACACGGAGATTTTCCAGAATCGATTCAAAATATTCCCGGTAGCAGTCAGACTCCTGACGGTTCTGAAAAAATTCGCTGTAATAAGGGTCATAACCGTGGACTACATGAGAAGAACCAATGACAAAATCGAAAGGATACAGTTGTGTTTCCTGGTCAAATCTTTGTTTCAGATGAGGCTGAAGCCCGTATTCAATCCCGAAGTTTACAGTCATCCGGTCTCTGTATTTTTCTTTTAAACCGGTCAGATGGTCCTTATAAGCCGGCAGATCCAGGTGAAAGATCTGACCGTCCGGCGTAGGAGGGTAATCCGGATCTAAATGTTCGGTAAAACAGATTCCGTCAAGTCCCCGTAAAATCCCTTCCCGGATCATGTCCTCCATATCTGTCCGGGAATCTGCTGAAAAAGAGGAATGCATGTGACAGTCCCATAAAATCTGGTTTTTCATAATAAATCCTCCATTACATCCATTATGATCCGATTATAGCACAGAGATTTACCATTTTTGTAATGTTTTTTCCAAAATAGTCTTGAATTTTTGTATGAGATTCGATACAATATGTTCAGGTTGACGTTTCCTTAACAATTGAGAGGCGCCATAATCAACCATTTAATTCATAGGAGGAATTTATCATGGCAGTAAAAGTTGCAATTAATGGATTTGGCCGTATCGGTCGTCTGGCTTTCCGTCAGATGTTTGGAGCAGAAGGATTTGAAATCGTTGCTATCAACGACCTTACATCCCCGAAAATGCTGGCTCACTTATTAAAATATGACTCAACTCAGGGCAGATATGCTCTCTGTGACAAAGTAGTAGCTGGTGAGGATTCCATTACAGTTGACGGAAAAGAAATCAAAATTTATGCAAAAGCAAACGCTGCAGAGCTTCCATGGGGAGAAATCGGCGTAGACGTAGTTCTTGAGTGTACAGGTTTCTACACATCCAAGGATAAAGCTCAGGCTCATATCGATGCTGGTGCTAAACACGTTATCATTTCCGCTCCGGCAGGAAACGACCTTAAAACAATCGTTTACAATGTAAACCACGAAGGTCTTACAAGCGAAGACAAGATCATCTCCGCTGCATCCTGTACAACAAACTGCCTTGCTCCGATGGCAAAAGCTCTCAACGATCTTGCAGCTATCAAGACAGGTATCATGTGCACAATCCACGCTTACACAGGCGATCAGATGACACTTGACGGACCGCAGAGAAAAGGCGATCTGAGAAGATCCCGTGCAGCAGCAGTTAATATCGTTCCGAACAGCACAGGTGCTGCAAAAGCAATCGGTCTTGTTATTCCGGAACTGAACGGCAAACTTATCGGTGCTGCTCAGCGTGTTCCGACCCCAACAGGTTCTACTACAATCCTTACAGCAGTTGTTGAAGGAACTGTAACAAAAGAGCAGATCAACGAAGCTATGAAAGCAGCTTCCAACGAGTCCTTTGGTTACAATGAGGATGAGATCGTATCCAGCGATATCGTAGGAATGACCTATGGTTCTCTGTTCGATGCTACTCAGACTATGGTTCTTCCGCTTGACAACGGAACAACACAGGTTCAGGTTGTATCCTGGTATGACAACGAGAACTCCTACACAAGCCAGATGGTTCGTACAATCAAACACTTTGGCAAACTTCTTGGAGCTTGATTCGTTTAATACGAAAGAGTGAAATAGACTCAGCAAGGGGTCCGGTCTGATAAGGACCGGACCCTTTTTTAGTTATTATAATTCGGAGGTTATACAATCATGGGATTAAATAAAAAATCAGTTGATGATATCAACGTAAAAGGCCAGAAAGTTCTGGTAAGATGCGACTTTAACGTTCCGCTCAAAGAAGGTAAGATCACAGATGAGAACCGTCTTGTTGCAGCTCTTCCTACAATTAAGAAACTCGTTGCTGATGGTGGAAAGGTAATCCTCTGCTCTCACCTTGGCAAACCGAAGGGAGAGCCGAAGCCTGAACTGTCTCTTGCTCCTGTAGCAGTTCGTCTTTCTGAGCTTCTGGGCCAGGAAGTAAAATTCGTTGCAAGCCCGGTTGTTGTTGATGACACAGTGAAAGCAGCAGTTGACGCTATGAACGATGGCGAGATCGTTCTTCTTGAGAATACACGTTATCGTGCAGAAGAGACAAAGAACGGCGAAGCATTCAGCAAAGACCTTGCTTCCCTTGCTGACGTATTTGTAAATGATGCATTCGGAACCGCTCACAGAGCACACTGCTCTAACGTTGGTGTAACAGAGTTTATCGACACCTGCGCGGTTGGATATCTGATGCAGAAAGAAATCGACTTCCTTGGAAATGCAGTAGAAACTCCGGTAAGACCGTTTGTTGCAATTCTTGGAGGCGCAAAGGTTGCTGATAAACTGAATGTTATTTCCAACCTTCTTGAAAAATGCGATACACTGATCATCGGCGGTGGAATGGCTTATACTTTCCTGAAAGCAAAAGGACTGGAAGTAGGTGCTTCTCTGGTTGATGATACAAAACTTGACTACTGTAAGGAAATGCTTGCAAAGGCAGAGTCTCTTGGCAAACAGCTTCTTCTTCCGGTAGATACAGCTATCGCAAAATCTTTCCCGAACCCGATCGACGCTGAGATCGATGTTGATTATGTGGACTGCGATGCAATCCCGGCAGACGTACTTGGACTGGATATCGGACCGAAGACAGCAGAAATCTACGCGGAAGCTGCAAAAACAGCTAAGACTGTAGTATGGAACGGACCGATGGGCGTATTCGAGAACCCGGTTCTTGCAAAAGGAACGATCGCTGTAGCGAAAGCTCTTGCAGAAACAGATGCTACTACCATTATCGGCGGCGGTGACTCTGCAGCAGCTGTAAACCAGCTTGGATTTGGCGATAAGATGAGCCATATTTCCACTGGCGGCGGTGCATCTCTGGAGTTCCTGGAAGGAAAAGAGCTTCCGGGCGTAGCAGCAGCTAACGATAAATAATCGAAAGCAATTATTAAATAAGATAGGAGATTATCATCATGGCAAGAAAGAAAATCATCGCTGGAAACTGGAAAATGAACATGACTCCAAGCGAGGCGGTTAAATTAGTAGAAACTCTGAAACCACTTGTAAAAAACGAAGAAGTTGACGTAGTATTCTGCGTACCGGCTATCGACATCATTCCGGTTGTTGAAGCCTGCAAGGATACCAACATTCAGGTTGGTGCAGAGAACATGTACTTTGAGGAGAAAGGCGCTTACACAGGCGAGATCTCCCCGGCTATGCTTACAGATGCAGGCGTAAAATATGTAGTTCTCGGACATTCTGAGAGAAGAGATTACTTTGGTGAGACAAATGAGGATGTAAACAAAAAAATGCTCAAAGCTTTTGAACATGGTATTACTCCGATCATGTGCTGCGGTGAGACTCTTACTCAGAGAGAGCAGGGCGTGACTATGGATTTCATCCGTCAGCAGGTTAAGGTTGGATTTCAGGGCGTAACAGCAGATCAGGCTAAAACAGCAGTGATCGCTTACGAGCCGATCTGGGCTATCGGAACAGGCAAAACAGCTACTACTGAGCAGGCTCAGGAAGTTTGTGCAGATATCCGTGCATGCATCGCTGAAATCTATGATGAGGCAACTGCAGAAGCAATCCGTATCCAGTACGGCGGATCTGTAAACGCTGCAACTGCTCCGGAACTGTTCGCACAGAACGACATCGATGGCGGTCTGGTAGGCGGCGCTTCCCTGAAAGAAGATTTCGGAAAGATCGTAAACTACAAATAAGACATACAAAAAAGCAGTATATCATTTTTGATATGCTGCTTTTTTTCTGGACTTAATGTACGGACAAGCCGGAAATGGCCTTTGCGTTCATTACGCGTTCCAGGGTATCACAGATATCCTTTTCGGTTGTTTCCGGATGAATGGTGCACATTCTGAGAACCTTTCTGCCAAGCAGTTCCGTGGTAAAAATCTGTGCAAATTTCCATCCCCGATGTAACGGAAATTAATGATTCCCAGCTGTGCATGAGAAACAATTTCCCATTGAGGATTCCGGGAAACTGTTTTTTCTACAAGCTCTGCAAGAGCACAGCCATGATCAATGGCGCTTGCAATACCTTCGGTTCCCATAGTCTGAAGCGTAAGCCATAATTTCAGTCCTCTTGCCGGACGGGTCAGTTCCGGTCCCAGATCCCAGAATTCTACGCTGCCATCAAAGTTTTCTGCATCCTTAAGATATTCTGGATGGGCGGCAAAACTGTCTACAAGAAAAGACTGATCCCGTACCAGTACAATACTGCAGCCGTAAGTCTGCATCAGCCATTTGTGAGCATCCCAGCTGAGACTGTCAGAGAGTTCGATCCCGGACAGATTTTTTTTATGCTTATCGGATAACAAGGCAGAAGCACCGATTGCCCCGTCTACATGAAGCCACATGTCATATTTTTTGCAAAGTGCAGAAATATCTGCAATGGGGTCAATACTCCCTGTGTTTGTCGTACCTGCGGATGCAATGACGGCAAAAGGCTTTTTATGATTGGAAACATCTTTTTTTACAGCTGTCTGAAGCTTATCCATATCCATGCAGAAACGGCTGTCTGCAGGGATGATATGAATCTGCTCCTGGCTGAAGCCGATGATATGCAGTCCTTTTGCCACAGAAGAATGTGTCTGATCAGAAACATAAATAATGGCACGGCTGCGTTCGTCGTAGGTCAGGCGTGCATCTCTGGCTGCGGTAAGTGCTGTCAGATTGGCAATGGAACCTCCGGAGACAAAGAGACCTCCTCCGGAAGCGGGATATCCGGCAAGATCACACATCCAGCGGATCAGCTTTTTTTCAATCAGATCCGGCGCCGGGGCATTAACCTGACAGCTTGCATGCGGATTGTAGGCGTTTGTCATGACATCGCCCATCCAGGAAAGGAGAGAGGCAGTGGAAGGCACACAGGAAAAGCTGCGCGGATGCTGGATCAAAAGTGTATTGGAATAAACATCACGGAGCATTTCTGAATATACAGTCTGAACCGGACGTCCATGAGAAGGAATATCCTGATTTTCCAGGTGAGTCAGTGTTTCACTGGGAACAGAATGGCAGACGGGCTGAGTTTCTATGTTCATGGCAATTGCCTCCTTGACTTGTATTTCCTGTAATGCTACTATAAAAATATGATTTGTAGAATTCATAGATTTTATAAAAGTATTCAAAAATTTTGAATGGAAATCAAATGGAGATAAGAAATTTAATTACTTTTGTAAGAATTGCAGAGGTACAGAGCTTTTCTAAGACGGCAGAACAGCTGGGATATTCTCAGTCTGCTGTCACAATGCAGATCAAACAGCTGGAAGGGGAGCTTGGAACCCAGCTGTTTGAACGGATCGGGAAACAGGTGAAGCTGACACAGGCCGGAGAAAGACTTCTGCCTTACGCCCTGGAGATTCTGGATTCTATGAGAAAAGCAGAAAGCATCGTACAGGAACCGGAAGAGATATCCGGAAAACTGCACATTGGAACCTGTGAAGCCTATGTGACCAGTATCCTGCCTTCTGTTATCATGGAGTTTAGTCAGCAGTGCCCCCATGTGGAGATCAGCACCTGTACGGCTCTCGTTCCGGAACTTTTGCAGATGCTCAGACAAAATGATATTGATATTTTGTTTTTTCTGGATAAAAAGTTTTATTTTCCTGAGTGGATCAAGGTATTGGAACAGCCGGAAAAAATACATTTTGTTGCCTCAAAGGATTCTTCTCTGGCGGGAAAAAGCAGATTTCTGTCAGTCGGCTGCTTCAGGAACCTCTGTTTCTTACGGAAAAAGGAATCAGTTACCGTTATGCGCTGGAACAGTCCCTGGCAGCAAAAGGCTATGAGCTCCATCCGGTGTGGGAAGTTGGAAATACAGATGTGATCACCCGGTTTTTGCTGAAGAACAAAGGAATTTCCTTTCTTCCGGAGTATGTCGTGGAGGAGCACATTAAAAATGGTGATCTGGTGATCCTTGATACGGAATGTGAAGAGATCACAATGTGGAGCCAGCTGGTATATCATCGGAACAAATACGTTACACCGCAGATGAAACTGTTTATGGAACAGATGATGAGAAAAATGCTTTATCGCTTTACTTGACAAATATCTTTTTCTCATCTACTATAAGAACAACATTTACATTCCATCAGAAAGGAGAACCTGTAATGGAGAAGAAGATCATTCATGCCGCCCTTCTGGGGCTTGGTACGGTAGGCACTGGTGTCTATAAAGTACTAAAAGGACAGAAAGAGGAAATGGAGGCCAAGATCGGCAGTGAGATCAGGATCAAAAAGATCATGGTCCGTAATCTGGAAAAAGCAGCTGCCAGAGTTGACGATCCCTCTGTACTTACCAACAACTGGGAGGAGATCCTGAACGATCCGGAGATCGATATCGTGATCGAGCTGATGGGAGGAATCGAGCCGGCAAGAACCTGCATCCTGGCCGCTCTGGAAGCCGGCAAACATGTGGTGTCTGCAAACAAAGACCTGATCGCTGTTCATGGCAAGGAGCTTCTGGATATGGCAGAAGCACACCAGGTGGATTTCCTGTTTGAGGCGGCTGTTGCCGGAGGGATCCCCATCATCCGTCCGCTGAAGCAGTGCCTGGCCGGCAATCACATGAGAGAGGTCATGGGTATTGTAAATGGCACCACGAATTTTATCCTGACCAAAATGACACAGGAAGGAATGGAATTTAAGGAAGCCCTTGCTCTTGCCACAGAGCTTGGATATGCAGAGGCAGATCCTACGGCAGATATAGAAGGTCTGGATGCCGGACGCAAGGTTGCGATTCTTGCTTCTGTTGCATTTAATTCCAGGGTTGTTTTTGACGACGTTTATATCGAGGGAATCACCAAAATATCCGCCAAGGATATCCGCTACGCCAAGGAAATGGGATGCGACATCAAGCTTCTTGGTGTGGCAAAAAATACAGAAGAGGGAATTGAGGCCTACGTATGCCCTATGCTGATCCCAAGCTCTCATCCGCTGGCATCTGTTAATGACTCCTACAATGCAGTTTTTGTAAACGGAGACGCCGTAGAAAATGCCATGTTTTTTGGAAGAGGAGCAGGAGAACTCCCCACAGCCAGTGCAGTGGTGGGAGATGTTTTTGATATTGCGCGTAATATCAAGGCAGACTGCTGTGCAAGGATCGGATGTACCTGCTATAAAAATATTCCGGTGAAAAAAATGGCAGACACCTATAATCGCTATTTTCTGCGCCTTCATGTAGAAGACCGCTGTGGTGTACTGGCGGAGATGACTGCAGTTTTTGCCAAGTATCATGTCAGCGTTGCCCAGATCATCCAGAAACAGACTCGTCCAAACGACAGGGCAGAGGTGGTTGTGATCACGGGAAAAGTTCGGGAAGGAGATTTCCGCACCGCTATGGAGGAACTGTCCGGAAGAAGCTCTGTACATAAGATTTCCAGTATGCTTCGGGTATACGGAGAATAAGAAAGGGAAAGATCAGGAATTTTTCGGGGAAAATCCTTGAAAAATTCCTGATTTTTGGTACTATATAGTATGTGAACAGATGTTAGAAAATACTCCGCGGTTTTCGCGGGGAAATCATACAAAAAGGAGAACATTATGAGCAAAAAACCAACTGTTTTAATGATCCTTGACGGTTATGGACTGAATGAAAGACATGACGGAAACGCGGTATATGAAGCGAAAACTCCGGTTATGGACAGACTGATGGCTGAGTGTCCTTTTGTAGAGGGAAATGCAAGCGGACTGGCAGTCGGCCTTCCGGACGGTCAGATGGGAAACTCTGAGGTTGGACATATGAATATGGGCGCAGGCCGCATCGTATATCAGGAACTGACCAGAATCACCAAGGAGATCAATGACGGTGATTTCTTTAAAAATGAGGCTCTTCTTGCAGCAATGAAGAATGCGAAAGACAATGATTCCGCCATCCATTTTATGGGACTTCTTTCTGACGGCGGTGTCCACAGCCATATCACTCATCTTTACGGACTGCTTGAGATGGCTAAGAGAGAGGACCTGAAAAAGGTTTATGTACACTGTTTCCTGGATGGTCGTGATACACCTCCGGCTTCCGGTAAGGGATATATCGAACAGCTTCAGGCTAAGATGCAGGAAATCGGCGTAGGCGAGATTGGGGTGGTTTCCGGCCGTTACTACGCAATGGACAGAGATAACCGCTGGGATCGTGTGGAACTGGCATACAATGCCCTGACAAAAGGCGAAGGTGTGAAGGGTACAGATGCGGCAGCGGCAGTTCAGGCATCCTATGACAACGAAAAGACCGATGAATTTGTTCTTCCGACTGTGATCGAGAAGGACGGCAGACCAGTGGCTTCTGTCCAGGATAAGGATTCCGTGGTATTCTTCAACTTCCGTCCGGACCGTGCCCGTGAGATCACCAGAGCATTCTGTGATGATGACTTCAAGGGATTCGCGCGCGAGAAAAAACTGGATGTGACTTTCGTATGCTTTACCAACTACGACGATACCATTCAGAATAAAATGGTGGCATTCAATAAAGTACAGCTTCACAATACCTTTGGCGAGTATCTGGCAGCACATGATATGACACAGGTTCGTATTGCAGAAACTGAAAAATATGCGCATGTTACTTTCTTCTTTAATGGCGGTGTGGAAGAGCCGAATAAGGGAGAGGACAGAATCCTTGTAAAATCCCCGAAGGTTGCTACTTATGACCTTCAGCCGGAAATGAGTGCACCACAGGTATGTGATAAGCTTGTGGAGGCGATCAAGTCCGATAAATATGATGTGGTGATCATCAACTTCGCCAACCCGGATATGGTTGGACACACCGGCGTGGAGGCAGCTGCAGTCAAGGCTGTGGAAACTGTAGACGAGTGTGTGGGAAGAGCTGTTGAGGCTGTGAAAGAAGTAAACGGTCAGATGTTTATCTGCGCGGACCATGGAAACGCAGAGCAGCTTGTAGATTATGAGACCGGAGAACCATTTACCGCTCATACTACAAATCCGGTTCCGTTTATTCTTGTAAATGCAGACCCGAAATATACTCTGAAAGAGGGCGGATGTCTTGCAGACATCATTCCAACCCTGATCGAACTGATGGGAATGGAAAAACCGGCAGAGATGACAGGAGAGTCACTTCTTATCGAAAAATAAATCTTAATGCTACTGTAAGCAGCAGATTCCGACAGAGAAGCCGGAATCTGCTGTTTTCGTATGAGAAATTGTATGCTCATCTGCCCTGTTTTTTCAGGATAAAATGTATTATGACGGATACAATAGAAGTAACGAAATCTGCTATTATAAGGTAGCACAAAATGACGAAAGTATGCTATAATGGAAACATTCCGGGAAAACGGAAATATACAGTGTTGGATGTTGCATTTGAGGAGAACAAAAATAGATGAGCAGTAAGGATAAAAGAAAAAACATGCCTGCCGGTTTCGGGGAGTCCGGTGAGACAGACCGGGATATTGAAAGAAAAATCAATGCAGCCATGGACAGGATTATGGAGGATACTGAAGAAAAGGATTACCCCACAGAAACGGAGGAAGATTACGAATCTGAAGAGGAGTATGAACCCGAGGAAGAGTATGAACCCGAGGAAGAATATGAAGATGAGGGATATGACGAAGACGATGAGGAATCGGCAGCTCCACAACAAAAAAGAAGAAGTAAGTCAGCCAGACCACAGCCGGTCAAATATGTTCCCATGGATGACATAGAAGAAAAAATGACGTTTCCTTCAGAAAAAAGGCGGAGAAAGCATAAGGGGCTGAAAATCACCGGTATGATTGCGGCCATGGCGGTCGTTGCCGCCGGCTGTGCATATGGTGCGGTTTCCTATTATTATGCAGACCGGTTTTTTGAAGGGACATGGATCAATGGGATCAACTGTTCCGGTATGACGGCATACGAGGCGGAACAGGCACTTGCAGCCAAAGTACAGAATTATTCTCTGCAGGTGGCTGCCCGGAACCAGGAACCCCAGACAATTTCGGGAGATCTGATCGATTATCAGTATTTGTCTTCCGGAGAGACGCTTCAGCTTTTGAAATCGCAAAAACCATATGAATGGATCCGGGGTTATTACGAACAGAAAAGTTATACGGTATCGGAACAGGTGTCTTATGACAGAACTCTTCTTCAGCAGCAGGTGCTTTCGCTGAACTGTGCAAAACCGGAGAATCAGACAGTAGCGGAAAATGCGTATGTGGCATTTAAGGATAATCAGTTTCAGATTGTTCCGGAGACTCAGGGAACACAGCTGAATGTAAAAGAGGCATACCGTATTCTGGATCAGGCAGTGTCCGAAAACAGAGATACGGTGGATCTGGGAAGTACCTCAGAGGCATATGTGGAAGCTTCTGTCACACAGAATGATCCGGAACTTCAGTCTGCACTTGAGGCATGTAAAAATTATACAAGAGCCAACATCACATATACCTTTGGAGATCAGACAGTAACTCTTGATGGAAATACCATTAAGGACTGGCTGCAGTTTGATGAAAGAGGTCAGCTGATCTGGGATGACAATACTTTTAACCAGCATATTGCAGACTATGTAGCACAGCTTGCCGCAAATTATAATACGGTTGGTACGGAAAGAGAGTTTTATACCACCAGTGGACGGACAGTTTATGTATCCAGTTCTGTATATGGGTGGGCCATCGACCAGGCGGCAGAGGCGGCTCAGCTTTCACAGGAGGTCCAGTCAGGAACTCAGACTACGAGAGAGCCTGTTTATAAGCAGACTGCAAATTCCCATGGGGTAAATGATCTTGGAAATACTTATATTGAAGTGGATCTGAGTAATCAGCATATGTACTATTATCAGTCTGGTTCCATTATATTTGAGTCGGATTTTGTATCCGGAAATATGAGCTATGCAGACAGACAGACACATGCAGGAATCTTTACTCTGTACTTTAAGAAAAGCCCGGATGTGCTTCGTGGAGAGAAAAAACCGGATGGAACTTATGAGTATGAAGAACCGGTAGAATACTGGATGCCTTTTGATGGCGGGATCGGCTTTCACGATGCTCCCTGGAGAGGAGAGTTTGGCGGAGATATTTATCTGACAAGCGGTTCTCATGGCTGCATAAATCTTCCGCCGGAAAATGCGGCTGTGCTTTACAGCCTGATCGACTATAATGTGCCGATCGTATGTTTTTACTAAAGAAAATGGAGGAATAAGAAAATATGAGCAGATCTTTTGATTTTATGCTTGCAGGAATATCCCTGATCGTAGGAATCATGCTTATGACAGGAAACGGATCATTCTTTATGAAAGGTGGAAATTCACAGCTTCGGAAGAAAAAGTATGATGAGAAAAAAATGGAGAAAGGGTCAGGACTTTCACTTGTTCTCATCGGTATTGCCACTTTTATCGATTCTTATACAACAACGGTTGCAGCAAAGATCGGCTATATTATAGTTCTGACAGTGATTCTGGGCGGATTGGTATGGTACATCAAAAATAAATGTATAAAGAAATAACAGCATTATGTATATAAATAAAAAAGCAGCATGGAGTTCGGGAAATCCGATTTCCATGCTGTTTTTCATCATTTATGAAGTACGGTTTAAAATAAGGTGGTAAGATCCGGGAGACTGGAGATCCGGAAATCAGGTTCCGGAACTTCTCCGAAGCCATAGGAAGCAAATACAAAAGGAACCTCAGCTTTTCGGCAGGCTAGAAAATCCCCCATAGTATCTCCTACATAGACCGGAGATTTCAGGTTATGAAGCTCAATCAGGCGAAGAAGAGTGTCATTTTTCTCAAGACCGGTATCTCCAAAGCACAGGTGTCCTTTGAAATATCTGCCAAGACCGGAGGTTTTTAAAAATACCTCAATATATCCTGCCTGGCAGTTGCTGACAATATAAAGAGGATATTTTTCAGAAAGATATTTGAGAGTTTCTTCCAGATCTTTATAAAGAGGTGCACAGGTTTCCAGAAGCGCCTCATGCTCTGCCTGACAGCAGCCGTCAATAAGACGAAGCTGTTCTGACTTCGGCATGTCAGGAAAGAGCTGGGCTGCAATAGCGGAAAGCGTCTGTCCGAAAAGTCCCATCAGTCTTTCGGAAGTGACTGATATATTCAGGTGCTCTTTCTGGCGCAGGTAAGCATCCCAGGATCTTGCAACAATTTCTGTGGAATCCCACAGGGTTCCGTCTACATCAAAAATAATACTGTCCATAAAATACCTTCCTATTATAATTATATGGTGTTTTAGATTCTGTTTTGACAGTTTGGATTATACACAGGGGAGACAAAAAAATCAACTGTTTCTGGAAAAAGCGAAAGACATGTGATACAATAGAGCCACTTGATGACAGCAACGAGGTTACAGAGATGAATTACAGCCATACGGTAAAGGCAAGGTTTCTGGATCGTCCCAACCGTTTTATCGCGCATGTGGAACTGGACGGGCAGACGGAAACCGTGCATGTAAAAAATACAGGAAGATGCCGGGAGCTTCTGATTCCCGGATATGAGGTGATCCTTGAGGAGGGACAGAATCCGTCACGGAAGACCAGATATGATCTGATCAGTGTGTGCAAGGAAGGACGCTGGATCAATATGGATTCCCAGGCGCCAAACAAGGCGGCTGAGGAATGGCTTTTAAAAGGCGGATTTTTTCCAGAGGATGTTTCTGTGTACAGAGAAAGAAAATATGGAAATTCCAGATTTGATCTTTATATTGAATCCTCTGTCAGGAAGGCTTTTATGGAGGTCAAGGGTGTGACTCTTGAGGAAGAGAATGTGGTACGTTTTCCGGACGCGCCTACAGAGCGGGGCGTGAAGCATGTGCGGGAACTGATCCAGTGTATGGAGGAAGGCTATGAGGCATATCTTCTTCTTGTGATCCAGATGAAAGATGTCAGATATTTTCAGCCAAACTGGAACACACACCCGGAATTCGGGATGGTATTAAGGGAAGCTGCCAGTGCAGGAGTCAGAATATTGGCTTATGACTGTCTGGTAGGAGAGTCATCTATGGAAATCCGTGATCCGGTAACCATAGATCTGGAGGTGCCCCATGGAACTTAAATCACATATGTCAGACGAATTTGTGCGCCCTCTGCTTGAATGGTACCAGATCAACAAACGGATTCTTCCATGGAGAGACCAGCAGAATGCCTATTATACCTGGGTATCGGAGATTATGCTGCAGCAGACCCGGGTGGAGGCAGTGAAGCCATATTTTATCCGTTTTATTACAGAACTTCCGGATGTACGTGCTCTTGCAGATTGTCCGGAAGAAAAACTGATGAAGCTTTGGGAAGGACTGGGGTATTATAATCGTGTCCGGAACATGCAGGAAGCGGCCCGGACAGTTGTGACAGAATATAACGGAAAACTTCCTGAATCCTATGAAGCGCTTCTCTCGTTAAAAGGAATAGGGAGTTATACAGCCGGAGCCATTGCCTCTATTGCATATGGAATTCCGGTTCCGGCAGTAGACGGAAATGTTCTTCGGGTGCTTTCCAGAATTCGGGAGAGCAGAGAAGACATCATGAAGCAGTCTGTCCGGAAAAATATGGAACAGATGCTTCTTGAGATTATGCCTTCGGACTGCCCGGGCGATCTGAATCAGGCCCTGATGGAGCTTGGCGCGGTAGTTTGTGTGCCAAATGGTCAGCCTAGATGTACGGAATGTCCGGTACAGAAGCTGTGCATGGCACAGCTCCATGGCACCACAGAGGAAATTCCGGTAAAAGCGCCCAAGAAGGCACGCAGGATTGAAGACAGGACAGTGCTGGTGATTCAGGACGGGGAGAGGACTGCCATACAGAAACGTCCGTCCAGAGGTCTTCTGGCAGGCCTGTATGAGCTTCCGAATATAAAAGGATGCCTGACTCAGGAGGAAGCACTGGAAAAAGTAAAAGATATGGATCTGGAACCTTTGTTTATCAGGGAACTGGAGCCGGCAAAGCACATTTTTTCCCACATTGAATGGAGAATGACCGGATATCTCATAAGAGTATCCTCTCTGGAACCGATAACAAACAGAAAACTGATTTTTGCAGATAAAAAGCAGTCTGAAATGCAGTATGCCATTCCATCTGCATTCGGCGCTTATGTGAAGTACATGAAGGAGGAAGTTAAATGAAACTGTTAAGTATTGCAATTCCCTGCTATAATTCAGAGTCTTATATGGAAAAATGCATTGATTCTCTGCTTGCAGGCGGAGAAGACGTGGAGATTCTTGTGGTAAACGACGGATCCTCTGACAGAACAGCGGAGATTGCAGATTCTTATGAAAGAAAATATCCGACGATTGTGAAAGCCATCCATCAGGAAAACGGTGGTCACGGAGAAGCGGTAAACGCCGGGATCCGCAATGCGACAGGACTTTACTTTAAGGTTGTCGACAGTGACGACTGGGTAAATGCAGAGGCTTATGCACAGATTCTTAAGACTCTCAGCGATCTGATCAGAGGACCGGAGACGGTAGACCTTCTGATCAGCAACTTTGTTTATGAGAAGCAGGGAGCCAAAAGAAAAAGAGTGATGCAGTACAGGCACTGCCTTCCGGTCAACGAGATCTTCGGATGGGACAAGGTACATATGCATAAGGGAAAATATCTTCTTATGCACTCCATGATCTACCGCACCAAGCTTCTCCATGAATGTGGACTGGAGCTTCCTAAGCATACTTTTTATGTGGATAATATCTTTGCATTTGAACCTCTTCCCTATGTCAAAAAGATGTATTATCTGGACGTGAATTTCTACAGATATTTCATCGGACGTGACGATCAGTCTGTTAATGAAAAAGTGATGATCAAAAGGATCGATCAGCAGCTTCGTGTAAACAGGATCATGGTAGATGTATTCCATAAGATCAAATTTAACAACCGACGTCATCTGAGGAAATATATGCTCAGCTATCTGGAAATCATCACAACGATTTCTTCCGTCATGCTGATCCGCGCGGAAACGCAGGAGGCGCTTGATAAAAAGAAAGAGCTGATGGAATATATAAGGGAAGAAGACCGCCGCGTTTATTACAGACTGCGCTGGGGAATCATGGGATGCGCTTCCAACCTTCCCGGCAAGGGAGGGCGCAAAACATTCATTGCGGCCTATAAGCTCTGTCAGAAATTTTATGGCTTTAACTAATAAAAAACTGCAGATCATCAGGGAATGATGACCTGCAGTTTTTCTTTTGTCAGTGAAACGGTAAATTCAGTTCCGAGTCCGGCGGACTCTCCGTCTCTATGTATGGCAAGGGATTTTGAACTTTTGACCCTGATCTTCTGGCAGCGCAGCAGGTGGACTCCCCGAAAACAGGTGTGTCTGCCAAAAATGGAAAGGAAAAGGCAGAAGATCAGACGGAGCCTTCCCATACCTTCGACCACAAATACATCAAGAAGACCATCTGAGGGGTCTGCACAGGGACAGAAGCGGAAACCTCCGCCCTCATATTTCTGATTCATGACTGCAGTAAGAAAAACTTTGTCATAAGTGCGTTCCATGTCGGCATCCGTGTCTATGGAAATGGAAGTGGGAGGCAGAGACAAAAGCTGCCTGATACCAATGAGGAGATAGGAAAGTTTGCCAAGTCCCAGATGATTCAGCGCCTTTTTGAGAGGAGAAACACTGATCTCGTGGCAGACGGCCGCGTCAAATCCAATACCGCAGCTGACGGCAAAACGGCTGGTAAAACCGTTGCAGGTGATTTCGGATATATCCACAGGCACTGTTTTTTCAGAATGGAGTATGGTTTCCAGAGCCTCCTCCGGCCTGCCGGGAAGCTGCATGCTGCGGCAAAAGTCATTGCCGGAGCCGGTGGGAATGTAACCGAAGCGGACAAACGGAAGATTTTTGAGTCCGGTCAGTACTTCCTGAATGGTTCCGTCACCGCCTACAGCGATCAGAGTGATCCCGTGAGTTTCGTCCGCAGAGGCACTTATTTTTTCTGCCAGCTCTGTGGCATGACCGGTGCACTTTGTCAGCCAGGCCTGATAGGGTATGTTTCTTTGATCCAGACTTTTGCTCAGAGCTTTCCATATATCGGCTCCTTTTCCGGAGCGGGAATTCGGATTTACGATAAAATAATACATGGCATCCTCCTGTAGATTTCAGTCTATCATACCATTTCAGACAGGATTTTACAATCATTTAACCGGAAGCCTGCCGAAAATTTAACGAAGGAAAATTATACTGTAAAAAAAGAGAGAAACCGGAGGTAAACAGATGATCTATCTGGTTGAAGATGATGAAAGTATCAGAGAGCTTGTGGTATATACACTAAAAAGTCAGGACATGGATGCAAAAGGGTTTGAAAAGCCTTCACTGTTCTGGAAAGAAATGGAGAAAGAGCTTCCGGCTTTGATTCTGCTGGATATTATGCTTCCAGAGGAGGACGGGCTTTCCATATTAAAGAAATTAAGGGCAAGACCGGATACCAGAAAGCTGCCGGTAATCATGCTTACGGCAAGAGGCAGTGAATATGATACGGTCATGGGGCTTGACAGTGGTGCAGACGATTATATTCCCAAGCCGTTCCGCATGATGGAGCTGATCTCCAGGATCCGTGCAAGGCTTCGCAGGGCAGAGGATAAAGGAGCAGAAGAATACCGGGTCGGAAGTCTGTACGTATGTCCCTCCAGACATATAGTAACGGTAAATAAAGAACCAGTCAGTCTGACTCTGAAAGAATATGAGATGCTTTGTCTCCTGCTGAAAAACAGCGGTATGGTGCTGTCCAGAACACAGCTTCTCAATCAGATCTGGGGCTATGAATTTGACGGGGAGAGCAGAACGGTAGATGTCCATATCCGTACCCTGCGCCAGAAACTGGGAGAAGCCGGTGACCTTATCGAAACAGTCCGGGGAATCGGATATAAGATGGGAAAATAACAGCTGCAGTCCGGAAGGTTATCAGAAAAATAAGAGAAAAACAGATGCCATGGGGTTTACCATGGCATTTTTCTGCATGTCGTGTTACAATCCTTTTATGCAAAAAATGTTTCTCACAGACGGAGAAATGATTTCTGTGAGAAATGTCAGAATAACATATATGAGAGGTAAGCATCTATGAAATCACTTGTAATTGCAGAAAAACCTTCGGTTGCCAGAGATATTGCCAGAGTTCTTCACTGCAGTCAGAAAGGAAACGGGTGTCTGGAGGGTAAGGAATATATTGTGACCTGGGCGCTGGGGCATCTTGTAACTCTTGCGGATCCGGAGGAATATGACAAAAAATATATGAAGTGGGATATGAGTACACTTCCCATGATGCCTGACCATATGAAGCTGGTGGTGATCCGTCAGACTGCCAAACAGTATAATGCGGTAAAAACACAGCTTTTCCGGAAAGATGTAGGAGATATCATCATTGCCACAGATGCAGGAAGAGAAGGGGAACTGGTAGCTCGCTGGATTCTTGATAAATCTGGCTGTAAGAAGCCCATCCGCCGTCTGTGGATCTCATCGGTAACAGATAAAGCCATTCGAGACGGTTTCCATAACCTGAAGGACGGAAGAGAATACAATGCTCTTTATAAGGCTGCAGCTGCCAGAGCAGAGGCAGACTGGCTGGTGGGAATGAACGGAACGAGAGCACTGACCTGCAAATATAATGCACAGCTTTCCTGTGGGCGAGTACAGACGCCTACCCTTGCCATTATCGCTATGCGTGAGGAAGAAATCCGCCATTTTCAGCCAAAGGAGTATTATGGGATCACAGTAAATGCCGGAGATGTGGTCTGGACCTGGAAAGACCAGAAAAGCGGAAGTTTTCGCACTTTCCATAAGGAAAAAGCAGAGGAGATCCGGGAAAAGATAAAAAATGGGGCTCTGACCATTACTTCGGTAACAAAAAAGCCCAGGAAAACCCAGTCTCCGGGACTTTATGATCTGACGACCCTGCAGAGAGAGGCAAATCAGAAATATGGATTTTCAGCCAAAGAGACATTGAACATTATGCAGAGACTTTATGAAAATCATAAGGTTCTTACGTATCCCAGAACAGATTCCCGTTACATCGGAAAGGATGTAGTACCTACCATAAAAGAACGGCTGAAAGCCTGCGGCACAGGACCGTACCGGAAGCTGGCAGGTGCGCTTATGAATAAACCGGTCCAGGTAAACGGAAGCTTTGTGGATGATAAAAAGGTCAGTGACCATCATGCCATTATTCCCACAGAACAGTTTGTTCAGCTTGACCATATGACAAATGAAGAGAGAAAGATCTACGACATGGTGGTACGCCGCTTCCTGAGCGTTCTGTATCCGTCCTTTGAATATGAACAGACCGCCATGGAGGCAGAGACATGTGGCTATGTATTTGCTGCCAGCGGAAAAACAGTGATCTCTTCAGGGTGGAAAGAAGTTTATGAAGGGGATTACCGGGATGAAGAGGAGGAAAATGAACAGGAAATCAAAGACCAGAGTCTTCCGGTGCACAAAGAAGGAGAAAAACTGAAGATCCGGGACATCCGTCTGAAAGAGGGAAAAACAAAGCCGCCGGCAAGATTTACAGAGGCGTCCCTTCTTGCAGCGATGGAAAATCCTGTGAAATATCTGTCTGCCGTAGACCGCCAGGCGGCAAAAACGCTGGGCGAAACCGGAGGACTGGGAACCGTTGCCACCAGAGCGGATATTATCGAAAAGCTTTTCCACAGTTTTATGATGGAGAAAAAGGGAAATGAGATTTACCTGACTTCCAAGGCAAAGCAGCTTCTTGAACTGGTTCCTGAAGATCTGAAAAAACCGGAGCTTACCGCAGACTGGGAAAAGAAGCTTGCGGATATTTCCAAAGGAAAGCTGAAGCAGGATACGTTCCTGAAAGAAATCCGGAATTATACCTGTGAGATCGTTGATGAGATCAAAACCGGAAACGGAACCTTCCGCCATGACAACATTACAAATAAAATCTGTCCCAACTGCGGAAAACGGCTTCTGGCAGTCAATGGAAAAAACAGCAGGATGCTGGTGTGCCAGGATCGTGAATGTGGATACCGGGAAACGGTTTCCAGAACAACCAATGCACGCTGTCCAAAATGTCATAAACGTATGGAAATGATTGTAAAAGGAAAGGAAGAAACGTTTGTCTGCTCCTGTGGATATAAAGAAAAACTGTCCTCTTTCCAGGCAAGAAGGAAAAAGGAGGGCGCCGGTGTAAATAAAAGAGACGTACAGAAATATTTGAAACAACAGCAGAAAGAGGCAAAAGAGCCTGTGAATAATGCATTTGCCCAGGCGCTTGCAGGAATCAGACTGGATTAGGCTCGAAAGGAACTTCTAAAGGAGAACAAAAATGGAGAAATTCAATTTAAAAAATAAAGTTTTAATGGGGATCACGTTGTTTTCCATGTTCTTTGGTGCCGGAAATCTGATTTTTCCACCGTTTCTGGGAGCTCAGGCAGGAACACATGCATGGATCGCATTTCTTGGATTTGCGGTCAGTGCTGTAGGCATTCCTGTTCTGGGCGTGATCGCCGTAACGGTTTCAGGAGGGCTTGAAAAACTGGCGTCGAGAGTACATCCGAAATTTGCATTTGGATATATTCTTCTTCTGTATCTGGCAATCGGTCCCTGTCTTGCAATTCCAAGGACGGCCAGTACTTCCTTTTCCATGGCGGTACTGCCCTTTATGCCGGAAGGTGTTTCGGCTTCCTTGCCGCAGCTTTTGTATTCCCTTGTTTTTTTCAGCCTCGCGGCAGTGGTTGCCATGCATCCGGAGAAGCTGACAGAATATCTGGGAAAACGGCTGACCCCAGTTCTTTTGCTGCTGATCGTTGTACTTTTTGGCACCAGTGTCATAGAAAACATAAGAGGAAACGGCATTTTGGATCCCACAGGCGCCAGTCCGTCCGGTCTGTATCAGCAGGGGGCTGCTGTTCAGGGATTCCTGGACGGTTATCAGACCATGGATACGCTGGCTGCTCTGAATTTTGGCATGATCGTGACCCTGAATATTCAGGCAAAAGGAATAAAGAAAGAAAAGACCGTGATTAAAGAAACCATTTCTGCCGGATGGATCGCGGGAATTTTTCTTCTGGTTGTTTATGCCATGCTGAACTATGTGGGGAAGCTTTCCGGAATCGTATGTCCGGATGCCGCAAATGGAACGGAAGTGCTGGTATCGATGGCAGATGTGCTTTTTGGAAGAATGGGAACGATGATCCTTGCGGTGATTTTTGTGATCGCCTGCTTTAATACCTGTGTGGGACTTTTCAGCTGCTGCGGAAAGTATTTTGCAGAGGTATTTCCAAAACCCGGATATATGGGATGGGTTCTGATTTTTGCATTTGTGTCCATGGTGATCGCAAATGTAGGGCTGGATCAGATTCTTAAATTTTCTGTTCCTGTATTAAATGCAATATATCCAATGGCAATCCTGCTGATCCTTTTGGCTTTGCTTCATCCCTGGATTGGCAGATTTCAGAGAATTTACCCATGGTCAGCAGTTTTCTGCGGGATCAGCAGTATTCTTACGGTGATGGATCAGCACGGGATCATCCTGCCCGGGATTACATTACTTATAAGAAAGATTCCGGCATATGAGGCTGGCTTTGGCTGGCTGCTTCCTACCCTGGCAGGGGCGGCGGCAGGAATACTGACAGATTTGATAAAAAGAGAAAAACAATAGAGGAGGTAATTTATGCCAGTTTTTGATTTTAACCACACTCCGGAAAAGGGAACAACACCAGAATGTACCTACACTACGATTCGGTCTGATGAGGACAAGGCTTCGCCGGAAAAGCCGATTCTGATCCTGGATAACCAGAAGTGTCAGTGGTCACACCATTCCTGTGGTGTGTTTACCAATCCGGTTCATCGTACTTCTTTCGAGTTCAAAGAGGAAAAAGAGGCAGTCAGCGCAGACATTTTAAAGGTGGATGCCCGTTTTGTAAGCCTGATCCGATGGCTGGGCGAAAACCGGATCAATGTGCGGCTTTCCGGAGAAAACAGAGCAGAGGGATACTGCGTTTACAGGATCCGTGAAATTGCTTTTGGAGGAGGAAAAAAGCTTTCGGCAGAAGACGGATTCCTTCAGTATATGATCGAGAGGCTTTTTGCCAGCAGTGCGCCGGCAGAACTGCCTGCAGATGAGGATGAGATAGAGGATGGAGACGATATGAAGCTTACCAGTCTCCAGAGCATTACAGATTTTATGACCTGTGCGGGACGTACGCTTCCGGATAATATCCGCCTCTGGGCAAGAAGAAATCTGGCAGTTGCCCGCTCCGCTGAGGTTTCTCAGGAGGAACGGCGGCATGCACAGAGAGCTCTTTCCATTATGATGAACATCCAGTGGAAAAATAATTATTTTGAATCTATCGATCCGGATGAGGCAAGAAAGATTCTGGATGAAACACTTTACGGGATGGAAAAAGTAAAACAGAGGATAATTGAGACGATCATTCAGATCAACAGGACTCATACACTTCCGGCGTATGGTCTTCTTCTGGTAGGTCCTGCAGGAACGGGAAAATCTCAGATTGCCTATGCGGTGGCAAAAATCCTCAAGCTGCCCTGGACAACACTGGATATGAGCTCGATCAATGATCCGGAACAGCTGACCGGAAGTTCCCGGGTTTATGCCAACGCTAAGCCGGGAATCATTTTAGAGGCTTTTTCTATGGCTGGTGAATCGAACCTTGTGTTTATTATTAATGAGCTTGACAAAGCAGCTTCAGGAAAAGGGAATGGAAATCCGGCAGATGTCCTGCTGACACTTCTGGATAATCTGGGATTTACAGATAATTACATGGAGTGCATGGTTCCGACATCAGGCGTTTATCCTATTGCGACTGCCAATGACAAATCTCAGATCAGTGCACCGCTGATGTCACGATTTGCCGTGATCGAGATCCCGGATTACACACCGGAAGAAAAAAAGGTAATCTTTTCAAAATTTGCACTGCCTAAGGTACTGAAAAGAATGGGGCTGAAGGATTATGAATGTATCATTGAAGGAGAGGCTCTGGATGCAGTGATCCGGAAATATTCCGATACTTCCGGAATCCGTGACCTGGAACAGGCAGCAGAGCATCTTGCAGCCAATGCTCTTTATCAGATTGAGGTGGATCATATTCAGAAAGTGGTATTTACTCCGGAAGCGGTGAAAGAGCTTCTGGACTGATTGTATGAGCTCCAGACAGAAAAAGATCCGGCGGAAATCCTGCCGGATCTTTTTGAAAATGTATTCAGCTCTGCTGATAGGTGCTCAGGAAATCAGCGATCTTTCCTGCGGCTTTTGAAAGAACCTCGATGCGGGGAAGATATACCACACGGAAATGATCCGGTTCTTTCCAGTTAAAGCCGCCGCCATGGATCAGAAGTATTTTTTTCTCCCGGAGAAGGTCCAGGGCAAACTGTTCGTCATTTGTAATATTGAACTTTTTCGTATCGATCTTTGGGAAGATATAAAAAGCAGCTTTCGGCTTTACCGCTGTGATACCCGGAATATCAGTCAGTGCCTTATAGATAAACTCTCTCTGTTCGTAGATTCTTCCGCCGGGAACAATATAATCGTTTACGCTCTGATGGCCGCCAAGCGCTGTCTGGACAATGGACTGGGCGGGAACATTGGAACAGAGACGCATGTTGGAGAGCATGTTGATTCCTTCAATATAATCCTGTACATGGTTTTTGTTTCCGCTTAAGATCATCCAGCCGATGCGATAGCCTGCGATCATGTGGGATTTGGACAATCCGCTGAAGGTAACGCAGAAAAGATCCGGTGCAAGAGAAGCGATGGAAATATGTTCTTCCCCATCCATGACCAGACGATCATAAATCTCATCTGAAAAAATAATCAGCTGATGACGTCTTGCAATGTCTACGATCTTCTGAAGAATCTCCCTTGGATAAAGCGCCCCGGTAGGATTGTTTGGATTGATGATTACGATTGCCTTTGTTTTATCAGTGATTTTTTTCTCGATATCATCCATATCCGGATACCATTCAGACTGCTCATCACAGATATAATGAACTGCTTTTCCTCCTGCCAGTGTGGCACAGGCTGTCCACAGTGGATAGTCCGGTGACGGGATCAGGATCTCATCACCATTGTCCAGAAGTGCAGACATGGAAAGGTTGATCAGTTCACTGACACCATTGCCTGTATAGATATCACTAATGGAAACATTGGGAATGTGTTTCAGCTGGGCATACTGCATGATGGCCTTTCTTGCGGAAAAAAGTCCTTTTGCATCAGAATAACCTTCACATTCTGTAAGCTGCTGACGCATATCGTAGATTACTTCATCGGGAGTCCGGAATCCAAAAGGAGCAGGATTTCCAATATTCAGTTTCAACACATGGGTGCCGACTTCCTCCATTCGGTTGGCTTCTTCCACAACAGGGCCTCTGACATCATATAATACATTGTCCAGCTTGGATGACTTTTTAAATTTACGCATTCTCGTTCCTCCCATAAGTTCAATTTCAGGATCCGCTTTTTGAGGATCATCTTTTTGGATCTGTTTTAATTCGGTATTACCCATAAGCCATTCCGGATCGGCGTGCAGCGTTTCGGCAAGAAAGTTCAAAATATCCGGACGGGGAAGCGTTTTGCCGCTGACATACTGGCTTACATGACTTTTTCCCAGCTTTACCTGACTGGCTTCAGCCGCACGTACAAGATCTATCTGCTTTAGATTCTGCTGTTTCATTGC
The DNA here is from genome assembly GCA_900541985.1 of uncultured Blautia sp. Classification (GTDB taxonomy): domain Bacteria; phylum Bacillota; class Clostridia; order Lachnospirales; family Lachnospiraceae; genus Blautia_A. Next base: position 18,963 of record UQLX01000008.1, on the reverse strand, counting down.
AGAGCGGAGCCTGTCAGCAAAAATTTCCTTTAAGTTCATAAATTCCTCCTGAAAAAAGAGCTTCAAGATAAAAGTTCAATTTCATAAAACGAGTATAGCATGAGAGGTTCAAAAGTTCAATAAAAATAATAAATAAAATACGTTATAATGATAAAAAAATAAAGGATAAAAAATGAATGGATTTGTGCCGGAGAATCGTATTATCAGTGAAAGAGGAAAAATCAATCAGACGAATGGAGGAATTTATCATGAAGAAAAAAATAGCAGCAGCATTTATTACAGGAGTATTACTGGTATCTGTTGGTACCGTTGGTGTTCTGGCGGCAGGACACGGGCATGGAAGAGGACGCATGGGCAGATACTGCAGTTCTTCAGAAAGAATTGAATGTATGGATAAAGAACAGGACCGAGAATGTATCTGTGGACAGGAAAGCAGATACGGGATCTGCGACCATCATGAGGAAAGACAGGCAAATGCAGAACGAGGTCATGGCTGCCGCAGAGGAAACAGAAGATAATACAGAGCAGTAATCGGAGAAATTCTTGGAAAAAAGACAAAAACGTATGTCCGCCCGCCGGCCTTATGTGAAATATGCAGCTGCATCAGCTGCCTGCGGCTTTGTTTTTCTCATAGGCGGAGCCTGGATCTGTTTATCGCCTACGGCACAGATCAGCATTGATATCAATTCTTCTGTGGAACTGGGAATCAACCGATTTGATAAGGTAGTATCTGTAAAAGGACGCAACGAAGACGGCAGTCGGCTGGCAGAAAGGCTGGACGTGTGGTTTGTGGATTATGAAGAGGCTGTAGAGCAGGTGATGAAGGATGACGGTATTGCAGAGCTTTTGGAGGAAAATGAGGTGGTGACCATTACTGTAATAGGTCCGGAGAGCGCACAGTGCAGAAGAATCCTCCCTACAGTACAGAACTGCGTGGATGGATATCAAAATTCCTACTGTTATTATGCACATTCGGAGGAGGTAGGTGAAGCGCATGATCTGGGGCTTTCTTATGGGAAATACAGGGCTTATCTGGAATTAAAGGAACTTGATCCGGAGATTTTACCGGAGGATATCCGGGGAATGACCATGAGGGAAATCCGCGAATGGGCTCAAAAACTGGAAAATAAAGGAGAAGATACGGAAAAAGCAGAGGATACCGGAATAGGGAAAAATTCTGCCCACAGAAAACAAAACCATGGGAATCATATGAAAAAAATGGTTCCGGTCAGAAAAGGCATCATTCCAGATAAAAGTTGTCACCGGATCAAAAGAATTTCTTTACAGAACATTCTCTTTCTTGTACTATAAAGGTATAGATTTGTAATGAAAGGAGTTATTCTGGATGAGGAAAATGAATAAAAAAATATCTGTCTGGATGATGGCAGGTGTGCTTGCATTTGGAGGAATCTCTGCAGCAGGAGGCGCTGTTCCGGTGCTGGCGGCAGAAGAAAAAAAAGAAGAGAAGGATTCAGAAAAAAAGATCCGTCCGTCGGATCTGGCTCTGATGGCGCAGGATAGTTATTCCTATGCAGATATGGGACTTTCTTTTGAACTTCCTAAGCTGCTTCTGGAAAAAATGGAAAAGAAAGAGATCGCAATGCTTCCGGGCGCAGAGGTTACCGCTGACGGAAACAGTCTGAAATATGGGTTTGTAAGCTGGAGAACCATGAATGAGGAGCAGAGAGAGGCAGAGATTGGTTCTGATACTGCAGAATTTGCCGAATGGGTGGAAAGCCTTGGCGTAATAGGATGCCTTGGTGTTTATCAGAAGGAACTGGAAAAAGATCTGGATAAACTCACCGGATGCACAGAGCATGAAAAGATCGGCACCAGTGAGGATGAAGAGTATATCTATTATCTCAGCACAGAGAAAAAGGCAGATGAGGAACTGGTAAAAGCACTTGGAGAGATTACATACGAGATCAGGCCTATGGTTTCTTATAACAGCGAAAGTATGAAATCCGGTGATCCTACAGGAAGCTTTGTCACAGAGGATATCAACGGAGAAGAATACACAGAAAAAATATTCCAGGAGGCAGACCTTACCATGGTCAACGTATTTGCCACCTGGTGCGGCCCCTGTGTCAATGAAATTCCTCATCTGGCAGAACTGGATAAAAAAATGGAAGAAAAAGGTGTTCAGATTGTCGGTATCGTGATGGATGCGGGAAGTGCAGATGAGAAGGATGAGGAAGGTCTCAAAAAAGCACAGACGCTTCAGAAAAAGACAAAAGCAGAATATCCATTCCTTCTGCCGGATTCCGGATACATGAATGGAAGACTTTCTGCGATCCAGGCCTATCCGGAAACCTTTTTTGTAGATAAAAATGGAAATATTACAGGCGAAACGTACAGTGGAGCACGCAGTCTGGAAGAATGGGAAGAAATCATAAATACAGAACTGGAGAATCTGGAAGCGGCACAGGAGACAGAATGAAAGAAAAAAATAAAAAAGGCAGAGGGCTGTCAGGACTCTCTGACAGAACTGCCATGAAAATTGGAATCGGCATCACGATCCTGGGGCTGATATTTATGGCTTTTGGGATCTGGCGGGGAGAAATGGCAGTTGTCTTTGAAAAAGCAGTAAATATATGCATGGAGTGTATTGGCATTGGATAAGAAAAAACGTACAAATGAATGGGGGCGCCACAGAGTTCAGGTTCTCTGGGCGTTTCTTTCCAACAGCTATCTGGCAGGTTTTGCAAAGGGCAGGATCTACCAGGGAAAACTGAAAAAACTTTGTGTTCCGGGACTGAACTGCTATTCCTGTCCCGGAGCGCTTGGGTCCTGTCCCGTAGGAGCCATGCAGGCAGTGGTGGGAAGCTGGAACTTTAAACTGGCTTTTTATGTGGCGGGATTTTTGATGTTTATAGGTGCACTGACCGGACGGTTTGTCTGTGGCTGGCTTTGTCCTTTTGGACTGATCCAGGATCTGCTGCACAAAATTTCGTTTCCAAAAAAAATCAATACGTTTCCGGGAGACAGACTTCTCAGAAAAATGAAATATGTGATCTTTCTTGTTTTTGTCCTTCTGATGCCCATGTTTGTAGTAGATCTTCTGGGACAGGGCGCGCCCTATTTCTGTAAGCTGATATGTCCGGCAGGTACGCTGGAGGGAGGGCTTCCGCTGGTACTTCTCAATAAAGGAATGCGGGGAGCGATTGGATGGCTTTATGCATGGAAGAATGTCCTTTTGGCTGCGATCCTGATTCTTTCTGTGATCATTTATCGGCCTTTCTGCAAGTATATCTGCCCTCTGGGGGCGGTGTACTCTCTGTTCCAGCCGGTGTCTGTTTTCCGGTATAAGGTGGATCAGGAACTTTGCACCCATTGCGGTGCCTGTGCAAAAGTATGTAAAATGCAGGTGGATCCTGTGAAAACTCCAAATCACCCGGAGTGCATCCGATGCGGCCGGTGTACAAAGATTTGTCCTACGGGAGCATTGAATACTAATGTTGGAAAATTCAGAAAATAAAGCAACAGTCTTGACAAATTAAAAAAACAGGCATATAATTTATTTATAAGTGATATAATAATATTAAGTTATATGCCGCGGGGTGGAGCAGTCTGGAAGCTCGTCGGGCTCATAACCCGAAGGTCGCAGGTTCAAATCCTGTCCCCGCTACTTTTATAAAGTGCCTGACATCAGGCACTTTATTTTTTGGCATACTCCCGGTTTTGTTTCTTTTACAGAAAAAAACTCCTCTGTGATACAATAAAGTTATAAGTCAGCTGTCCGGTAAGAGGGAAAAGAAAACAGGTTGCAGGAATCTCACGGTAACATTATAATAAAGGGAAGAAAAGGAGTGTGTTTATGGGAAAAAAGAAAACAGACAGACAACAGAAAAAAAAGAAAGGTGATTTTCTTCTGACACTGGTTCTGATTCTTGCCATTGCAGTATTCTGTTTTGCTGCCTATAATCTGTTCCATATTTATACGGAATATAAAAAAGGCACAGACGAGTATAATGAAATTGAACAGATGGCAGTGACAGACCGTGATCCGGAACAGGAGGGAAAGGAAGAGGATTCGGGGCCGAAGCCGCCGATCACAGTGGATTTTGACAAGCTGAGAAGCATTAATACAGATGTGATAGGCTGGATCTATGTGGAAGCTCTGGATAATATCAATTATCCGATCGTCAAGGGAAAGGATAATGAAGAATACCTGCATACCACTTATGAAAAAAACTATAATTTTGCAGGCACTATTTTTATTGATTTTGAAAACAGCAGTGATTTCAGTGACTGCAATACGCTTGTTTACGGTCATAATATGAAAAACGGATCCATGTTTGGAAATCTGAAAAAATTCACATCGGATCAGGAAACGTATCAAAAAAGTAAGTATTTCTGGATCCTGACCCCGGAAAAAAATTACAGATACGAAATTATTTCGGCCTATGTCACAGGCGTAAACAGCGACACCTATACACTGTTTAAAGGACCGGGAGAGGAATTTCAGAAGTATCTGGAGACGATTAAGGGATATTCGGAAATCCAGACAGAGGATACGGAAATGACTATTAAGGATAAGATCGTAACTCTTTCTACCTGTACAGGAAACGAAGCAACCAGATTTGTAGTGCAGGGAAAGCAGGTCAATGCAGAACCGGTAAAATAAAGAACGGAGTAAGGGGAAAGCAATATGGAAGATAAAGTTGCCAGATTACAGGAAATAATTGATGTGCATGAGAATATCGTGTTTTTTGGAGGGGCAGGCGTATCCACAGAAAGCGGGATACCGGATTTCCGTTCTCAGGACGGCCTCTATCATCAGAAATATGACTATCCTCCGGAAACAATTTTAAGCCATACGTTTTTTATGAGACGGCCTGAGGAGTTCTATAAGTTTTACAGAGATAAAATGCTTTGTGATACAGCGAAGCCTAATGCAGCGCACATGAAACTGGCAGAACTGGAAAAATGCGGGAAACTGAAGGCTGTGATCACGCAGAATATTGATAATCTTCATCAGATGGCAGGCAGCAGAAAGGTGCTGGAGCTTCACGGCAGTGTATACCGCAATTATTGTATGAAGTGTGGAAAGTTTTATGATTTTTCTTACATAAAAAACAGTACAGGGGTACCGCGCTGCGAATGTGGCGGAATGGTGAAACCGGATGTGGTCTTATATGAGGAAGGTCTGGATAATCAGACACTGACTGATTCTGTCCGGGCTATTTCACAGGCGCAGGTACTGATCATTGGCGGAACGTCTCTAGCAGTTTATCCGGCTGCCAGTCTGATCGATTATTTCAGAGGCGACTGTCTGGTAGTGATCAATAAGGCGCCTACCCCGAGAGACCGCAATGCGGATCTTCTGATCAAAGATCCGATCGGGCAGGTTTTCTCGAAGATCAGGATTAAAGGAGAATAAAAAAGATGGATTACATCTATGAAGTTGGAGACATTGTTACGCTGAAAAAGGGGCATCCCTGCGGAAGTAAGGAATGGGAAATCCTCCGTGTGGGAGCGGATTTTCGGCTGAAATGTATGGGATGCGGGCATCAGATCATGGTGCCCCGCAAAATGGTGGAAAAAAACACACGGGGACTGAAGAAAAAAGAACAGCAGAACTGAAGAGGCTTCTGCAGTGAAAGGAGAAGGCGCATATGCTGGAAAGAATAAATAAAATATTAAAAGGACAGATCGTAACCTCAGTGCTTTATACAGCGCTTGGACTGTGCTTTATCCTGATGCCTGTGGATACGGTAAACATCATCTGCAAATTTGTATTCGGAGTGGTACTGATCCTTGCAGGCATCTATCATATTCTTATCTATGTACTGGAAAAGATGAATGCCACTCTTCTGGATCTGCTGTCCGGCGGAATGATTCTTGTAATCGGAATTTTCCTGTTCTTTAATCCGCAGATCGTGGTAAAACTTCTTCCTGTTCTTCTGGGAACCTTTGTGCTGGTGGATTCCATCTGGGTTCTGAAGGGCAGCCTGAAGCTGAAAAAAATCGGGAGAGGCGAATGGAAAATCCTCCTGATCGGCAGTCTGGTATTTATCGGACTGGGCATTGCCATGATCGTGGATCCTTTTGACATGGTGAAATACACCATGATATTTGCAGGCTGTGTTATGCTTGCAAACGGTGTGACAGATTTTGTTTTTCTGGTGCTGATGCGCCGGGGAATCAAAAAAGCAGAAACGGCATTGGAAGAGGCTGTGGAAGCTGCGGAAACAGTAGACGCTGAGTTTTCTCAGGTGCAGGAGGATACAGCGGCCGGGCAGCAGGAGCCGGAGTATGCACCCTGGAGCTCCAGATCAGAAGTCACCGAGGACGCAGGGGAAAATACGAAAGATTGAATATAGGATAAAAAAACAACATGAACATGAAAAAGAAACATATTTCTTGATTTTTTATCATGGCAGATAATCCTCTCTGATTCTATAATAAAGACAAGTTAAATCGAACGAGAAGTACTCAATTATTTAGCTGTATTTTATAGAAAAGGAGAGGATTTTACTATGAAAATGAAAAAACTTACAGCAATGAGCATGGCTGCATTAATGGCAGCATCTATGATCCCGGCAGTTCCGGTTATGGCAGAGGGAGAAGGAAAAGTTTATTATCTGAACTTCAAACCAGAAGCAGATGAAGCATGGCAGAATCTTGCAAAAACATATACAGAAGAAACAGGAACAGAGGTAACCGTTGTTACCGCAGCTTCCGGTCAGTATGAGACAACACTTCAGTCTGAAATGGCTAAGAGCGATGCTCCGACACTTTTCCAGGTAAACGGTCCTGTAGGTCTGAAAAACTGGAAAGATTACTGCTATGATCTGAAAGATTCCGAGATCTTTTCACAGCTTACTTCAGATACTTATGCACTGAAGGATGGAGATGCTGTTCCTGGAATCGCATATGTAATTGAGTCCTACGGTCTGATCACAAACAAGACTCTTCTTGAAAAAGCAGGCTATACACTGGATGATATCAAGAGCTACGATCAGTTAAAGGCTGTTGCAGATGATATCCAGAGCAAGAAGGATGAACTGGGAATCAAGGGCGCATTTACCTCCGCAGGTATGGATGCTTCCTCCGACTGGAGATTCAAAACACATCTTGCAAACCTTCCGATCTACTATGAGTATAAAGAAGATGGAATCGATGATACTGCAGAGATCAAGGGAACTTACCTTGACAACTATAAGAATCTGTTTGATCTGTACATTACAGATTCCACCTGTGATCCGGCAGAGCTTTCCGCTAAGACTGCTGACGACTCCAGAAATGAATTTGTAAACAGCGAAGCAGTATTTTATCAGAACGGTTCCTGGGAATATGCAGAGCTTGCCAAAACATTCGGCGATGACGAGCTGGCAATGATCCCGATCTACTTTGGTGTAGATGACGAGAACCAGGGTCTTGCAACAGGTACAGAGAACTACTGGTGTGTAAACAAAAACGCATCAGAAGAAGACATTCAGGCAACACTGGATTTCATGAACTGGTGTGTAACATCTGAGGCAGGAACAAAATCCATGGCTGAGGATATGGGCTTTACCATTCCTTTCAAAACAGCAGTTGCTCCTACCAACGTATTTGTAAAACAGGATGCCGAGTACACAGAAGCAGGTCTGACTCCTGTATCATGGAACTTTACAACTATGCCGTCTGAAGAGTGGAAAAACGGCGTTGGAACAGCTCTTACCGCTTATGCAGCAGAGACAGGTTCCTGGGATGACGTTGTAAGCGCATTCGTAGACAACTGGGCAATGGAAAAAGCTCTTACAGAGTAAGAACAGAGTTCCTGAAGTAAAAAGGTGACTGGAAAGGGGGCGGTGCAATCAGCTCCCGGTGGACAATCCCCCGGATGATTTGCATCAGCCCCCATACTTTTTGAAGCAGGGGAAAGAGGAGTAAAAACATGGTAGGAAATACAATCAAAAAATGGTGGCCGGTATTTGTACTGCCGACACTGGCTGCTTTTATCATCGGTTTTCTCTGGCCGTTTATCTGGGGCATTTATCTGTCCTTCTGCAAATTTACAACTGTACAGGATGTAACTTTTGTAGGATTTTCAAATTACGCCAAGCTGATGCTGGACAAATCCTTCAGCCGCTCTTTCTGGCTGACCGTGGTATTTGCATTTGTATCCAGTATTCTGATCAACGTGCTGGCATTTACCATTGCACTGACACTGACAAAAGGTTTCCGTGGAACCAATGTGTTCCGTACTGTATTTTTTATGCCGAACCTGATCGGTGGTATTGTTCTTGGTTATATCTGGCAGACTCTTCTGAATGGACTTCTTTCCAAATGGGGACAGCCGCTCCTTGCGCTTTCTGCCAAAAACGGTTTTATCGGAATGCTGATCCTTCTGATGTGGCAGCAGATCGGTTATATGATGATCATCTATGTGGCAGGTCTGAACAATGTATCGCCGGATCTGATCGAGGCGGCGCAGATCGATGGAGCAACCTCCAGGCAGATCCTGTTTAAGATCAAGATACCGATGATCATGCCGTCTGTAACGATTTGTACGTTCCTGACCCTGACAAACGGATTTAAGATGTTCGACCAGAACCTGTCTCTTACCGGCGGCGCTCCGGGCAAACAGTCACAGCTTCTTGCTCTGAACATTTATGATACGTTTTATGCCAGAAGCGGACCGATGTGGAAGGGCATCGGACAGGCAAAGGCCGTTGTATTCTTTATCCTTGTAGTTGCGATCGCCCTGATCCAGCTTAAGGCAACATCATCCAAGGAGGTGCAGCAGTAATGGAAAACAAGAAAAAAAATCCGCTGGCAACGATTATACTGTCAATCATCTCTGTTTTATGGATGTATCCGATTATTTTGATTCTTTTTAACTCTCTGAAAAAAGAATCTGCCATCACCACCTCCGGAGTGTTCAGTCTTCCAAATAAAGAAACCTGGAACGGTCTGTCCAACTTCGTGGCCAGTGTGACACAGATGGATTTCCTGAAATCCTTCTGGTACAGTCTTGTGATCTCGGTGATGTCAGTGGTACTGATCCTTCTTTGCTGTTCCATGTGCGCGTGGTATATCGTGCGTGTAAACGGTAAGCTGTCCAAAGCATTTTATTATCTTTGTGTATTCAGTATGGTCGTACCTTTCCAGATGGTTATGTTTACTCTGGCAAAAACAGCAGACACATTGAAGCTGAATAATCCGTATAATATCTGCATTATCTATCTTGGCTTCGGAGCCGGACTTGCAGTATTTATGTTTACCGGTTTTGTGAAGGGAATCCCTCTGGAGATAGAAGAAGCTGCGCTGATCGACGGATGCAGCCCTCTGCAGGTATATTTCCAGATCCTGATCCCGATTTTGAAGCCGACGATCATTTCTACGGCGATCCTGGAGCTGATGTGGGTGTGGAACGATTACCTCCTTCCAACGCTTGTACTGGATATCAAGAAATATCGTACCATTCCCATGGCAGTTCAGTATTTCCGCGGAAGCTTCGGACATGTACAGATGGGACCTATGATGGCAAGTATTATGATCGACATTATCCCGATCATTATTGTTTATCTGGTGTGCCAGAAGCATATTATTGAGGGCGTAGTAGCCGGAGCTGTAAAAGGCTGATGAAATAAAATGGTCAGAATCCCTGAGGAGCAGATGCTTTTCGGGGATTTTGTCTTTTGGTCAAAAAGTATATGAATTATCTGAAAGTTTGTAAGGTGTGCCTTGTGAGGGGAAAATGGAAATGGTAAAATAGAAACAGTATGATCTACAAAAAAACAGAGTTTGTATGGGGAAGGAACTGGTGAAAAAAATGATTCGATTATTGATCGTAGATGATGAAAGACTGGAAAGAGAAGGTGTAAAATATCTTCTTGCCCAGGAGGAGGGAGAATGGAAGATATATGAGGCTTCCAATGGTAAAGATGCCCTTCAGATTTTAAGAGAGGAAGAGATCGATCTTCTTCTTACGGATATCAAAATGCCGCACATGGACGGACTGGGGCTGACTTCCAGAGTCAGGGAACTGTATCCGGAGCTGCCGGTAGTGATCTTCAGTGGATACAGTGATTTTGCCTTTGCTCAGGAAGCCATGCGGTATGGGGTCACAGAATATGTACTGAAGCCGGTGGATCCGGAAGAGTTTCATAAGATCATCCGGAAAACGCAGGACATGATCTCAGACAGGAAAGAAAAGAAACAGCAGGAAAAACAGGAGCAGGATTTTCTCCAGCAGTATTTCCTTGAAAATTATCTTTATTCCGGAAATAAGGATATTCTGGAAAAAGCAAAACGTATGTTAAATATTGATCACTGGGAGCAATGGCGCTGTGCGGTTATGGTTGAGTCCGACGTTTCTTTTTTTGACAGGATAGAAGACGATTTTCAGGAGCTGCTGCAGAAAGAGGTTCGGAGAACCTTCTTTTATATGAATCTGAATGCACGTCAGTCCCTTCTGCTTTTTAAGGACGTATATTGCGATTACCAGCTTGTGGCAAATCATATATATACTTTTTTGAAGAGAAATTACAGAGATCGTTTTTATCTTGCAGTCAGCAGGATGTTTGAGGGAAGTCAGTGCCTTCCGGAGATCATGAGCCAGCTGGAGCAGCAGATGGAAGAAAAATTCTATCATCCGGAAAAGCATATTTTTTCTAATGAAGAGGAACATCTGAAGATGGCTATGGGAGAAGTGCAGGATTCGCATCTGATACAGATGATCTCCGAGGATATAAGCAGGAAAGATACAGAGCTGCTCAGAAAACACTTTCTGACACTGAAGGAAAAATATACGGACAATACTAAATATTCGGCTATGTATATTAAGTTTGTTTTTTCCAATCTGATCCAGGAATTGTTCCAGGAGGATCAGTTTTCCGGAGAAAGACGGTTGGAGCATGAGATCGACCGGCTTTATAACTGCAGGAATATTATGGAGATCCTTCAGGTTACAGAGGACAACATCTGTGAATATGAGAAATTTCTGGAGAGATCCATGAGTGAATCCAGAAATGAAGTGGCGGTGGTGAAAAATTATATCTACCAGCATTATGATGAGGATCTGAATCTGGAAACACTGGCAGAAAAAGTATATCTTTCCTCCGGATATCTCAGCTTTATTTTTAAAAAGGAAACCGGAATGAATCTGAACCGCTACATACGAGTGTTCCGTATGGAAAAAGCGGGAGAACTTCTGAAAAACACCAATATGAAGGTGGCTCAGATCAGTGAAAAAGTAGGCTTTTCCAACGTATCCTATTTCTGCAGAAGCTTCCGTGAATTTTATGGAAGAAGTCCGGAATCCTATCGGAAAGGAACAGGAGAGAATGAGGAATCTGTATCAGAAGATTAAAAATATGAAATACCGCAACAAGCTCCGGGCACTTCTGGTAATTGCCAGTCTGGTTCCGGTGATCCTGATCGCCATCTACAGTCACATACGTATGAGCAGTTTTGTAAAACAGAGGGAAATGGAGGATATGTCTTCTCTTCTGGAACAGACCCGGGAAAATATCGACAGCCAGATTGCTGTTTATACCAGCCTTATGAATTATCTTACATATTCTCCTGATATTGAAGAGATCATCCGGGAGAAAAACATGGATAATTACTCTGCTTATGAAAAATATATGAAGGTGGCGGATCCGCTTCTGACGGTACCGAAATCTTATCATGATGCAATCCGGCAGATTCAGCTTTTTGCAGACAGCATTAAGGTGGAGCATGAATATACTCTGGTTCCTCTTGAAAAAATACAGGAAAAATGGTGGAATGAAGAGCTTAAGGATGAGGTAAGAATTCAATGGATGGTAAACCGGGACAAAAAAGAGGTGGCAGCCATCCGTGATATTTACAACAACAGAGAGCTGGCGGCGGTGCTTTGTCTGACACTGGATTATGATAAGATTTTTCAGCCTTTTTCCGGAATTGCAGAAGACGGAACGCGTGCTGTGGCTGCAGACGAGAGCGGACGTATCTTATATGGAGACAGGTTCCCGGGAGATGATTATTTTTATGCAAAAAGTTCCAGCGGCGAGAACGGATGGGATTATTATCTGTTTCGTTCCAAGGAGGCGATTTCCGGGGAAGTCAAGCAGCTTTTTCTGGAGGAGATCCCTCTGATCCTTCTGTGTGCAGTGATCGTTTTTGCTCTGGGAACATTTTTTTCCAGGATATTTACCAGGAAAATTGAAGAGCTTACCAGAAATATGGACCAGGTAAATCATGGAAGCCGTGAAGTCACGGTATCCAGTGACAGTGAGGATGAAGTAGGAATACTTGTGCACAGTTTCCGGCGTATGATGGACGAGATCAACCGCCTGATTGACGAGGTTTATGTAAATAAGATTGCCCTTAAAGAATTTGAGCTGAAGGCGCTTCAGGCACAGATCAATCCGCATTTTCTTTATAATACCCTTTCGGCTATTAACTGGATGGCAATCCGCAGCAACCAGAAGGAGATCAGCAAGGTTACGCTGGCATTGTCCACCTTTTATCGGACTGCATTAAGCAAGGGAGAAGATATGGTCACAGTGGAAAACTGTATCCGAAATGTAGAGGCATATCTGGAAATCCAGCTGGTAATGCACGACCATGACTTTACTGTACAATGGGAGACGGATCCTTCTATAAAAAATGAAATGGTACCGAAGCTCCTTCTTCAGCCGGTGGTGGAGAATGCCCTGGAGCATGGGCTGGATGTAAAGGAAGAAGGCGAAAAGATCATGAAGCTTTCGATCGTGGATGAGGGAGAGGAATTTCTGATGGCAGTAACGGACAATGGTCCGGGAATGGATCCGGAAAAAGCACAGACCCTTGTGACCTATCAGGCAAAGGGGTATGGCCTGAAAAATGTCAATGACCGGATCCGCCTCCTGTATGGGGAAGAGTATGGAGTCCGTATCATCAGCCATCGGGGTGAGGGAACGAGAGTGGAGATCCGGCTTCCAAAGAAAACAGCGGCAGAAAGGGAGCACAGGAGATAAAATGAGAAAAAAATTTTACAGGACTGCGGCAGTTTTGACAGCAGTTTGTTTTCTTTCGGGCTGTTCACAAAAAAGACAGCCGCAGGATTCCGGACAGCAGGTCTCTGAAGAGACCCGAAAAGCATGGGAAAAGGCAGAAACAACACCTTATGGGGCATATCCGGAGCTTGTTACCTATACGCTGGGACAGATGAGCGGTGCAAATAACTCCAATCTTCCGGAAGGCGATACTTATGAGGATAATGCCTACACAAGATATCTTCGGAAGCATCTGAATATCCAGAACGATAATATTTATATGGAAAGTGAAGACAGGTACAGTGAGTTTGTCAATATCATTGCAAAAGACCAGACACTTCCCGATGTACTGGTAGTATCGGACAGAGAAACCTTAAAGGAGCTGGTAGATAACGACCTGATCGAAGATCTGACAGAGGCATATGAAAAATGCACGTCTCCCAGGATCAAAGAAATGTATGACAGTTATGGGGGAGAACTTCTGGAGGCAGGCGAATTTGACGGAAAACTGATGGCAGTGCCGGAAACTGTGATCGATCATGGCCCAAATCTTCTGTGGCTTCGGAAGGACTGGATCGATCAGCTGGGGCTGAAAGAACCAGAGACACTGGAGGAAGCCTTTGAGGTGATAGAAGCCTTTACAGAGAACCGACTGGGAACAGAAGAAGGAGAGGATCCGGTAGGGCTGGCCTGTGACACAGGACTTGTAGGGACGACAAGCTCCAGCTATTCCATGGATGTGATCTTTGACAGCTTTCATGCAAGCCCTCAAAGGTGGATCAAGAAGGAAGGGAAGATTGTCTATGGTTCCCTGACAGAAGAAACCAGAAATGCTCTTTCTTTTTTGCATGATCTGTACGAAAGAGGCATTCTTGACCGGAATTTTGCTCTCCGTGCACCAAACAATATCCGGGATCTGGTGGTGGAAGGGAAGTGTGGAGCCTTTTTCGGGCTCTGGTGGACTCCAAATAATCCTCTGATGGACGCCATGGAAAAAGATAAAACCGCAGACTGGGAGCCTTATTACCTTCAGGAACCATCCGGACAGGAGGCATATGCTTCTTTAAGAAATAATAAATACGTGGTAGTCCGTAAGGGATTTGAGCATCCGGAGATCGTTATGAAGATCATCAGTGTACTTTTTGATCATACAAGATATGAAGCAGAAGATGCAGACGAGGTAAACGAGTATTTTGCCCTGAATGTAGATCCAACAGCGAGACCACTTGTGATCAATGTGGACTATAATGAAGCAACCTATCAGGTTACAGAAAAAATCCGGGCGGCGCTTGACGGCACCTGCCCGGAGGAAGAGCTGACTGCTATAGAAAGTTCCTATTATCAGGCCTGCAGAAATTATCTGGATTCCAGGGAATATATGGCAGAAGACTGGGCCGCTTATAAATCCAGAATTTCAGCAGTGGGGCTTCTGGTAGACGGAAACTATACACCGGCGGTACATCCCTATCTGGATGATACAGATGGCGTAGTCCCGCAGTCCCTGAAGCAATTTGAAAAAGATTCTTTTATAAAAATCATCATGGGGGAGGTGCCTGTCAGCTATTTTGATACTTTTGTAGAACAGTGGTATCAGCTGGGCGGCAAAGAACTGACTGAGCAGATCCGCGCCTCCAATCCGGGAGAGTCTGGAACCAGTCTTTCCAGATCAGTTCGTTTCTCAGTCTTTCCAGATGATCCTTCTGACCGTATTTCATCATTTCTTCTCCGGTAAGGAAGTCGATAGCGCGTTTCAGGTTCGGATCGCTTTCGTACCAGTCTTTTGCACAGTAATCTCCGCTTTCATAGCGATGGATGACCTGATTGCTGCTCTGACCGAAGATGTAGATGTTTTCTGCTCCTACAGCCTGAGAAATCTCTACATTGGCTCCGTCCATTGTTCCAAGTGTGAGAGCACCGTTAAGCATAAACTTCATATTTCCGGTTCCGGAAGCTTCTTTGGAAGCAAGGCTGATCTGTTCAGAAAGATCACAGGCAGGAATCATTTTTTCAGCAGCAGTAACATTGTAGTTTTCCACAAAAACAAGCTGCATCCATGGAGCGACATCAGGGTCATTGGCAATAACTTTGGATAAGGTTAAAAGGCTGTGGATGATATCCTTGGCGATCACATAGGCAGGAGCAGCCTTGGCACCGAAAATGCTTACCAGAGCAGTGGATGGCTTATGTCCGGCTTTGATCTCCAGGTACTGATGGATCAGGAAAAGCAGGTTCAGCTGCTGACGCTTATACTCATGGAGCCTCTTTGTTCTGATGCTTGATTTCTCCAAGATGTTTCAGAACATCCTCATCCTCTGCAAATGCAAGGAGCTTTTCCAGCTCTGCGGCATCTTTGTAGAAGCCGGGACCGATCAGTTTTTCAATTTCTTTTGTAAGTGACGGGTTACATTTCATCAGCCAACGGCGGAAGGTAATACCATTTGTTTTATTATTGAATTTTTCCGGATAAAGGTTATAAAAGTTTTTCAGTTCACTTTCCTTGAGGATCTCCGTATGAAGAGCGGCTACTCCGTTAGTGGAATGAGAAAAATGAATATTCATATGTAAAAAAAGGAAAAGGACGGATCCAGATGGGGATGGCAGAATACGAAGGCAGGGAAGGAGATATTTTTGTGATCCCTCCGGGAAATCTTCATGCGATCCACAGGGTAAAGGGCGCTTCCATGGAATACGAAAATATTATTTTTGAGGTGGATTTTCTGGGAGGGGGAGCTGCCGATGTATGTGCCGGAGAATATCTGGCTCCTCTTGCTTCCGGTCAGCTTCTTTCACCGGTCCGTATCAGCTGTGAGGAAAAAGATTACGAAAAACTGAAAGCCTGCCTGGAACAGATGGAAGAATTATGCGGAGAAAAAACAATAGGTTTTGAACTGGGAGTTAAGGCGGTTGTCCTGCAGTTCCTTTTTCTTCTTGTCAGAAAATATCCTCATATTCATCACAGTACTTCTCCGGATATGGAAAAACTGAAAATGCTTCTACAGCAAATAGAGGTAAGATCCAGTGAAAATCTGTCCGTAGGACAGATGGCTGAATTTTGTGGATGGAGCAGCAGTCATTTTATGAGGTGGTTTAAAAATATGACAGGCAGCAGCTTTACTTCTTATGTTAATGACCGAAGACTGGCGGCAGCGGCAGAAAATCTGCGTCGTACAGATCATAAGATCGTGACCATTGCCGAGGATTCCGGCTTCAGAAATCTTTCTAATTTTAATCGACAGTTTAAGGCGAGGCATGGAATGACTCCGGGAGAATACCGGGATAAATGAAGAGATCAACATCTATTTAGAAAAAAGTCTAAATAGATGTTGATTTTTTGTGCTGTAAAGAGTAGAATCTAATTAGAAATATTTCTAATTAGATTTTGACGAAAGGAGTGATCTCATGTCTTTTGCAGATACATTTAAGGCATTATCAGATCCGGCAAGAAGAGAAATTCTGCAGCTTCTGAAGGATGGGAAAATGTCTGCAGGAGAAATAGGAAGTCATTTCGATATGACAGGAGCGACCATATCTTACCATTTGAAGATTCTTAAAAATGCAGATCTTGTATGGGAGACAAAGGTGAAAAATTATGTCTACTATGAGCTGAATACTTCAGTGGTGGAAGAAATTCTGCTGTGGATGACAGAACTTACAGGAAATAAAAATGAAAAATAGCAACATGTATATTTAAAGCTTCAATATACAAGGAGGGTGAGACAATGTTCAAACAATATAAAAAGACTCTCATTGCAGCAAGTCTTTTAATACTTTTGCCTGCTGTGGTAGGACTGGTTTTATGGAACCGGCTTCCAGACAGAATTCCCACACATTTTGGGACGGATAATCAGGTAAACGGATGGAGCAGTAAGCCGATGGCTGTATTGGGGATGCCGTTTCTTATGCTGGCAATTGAATTTTTCTGTGCATTTTTTGCAAATGCAGACCCAAAAAGAAAAAACATTAACCGAAAAATGATGCAAATGATTTTGTGGATCATTCCTGTTATTTCTATAGTAGCCTGCTTGAGCTGCTATGCAGTGGCTCTGGGCATTTCTGTGGATATAGGGATGCTGATCAATGTTATGCTGGGGATCATGTTCATCATTATGGGAAACTATATGCCTAAGCTCAAGCAGAATTATTCTGCCGGAATCAAGCTTCCATGGACACTAAACAGTGAGGAAAACTGGAATCGTACGCACAGAATGGGCAGCTGGATGTTCATCATTGGAGGCGTGGCATTTATCATCAATGGATTTTTGCAGTCGGAATGGATTCTGATAGCTTTTCTGGTAGCAGTAGGTGTGATCCCTGCAGGATATTCCTATTATCTTTATAAAAAAGGAATCTGATAAGAAATATAACCCCTGGGAGGAAATCGCTTACATGAAGGGAATCCTTTCCGGGGGTTCTGTCCGTCAGTGTTTCATTCGTGGTATAGAATAAGAGAAAAGAAACGCACATCCGAATCGCCTGCCCAACAGACCATTCCGGCTGACTCAGCCATTTTCTGGGCATCCAGACCATAGGCAGACATACAGGAGTATGTTTTGTAGGGACCGGCGCTCATAATGAGGAAATCTTTTTTCTCATAAGGAAAAAGATGCTCTGCCAGTTTTTCTGTCAGTACATTCTGATCATATTTCGCTTTTTTAAAAACAGACGGGTTGTTTTCCGGATGCTCGAGGACCGTCTGGAGAATAAGCGCCTTTTCATATACCTGAGCTTTATCGCGCATTTCTTCCGGTGTACCGCAGGATGGAGGGCATGCCGGAAGCTTATCATAGCAGCCGCAAAGGTTTTCTTCACAGAACTGACGGTATTCCAGCACAAAGGACAGCTCCTTTACTTCTACGATAGCCGCATTGGCAAAACCAAAAGACAGTGCTTCTTTTACAAAATCCATATATACACTTCCTCCTTTGTTTTTTATATGCTCTATTATAACCTATCTGTCAGAAGTGTTCCACAAAAGAATTCAGGATACAAAAATCTTCTTTTGAAATTGTCCCCTTATAAAATATAGAAATTGTATATTTTAAAAAGCACAGTTATTGCTTATGATGTGTTTAACTTATTTGAAAAGAGGAGATATGATTATGAATAACCAGAACAGTACCATCACAAAACTTGCAGAGACAGCACTTCTGGCAGCGCTTTGCTATGTATCCTTTACTTTTTTACAGATTAAGATCCCGGTGCCGGGAGGAGATGCGACATCGATACATATAGGAAATGCATTTTGTGTTTTAGGAGCGCTTCTTCTGGGAGGCTGGTATGGCGGTCTTGCAGGAGCTATCGGGATGACAATTGCAGATCTTATGGATCCGGTATATCTTACGGTGGCACCAAAAACATTTGTACTGAAGCTCTGTATCGGATTGATTACAGGACTTGTCGCACATAAGATCGCAAAGATCAATGAAAGCACAGATAAGAAATATGTTTTAAAATGGAGTATACTTGCATCAGCAGCAGGCCTTGCGTTTAATGTGGTCGCCGATCCGGTGGTTGGCTATTTTTATAAGCAGTATATACTTGGTCAGCCTCAGAAAATGGCAGAGGTGCTGGCGAAACTCAGCGCTATGACAACTCTGTTCAACGCAGTCGTATCGATAATCCTGGTAGCAGTGCTTTATAATGCAGTACGTCCGGTACTGATCAAAAGTCATCTGCTTGCAGTAGGGAGAGCAAAAGAATCATTGAATCCATAAAAGTAAAATAGAGCCGCTGTTTGACAGTTTTTTGTTGGGCAGCGGTTTTTATATATAGAAAAAAGGCATAAATACAAGGAAATATTATTTTGAAAAAAATAAAAAAGTAGTTGACATATGCTGGAAGCTGTGGTAAATTAATCTAGCTGTTACAAAGAAATGATTGTTTTGAACAAACAATTTGAAAAATTTTTGAAAAAAGTCAGAAAAATTTGTTGACAAACATTTCTAAGTGTGGTAAAGTAAACAAGCTGTCAGCGAGACAGAGATTTACAAAAAAGAACATCGAAAAA
>UQLX01000007.1 GCA_900541985.1 uncultured Blautia sp. | reverse complement strand
AAGCCAATCCGATTTGGGATTGGCATCATAAAACAACCAGTTTCACGGATTCAGGAGTGACTTTAAAACCCGGAATGAATAACAAAGGAGACTGATATGAGCGAAGAGATCAAAAACAAAGATACGGTTATGCCAACCCTTACACTGGAACCGGAACTGGAACCGGAAATTCCTGCTCCGGAGCCGGAAACCTCTTTGATGGAACCGGAACCGGGAATGGATCCGGTACAGCAGGAAATGGCAAAGATGGTGCTGACACCGGAAGAACAGGAAATGGTAAATTCCTTTGCAGAAAAGATCAACGTAGAAAACACAGCGCAGATTCTTCAGTACGGAGCCGGAACCCAGAAAAAAATGGCGGATTTTTCGGATGAAGCTCTGAAAAACGTACGGGCTCAGGATCTGGGGGAGATCGGAGAGCTTCTTACAGACGTAGTGGGAAAACTGAAGGACTTTGACGCCGAAGAAGAAAAGAGTTTTTTCGGGTTTTTTAAGAAGCAGGCAAATAAGATCGAGAACCTGAAAAACAAATATGACAAAGCAGAAGCGAATGTGGAAAAGATTACAGATTCCCTGCAGCAGCATCAGATCCGCCTTTTGAAGGACTCTGCCATGATGGACAAAATGTATGAGCAGAACCTGCTTTACTTCAGAGAACTTTCCATGTATATTCTTGCAGGCAAAAAACATCTTAAGGACGTCCGGGAGGGAAGATTGAAGGAACTGGAAGAGAAGGCCCGGTTAAGCGGCCTTCCGGAGGATGCCCAGGCAGCCAGGGATTTCGACAGTAAATGTACCCGTTTTGAGAAAAAGATCCATGACCTGGAGCTGACAAGAATGGTTTCCCTGCAGACTGCGCCTCAGATCCGTCTTGTACAGAATAACGATACGGTTATGGCAGAAAAAATCCAGACTACGATTGTCAATACCATTCCTCTCTGGAAGAGCCAGATGGTTCTTGCTCTTGGCATCGCACATTCTTCAGAAGCGGCCAGGGCACAGAGGCAGGTATCCGATGTGACAAATGAACTTCTCCGCAAAAATGCAGAAAAGCTTCACATGGCCTCTGTGGAAACGGCAAAGGAATCCGAAAGAGGAATCGTGGATCTGGAAACACTGAAACAGACCAATGCAGAACTGATCCAGACACTGGATGATGTAATGCATATCCAAAAAGAAGGAAGAGCCAGACGGCAGGCGGCAGAGGCTGAGATGGCCAGGATGGAAAACGACCTGAAGGCAAAGCTTCTGGAAATTCACAGATAAATATTTTTTTTGACAGGAGGCAGATTATGTATCGGGAACATACAAAGGTTGTGCAGATCGGAAACAAAAAGATCGGAGGAGGCAATCCGATCCTGATCCAGTCCATGACAAATACAAAAACAGATGATGTGGAGGCAACCGTAAAGCAGGTTCTGGAGCTGGAGGCAGCAGGATGTGAGATCATCCGCTGTGCAGTACCGGATATGGCGGCAGCAGAAGCGCTTTCTGAAATAAAAAAGCAGATCCATATTCCTCTTGTGGCAGATATTCACTTTGATTACCGTCTTGCTATAGCAGCCATGGAAAACGGGGCGGACAAGATCCGTATCAATCCGGGAAACATTGGAAGCAGAGAACGGATTCAGGCTGTAGTGGATGTGGCAAAAGAGAGAAATATTCCCATCCGGGTAGGTGTTAACAGTGGTTCCCTGGAAAAAGAACTGGTGGAAAAGTATCATGGAGTGACGGCAGAGGGACTGGTGGAAAGCGCTCTTGACAAGGTGCGGATCATTGAGGAAATGGGATATGACAATCTGGTGATCAGCATCAAGTCTTCTGACGTAATGATGTGTGCAAAGGCGCATGAGCTGATTGCTGAAAAAACAGATTATCCTCTTCATGTAGGAATTACAGAGGCGGGAACACTTTATTCCGGAAATATCAAGTCGGCAGCAGGTCTTGGCATTATTCTTTCTCAGGGAATCGGTGATACCATTCGTGTGTCTCTGACCGGAGCGCCTCTGGAGGAAATTAAATCGGCAAAACGGATCTTAAAGACCCTTGGACTTCGTAAAGGCGGAATCGAAGTCGTGTCCTGCCCTACCTGTGGACGGACAAGAATCGATCTTATCGGCCTTGCAAACAAGGTAGAAGATATGGTGCAGGATATTCCTCTTGATATTAAAGTGGCAGTAATGGGATGTGTGGTAAACGGCCCGGGAGAGGCGAAGGAAGCCGACATCGGTATTGCCGGAGGTGTAGGAGTAGGCCTTCTGATTAAAAAGGGAGAGATTGTCAAAAAGGTTCCGGAGGATCAGCTTCTGGAAACCTTAAGACAGGAGCTTCTCCACTGGGAGGAATAAGGAAGCGGAATTTATGGAAAAAGATTTTTTTGACGTATTTCCCAATTTAAAGATAAAAGACCCTCTTCAGGAACTTCTTGACATGGTGTCAGTGACAAAGGTTTCCTGTAATCCGGACAAAACAAGGCTGTGGGTCTATATCAGCAGTGAACGATGGATACACAAAAAATATATTATAGAGCTGCAGCAGCAGATTGAACGTCAGTGCTTTCCCGGAATCTCCATACAGGTGACCGTAATCGAAAAATTTCACCTGTCCAGGCAGTATACGCCTGATAATTTTCTGGAGGTGTACCGCTCCAGTATGGAACTGGAGCTTCGCAATTATAATATGCTGGAATATAACCTTTTTAAACGGGCAAAGATTACTTTTTCCGGAACAGAAGAGATGGATCTGATCCTTCCTGATTCTGTGATCGCCCGTGAAAAAAGCGAGATCCTTGTGGAGTATCTTCATAAGGTTTTCTGCGAGCGCTGCGGCATGAATCTTAAGATTGAGCTTCAGTTTGAGGAGGCACCGGAAAGCCGCTACCGTAAAAATGCAGTTCTTCAGATTCAGCAGGAAGTAGAAAACGTATTAAAGCATGCAAAGCTGGAAAACGAAGAGGAACCGCAGGAGGCTGAAGCAGAAGATAAAAAAGCCAAAAGGGATGATAAAAAAACATCAGGCAAGAGCCGCCATGATAAAAAGGCATTTGACAAAAAAAGCCAGAGCAGTGAGTTCCGTACAGGTTTCCGCCGTGACAGCAATCCTGATGTGATCTACGGAAGAGATTTTGAGGGAGAAACCATTCCGCTGGAAAGTATCACAGGAGAAATGGGAGAGGTGATCATCCGGGGACAGGTTATGGGTGTGGAGGCCAGAGAGATCCGAAATGAAAAGACCATTCTGATCTTTCCGGTTACTGATTTTACCGATTCCATTGTGATCAAAATGTTCCTCCGCAACGAACAGGTTCCGGAAGTAACAGAGTCTGTTAAAAAAGGCGCTTTTCTGAAACTGAAGGGAGTTACTACCATTGACCGTTTTGACAGTGAACTGACGATTGGCTCTATTGCCGGGATCAAGAAGATTGCGGATTTCAGAAGTTCCAGGATGGATACCAGTCCTCAGAAAAGAGTAGAGCTTCACTGCCATACAAAGATGAGTGATATGGATGGTGTGACGGAGGCAAAGGCGCTTGTCAAGCGCGCCTATGAGTGGGGGCACAAGGCCATTGCCATTACGGATCACGGGGTGGTACAGGCATTTCCGGAGGCAAACCACTGCTTTGATGCCTGGGGCGGCTGTGTTCCGAAGGAATCTGATTTTAAGGTACTTTATGGTATGGAAGCCTATCTGGTGGATGACCTGAAGGGAATCGTAACAAACAGTAAGGGGCAGTCCATGGACGGGAATTTTGTGGTTTTTGATATTGAGACAACAGGATTTTCTCCTCTGACCTGTAAAATTATAGAAATCGGCGCGGTTCGTGTGGAAAAGGGCGTGATCACAGACCGGTTTTCCACTTTTGTGAACCCAAAAGTGCCCATTCCCTACAGAATTGAGCAGCTTACCAGTATTAACGATGCCATGGTAATGGATGCGCCGGAAATTGAAGAAATTCTTCCAAAGTTTCTGGAATTCAGCAAAGATGCGGTAATGGTAGCCCATAATGCAGATTTTGACATGGGATTTATTATGGAGAACTGCAGAAGGCAGGGATTGTCCGATGAGTTTACCTATATTGATACAGTTGGCATGGCCCGGTTCCTTTTGCCGGCGCTGAACCGTTTTAAGCTGGATACTGTGGCAAAGGCAGTAGGGGTTTCCCTGGCGCATCATCACAGAGCGGTTGACGATGCGGCATGTACGGCAGATATTTTTGTAAAATTTGTGGAAATGCTGAAAGAACGTGATATTTATGATGTGGATACCTTAAACCAGCAGGGAAATGTGTCCGTAGATACCATCAAAAAGCTTCCGACCTACCATGCAGTGATTTTTGCCAGAAATGAAACCGGACGCATCAACCTCTATAAGCTGGTGAGCCAGTCGCACCTGAAATATTACAGAAGAAAGCCCCGTGTGCCCAAAAGTGTATTTCTGGAGTACAGAGAAGGACTTCTGATCGGAAGCGCCTGCGAGGCAGGAGAACTTTATCAGGCAATTTTAAGGAATGCGCCGGATCAGGAGATTGCAAGACTGGTTGATTTTTATGATTATCTTGAAATTCAGCCTTTGGGAAACAATGCTTTTATGATTGCCAGTGACAAAAATGATGCAGTCAGTTCAAAAGAGGATCTGATTGAGATCAACAAAAAGATCGTCAAGCTGGGAGAACAGTTTAAAAAACCGGTTGTGGCAACCTGTGACGTGCATTTTATGGATCCTCAGGACGAAATTTATCGAAGGATCATTATGGCGGGAAACGGATTTTCTGATGCCGATGATCAGGCGCCTCTTTATCTTCGCACTACCGAAGAGATGCTGGAGGAATTTTCTTATCTGGGAAGTGAAAAGGCCGAGGAGGTCGTGATTACAAATACCAATAAGATTGCTGATATGATAGAAAAAATTTCTCCTATTCATCCGGATAAATTTCCGCCTGTGATCGAGAACTCCGACCGTGACCTCAGAGATATCTGTTTTAAAAAAGCCCATGAGATCTACGGAGAAAATCTTCCGTCTATTGTGGAGGAACGACTGGAAAAGGAGCTGAACTCCATTATTTCCAATGGATATGCGGTCATGTATATCATTGCTCAGAAACTGGTATGGAAATCAAACGATGACGGCTATCTGGTTGGATCCCGTGGATCCGTAGGTTCCTCCCTGGCAGCGACGATGTCCGGTATCACAGAGGTAAACCCTCTTCCGCCGCATTATATCTGTCCAAACTGCAAATACAGTGATTTTGATTCACCGGAGGTAAAGAAATTCGGTGGTATGGCAGGCTGTGACATGCCGGATAAAAAATGTCCGGAATGTGGAACAAAAATGGTAAAAGAGGGATTTGACATTCCTTTTGAGACTTTCCTTGGCTTTAAAGGGGACAAGGAGCCTGATATCGACCTGAACTTTTCCGGGGAATATCAGGCGAATGCCCATAAATATACAGAGGTTATCTTTGGAAAGGGGCAGACCTTTAAGGCCGGAACCATTGGTACATTGGCGGAAAAGACGGCCTTCGGCTATGTAAAGAACTATTTTGAGGAGCACGGACAGCATAAACGCTACTGTGAGATCAACCGGATCGTCCAGGGATGTACCGGGATCAGAAGGACGACAGGTCAGCATCCCGGAGGAATCATTGTTCTTCCCAAAGGAGAGGAGATTGAGAAATTCACTCCTGTTCAGCATCCGGCAAATGATGAAAACAGTGATATCATAACAACGCACTTTGATTACCACTCCATTGACGGAAACCTTTTGAAGCTTGATATCCTTGGACACGATGATCCGACCATGATCCGTATGCTGGAGGACCTTACCGGCAAGGATGCCAAGGAAGTACCGCTGGACAGCAAAGAGGTAATGTCCCTGTTTGCAAGTACCAAAGCTCTGGGAATCTCCCCGGATGATATTGGAGGCTGTAAACTGGGATGTCTGGGTGTTCCGGAGTTTGGTACGGACTTCGCCATGCAGATGCTGATCGATACGCAGCCGAAATACTTTTCCGACCTTGTCAGGATCGCAGGTCTTGCCCATGGTACGGACGTATGGCTTGGAAATGCCCAGACTCTTATTCAGGAGGGAAAGGCAACTATTTCCACGGCAATCTGTACGCGAGATGATATCATGATCTATCTGATCAGTATGGGAGTGGAGAGCAGCCTTGCCTTTACCATTATGGAAAGTGTCCGTAAGGGAAAAGGGCTTCGTGAGGAGTGGGAGGCAACCATGAGAGAACATAATGTTCCGGAATGGTATATCTGGTCCTGCAAAAAGATCAAATATATGTTCCCGAAGGCTCATGCGGCCGCTTATGTCATGATGGCATGGCGTATTGCGTGGTTTAAGGTGTTTATCCCTCTGGCTTATTACGCAGCATTTTTCAGTATCCGCGCCACGGCTTTTTCTTATGAGACAATGTGTATGGGACGTGACCGACTGGAATATTACCTGGCAGAGCTTCGCAAAAAAGGAGATGAGGCATCCAAAAAAGAACAGGACTCTATCCGTGATATGCGTATCGTACAGGAAATGTATGCCAGAGGATTTGAATTTCTTCCTATTGATATCTATAAATCCCATGCCAGCCGGTTCCAGATCATTGACGGGAAGCTGCTCCCACCGCTGAACAGTATTGACGGAATGGGAGATAAGGCTGCGGAGGCTGTCGTACAGGCGGCAAAAGAAGGACGGTTTCTGTCAAAGGATGATTTTCGTGACAGGACAAAGGTCAGTAAGACGGTCATCGACCTGATGGATGACCTGGGGCTTTTTGGAGATATTCCCCAGTCAAATCAGTTTTCCCTGTTTGATGTGGTGGTCTGAAAGGAGAGATTATGAAAAAAGAAGAACTTCGTTATTTGCAGAGACTGGCAGAACTCTATCCGACTATTGGAAAGGCATCAACAGAGATCATCAATCTTCAGTCCATTCTGAACCTTCCAAAGGGAACCGAACACTTTATGTCGGATCTTCACGGAGAATATGAGGCTTTTTCTCATGTGCTCCGGAATGGTTCAGGCGCTGTAAGAAAAAAGATTGATGATGTGTTCGGCCATACGCTCAGCAATCATGACAAGCGTGATCTGGCGACTCTGATCTATTATCCAAGAGAAAAGATCAGACTGGTAAAAAAGACGGAAGACGATATGAAAAACTGGTATAAGATTACTTTGTACCGTCTGATCGAGGTCTGCAAAACCACTGCTTCCAAATATACAAGGTCTAAGGTCAGAAAAGCCCTTCCACATGATTACGCCTATGTGATCGAGGAACTGATCACAGAAAAAGCAGAGGTTCTGGACAAAGAAGCTTATTACAATTCAATTGTAAATACCATTATAGAGATCCGCAGAGCCGAGAATTTTATCATAGCATTAGCGGAACTGATCCAGAGACTGGTTGTGGACCATCTTCATATTCTGGGAGATATTTTTGACAGAGGTCCGGGACCGCATTTTATCATGGATCGACTGATGGAGTATCACTCTCTGGATATTCAGTGGGGAAATCATGACGTTGTATGGATGGGGGCGGCAGCGGGACAGGGAGCCTGCATAGCCACGGTGATCCGCAACAGCACACGATATGGAAATCTGGATATTCTGGAGGATGGATACGGCATTAATCTGCTCCCCTTGGCAACTTTTGCTCTGGAAACCTATCAGGATGATCCCTGCCAGGTTTTTGAGATCAAAGGAAGCTCAGACTACAATGTTCTGGAAAAAGAGCTGAGCCGTAAGATGCATAAGGCCATTTCCATAATCCAGTTTAAGCTGGAGGGCCAGCTTCTTATGAAGCGAAAGGAATTTCAGATGGAAAACCGCTGCCTTCTCCATAGGATCAATCCGGACAAGGGTACGATCACTATGCCGGATGGAAAAGAGTATCCTCTGAAGGATACAAATTTTCCCACTGTTGACTGGGAACATCCATATGACCTGACAGAAGGAGAGCAGGGGGTGATGGAGCGTCTGGAGACTGCATTCAGAAACTGTGAGAAACTGCAGAATCACATGCGTTTTCTTCTGGATCGGGGCGGACTTTATAAGATTTACAACAATAATCTTCTTTTCCACGGCTGCATTCCTCTGAATGAGGATGGAAGCCTGAAAGAAGTCGAGGTTTACGGAGAAAAATACAAGAGCCGGGCGCTGTATGATGTTCTGGAGAGGTATGTAAGAAGAGCTTTTTTTGCTGTGGATCAGGAGGAACAGGAAAAAGGCAGAGATATTCTCTGGTATATCTGGGCAGGTCCGAATTCGCCGCTTTTCGGAAAAGATAAAATGACTACCTTTGAAAGATACTTTATAGAAGATAAAGAAACCCACATGGAAAAAAAAGGTGCTTACTATCGCCTGCTGGAAAATGAAACAGTGGTGGACGGTATGCTCCGCGAGTTCGGACTGGATCCTTCAGAAAGCCATGTGATCAATGGGCATGTTCCGGTTCACCAGAGCGAGGGAGAAAGCCCGGTAAAATGCGGCGGAAAGATCATTGTAATTGACGGAGGCCTTTGCATCGCATATCAGAAAGTGACCGGAATTGCAGGCTATACACTGATCTATAATTCGTATGGACTGTTTCTTGCCGCTCACGAACCCTTTACTTCTGCGGAAGAGGCGGTTTCCAAGGGAAATGATATCATATCCAGTCAGAGGGCGGTACATTACAGCTCCAAAAGAAGGCTGGTAGGAGATACGGATAATGGCCGTGCGCTCAGAGAGAGGATCCGGGAGCTGACCAGTCTTCTGGATGCTTATCGAAAAGGTACGATAAAAGAAACAAAATAAAGTCTTTACTTATTTTAACTGTTTTTATATAATGATGCTTGCAATGAATACGGAAGATCAAACTGGTAACCAGCTTCACGTTTACGAAAAAAACATAATAAGGAGAGAACAGAATTATGGGCGGAATTTTTGGAGTAGCTTCAAAATCCAGCTGTGTGCTGGACTTGTTTTTCGGAATTGATTATCATTCTCATCTGGGTACAAGAAGGGGAGGCATGGCTGTTTATGATCCGGCAAAGGGATTTGACAGAGCCATTCATAATATCGAGAATTCCCCGTTCCGTACAAAGTTTGACAGGGATGTATCAGAGCTTCAGGGAAATCTGGGAATCGGCTGTATTTCAGACAATGAGCCGCAGCCTCTTCTGGTGCGCTCCCACCTGGGTAATTTTGCCATTACTACCGTAGGTAAGATCAATAACATGGAAGAACTGATAGAACATTCCTTTAAAAATGGAAGCACTCATTTTCTGGAAATGAGCGGCGGAAATGTAAACCCTACAGAAATGGTGGCATCCCTGATCAACCAGAAAGCTACGATAGTAGAAGGAATCCGTTATGCACAGGAGATGATCGATGGCTCTATGACCATGCTGATTCTGACACCGAAAGGACTTTTTGCAGCAAGAGACCGTTTGGGAAGAACCCCATTGATCATAGGAAAGAAGGATGGCGCCCGCTGTGTATCCTTTGAGAGCCATGCATATATTAATCTGGGATATGAAGATGAAAAAGCATTAGGACCGGGAGAGATCGTATTCGTTACACCGGAAGGAATTGAATCTCTTCAGAAACCCGGAGAAAAAATGCGTATCTGTTCTTTCCTCTGGGTATACTATGGTTACCCGACATCTACTTATGAAGGTGTCAATGTAGAAGAAATGCGTTATAAATGCGGTGATATGCTGGCAGAACGAGACTTTGGGGAAGTGAAGCCGGACATTGTCGCCGGCGTTCCGGATTCAGGAATTGCGCATGCCATTGGCTATGCCAATCGTTCCGGAGTTCCCTTTGCCCGTCCATTTATTAAATATACACCAACCTGGCCGCGGTCCTTTATGCCTACGCAGCAGAGTCAGAGAAACCTCATTGCCAGAATGAAGCTGATCCCGGTTCATAAGCTGATCAAGGGAAAAAGTCTTCTTATGATCGATGATTCTATTGTAAGGGGAACCCAGCTTCGCGAGACATCTGATTTTCTTTACAGCAATGGCGCAAAAGAGGTCCATATCCGACCGGCATGCCCACCGCTGCTTTATGGGTGTAAATATCTGAATTTTTCCCGCTCAAAATCAGAGATGGATCTGATCACACGAAGAGTGATCGCTAAGCGGGAGGGTGACAATGTAGATGCAAAGGTTCTTGCAGACTATGCAAATCCGGATTCTGCTAATTATAAAGGAATGTTGGAGGATATCCGCAAAGAACTGAATTTTACGACCCTGAAATATCACCGCCTGGATGATCTTGTAGCTTCTATTGATATTGAACCCTGCAAGCTCTGTACCTACTGCTGGAGCGGCAAAGAATAAAAGCGGTATAAAAAGGGTACGATTATACAGAGGTGAAACAGAATGAGAAGAAAACGAGAGATACTGAAGATACTGCTGAGTGTGCTGATTGCTGTTTTTATCATGGTAAGTGCAGCAGCGCTGCTCCTTGTGGGATTTCGACGCAGCGCTATTAAAGAACAGAAAAAGCAGGAAGCTATGGAGGCTCTGGAAAACAGACCCACAGCAGCGCCGACAGCAGCTGCCACTCCTACGCCTTCTCCGACTCCGAGACCGACGGCAACACCAACACCGGCTCCTGCCGTAGTAGCCGCCTTTGATCCGGATGCTTTCTGGGATTACTGGTACAGCACAGATGGGACGGCTGCGATCAATGTGTATAATATCAGTCTGGATAACGTATCCTTCAGCTTTTCACAGACAGACCGCAATCAGACCCAGACAGTTACTGCCGATGTAACTGCTGAGGTTGCAGGAAATGCCGCAAAATTTAGTTTTCAGGACTCAGCCGGAAATACATCATCAGGAAATCTGATTTTTGATAATGGACAGCTTTATCTGAAGATTACAACCAGTCAGCCGGTTTCAGGTGTTTATCCCAATGTGGATTGTGTGATGAGCCGACAGCAGATACAGCTGGTTCCGGATCCGACAGCGACCCCTGTGCCAACTGCAGTACCGGAACAGGAACAGCAGTCTGCGGTACAGCCGGGAGATTATTTCTTCCCGGACAGCAACAGCCGTTATCTGACGGATGATGAGATGGCCGCATATTCTTCAGAGCAGCTGGAGCTTGCAAAAAATGAAATCTATGCACGTCATGGACGTCAGTTTGTGACACAAAGGATCGCAGACTATTTTAACAGCAAATCCTGGTATCAGGGAACAATAGATCCGGAAACCTTTGATGCCCAGCAGGATTCCGTTTTTAATGAATACGAAATCGCCAATATTCAGAAGCTGGATGAATGGCAGATGCTGAAAGAAGCGGCAGGAAACTAGAAAATATCAGTTACAGCAGAGTTCTCAGATTATGAGAACTCTTTTTTTGGAAGAAATCCATGCTTGTTTTTTGAAAGAGCCCGGTCTATAATAAAGACATTCGGAGAACATTCATTTCTGTCTGATACAACAGTTCTGTTGTATTTTTTCCATTTATCATAACTGAATCAATTAAATAAATTTCAGAAAAAGGTGCCTTTCGGGGAGGCGTTTTTTTGGAAAGGAGCCATTATGTTTGCAGCTGTATTGTCTGCTGTGATACTGGGCATGGACGTACATCCGGTTCAGGTGGAGGCAGATGTCAGTGATGGACTGCCTTCTTTTACCATGGTAGGATTTCCGTCTGCACAGGTAAAAGAGGCGCAGGATCGCGTCAGGACTGCCCTGAAAAACAACAAAATCCCTCTTCCTCCCAAACGCATCACAGTAAATTTTTCCCCGGCAGATATAAAAAAACAGGGAGCCGGATTTGATATTCCGGTGGCGGCTGCAGTGCTTGCGGCTGCCGGGATCCTTGAGCCGGAAAGACTGCAGGGAGTGATGCTTGCAGGAGAACTGAGTCTTAATGGAGAAATTCATGCGATACCGGGAATCCTGCCCATTGTGATCCGGGCAAGAGAAGAAAAATGTCGTTTTTGTATTGTCCCGGAGGGAAATATGAAGGAAGCGGGTCTCATTTCCGACATGAAGGTGATCGGTGTCAGAAATCTTCAGGAACTGATCTGTTTTCTGAAAGCACCGGATACTTACCACAGAACAGAGAGCCCCTCTTCAGAGACAATGGAACAGGATTTTTCGGATTTCAGTGATATCCGGGGACAAAAATCCCTGAGAAGGGCAGTAGAGATTTCAGTAAGCGGTTTTCACAATCTTCTGATGATCGGACCTCCGGGAGCCGGAAAGACCATGGTTGCAAGAAGGATACCTGGGATCATGCCTCCTCTGACCTTTGAGGAAAGTCTGGAACTTACCAAGATCTACAGTATTGCAGGACTTCTGTCAGACTCGGATCCTCTGGTACGCCAGAGGCCTTTTCGCAGTCCCCATCATACCAGTTCGGCACAGGCTCTGGCCGGAGGCGGTTATAATCCCAGACCCGGAGAGATTACACTGGCGCACAGAGGTGTTCTGTTTCTGGATGAGATGCCAGAATTTTCCAGAAGAAGCCTGGAAATTTTGCGTCAGCCTCTGGAGGATCGTGTGATACGAATATCCAGGGTAAACGGAACTTATACTTTTCCGGCAGAATTTATCCTGTGTGCGGCCATGAATCCGTGTCCCTGCGGATATTATCCGGATATGAATAAATGCAGATGTTCATCCGGAGAGGTGACCAGATACCTGAACCGGCTGAGCCAGCCGCTGCTTGATCGTCTGGATCTGTGTGCAGAGGCGGAACCTGTGAGTTTTTCCAGCCTGAACGAAAAAGAAGGAGAATGTTCAGAGACTGTCCGCAAAAGAGTAGAGAGAACACATGAGATTCAGTGTCGCCGCTATAAAAAAGAACATATTCAATTTAACGGAGAGCTGTCCGGAAAGGAAATTGAACATTTCTGCCAGACAGACACACAGGGAAGGTCTCTTCTGGAAAAGGCATTCAACCATATGGGATTCAGCGCCAGAGCTTATCACAGAATCCTGAAGGTGGCAAGGACAATTGCGGATATGGACTGTTCGGAGATCATCGGAAAGCAGCATATAGCAGAGGCCCTGTCCTACAGAGCGTTTGAGAAGAAATTCTGGATGTGAGCGGAAAAGGGTTCATAAAATACAGAAAGGAAGGATATTTTATATGGAAGGAATGTCAGCAGAAAACTTATATTGCATTGAAAAAAGTTCACCAGAATACCCACAGAGATTAAAACACCATAAAGGGATGCCGGAGCAGATTTTTGTGAAAGGAAGTCTTCCGGATCCGGACAGACCTTCAGCGGCAGTCGTAGGGGCAAGGGAATGTAGTACATATGGAAGGATTCAGGCATTTCGATTTGCCAGAGTGCTTGCTGAGGCAGGGGTACAGGTGATCAGCGGGATGGCAGCGGGAATCGACTCAGAAGGTCATAAGGGCGCTATGGAAGGCGGAAGTCCTACCTGGGCAGTTTTGGGAAATGGGGCAGATATCTGCTATCCTGCGGGAAACAGAAGACTGTATGAAAGAATTCTCAGGGAAAAAGGCGGAATCATCAGTGAATATCCTTCGGGAACACTTCCTCGGAGTTATTATTTTCCGGCAAGAAATCGTATCATAGCAGGGCTTTCGGATTTGGTCCTTGTAGTGGAAGCAAAAGAAAAAAGCGGTTCGCTGATCACCGCACAATGTGCCCTGGAGCAGGGAAAGGCTGTTTTTGCCCTGCCGGGGCCTGTGCACGAGGAGCTTAGCCGGGGCTGCCATCAGCTGATCTATGATGGTGCAGGCATTGCCTATACTCCGGAAGTGATTTTGGAGGAATTGGGTATAAAATATGAAAATACCATAAAATATAAAGGAAAAAAGAGCTTAGGTCTTGCAAGTGATTTGAATATGGTGTATAGTTGTCTCGATTTACGACCAAAATCCAGGGACATTCTGGCAGAGGAAACAGGTCTTACTCCTGAAAAAACAGGCAGTATTCTGGTAGAACTTACACTCCTTGGAATGGTCAGAGAAATCAGCAGACATTATTATATAAAAACTCAGATATAATTCAGCGATAAATAGTAGGAGAGGTAACATGGCAAAATATCTGGTGATCGTGGAGTCACCTGCAAAGGTAAAAACAATTAAGAAATTTTTGGGGAACAATTATGATGTGCAGGCCTCAAACGGGCATGTGAGAGATTTTCCAAAAAGCCAGTTCGGAATTGACGTGGAGAATGATTTTGAACCGAAATATATAACGATCCGTGGAAAAGGAGAACTTCTGGCAGGGCTTCGTAAGGCTGCAAAGAAGGCTGACAGAATTTTTCTTGCAACTGACCCCGACCGTGAGGGAGAGGCGATTTCCTGGCATCTGATGCAGGCGCTGAAGGAGGATCCGAAAAAGATGCGCAGGATCACCTTCAATGAGATCACCAAAACTGCTGTAAAGAACTCCATCAAGCAGCCAAGAGAGCTGGACATGAATCTGGTGGATGCCCAGCAGGCAAGAAGAATGCTGGACCGTATGGTAGGCTACAGCATCAGCCCTCTTCTCTGGGCAAAGGTTAAGAGAGGTTTAAGTGCGGGACGGGTACAGTCAGTAGCCTTACGCATTATCTGTGACCGGGAGGAGGAGATCAATTCCTTTATTCCGGAAGAATACTGGAGTCTTGACGGAGAATTTAAGATCCAGGGAGAGAAGAAACATCTTCAGGCAAAGTTTTACGGTACGGATAAAAAACTTTCTATTCATAATAAAGCAGAGGTTGAGGACATTCTTAAGCATCTGGAAAATGCAGAATATCAGATCAGCGAAGTAAAAAAAGGAGAGCGTATCAAAAATGCGCCTCTTCCGTTTACCACCAGTACCCTTCAGCAGGAGGCAGCGAAGACTCTGAATTTTTCCACTCAAAAGACAATGCGTCTGGCGCAGCAGTTATATGAGGGTGTGGATATCAAGGAAAGCGGAACCGTCGGTGTAATCACCTATCTTCGTACAGATTCCACCCGTATCTCACAGGAGGCGGATGAGGCTGCAAGAGAGTATATTGGAGAACAGTTCGGAGACGCCTATGTGGCTGCCGGAGAAAAAACAGTAAAAAAGGATCAGAAGATCCAGGATGCCCATGAGGCGATACGTCCTACGGACATTTCCAGAACACCGGCTATGCTGAAAGAATCTCTTTCAAGGGATCAGTTCCGTTTATACCAGCTTATATGGAAGCGTTTTACAGCCAGCAGAATGTCTGCCGCCCGATATGAAACGACATCTGTAAAAATCGGAGCAGGCGAGTATGTATTTACAGTAGCTGCATCCAAGGTGGTATTTGACGGTTTTATGTCCGTTTATGTTCAGGATGAAGACAACAAAAAAGGCAATGTTTTAAGTCAGAGTCTGGAGAAGGGCATGAAGCTGGAACTCGTGAAACTGAAACCTGAACAGCATTTCACACAGCCGCCGGCACACTATACGGAGGCGTCTCTGGTAAAGGCACTGGAAGAGCAGGGAATCGGGCGCCCCAGTACTTATGCGCCGACGATCACCACCATCATCAGCCGCCGTTATGTGTCCAAGGAGCAGAAAAACCTCTATATGACAGAGCTGGGGGAAGTGGTGAACAATATTATGAAGCAGGCTTTTCCAAGTATTGTGGATGTTCATTTTACAGCTATGATGGAAGGTCTGCTGGACTGCGTGGAGGCAGGAACGGTTCAGTGGAAAACAGTTGTAAGAAACTTTTATCCGGATCTGAAAAAAGATGTGGATGCAGCTGAAAAAGAACTGGAAAAAGTGGATATCCAGGATGAGGTGACAGATGTTGTCTGTGACCTTTGCGGAAGGAATATGGTGATCAAATACGGTCCTCACGGAAGATTCCTGGCATGTCCGGGATTTCCGGACTGTCGTAACACAAAGCCTTATTATGAGAAGATTGGTGTTGCCTGTCCGAAATGTGGAAAGGATGTTGTCCTGAAGAAAACACAGAAGGGACGTAAGTATTATGGCTGTGAGGACAACCCGGAATGTGATTTTATGTCATGGCAGAAGCCGTCTGATAAAAAATGTCCGGTATGCGGAAGCTTTATGGTAGAAAAAGGAAACAAACTGGTCTGCAGTCAGGAAACCTGCGGTTATGTGGAACAGAAACCCAAAAAGGAAGATTAAGAAGTTTCACAATATTTTGCAAATAAAAATATTTTCAGAATAGGCAGGCAAAATTGAAAAAACATAAAAATGTCTTGTAATTTTGAAAAAAAACGTGTAATATAAAAACAGCAAGATAAGTGGGTATAAATACGAAAAAAGAAAAAAGGAGGCCAGTATGAGCGTTCAGTTATTAGACAGAACAAGAAAAATCAATAAGCTTTTGCATAACAGCAGCTCCAGCAAAGTGGTATTCAATGATATCTGTCAGGTGTTGATGGAAACACTGAGTTCCAATATACTGGTGTTAAGCAAAAAAGGAAAAGTGTTAGGTGTCAGCCTGTGCCCGGGCGTGGAAGAGATCACAGAACTGATCGAGGATAAGGTAGGAGGCCATGTAGATACACTTCTGAATGAAAGATTCCTGGGAGTTTTATCCACCAAGGAAAACGTGAATCTTCAGACACTTGGCTTTGAACATGTGAACAGTGCCTGTCAGGGCATCATCAATCCGATTGACATTGCAGGAGAACGCCTGGGAACAGTATTTATGTACCGCGATGACAAGCCTTATGATATTGAGGATATCATTGTCAGCGAATACGGGACAACAGTTGTAGGTCTGGAAATGATGCGTGCTGTACACGAAGAGAATGCAGAAGAAGACAGAAAACAGCAGGTGGTAAAATCTGCATTTAATACATTGTCATTTTCAGAACTGGAAGCGATCATCCATATCTTTGACGAGCTGGATGGAGAAGAGGGAATTCTTGTTGCCAGCAAGATTGCGGACCGTGTCGGAATTACCAGATCTGTTATTGTGAATGCGCTTCGTAAGTTTGAGAGTGCAGGAGTGATCGAGTCCCGTTCTTCCGGAATGAAAGGAACTTATATTAAAGTTCTGAATGAAGTGATCTTTGATGAACTGGAAGAGATCAAGGCACAGAGAAACAAAAAAGCATAAGATATAAATGAAACAGGAGCGGATGACCGCTTCTGTTTTTTATTTGTTAGGAAAGCAGTAGACTCGTCCGCTTTTTATTCACCACAGGCGATGCAGAGAACAGCCAAACAGAAATTTGACATAAAAAAATAAGAAGATAAGAAAAAGAGAGAAAACAAAAGAAAATAAAAGACATAAAAAGAATATATTACAATTTACAACCGTGAAAAGAGTTGCAGAAAACACCACAATTCAATAATATAAGGACAGTGATTAGCACTCGAGTGAAATGAGTGCTAGCAACAAGACAGGACTGATATTTAAAGGAGGAAATAGATCATGAAATTAGTTCCATTAGGTGACAGAGTTGTATTAAAACAGTTAGAAGCAGAAGAGACAACCAAATCCGGTATCGTACTTCCGGGTCAGGCACAGGAAAAACCACAGCAGGCTGAGGTAATTGCAGTAGGACCTGGCGGAATGGTAGACGGCAAAGAAGTAAAAATGGAAGTTGCAGCAGGCGATCAGGTTATCTATTCCAAATATGCAGGAACAGAAGTAAAACTTGACGGCGAAGAGTATATCATTGTAAAACAGAACGATATTTTAGCTGTAGTTAAATAAAACAGAGATTTCCCGACAGCATGGTAAATGATAAAATATTTTAGGAGGAATTTTCATCATGGCAAAAGAAATTAAATTTGGCGCAGAAGCAAGAGCTGCATTAGAGAGCGGCGTAAATCAGCTTGCAAATACAGTAAGAGTAACACTCGGACCGAAAGGAAGAAACGTAGTACTTGATAAATCCTTTGGTGCTCCGCTTATTACAAACGACGGTGTTACTATTGCAAAAGAGATCGAGCTTGAGGATGGCTTTGAAAACATGGGAGCACAGCTTATCAAAGAAGTTGCTTCCAAAACAAACGATGTAGCAGGTGACGGTACTACAACAGCAACTGTTCTTGCACAGGCTATGGTTCATGAAGGAATGAAAAACCTGGCAGCAGGCGCGAACCCGATCATTCTTCGTAAGGGAATGAAAAAAGCAACAGATACAGCAGTAGCTGCAATCAAAGAAATGAGCCAGACCATCAGCGGCAAAAAACAGATTGCCAATGTAGCTGCAATCTCTGCAAGTGATGAGGAAGTTGGACAGCTGGTAGCAGACGCTATGGAAAAAGTTTCCAAAGACGGTGTTATCACAGTGGAAGAGTCCAAGACCATGCATACAGAGCTTGACCTTGTAGAAGGTATGCAGTTCGACCGTGGATATATCTCCGCTTACATGTCTACAGATATGGAAAAAATGGAAGCAAATCTGGAAGATCCATACATCCTGATCACAGACAAAAAGATCAGCAACATCCAGGAAGTACTTCCGCTTCTGGAGCAGATTGTTCAGGCAGGCGCAAAACTTCTTATCATCGCTGAGGATGTAGAAGGTGAAGCACTGACTACTCTTATCGTAAACAAATTAAGAGGAACTTTCCAGGTTGCTGCTGTGAAGGCTCCGGGATATGGTGACAGAAGAAAAGAAATGCTTCAGGATATCGCAATCCTTACAGGCGGTCAGGTAATTTCTGACGAGCTGGGACTTGATCTGAAAGAAGCTACCATGGATCAGCTTGGTCGTGCAAAATCTGTTAAGGTTGCAAAAGAAAATACCGTTATCGTTGACGGATGCGGTGACAAACAGGCGATCGCAGACCGTGTTGCTCAGATCCGCAAACAGATCGGTGAGACAACATCTGAGTTTGACAAAGAAAAATTACAGGAAAGACTTGCAAAGATGGCAGGCGGCGTAGCTGTTATCCGTGTAGGTGCAGCAACAGAGACAGAAATGAAAGAAGCAAAACTTCGTCTGGAAGATGCCCTTGCAGCTACAAGAGCAGCTGTAGAAGAAGGTATCATTGCAGGTGGCGGATCTGCTTATATCCATGCTTCTAAGAAGGTTGCAGAGCTTGCAGCTGGTCTGGAAGGTGATGAGAAGACAGGTGCAAACATTATCCTGAAAGCTCTGGAAGCTCCGTTATTCCACATTGCTGCAAACGCAGGACTGGAAGGCGCTGTGATCATCAATAAGGTAAGAGAATCTGAGGTTGGCGTGGGATTTGACGCTCTTAACGAGGAGTATGTAAACATGGTAGAGTCCGGAATTCTGGATCCTGCAAAGGTTACAAGAAGCGCTCTTCAGAACGCTACAAGTGTTGCATCCACCTTACTGACAACAGAGTCTGTTGTAGCCAATATTAAGGAAGAGACTCCTGCAATGCCGGCAGGAAATCCGGGAATGGGCATGATGTAATTAATGTTTTATAAAAAAGGAATCGGCGTCATAGACGTTGATTCCTTTTTGTGTTAGAATAACCTTATTATCAAAAAACACGAGCGAAGTCTCGTAAGGAGTGTGAATTATGAGTGAACTGTACTCGGAATTCCTTGTAAAAAAGGAATTCACATTTAAGGATGCCATGATCAAATACGGACTCATTGCTCTTACAGTAGTGGCTGTTGCAGCAGGAATTTTTGTCAGCCCTCTTATCTTTCTGGTGGCAATTGGCCTTGGCATCGCCTGCTACTTTATCATTCCGAAAACAGATCTGGAGTATGAATATCTGTTTGTGAATGGAGAACTGGACATTGATATGATCATGTCAAAATCAAAAAGAAAAAGAGTGAAATCTCTGAATATTACAGAGGCAGATCTGGTTGCCCCTCTTAATTCCCATCGTATGGATTATTATAATGGAAACCAGAAGCTGAAGATCCTGGATTATTCTTCAGGTAATCCGGAGCATAAGAGATTTGCAGTGATCATCCGTGATGAGGGAGCTGCCTGCAAAGTGATCATTGAACCGGATGACACTATGGCAAATGCTATAAAAAATTCAGCACCCAGCAAAGTTTTTTTGGATTGACACCTTATTTTTTTTTTGCTACACTATGAAACAAACTTTAAAACATACATACAACGTACAAGGGAGGAAAAAATACAATGGGTACAATTATCGGTGAAGGCATTACATTTGACGATGTGCTGTTAGTTCCTGCGTATTCAAAGGTGATTCCGAACCAGGTAGATGTAACAACCTGGCTGACTAAAAAAGTGAAGCTGAACATTCCGCTTATGAGTGCGGGAATGGATACGGTTACCGAACATCGTATGGCGATCGCCATGGCAAGACAGGGCGGTATCGGTATTATTCATAAAAATATGTCTATCGAAGCACAGGCAGATGAAGTAGATAAGGTAAAACGTTCTGAGAATGGTGTTATCACAGACCCGTTTTATTTATCAGCAGAGCATACTCTGAAAGATGCCAATGATCTGATGGCAAAATTCCGTATTTCCGGTGTGCCGATCACAGAAGGAAGAAAACTGGTAGGTATTATTACGAACCGGGATCTGAAATTTGAAACAGATTTTTCCAAAAAGATCGGAGAATGTATGACCTCTGAGGGTCTGATCACTGCAAAAGAGGGTATCACTCTGGAAGAGGCAAAGAAGATCCTTGCAAAATCACGTAAAGAAAAATTACCCATTGTAGACGATGATTTTAACTTAAAAGGACTGATCACCATCAAGGATATTGAGAAACAGATCAAATATCCGATGGCTGCCAAGGATGAGCAGGGACGTCTTCTCTGCGGTGCGGCAGTTGGTATCACATCCAATGTCCTTGCCCGTGTAGACGCTCTGGTAAAAGCCAGCGTAGATGTGATCGTAGTGGATTCTGCGCATGGACATTCTGAGAATATCCTTAAAGCTGTACGCGAGATGAAAGAAGCGTATCCGGATCTTCAGGTTATTGCAGGAAACGTTGCTACAGGTGCTGCGACCAAGGCTCTGATCGAAGCCGGTGTAGATGCGGTAAAGGTTGGTATCGGACCTGGATCCATCTGTACAACCCGTGTGGTAGCAGGTATCGGTGTGCCGCAGATTACTGCAGTGATGGACTGCTATGAGGTGGCAAACCGTTATGGAATCCCGATCATTGCTGACGGTGGTATCAAATATTCCGGCGATGTTACAAAAGCAATCGCAGCCGGCGCCAATGTGTGCATGATGGGAAGTATGTTTGCCGGATGTGATGAGAGCCCGGGAACTTTCGAACTGTATCAGGGACGTAAATATAAGGTATACCGTGGAATGGGCTCTATTGCTGCTATGGAAAACGGAAGTAAGGACCGTTATTTCCAGGAAAATGCTAAAAAGCTTGTTCCGGAAGGTGTAGAAGGCCGTGTGGCATATAAGGGTCACGTAGAAGATACCGTTTACCAGCTGATCGGCGGACTTCGTGCAGGTATGGGATATTGTGGTGCAGATAACATTGAAACGCTGAAGACTACCGGCAAATTTGTTAAGATTTCTGCTGCATCCTTAAAAGAGTCTCATCCGCATGATATCCATATCACAAAAGAGGCTCCAAACTACAGCGTAGATGAATAAAAAGAGTTTTTCCTCTTGAAAAATAAAAAGAAGTATTATATATTAATAATAACGACTGCATGACTGGCGGAAAGCAGGATTTACCTGTGGGGAGTGCAGTAAGTGTTTAGCCGACCGCCTGGGCAGCCTGAGATACAGACTACCCAGGCGGTCTGTTTGCGTTTCAGAGCTGGGATGTTTATTACAAAAAGAGAATTTCTACCAAGAAAAAGGAGATCAGACGATGGAAATGATATCACTGGAAAATGAACTGAAAAACAATTCTTATCCGGGAAGAGGAATTATCCTGGGCCGCACCGCTGATGGAACAAAAGCAGTAGCAGCTTATTTTATCATGGGAAGAAGCGAGAACAGCAGAAATCGCGTATTTGTAACAGAAGGAGAGGGAATCCGCACACAGGCGTTTGACCCATCCAAGCTGACTGACCCAAGCCTGATCATTTATGCTCCGGTTCGTGTCCTTGGAAATAAAACAATTGTGACAAACGGTGACCAGACAGATACCATTTACGAAGGCATGGATAAACAGATGACCTTTGAACAGTCATTAAGATGCCGTGAATTTGAGCCGGACGGACCAAACTATACACCTCGTATTTCCGGTGTCATGCACATTGAAAATGGAAATTACAGCTATGCAATGTCGATTCTGAAAAGCAACAACGGAAATCCGGATGCATGTCTCCGTTATACCTATGCTTATGAAAAAGCAGCAGCAGGAGAAGGACGCTTTATCCATACTTATAAATGTGACGGAAATCCGCTTCCGAGCTTTGAAGGAGAGCCTAAGCTGGTAAGTATTCCAGACGATATGAAGGAGTTTACAGACCTTCTGTGGAACAGCCTGAACGAAGAAAATAAGGTTTCCCTTTTTGTACGCTACATTGATATTGCTACCGGAGAATATGAAACTGCAATTGTAAATAAAAACAAATAAGGAGGATGCAGGCAATGAACGAATTACAGTTAAAATACGGATGTAACCCAAATCAGAAGCCGTCCAGGATCTTTATGAATGACGGAAGTGAGCTTCCAATTAGAGTGCTTTCCGGCAGACCGGGATATATCAATTTTCTGGATGCATTTAACGGATGGCAGCTGGTAAGAGACCTGAAAAAAGCAACCGGACTTGCAGCCGCTACTTCTTTTAAACATGTTTCTCCTGCAGGTGCTTCTGTAGGGCTTCCTCTCAGCGAAACACTTGCAAAGATCTACTGGGTAGATGATATGAACTGGAAAGAGTTTTCTCCGATCGCATGTGCGTATGCGAGAGCAAGAGGCGCTGACCGTATGTCTTCCTTTGGAGATTTTATCTCCCTTTCAGATGTATGTGATAAGGACACCGCTCTTCTGATCAAGAGAGAGGTTTCTGATGGTGTGATCGCGCCTGGCTATACAGAGGAGGCTCTTGAAATCCTGAAAGCCAAAAAGAAAGGCAATTATAATGTGATCCAGATCGATCCGGATTTTGTTCCGGCTCCGTTAGAGCATAAGGAAGTATTTGGCGTGACCTTCGAGCAGGGAAGACAGGAGCTTGAGATCAATGACGAACTGATCTCGAACATGGTAACAGAAAATAAAGAGCTTTCAGAGGAAGCGAAACGAGATATGAAGATTGCTCTGATCGTTCTGAAATATACACAGTCTAACTCTGTATGCTTTGTAAAGGACGGACAGGCCATTGGTGTAGGCGCCGGACAGCAGTCTCGTGTACACTGTACCAGGCTGGCCGGACAGAAGGCTGACAACTGGT
Organism: uncultured Blautia sp.; assembly: GCA_900541985.1. GTDB lineage: Bacteria > Bacillota > Clostridia > Lachnospirales > Lachnospiraceae > Blautia_A. The sequence continues at coordinate 68,289 of UQLX01000007.1, read as the reverse complement.
TCCTCCGTCAGAGTCCGCAGGTTCTGAATCTTCCATTTAAAGAGGGAATCAGCCGTGCAGAGAGAGACAATGCTATTGACGTATACATTGGTGAGGAATACATGGATGTCCTTGCAGACGGCGCGTGGGAACGGATTTTTACAGAGAAGCCGGAGGTGTTTACAAGAGAGGCAAAACGTGCATGGCTGGATCAGCTTACCGAGGTAACTCTGGGATCGGATGCGTTCTTCCCGTTCAGTGATAATATTGAAAGAGCACATAAGAGTGGTGTGAAATATATTGCACAGCCAGGCGGTTCTGTTAGAGATGAGGATGTGATCGCAACCTGTAATAAGTATGGAATGGCAATGGCATTTACGGGAATCAGACTGTTCCATCATTAAAAAAAATATACAAAATCAATAAAAAAGTGAATATGAGTGAAAATAATTGGTAATAGTGCATAAATAGCGGCAAAAAAATTGTGGACTTCATCAATAGACCAAAAATATTTTTTATGATAAAATATTTTTTAGCTGAATATAGCACTGCTAATTATGTATATGCTGGGGATTGGCCCAGTGTTTCTACCAACTACCGTAAAGAGTTGACTACATAATCTTGTGTGGTCGCTCTTTTTTTATTGTCTGAAAATTCTCATTTAAATCAAAAAGATTTAAAGGAAAGAGCAGCCTCCCTGAAAAAGCCGCGGCCGGGCTTTGTAATTGATCTGTCTGTGAACAGCAGAAGGATTCAAAAACACAAGGCAGCAGAAATTTTTTGAAAGAGAGGACTATGTAGTAATGGAAAAAAAGGATGGATTTTTTAACGTTTTTTTTGGGATTTCAAAAAATATGATCATGGGTGATGCAGCAATGGCAGAGAAAATCTCAAATCATGTATTGTCTGATTAAGCTTTTTACTGCAAAAGCATCAGACGTAAAGGTTCTGACCTGGATCATTTCCATCGTGTTTATTTTCAGATATGCATTTATGACACTGGGATGATAACAGATTCCGTAATGAAAATTTTTGCCATGATACATATATAAAAAACCAGAACAAAAACTGTTCTGGTCTTAAGAGCGATAGACGGGGCTCGAACCCGCGGTCTCGACCTTGGCAAGGTCGCGCGTTACCAACTACGCCACTATCGCATGTTCTGTTTTTTTCTGAGGTGTTTCCCTCATCGACAAAACATATGATAGCATATAGAATTGTAGTTGTCAAATGTTTTTTTGAAATTTTTTAAAAAATTTATGAGTTTATGTATTTTTATCAGGGTCTGCTAAATAACAAAGGTATATCGAAGGTATCTTGTCCATTCTTTTCCAGCTTCTGTATAGTGAAATGGAAATCCGTGATTGCCGGGAGCATCCGAAGAAACAAAAAGCTTTTGGGCGTTGTCAGGGCTGGCAAAGACCAGTTGAGGAAGCTCGTTGTTTTTATTTAAAAGAAAGGCGTGATTATATCCACGGCTGACTGTAAGCTGGGGATGATCCGGAAAAGCCTTCATTTGCCGGGTCAGAGAAACAGGCTTACGAAAATCAAAAGGACTGTTTTCTACAGGAGCAATACCTTCAGGGATAAATTCATCATCATTATATATATATAGGAATCTGCATGGATCTGAAGCAGATGGTCATAAACACTTTCTTCAAAATTCCCGGATAAATTAAAATAAGAATGATTGCTTATATTGAAATAAGTTGTTTTATCAGAGACTGCATGATATCTGACTGTAAGCTCATGGGCTTCATTTAACAGATAAGAAACAGAAAAAGTCCGATTCCCCGGAAAACCGTCACATCCGTCCGGAAGAGTACATTGAAAAAGCACTTCGGCACTGGTATCCTCTTCCCGGATGGAAACAAGAGTCCAGTTTATAAAGGAAACACTATGAATACCGCTATACAGGCAATGCCTGTTCTTTTCATTTCTGGTAAGGGAATAGTTTTTTTCAGGCAAGGAAAGCAATCCTCCGGAGATTCTTCCGGCACAGGGACCAAGAGTAGCGCCTGCATACAGAGGGTTTCCGGTATAGTCAGAGTCAGAGGCAAATGAAAAAGCAATATTTTTAAATTTATCTGCGGAATCTGTATATCCGACAGAACGGACAGAAGCGCCGATGGAATTAAGCGTAATACTCCTTGTTTTTTCACTAAATATAACGTAATTTCGATTCGAAATCAAGGAGGAATGTGCAAAATGCTTAAGAACAGAAAACAAAAATTCTGAATGATGTAATAAATATTGGAGATATTTCCGAAACACATAAGAAGACAGTTCAGTATTTGTGTATAATAACAAGTATGGAAGAAATAACTTGCGAGAAATCTGTAAATATATATAAAATAGCAAGAATTTGAAACTCCATAGCAATTTAAGCTAATGAAAAAGAAAAAGAGGAAGGTTATAATCAATATCAGAGAAAAGCAAGGGAGGAAAGAGATATGAGCAGTGTATTGGAATTTAAAGGTATCTCCAAGTATTTCCCGGGTGTAAAGGCATTGGACAATATCTGCTTTAAAGCATATGGCGGTGAGACCCTGGCATTTTTAGGTGAGAACGGAGCCGGAAAATCCACACTTTTGAAGGTGCTGAACGGTGATTATCAGCCTACAAAGGGAGAATACCTGCTGGACGGAGTCCAGAAACATTTCCACTCTCCTCATGAGGCAATTCAGGAAGGAATCAGCGTGATCTATCAGGAGCGACAGATCCTTCTGGAACTGAGTGTGGCAGAAAACATTTATCTGGGACGTATGCTGTCAAACAGGTTTGGCGTAATTGATACAGGCAAGGCGAATAAGATGGCTGCGGAGATCATCCGAGATTTTGGACTTCCGATCCAGCCGACCACCAAGGTAAAGAATCTGAGCATTGCCTACCAGCAGATGGTGGAGATCATGAAAGCATACAGCAGGGAAAACCTGAAAGTAATCTGCTCTGACGAGCCTACGACAAGTCTCAGTGACGCGGAGATCGACTGTCTGTTTGAAGTGATCCAGAAGCTGATCAAAATGATGGTTGGCCGTGATCTGGGAGACATTTTTAATAACCTAGATCGCGAAAAGGAAATCGGAGATGTTCTTCTTGATGTCAGAAATGTTTCCTCTGATTATGTAAAAGAAGTGTCCTTTACTCTTCATAAAGGAGAGGTTCTGGGATTCTCCGGTCTGGTAGGCGCAGGCCGTACAGAAGTGATGCGGGCAATTATTGGCGCAGATAAGAGGAAGACAGGAGAGATATTCCTGGAGGGCAAAAAAATCGAAAACCGTTCTCCGAAGGAAGCCATGGACAATGGTATCGTCCTGGTTCCGGAGGACCGGAAAATGCAGGGAATCCTGAGCAATTTAAGTGTCAGCGGAAACATCAACATTGCACTGATGGATCAGAACGCCAACCGGTTAGGGATCATAGATCCTGAAAAGTAAAAGGAAGCGGTAGAAAAAGGAATCCGTGATTTTAAGGTCAAGACACCGTCTCCGGACAAAAAAATCGTAGAGCTTTCCGGCGGTAATCAGCAGAAGTGTATTGTTGCCCGGGGAATTGCCACCAATCCCAAGGTTCTGATATCACTCTCAAAAACTTTACAGGTGAATACGAAACCGCCTATGAGATTCTGATGGGAAGAAAATTCCATCCATGGGAAGGCGGGGAAGGAAAGGTAACGACCCAGTATACCACTGCACTAGTAGGAATGGCAAAAAAAGCCCTTGCAGAAGAAAAGCATGAAGCCGCAGAAAAGCTTCTGGAAAAGGCACTGGTTTATCCGGAAAATCTTGGAGAAGGAAAACTGGAGGGAACCAAGGACAACCATATCAACTACTATCTCGCGCTGGCAAAAGAAGCTCTTGGAAAGAAAGAATGTGCAGAACAGCTTCTGGAGCAGGCTGTAGTGGGCACAGACGAGCCTGCAGGAATGATGTTTTATTATGATCAGCCGGCAGATATGATCATGTATCAGGGATTTGCGCTGGAGAAGCTTCATAAGAGTACTCCGTCAAAATCCAGATTCCAGAAACTGATCAGCTATGGAGAAGCACATATTTACGATGAAGTAAAAATGGATTATTTTGCAGTTTCCTATCCGGATCTCCAGATTTTTGAAGAAGACCTTACCCAAAAGAACAAGGCGCACTGCTATTATCTGATGGGTCTTGGAAATCTGGGACTGAAAAATATGGAAAAAGCAGCTTACTATTTTGGGGAAACTTTAAAATTGGATCCTCATCACCTGAATGCAAGAATTTATTTAAGAGATGCGAAAGAAAGACCTTTATAAGCCTGCACAGCAGGAAAGGGAAAACCCATGGCGGTTTTCCCTTTTCTGCTGTACAAAGAGTTTATGGATGATAATATCTTAATACATGTTCCGGATATTTCTGATCTCCATAGTCCCAGGGTCCGGCAGTGGCATAAAGAGGATTATCTTCTGACCGTGGTGTATTTCCGCTTGCCATCTGCGCGAAAGCTTCCGAAGATGCTTCCGACCAGGCGGAAATCCCGTTCTTTTCCAGATAAGAGAAATACGCGTCTGCACCAAAATTGTAGCCCTGAAGGGCAAGGCGGATCCTTGGCATATCTGTTGGACCGGTGACGCCTGCTTTGTCCATGGCATATTTTAATTCCTGTATTCCACATGCAATGGAATAGTCTGTATCCTGTATTCCATTGGGAACCTGCGGATATTTTTTGTTATAGGCGCCTTCAGAGGACTGAAGGACATCCGGACCCTGGCCGGAGCTTTCCTGCATCATAAGGGCAAGGATCAGATCTGTGTATTCGGACATCTCATACTGGGCAGAAACGCTTTCTACATGGGAACGATAAGATTCACAGGCAGAATTAATGGAAAACTGTTCCGGATGCTTCTGGCGGATAAAAAAGCTTATAATAAAAATTCCGGTCAGAAAAAAAGCGCTCAATACGACAAGGAGAAACTTCTGACGCCGCACCTGCTTCTGGCGGAGACGTTTCCGGCGGAGAGCCAGTCTTTCCTTCCCGGAAAGGCTGTCTGGTTGTATTTTTGAGGGGATTGTCTTTTGTGTATTCATAAATCCATTGTACAGGGAAAGGCGTTTTTTGAAAAGGGAAGAATGATAAAAAAATCTAAAAAAACAGTGAACTGTCTGCAGAAAATTGAAAAAGTGTCTTTCATATGTTATGATTTTATGGAAATGTGACGATCAGCATGAAAGAGGTGCATTTATATGAAAAAAATTTTCTGTCCCATATGTTTGGCTGCGACTCTTGTGCTGCAGGGGATTCCAGTGTACGCAGGAGTGACAGATTATCAGACGGTAACAGAGACAGATGGAAAAACCGTACAGATTTTTTCTACAGATGATGGAAGCGGCAATACAGTAAAGGTAGCTGCCTGCAGCGATCGTTTATATGTAACGGCAAAGACTGCGGTGATACGTGCAACCCCCGGCGAAAACGGAGCGGAGCTGGCTCAGGCAGGTCTGGGAGAAGAAGTTGTGAGAAGCGCAGTCTGTGACAACAACTGGAGCAAAATCTCTTTGGAACGAGACGGCAATAAAGTGAATGGCTACATACAGAACCAGATGCTCAGCGACGATATACAGATCCAACCCATAGAGGACCAGGCAGAAGTCAGGACTGACTGCAGTATTCTGGATTATCCGGGGCGTAAGGACGGTGAAGTGGTAGGAGAGGTTCTGGAACTGGATGAAGTGAAGCGTACCGGAACTGTCAATGAGGTATGGAGCCGTATCGTCTATCTGAATGAAAGCGGAGAAGAACAGACCGGGTACATTCCTACCAGCGTACTGGATTTTCCGGAATCCGTACAGACGGCAGACGCCAGTATTGATAAAGAACTGAATGCAGGCACGCTTCATAAAAGCAGCGGAGAGGGCGTTTTTGCAGAGGCGATAGAGGCGGGGACTACTGTAAATGAGGAAAATGGTGTTCTTGTGGGAACTCCGGTTGCGGCTTCCTCTGATGCAAATCTCAAACCGCTGGGAAAATTCCGGATCACCCATTACTGTCCGTGCAGTATCTGCTGCGGTCCCTGGGCAAACGGTATCACATCTACCGGTGTGACTGCAACGACCAATCATACCATTGCAGTGGATCCGTCCCAGATTCCCTATGGCAGCCAGGTGGTGATCAACGGTCAGGTTTATGTGGCAGAAGACTGCGGAGGAGCCATTAAGACCAACTGCATTGATATTTATGTGGCAACGCATGAAGAGGGAGAGTCCAAGGGCGTTTATTACACGGATGTTTATCTGATCCAGTAAAAAAAGAACCGTCAGCAGGGAACAGGCTGTATGTTTACAGCGGCTGGCGGTCTTTTTTTGTTATTTTTTATGCATTTTTCAAAGCTTTTTCAAGATCTGCCAGGATATCGTCAATGTGCTCAATTCCTACAGAAAGACGGATCATTCCCGGAGAAACGCCTGCATCTCTCAGCTGTTCGTCATTCATCTGGCGGTGTGTATGGCTTGCCGGATGAAGAACCATAGTTTTGGATGCAGCCACATGCGTGCAGATATTAGCCATTTCCAGGCTGTCCATGAAACGTACAGCCGCCTCGCGTCCACCCTCTAGTTCAAAGGAAATAACGCCGCAGGAGCCGTTAGGAAGATATTTTTCTGCAAGTGCATGATATTTATCTCCCGGGAGTCCCGGGAAGATCACTCTGGAAACTTTTTCGTGGGAAGCAAGGAATTCTGCTGTTTTCTGTGCGTTGAAACAGTGACGCTCCATACGCAGAGGAAGGGTTTCCAGTCCGATATTCAGCAGGAAGCAGTTATTAGGGGACGGGATAGAACCAAGATCCCTCATCAGCTGAGAGGTTGCCTTGGTGATGTAGGCTTTTTTGCCAAACTGTTTGGTGTATACCACTCCGTGATAGGATTCATCCGGTTCTGTCAGACCATGGTACTTGTGTCCGTATGCCTCCCAGTCGAAATTGCCGCTGTCAATGATGGCGCCGCCTACCTGCAGACCGTGTCCATCCATATATTTGGTTGTGGAATGGGTGACAATGTCAGCACCCCATTCAAATGGGCGGCAGTTGACAGGAGTGGCAAAGGTGTTGTCTACGATCAGCGGTACTCCGTGTTCATGGGCAACCTTTGCATATTTTTCGATATCCAGAACAACCAGGGCCGGATTGGCGATGGTCTCTGCAAAAAGTGCCTTGGTATTGGGGCGGAAAGCAGCTGCAATTTCTTCAGCAGAAGAATCGGTATCTACAAAAGTACATTCGATTCCAAGCTTTTTAAAGGTGACTGCAAGAAGATTGAAGGTTCCGCCATAGATTGTGGAAGCCGCAACGATATGATCTCCGGCTTCACAGATGTTAAAGACAGCGTAGAAATTGGCAGCCTGTCCGGAAGAGGTAAGAAGTGCGGCAACACCGCCTTCAAGCTCTGCAATCTTGGCAGCTACGGCATCGTTGGTGGGATTCTGAAGACGGGTATAAAAATATCCTTCCGCTTTCAGATCAAAAAGCTGTCCCATTTCATCGGTGGTATCGTATTTAAACGTGGTGCTCTGATAGATAGGGAGTGCGCACGGTTCTCCTTTGGCAGGAGTATAGCCTGCGTGGAGGCATTTGGTTTCCAGTCTGTAATCACTCATGATTTTGTCCTTTCTGTATGCTGGATTCTGTTCAGAAGCAGTGATGTACTGCTGTGAACAGGTGAAGAATCAATATGGACATATCATAGCACAAAAAAAGAGTTCTTACAATTATCTCAGCATAAAAAAACAGAAGAAAGAAAACTTAATATGAGTCATTGTAAAATGGTTACAAATCAGGTACTGTAATAACAGGAGAAACGAAAACAATGGCAACAGGGAGACTATCAGGTGAGCAGGATGAAGAAAAAAGACAGGAAGTCAGAAGAAAAATGGAAAAGGATATGGAGCAGGTAAGATCCACCTCCGGTTTTGTTACGAAACTGATCAGTACGGAGATTGAAAACCTGCAGGCAGCATTAGATTCCAGTCAGCGTTTATTTCTCCAGACTGATGATGTTCAGGATGAAAAGCCTGTGGGCTATCTGAATGATATCCAAAAGAAATTTGGATTTGAAAAAGTGGGAATATCCGATCTGGAAGGAAACAGTCTGGACAATACGGGAAAAACTGAATGATGACAAAATGTTCAGAGAAATCCGGAACAAACGGAAATATATTTCAAATGTGATGAATGTTTCTGATATCATGCTTTTAGCTGTTCCGTTTTACCGGGACAACAGAGTGGAAGGCGTGATCTGGGGGCATGCTTCGATCTTCAGGATTTCAGAAAAAATAGAACTGGATGACAGATCGCACCGATATTTTCAGATCATTGACGATACAGGCTTATATATCAGTGATTCCGGAAATGTGAATTCATTCGCAGAAGATCTGAACATATGGAAGGAGCTGGAGCGTTATGAAATTGCAGACGGGATCACAGTAGAGCAGATCAGGGAGACTGTAGAGTCGGGACGGTCAGGTGAGTTTTATTTTTCTTATAAAGGAAAAGGCAGATATGTAACTTATGAGCCATTGGGCATTAATAACTGGTATGTTTTTTCCGTGTTGGTTGAGTTATACCTGGGAGATTATGCGTCTGAAATAGAGAAGCTATTTTTTAGCATGTTGTGGGGAATCATAGGAAGTCTGCTTTTGCTGATGGGACTGATCAGATATTATATACTGACGGATATGAGAGATGTAAGAAAACATAATGAAGAGCTGAGTCTGAAAAATTCACTGTTATTTATGGTAGTAAAGCATACAAATGATATTCCTTTTGAAATCAATTTTTCAGATAATACATTGACGATATACAGAAATGCAGGCGCAGAAGAAAGCCTGGTCCGGGAAATTGATTATTATACGCCGGAAAATATGCTTGCCCGTGGATAGATTGCTTCCGGAGAATATCCGACATACAAAGAGATATTTGCTCATCTGACCACAGGGCAGAAAACGGAACCGGTCGTTTTTAAATTTAAAATAAATGGGAAGTGGGATTACCATAAGATCCACATCAAAACAGTCAGTCAGGAAAGAGTGATCGGTTTTCTGGAAGATTATAATGAGCAGATGGCACAGGAACGAGAAACGTTGATATAAGTGCATCTATGGGAGTTGCGGTATGTACAGAGGAATCCTCTTTTGAGGAACTGTATCAGCTGGCAGATAAAGCCCTCTATATGGCAAAGGATAAAGGAAGGGATCAGTATCAGATTCTCTCCCAAAAAACTGCTAATCTGAATCAGAAAGAATAAATTTCCGAATATTTTTTATTAAAGTAATCCAGAAGCGGTCTGGCAGAAATTTCTTTGCCGCAGAGGCGCTGGATGACCTCACGGGAAGTATAAAGACTGCCGTTCTGATGGATATTGGTGTTCAGCCATTTGGTGATCTTCATGATTTCGCCTTTTGACATGATCTCCTCAATACTTCCAAGTTCCTTTTCTATTGCCTCCAGAAACATGCCGTCATAGACAGACCCAAGAAGATAGGAGGGGAAATAGCCAAAGGAACCGTCAGACCAGTGGGTGTCCTGAAGAACGCCTTCTGCATCAGTGGCAGGACGGATGCCGAGCAGTTCTTCCATCTTGTCATTCCACAGTGCAGGAAGTTCTTCTGTTGTCACCTCATCGTTGAAAATGGCGCGTTCAATTTCATAACGCAAAATAATATGAAGACAATAGGTGACTTCGTCTGCATCAATACGGATCATACTTGGCTCCACATGGTTAATGGCTTTTAAGAAGGTATCAAAAGGTACTTCCTGGAAATGAGGAAGAAGCTCGCCAAGCTTTGTATAAATGGGAGACCAGAAACCCGGGTTTCTTCCAAGGATATTTTCGTAAAATCTGGACTGACTTTCATGAAGTCCCATCATATTTACCTGCATAACAGAGGTGTGCGCATAGGAAGAATCGATATTCTGATCAAAAATGGCATGTCCTCCTTCATGGATGGCACTGAAGATGGCTGCCAGAGGATCTTCTTCTCTGAAATGATTGGTGATACGGATATCTCCGGAACCAATTTCGGAGGTAAATGGATGCTCACTTTCTGCTGTGGTACCTTTTGTAAAGTCAAAACCCATATAGGAAAGCAGCATATCCTGCAATTTTTTCTGACCGGAAATCGGATAGGTACCTTTCAGGGCAGAAAGATCCGGCTGTTCTGCTTCACGGATTTTTTTCAGAAGAGGGCGGAGTCCTTCTTTTAATTCCTCAAATACACGGTCAATCGTCTGGCTGTCCATGCCTTCTTCAAACATGTCCAGAAGAACTTCATAGGGCTTCTGATCCGGCTCCATATAACGCACATACTGCTTGGTCATCTGGATGATCTTATCCAGATAAGGAGCATAAACAGAAAAATCACTTGCCTTTTTTGCTGTTTCCCAGGCTCTCTGGGAGCGGGCCTTCAGAGTTACATACTCTGTATAGAAATCCTCCGGGACACGGCAGAAGCGTTCATAATCCCGAAGCTCCCGTCTGACTGTGACCTTTATGGCCGGATCCAGTGTATTATAATTTTCCGGGGCAGAAAGTTCTTTTAAAAGGCTGCCGTATTCTTCTGAAGTGGAAAGACGGAAGGCTGCCGTAGAGAAAAATCCGATGGCCTCTGCTTTGGAGTCCACTCCTTTTTCCGGAGTCATAGTGGCCAGATCCCAGTAGAGAAGGTTTTCTATGGTCTGGTACTGTTCGATCTTTTTCATGTGATCTTTTAATCTTGCGACTGAGTTGTTCATTTTAGATTCTCCTGTTTCTGTATATATTTTTGTAACAGAGTGTGAGTTTATGGTATCATAAAACAGAAAAAGAAAAAAGGTATATATTTATGGCATATGTCAAAAAAGTTATTGACATATGCCATATTTGTTTTATAATAAGATTAAATGACATATGTCAGAAAAAGGAGGTGTGGAGATGCCAAGACCTACAAAATGCAGGAAGGTATGCAGACTTCCGGGAACCCTATCCTTTGTTCCCGGGGAATTCGGTGAAGATGCCGGAGGTGTGATCCTGACGGTGGATGAATATGAAACCATCCGCCTGATAGACAGAGAGGGATTTTCCCAGGAAGAATGTGGAGAGTATATGCAGGTGGCACGAACTACGGTCCAGCAGATCTACACATGTGCCAGAAAAAAAATCGCCACAGCAATAGTAGACGGACTTCCCATACGGATCCAGGGCGGCAATTATCAGATCTGTGAAGGCGGAAGAAACTATTTCAGATGCGGCGGATGCAAAAAAAGGTATTTCGAAAATAAGGAACAAGGAGGAAAAAACAATGAGAGTGATTTTACCGGTAGATGAAGAGAAAGATGTGATCTGCGTGACATTTGGAAGAGCACCTTATTTCGCGGTTCATGATACCGAAACCGGAACAACGGAAATAAAGGACAATCCTGCATCCCAGGTTCAGGGAGGCGCCGGGCTTAAGGCTGCCCAGTTTGTCCTGGACTGCCAGGCAGAGGCGCTGATCACACCACGCTGCGGTACAAACTCTGCAGAAGTTCTTCAGGCTGCAGATGTCAAAATCTACAAATCAGAAGGAATGGGAGTCAGCCAGAATATTGAGGCTTTTAAAGAAGGAAAATTATCTGTCTTAACTCATTTCCATGGAGGTTATCAGGGAATAAGATGAAAATTGCAGTTTTAAGCGGAAAGGGCGGAGCCGGAAAAACACTGACAGCAGTGAATCTTGCTGCGGCTGCCGGACAGGCAGTTTATATTGACTGTGATGTGGAGGAACCAAACGGCCGTCTGTTTCTGAAACCGCAGGATGTGAGCGCAACAGAAGTGACCACTGCCCTTCCGGAGTTTGACCCGGAGAAGTGCACCGGCTGTCGTACCTGTGTGGATTTTTGTCGGTTTCATGCTCTGGTCTATATCAAAGACAAGCCTAAGGTGTTTGCGGAAGTCTGTCATTCCTGTGGAGGCTGTTCTCTTGTATGTCCCGATCAGGCAGTGACAGAAAGGGAAAAGGTCATTGGCAGGGTAGAAACCGGTCATCACGGGGAGACCCGGGTGGTTACAGGAATCCTGAATCTGGGAGAGGCTTCTGGTGTGCCTGTGATTCAGGAAGCCCTGAAGGAAGTGGAGGAACAGAATGTTCCTGTTCTGATCGACTGCCCTCCGGGAAGCGCCTGCCCTGTGGTGGAAAGTATTTCAGATGCAGATTTCTGTATCCTGGTGGCGGAACCGACTGCTTTTGGGTTCCATAATTTCTGTATGGTTCATGAACTGGCTGCGCTTCTTGGGAAGCCCTGCGGTGTTGTGATCAATAAGTGGGAAGGGCTGTATGAGCCTCTGGAAGAATACTGTAAGGAGAAAAAACTTCCAATCCTTCTCAGAATTCCTTATGAAGAAAGAATTGCAGAAATTGTTTCTTCCGGAAAGATTCTTGTAGAAGAAGTTCCGGAATACAGAAAAATCTTTCAGGAGCTTCTGAAAAAAACAGGAGGTGGACAGGCATGAAACGTCTTCTGGTATTAAGCGGAAAGGGCGGAACCGGAAAAACGACGGTGTCCTCTTCCTTTATTGAATTTGCACAGGCAAGGGCTATTGCGGATTGTGATGTGGATGCGCCCAATCTTCATCTTATCACAAAAATGGAAGTTCAGCCGGAAGTATCTGATTTTATGGGGGCAGAAAAAGCAGAGATCGATCCGGAAAAATGTGTTGGCTGCGGACAGTGTGCAGAGCACTGCAGGTTTGGTGCAGTCAAAAGCTGCGGAGAGGTTTATCAGATCTTGGATTACGCCTGTGAGGGCTGCGGTATCTGTGAATATGTATGTCCCCGGTCTGCAGTTACCATGAAAGAGGATGTGGCAGGCAGACAGGAGCTTTATAAAGGGAAAACTGTTTTTTCCACTGCTGCATTAAAAATGGGACGGGGAAACTCAGGTAAGCTGGTAACAGCGGTAAAGCTTGCCATGCTGAAAGCAGCGCCGGAGACGGATCTTGCTGTGATCGATGGTTCTCCTGGCATTGGCTGCCCGGTAATCGCTTCCATGAGCGGGATGGATCTGATCCTGATCGTTGCGGAACCATCGGTTTCCGGAAAAAATGATCTGGAGAGACTGATAAAAACAGCAGAGTCCTTCCAGATGAAAATGGGAGTATGTGTAAACAAATGGGACACCAGTCCGGAAAAAACAAAAGAAATTGAGGAATGGTGCGATGAACAGGGAATTCCTTTTATGGGCAGGATTCCCTATGATAAAGAAGTGTCGAAGGCGGTTAATGCAGGCAAAAGCGTTGCGGCCGTTGACTGTCCGGCGCGTACTGCATTATTGCAGATCTATAAAAATGTCAGAAATGAATTAAAAATATAATAAACAAAAAGGAGATAATAGTTATGAAAATTGTAGTTGCTGCTATGGGAAAAGAAGTTGCAGGTCATTTTGGTCATTGTGAGAATTTTATTTTCTTCGATACAGAAGGAGATAAGATTGTTGCAGAAAACAGCGCTCCGAATCCGGGACATCGCCCGGGATTCCTTCCGAACTTCCTGGCTGACCACGGTGCGGAAGTGATCATTTCCGGTGGAATGGGCGGCGGAGCTGTAGATATTTTTAATGAGCGCGGCGTAGAAGTGATTGTAGGTGCTCAGGGAGATGCGGCTGCAGCAGTAGAAGCATACTTAAAAGGAGAACTGATCTCTACCGGTTCTATCTGCCATGAGCATGAACATGCACATGAGTGCGGCGAGCACTAAACATATTATCAGACAAAGCTTCTGAAATAAAGAAAGCCTGACGGTATTCATTCACTGTTGTGAAGACGTCAGGCTTTTTTGTACGGGAACGATGAGATACCTCTGTATCAGCGGGCCATAAGATATATTTTTTCCATATCCTTCATATTCAGCTGTTTAAACACACCAATGGTTCTGGTATCCTCAAAGCTGCACTTAAAGGCCAGCTCATGGATCTGCTTTTCATCCAGATCAAGTCCAAGCTCATGGAGGCTGGTCGGCATTTTGATGGAACGGAAAAAGTCCTCCATTGCCTCGATCCCGGCAAGAGCAGTGCTTTCAAAATCGGCAAAGCAGGGAATGTCAAATACATTGGTGGCAAACTGGGCAAAACGCTCCGGGTTTTCCTGATAGACATATCGTGCCCAGCTCCCCCAGATGGCTGCAAGCCCAGCTCCGTGAGCTACATCATAAAGACCGCCCAGCTCATGTTCGAGCTGGTGACATGCCCAGTCTCCTCCGCCGGTTCCGCAGCCGGTCAGTCCGTTATGGGAAAGGCTTCCGGCCCACATGACCTCTGCACGGGCATTGTAATTTCCCGGTTCTTTCATGAGGATCCTTGCATTATAGATGACTGTCTGCATAAGAGATTCACTGATACTGTCTGTGATCTCCATGGTTTCCAGGTTGACAAAATAACGTTCCATAGTGTGAAGAAGGATATCTACACAGCCGCTTTCGGTCTGATACTGAGGCAGGGTGTAGGTAAGCCTTGGATTCAGCAGTGCAAATCTGGGACGGCAGAGATCGCTTCTTGTGGTGCTTCTTTTCAGCCAGCCGTCTTCATTTGTGATCACACAGGAACCGCTCATCTCGCTGCCGGAAGCGGCAATAGTGGGAATGGCGGCAATGGGAAGACAGTCTTTGGGGATCTCTGTTTTCAGGAAAAAGTTCCAGACATCTGTCCAGGGATTGGCAACCCCGTAGCCGATGGCCTTGGAGGAGTCAATGACACTTCCGCCTCCTACAGCAAGAATAAAATCCACCTGTTCTTCCTGACAGAGCCGGATTCCTTCCCGGACTTTGCTGAGGCGGGGATTGGAGACGACTCCTCCCAGTGTGACAAAGTCTACGCCGGCTTCTTTCAGGCTTGCGCAGATCTCGTCCAGAAGCCCGGAAGAAACAGCACTGTTGCTTCCATAATGTATCAGAACTTTTTTACAGCCATATTCTTTCAGAAGAGTACCGGCCTGAAGATGTGTATCTTTTCCGAAGACCACCCTGGTGGGGGTGTAATATTCAAAGCCTCTCATAGTATTTTTCTCCTTGATTTTTAATGCTCCTTTTTATTATAGGGAATATATCACAAATAGTCAAAAAAAAACTTAACAAAATTGCAAAAACATCAAAAAATTTTTCCAGTGCGGACAAATGTCTTTTGTGCGTTGACATATGGGCGGAATTCAGGTATAATTCCATTTAGTGATTTTCCTGAGGGAAGGGAAAAGCAAAAGCTGCATACAAGGAGGATGGATCATGTATTCATTAGGAGAAATTGAAAAAGTTGATAAAGACATTGCGGAACTGATCGAGGCAGAGGTAGAACGCCAGAACTCACACATTGAACTGATCGCATCAGAAAACTGGGTAAGCAAGGCGGTTATGGCTGCGATGGGAAGCCCGCTGACAAATAAATACGCAGAAGGCTATCCGGGCAAAAGATTTTACGGTGGCTGCGGTTGTGTGGATGAGGTAGAGAAGCTTGCCATTGAAAGAGCCAAAGAACTGTTTGGCTGTGAATATGCAAACGTGCAGCCACATTCCGGTGCTCAGGCAAATATGGCTGTGTTTTTCGCCATGCTGAAACCGGGAGATACTGTTCTGGGAATGAATCTGGCACATGGCGGACATCTGACACACGGAAGCCCGGCAAACATGTCCGGTATGTATTTTAACGCGGTATCCTATGGAGTCAATGATGACGGTGTCCTTGACTATGAGGAAATCAGACGAATTGCTCTGGAATGTAAGCCGAAGCTGATCGTTGCAGGCGCCAGCGCTTATGCAAGAACCATTGATTTCAAAAAATTCCGTGAGATCGCAGATGAGGCAGGTTCTTATCTTATGGTGGATATGGCGCATATTGCAGGTCTTGTGGCAGGCGGACAGCACCCAAGCCCTGTTCCATATGCTGACGTTGTGACAACCACGACCCATAAAACCTTACGGGGACCAAGAGGAGGCCTGATCTTAAGCAATGCGGAAAACGCAAAGAAATTTAATTTCAATAAAGCGGTATTCCCGGGAATCCAGGGCGGCCCCCTGATGCATGTGATCGCAGCCAAGGCCGTATGTTTAAAAGAAGCGCTTCAGCCGGAATTCAAGGAATATGCCCGCCTTGTTGTAGAAAATGCAAAGGCATTGTGCGCCGGACTTCAGAAGAGAGGCGTGGATATCGTATCCGGAGGAACGGATAATCATCTGATGCTGGTGGATCTGAAAAACCTAGGCGTTACCGGTAAAGAAATGGAAAACCTTCTGGATGAGGTGAACATCACCTGCAATAAAAATACGATCCCCAATGACCCGCAGTCTCCGTTTGTGACAAGCGGTGTCCGTCTGGGTACTCCTGCAGTTACTTCCAGAGGAATGAAGCCGGAGGATATGGATGTGATCGCAGAAGCAATTTCTCTGATGCTGAAAAGCCGTGACAATAAGGAACAGGCAAAAGCACTTGTGAAATCACTGACAGACAAATACCCACTGGCAGGTTGAACAAAAAAATCTTGTTCGATAATAAGAGTTATGTTATAATAGTATAGCAGTTTGGTAAAGAAGGCACTCTGCATAGGCAGAGTGCTTTTTTTTATAAAAATCAAAACAAAGAGGAGGAAAGAAGATGAGTGACAAAAAGAAAAACGGGGGAGCCCTTTTAGGTGCTGCTTTCCTGATGGCAACCTCTGCGATCGGCCCCGGATTCCTGACTCAGACATCCAAATTTACCAGTGACTTTCAGGCAAGCTTTGGTTTCGTTATCCTGGTATCCATTATCCTGGCAGCAGTGGCTCAGATGAATATCTGGAGAGTACTCTGTGTGACCGGCCTGAGAGGACAGGAAGTCGCCAATAAAGTGCTTCCGGGTCTGGGATACCTGGTTGCATTTATGGTTGTTTTAGGCGGTCTTGTATTTAATATCGGAAATGTAGGCGGAGGCGCCCTTGGATTTAATACCCTGCTTGGTATTCCTACAAAAGTTGGTTATGTGCTTGCAGGTGCGGCAGCGATCCTGGTATTCCTTTCAAAAAATGCCAAAGGTGTTATGGATACGCTTACCAAAATCCTTGGAGCGATCATGATCGTGGTAATCTTTATTGTGATCATCGTTGTAAAACCGCCGGTAGGCTCAGCCATTAAGAACACCTTTGTTCCGGATGCAGGCGTACAGGCTCTGATCCCGGCGATCATCACACTGCTGGGAGGAACCGTCGGAGGATATATTACTTTTGCCGGTGCGCACCGTCTGATCGATGCAGGCATCACAGGAGAAAAGAATCTCAAAGAGATCAACAAAAGTTCTGTTATGGGTATCGGAATTGCCACTATCGTGCGTATTTTCCTGTTCCTTGCAGTCCTTGGCGTTGTTGTAAAAGGCGTTGCCCTGGATCCGGCAAACCCGGCGGCAGATGCGTTTAAGCAGGGGGCAGGACAGCTGGGATACCGCTTTGCAGGTCTTGTACTTCTTTGTGCAGCCATTACTTCCATCATCGGGGCAGCCTATACATCAGTTTCATTTTTGAAGACGTTCCATCCGGCCATTGAAAAGAACGAGAACTGGGTGATCATCGGATTTATTGCAGTATCCACACTGGTTATGCTGCTTCTTGGAAGTCCGGCAACCCTTCTTGTTGTAGCGGGAGCGCTGAACGGTCTGATCCTTCCGATCACGT
This sequence comes from uncultured Blautia sp., assembly GCA_900541985.1. Classification (GTDB taxonomy): domain Bacteria; phylum Bacillota; class Clostridia; order Lachnospirales; family Lachnospiraceae; genus Blautia_A. The sequence goes on along the minus strand of UQLX01000007.1, from coordinate 50,650 downwards.
TAGGAATCTGCCTGATCGCATCAAAGAAGAAGTCAATCATGGGTGAGAATTATCATCATCCTACCTGGCTTCTGGTACTTGGAATCATTGTAGTCATTATTTCTGCTTATCTTGGAATCACAACCTTTGTATCAAATCTGGGAAGTCTGTTCTGAGAAGCGTAAGGAGGGAGAAAGGTGTGATCAGAGAAGGATTGCACCTTTTTCTGTTAACAAGTAATTTTTAGGAGAAAAATATGCAGAACATCAGAATTTTAACAGCGGGAGACTCCTCCCTTTTGATTGAATTCGGAAAGGAGATCAGTCCGGAGATCAACCGCAAGATCGCTGCCACTATTCAGCTTATGAAGGAGCAGCATATTGAAGGTGTGGTGGACATGATTCCGGCTTTCTGCTCCCTTCTGATCAATTATGATCCGCGTGTGATCTCTTATGAGGAGATCCGGGAAAGAATGCAGGCTCTGGTGCGGGTAGACGCCAGGGCCGGAGAAACCAGAAAGAAGATCTTTGAGATCCCGGTATGCTATGGCGGAGAATACGGACCGGATATCGCCAATATTGCAGAACATGCAGGTCTTTCCGAGGAAGAGGTGATCCGGATCCATTTTTCCAGAGATTACCTGATCTATATGCTGGGATTTCTTCCGGGATTTACTTATCTGGGAGGTCTGGATGAGAGACTTCATACGCCGCGTCTGGCAAATCCCCGAATCCGTATTCCGGCAGGAAGCGTGGGGATAGGAGGTTCCCAGACGGGAATCTATCCTTTGGATTCTCCGGGGGGATGGCAGCTTATGGGAATGACTCCTGTAAAAACCTACGATCCTTCCAGAGAGACGCCGATCCTTGTGGAAGCCGGGGATTACATCCGGTTTGTTCCGGTGGATGAGGCGGAATATCTCCGTATAAAAGAAGCGGCAGACCGTGGAGAATATCAGTGTAAAGTTCACAAGGAAGAGGTGTGAAATGGGAATTCGTATTTTAAAAGGCGGTATGATGACCACCGTCCAGGATCTGGGCCGTACCGGATACCAGAGCCAGGGATTTTCTGTGGCAGGAGTTATGGATGTGCGTTCCTTTAAAATCGCAAACCTTCTTCTGGATAATCCGGAAAATGAGGCGGTTCTGGAGTTTACGCTCATTGGACCTACCCTGGAATTTACTTCTGCTACCATTATAGCCATTACAGGCGGAGATTTTCAGCCGCAGGTCAATGGAGAGCCGATACCCATGTATACGGCTCTGTATATGAATAAAGGAGATATCCTGAAATTTGGAAGCGCCAGAACCGGAAGCAGAGGCTATATTGCATTTTCCAGCTATCTGGAGATCCCGGTAGTCATGGGAAGCCGCTGTACCAATATGAAGAGCAGTATCGGAGGATTTAAGGGAAGAAAGCTGCAGGCCGGCGATTATATGAACTTCCGGATAAAGAGACGTTATCTTCCGTTTTTCCTTTCCAGAAAGCTGGAACCGGAGAACTTTGATCAGGATTCTGCGGAGATCCGCGTTGTTATGGGACCGCAGGACGATCTGTTCAGCAAACAGGGGATTGAGACATTTCTGAATCAGGAATATACTGTGACCAGTGATTTTGACAGAATGGGATGCAGACTGGAAGGACCGTTTATTGCTCCGAAGGAAACTTCGGATATTATATCTGACGGAATTGCTTTTGGTTCTGTTCAGGTTCCTTCTCACGGAAAACCGATCATCCTTCTTTCAGACCGTCAGACCACAGGTGGATATGCAAAGATTGCAACAGTGGCATCGGTGGATATCCCAAAAGTTGTCCAGAGGAAGACGGACCATAAACTCCGCTTCCGGGCGATCACCGTACAGGAGGCTCAGAATCTGTATCTGAAAGAGATTAAAGAACTGGATGCCATGAGAACTATCATCCATCAGCCATGTAAAGAGGTTCTGGACTGCCGTCTGGTTGCCAAGAGACTGATGAAACTATTTGAATAAAAAGAGTTTTTGCAAAAACAGGATAGAAAAGGAGATACAGGAATGGATTTAGAAAAGATTGAAGGACTGGTTAAGATCATTGAGAATTCTTCTCTGACAGAGTTCACGTTAAAAGAAGGCGACCTGAAGATTACTATGAGCAAGCTGGATCATCCTCCGGTCGTGGCGGCAGGCATGCCTGTTGCACCGGCTCCTGCAGCACCTGCAGAAGCGCCGGCAGCAGAGGCGAAAGAGGAGGATGAAAAGCTTTTTATCACTTCTCCGATTGTTGGTACTTTTTATTCTGCACCGGCACCGGATGCACCGGCATTTGTAAAAGTGGGTGATCAGGTGAAAAACGGACAGACCGTATGTATTCTTGAAGCAATGAAGCTGATGAATGAGATCCAGAGCGATTTTGACTGTGAGATCGAGGCAGTTCTGGTAAGCAACGAGCAGAAGGTGGAATATGGACAGCCTCTGTTCCGTGTAAAGAAATTATAAGAGCCGGAGGGAGGCGTGAATATTGTTTAACAAAATTTTAATCGCCAACCGGGGTGAGATTGCTGTCCGTATCATCCGTGCCTGCAGGAATCTGGGGATCCGAAGTGTGGCTGTTTACTCCAAAGAGGATGCAAAAAGTCTTCATGTGCAGCTGGCAGACCAGAGAATCTGCATCGGGGAAGGTCCGGCAAGGAACAGTTACCTGAATATGGACCGTATCATCCAGGCTGCCAGAAATATGGGAGCGGATGCGATTCATCCGGGATTTGGCTTTTTGTCCGAAAACAGCGAGTTTGTGCGCAGATGTAAAGAAAACGGGATTACCTTTATCGGCCCGGATGCAGATGTTATAGACAAAATGGGAAATAAATCCCAGGCGAGAAAGACAATGATGGAGGCCGGAGTTCCCGTTGTGCCTGGAACCAAAGAGCCGGTGTATGATGCAGAGACAGGACTGAGGCTTGCAAATGAGATCGGCTATCCGGTTATGATAAAGGCTTCCTCCGGAGGCGGCGGCAAGGGAATGAGAGTTGCTGCTTCTGAGGATGAATTTGAATTTCAGTTTAATGTGGCACAGAGAGAGTCTGCAAATGCTTTTGGCGATGATACTATGTATATCGAGCGGTTTGTGGAAAATCCGCGTCATGTGGAGATCCAGATTATGGCAGATAATTTTGGCAATGTGGTTGCTCTGGGAGAGAGAGACTGCTCCGTACAGAGAAACCATCAGAAGCTGATCGAGGAATCTCCGTCACCTGCCATCATGGAAGAAACCAGAGAAAAAATGAATCAATATGCAGTTCTTGCAGCAAAAACAGTAAATTATACAAATGCAGGAACTATTGAATTTATTGTAAGTCCCCAGGGCGAGTTTTTCTTTATGGAAATGAATACCAGGATCCAGGTGGAGCATGGAGTTACAGAAATGGTTACGGGTACCGACCTGATCATTGAGCAGATCCGTGTTGCCATGGGACTTCCGCTGAGCTTTAAACAGGAAGATGTGAAGCTTCGGGGACATGCGATCGAATGCAGGATCAATGCGGAGATACCGGAGAAAAACTTTATGCCGAGCCCTGGCGTGGTGCAGCATCTTCATCTTCCCGCAGGCAATGGAGTCCGGGTAGATACCGGTCTTTATACCGGCTACCGTATTCCGTCAGAATATGATTCCATGATCGCAAAGGTGATCGTTCATGCTCCGGACAGAGAGGCTGCCCTCCAGAAGATGCGTTCCGCGTTGGATGAAATGCTGATCGTGGGAGTGGAGACCAATCTGGATTTCCAGTATCAGATCATGAAGCATCCGGTATTCTGTGAAGGTAAGGCAGATACCGGATTTATCGAAAATTTAATGCATATTAAATAGGAGTGGAGTTTATGTTTAGAGTTGACTTGAACTGTGATCTGGGAGAAAGCTTTGGAAACTATACCATTGGAAACGATGACAAAGTGATCCCACTGATCACTTCTGCAAACGTTGCCTGTGGATACCATGCGTCTGATCCGGTTGTGATGGACCAGACTCTTTCCATGGCAAAAGAAGCAGGAATCCGTGTCGGCGCTCATCCGGGATTTCCGGATCTGATGGGATTTGGAAGAAGGAATTTAAGCGTGAGCCCGGCGGAGGCAAAGGCATATGTGCTGTATCAGCTGGGTGCTCTGGATGCTTTCTGCAGAGTGCATGGAATCAAAATGCAGCATGTAAAGCCACATGGAGCGCTTTACAATATGGCGGCAAAGGATTATGAGCTTTCAAAGGCTATTTGTGAGGGAATCCGGGAATTTGATCCTCAGCTGATCGTGCTGGCGCTGTCCGGCGGAGAGCTTGCCCGTGCGGCAAAAGTTATGGGGCTTCGTACTGCGTTGGAGGTTTTTGCAGACCGTGCGTATGAGGAGGACGGTTCTCTTGTAAACCGCCGGAAAGAAGGTGCCATGATCACAGATGAAGATCTGGCAGTTGCCCGTGTGGTACGAATGGTAAAAGAGAAAAAGGTCACAGCCATTACAGGCAAAGATATTCCGATTCAGGCGGACTCGGTCTGTGTTCATGGAGACGGGGCAAAAGCACTTGCTTTTGTGGAAAAAATACGCCGGGTTCTGACAGAAGAGGGTGTGGAGATCTGCGCTCTTGACAGGATCGTATAAATGTGACAAGGTCACGGAATCTTTTCTGATAAGGTGTATACTATAGATTAGTAGGAAAGCAGGTGATAAGAAATATGGAAAAAATTGTTATCATCGGTGCAGGACCGGCAGGAATCTCTGCAGCACTTTATACAGCAAGAGGAAATATGGATCCTCTGGTGATCTATACCGGGACCGGCGCACTGGAAAAAGCAGAAAAAATAGAAAACTATTACGGACTGGAACGCCCTTTGTCCGGACAGGAGCTGTTTGATACAGGTATTGCTCAGGCAAAGGCTCTGGGAGTCCGTTTTCTGGAAGCACAGGTACTGGGCATTTCAGGGTTTGACACGTTTACCGTAAAGACCACAGCCGGCGATATTCAGGCAGAAAGCGTGATCCTTGCCACAGGAGGAAAAAGGACGGCACCGGCGATTCCGGGAATCCGGGAATATGAGGGCAGAGGCGTCAGCTACTGTGCAGTCTGCGATGCATTTTTTTACAGAGGCAGAGAAGTGGCTGTTCTGGGAAACAGTGATTTCGCTCTTCATGAGGCGGAAGAACTCAAAAATGTTACACCCTCTGTTACCATCTATACCAATGGAGAGGCACCGGAGTTTTCCAGGGAACATTCCATTGCAGTTAACACCATGAAGATCCAGTCTGTTGAAGGAGAACAGACTGTTTCCGGACTGCGGATGGAAACCGATGTGAGTGCTCTGGAAGAGGGAGAGCAGAAAGCTTCTTTTTATCCGGCAGAAGGTGTTTTTGTTGCTCTTGGCACAGCGGGCAGCACGGAAATTGCCCGCCAGATGGGCGCAGAGCTGACAGAAAAAGGTCATATCAGGGTAAATGAAAGCATGGAAACAACCATTCCCGGACTGTTTGCCGCAGGCGACTGCACCGGCGGCCTTCTGCAGGTGGCCAAGGCGGTATATGAGGGAAGTGTGGCAGGTATCCATGCAGGGAAATATGTCCGCAAAAGAAATGCAGACAGATCATAAAGGAGGATTTGATTATGGAGATTACTTTGACAACACAGAATTTTGAAAATGAGGTATTAAAATCTGAGAAACCGGTACTGGTGGATTTCTGGGCAACCTGGTGCGGACCCTGTATGCGGCAGGCTCCAATTGTGGAAGAACTGGCAGCAGAGGGATATTCCGTAGGAAAGGTTGATGTGGATCAGCAGCCGGCTCTTGCTCAGCAGTATGGGGTTATGAGTATTCCGACTCTGATCGTGTTTAAAAATGGAAAAGAAGACAGCCGTGTAGTAGGTCTGACTGCCAAAAGCGACCTGATCCGCCTCCTTGGCGAATAACGGGAACGGGGAGTCTGATCAATGAAAATATTACTGGCGGCATGCAATGCCAAATATATTCATTCCAATCCGGCGGTGTATGATCTGAGAGCATATGCATCCCGATTGAAAGAATCCATACTTCTTAGGGAGTATACCATTAACCAGACAAAAGATGAGGTGCTGAAGGATATCTACAAGAGCGGCGCTGAGGTAATATGCTTTTCCTGTTATATCTGGAATATCTCCTATATTAAAGATCTGATTCCTGATCTTAAGAAAATACTTCCGGGTGCGGCCTTCTGGGTCGGAGGCCCGGAGGTTTCTTTTGATGCAGAGAAACTTTTGAAGGAGCTTCCGCAGCTTACCGGAGTTATGGTTGGAGAAGGAGAAGAAACTTTTCTGGAACTTGCTTCCTATTATATAGAGGGAAACGGGACTCTGGAGAACATCAGAGGAATCGCTTATCGTGACGGAGAGAAAATCCGTCACAATGGATGGAGAAAGATTATGGATCTCAGTCAGGTTCCTTTTGCCTATGAAAACGCAGAGGATTTTACAAACAGGATCATTTATTACGAGAGCAGCAGAGGGTGTCCCTTTTCCTGCAGCTACTGTCTGTCGTCCATTGATAAAAAACTGAGATTCCGGGATCTTTCCCTGGTGAAAAAGGAACTGCAGTTTTTCCTGGATCAGAAGGTGCCACAGGTGAAATTTGTGGACAGGACCTTTAACTGCCGTCACGATCATGCTATGGCTGTCTGGCAGTATATTCAGGATCACGATAATGGAATAACGAATTTCCATTTTGAGATATCCGCAGATCTTATCCGCGAAGAAGAACTGGAACTGATGAGGCATATGAGGCCGGGACTGATCCAGCTGGAGATCGGTGTGCAGTCTACAAATCCGGAAACTATCCGGGCGATTCATCGGACAATGGATCTGGAAAAACTGAAAAAATCAGTAGCACGGGTAAAAGGCTATGGAAATATTCATCAGCACCTGGATCTGATCGCCGGACTTCCTTACGAAAATTACGAAAGCTTCCGAAATTCGTTTAATGATGTTTACCGTATGGAGCCCGATCAGCTGCAACTGGGATTTTTGAAGGTTTTGAAAGGCTCTTTCATGTATCAGGAAGCGGAGAACTATCAGATTCTTTATAAAGAAAAGGAACCCTATGAGGTCCTTTGTACCAGATGGCTCTCCTATGCGGATATTTTACAGCTGAAAATGGTGGAAAGTATGGTGGAAGTGTATTATAATAGTGGTCAGTTCCAGCATACACTTCACTGGATGATCGGCGCTATTGCATCCCCCTTTGATTTTTATGAAAGTCTGGGAGCGTTTTATGAGGAAAAAGGTTACGGGGAGATTTCTCATTCCAGAATCCGGCGCTATGAAATCCTTCTGGAGTTTATCCGTGAAAAAACAGAGCTTTCTGTGGAACAGGCTTCTCAGCACATGGTTTATGATCTTTATCTGAGAGAAAAGCTGAAAAAGCGTCCTTCCTTTGCTTCGGACCAGAAGCCATATGAGAAACTGATCTGGAACTACAGAAAAAATCATGAAATTCCAAAGACCGCTCACATCGAGGTATTTGGAGAGAACGATGCAGTTCTTTTTGATTATGAACACAGAAATCCGCTGACGAATAATGCGGCGGCGCAGAAAATCTGCCTTACCGGGGCAGAGGAAAAATAAAAAGAGGTGACAAAAATGGGAATGTTTGATCCGAAAAAACGTAAAGTTATCACAGCAGTGATCGCGGTGATACTGGTTCTTGCCATGGTTGTTCCGAGCATTTTGTCCATTTTGGTGTAAGAAGATGAAGCTTGGACAAAAGGCAATGGAAGCTCTGCGGGCGGAGGTGACCGGGCTTTTGAAAGAGGGAGATGACCTTGTGATCATCGGGGATATCGCTCTTGCGGGAACTGCTCTTATCGTAGAAAAAGAAAATGAATTTCTGAGACAGTTTTTTTCGGAGGGATTTCTCTGGGATGCCAGGAGAAGCCCCTCTCTTTATGGTGCCTCAAAAAACATTACTGCGCAGCAGTATGTGATGGAAATGGATGCCTTTTATCATTTGGGGACAGGCGGTGTTCTTGCCGGCTTATGGAAAGCGGCGGAGGCATCTGAAATGGGGCTTTTTGCAGATCTTCGCAAGATTCCTGTCCGCCAGGAAACCATTGAAATCTGTGAGAGGTTTGATCTGAATCCCTATAAGCTTTTTTCGGAAGGAAGTATCCTTGTGGGGACATTAAAAGGAGAGGAACTGGTACGGTACTGCTCTGACCAGGGAATCCCGGCAGCTGTGATCGGGAAAGCGGTAAAAGGCAACGACCGTATTCTGCGCAGCGGAGAAAATGTCAGATATCTGGAACGTCCTTCTCAGGATGAGATCACGAAGTTTTCATGGGGAGAAAAATGGAAAAATTCCGAAAGATTACCGGGAAAGAAAAAGGAGACAGAACAATGCTGAATATTGTACTCCATGAGCCGGAAATTCCGGCAAATACGGGAAACATAGGAAGAACCTGTGTGGCAACAGGAACACGACTTCATCTCATTGAGCCTCTTGGTTTTTTATTAAATGAGAAAGCCATCAAAAGAGCCGGAATGGATTACTGGAAGGATCTGGATGTGACTACTTACCTGAATTACGAAGATTTTCTTCAGAGAAATCCGGGGGCCAGGATCTATTATGCCACAACAAAGGCACCTCAGACTTACACAGAGGTATCTTATGAGGATGATTGTTTTATCATGTTTGGAAAGGAAAGTGCAGGGATTCCCGAAGAGATCCTTCTGAATAATCAGGAAACCTGTGTACGTATTCCCATGATCAATGAGATCCGTTCTCTTAATCTCAGTAATTCTGTGGCGATTGTTCTTTATGAAGTTCTGCGTCAGCATGACTTCAGCCATATGCAGCTGGGCGGTCATCTGACAAAATATGACTGGAAATAAATTTATAAGCAGATCAGGTGCTGTGCTTTACATAGTACCGGGATCTGTTTTTTTTATTATTAGAATTCCTTCTGAAATATTTCTGAAAGTTTTAAAATATAATTGAAAATAAAAGAAAAAAGTGATAATATATAAAACAATAATATCGAAGTAAAAGTATAATTAAGAAATAACGTATATATTTCAGAAAAAAGGAGGCTATCAATATGGAACTTGAGAAATACCGGGTTTATTCCGAAATGGCCAGAGGAATCCGGAAAGCTCCTCTTGTTTTTAAAAATGCAAATGTTTTTTATGCACATGCAGGAGAATTTAAAAAAGGAGATGTGGCAGTTGCTGATGGAATGATCCTCGGAACCGGCTGCTATCATGGAGAGGAAGAGATCGATCTTACAGGGAAATATCTTTGTCCCGGATTTGTGGACAGTCATCTTCATCTGGAATCTACACTTGTGACGCCGGGAGAACTGATCCGCCAGGCTGCCCAGTGCGGAACGACGACATTTATAGTGGATCCTCATGAATCTGCAAATGTATCCGGAACAGATGGGATTGATTATATTCTGGAGCAGACAGAGGATGTGCCTGCAAACGTATATGTCATGATGCCGTCCTGTGTGCCGGCCACTCATGTAGACGATAATGGCTGTATACTTACGGCAGGAAAAATGAAGACATATCTGGAGAATCCCAGGATACTGGGACTGGGCGAGGTAATGGATGCGGTTTCTGTGATCAACGGAAGTGTATCCATGCACGAAAAATTATCTCTGTTTCAGAATCGGATCAGAGACGGACACGCGCCGTTTCTGGAAGCAGGTGATCTTGCTGCTTATGTTCTGGCAGGAATCGCAACAGATCACGAATGTGTAGATTATGAATATGCCATGGAAGAATGCAGAAACGGGATGCAGGTTCTGATCCGTGAGGGAAGTGCGGCGAGAAACCTGGATGCGATTGTATCCGGGCTGGTAAAACATCACACGGATACTTCCGGGTTCTGCTTCTGTACCGACGATAAACACATTGAGGATATACGAAGAGAAGGCCATATTAATTATAACGTCAGACGTTCTGTGGAGCTGGGACTTTCTCCGGAGCAGGCGCTTCAGATGGCAACCATTCAGGCCGCAAAGTGCTATGGACTTACACATCTGGGGGCGATCGCTCCGGGATGTCAGGCAGATCTGGTAGTTCTTGAGGATCTGGATACAATGAAGGTCCGGGATGTCTATCATAAGGGCATCAGGATCGTTAAGGATGAAAAGAAAGAAATCCGCCCCTGTGCGCCGGATCTTAAAAACACAGTCCATCTGAAAAGCTTTGACAAAAAGGATCTGCAGCTTCTCCATCACGGAGGAAAGGCTCATGTACTTCAGATGATGGAAGGACAGATCGTTACCAGAGATATTGTGGAAGAGGTTCCTTTTGTTGAGGAAAACGGAGAAAAAGTTTTTGCTTCAGATGCAGTTTATCAGAAGATTGCAGTGATCGAACGGCATAAATGTACCGGAAAGGTTGGCGTGGGAATCGTAAAAGGTTTCGGGCTTCAGGGAGGTGCAATCGCATCCAGTGTTTCCCATGATTCTCATAATCTGATCGTGATTGGAGACAATGACCATGACATGTATCTTGCAGTACAGGAACTGGTACGGACGCAGGGAGGCTATACGTTGGTGGAAAAAGGAAAAGTATATGATACCCTTCCGCTTCCGGTTATGGGACTTATGAGTGATGAAGGCTATGAAAAGGTAAACGATCTTCTGGCCCGCATGATTCCGAAGGCACATGCCATGGGAATCAAACAGGGATTTGACCCGTTTATCACACTTTCCTTTATGGCGCTTCCAGTGATCCCGGATATCCGGGTGACTCCAAGAGGCGTGTATCTGGTAAATGAGGACAGACTTCTGACCAGTCCATTTGAAAAATAAAACAGAGAACGACATAAACAGAAAAAGCACGAAGGGAGTTCCTATCGTGCTTTTTCCAATGTGAAAATAAATTCTGTGCCAATCCCTTCAGTGCTGATCACGTTGATATTCTGGTCGTGGGCATGAATAATTTCCTTTACAATGGATAGCCCAAGACCGGTTCCTTTCTGGTCTTTTCCACGGGAAATGTCTGTTTTGTAAAAACGTTCCCAGATTTTGGAAAGGCTTTCCTTGGGAATTCCAATCCCGTGATCCTGTACAGAAACAAAGATCCTATCATTTTTTTCTGTAGTTTCCACGATAATAGTAGAATTGTCGGGGCTGAATTTGATCGCATTATTCAGAAGGTTATGGAGAACCTGCTGGATTTGCTCTACGTCTGCCATGGCATAAAGCTCTTTGCCGGAAAGGATCAGCTCTAAAAGGATATGCCGTCTGGTACAGTCGCCCTCATAGGTGGCAACGGTTTTTTTTATGGTATCATTAATGTCAAAGGGCTGGATATTCAAAAGCCGTTTGTGAATGTCCAGTTCGTTTAAAGTCAGAAGCCCTTTGGTCAGCTTTTCCAGACGGTCAGCCTCATAGGCAATAATTCCCAGATATTTATCCTGCATTTCCACAGGAATGGTTCCGTCTCTCATTGCCTCGATATACCCTTTGATGGAGGTAAGAGGGGAGCGGAAGTCATGGGAGACGTTGGAAATGAACTGGCGCTGATACTGCCCGTTGCGGTTCATTTTTTCTGCCATATAATTGAGGTTGTTTGCAAGATATCCAAGCTCGTCATCTGTCTGGACAGGGATCTTGTAGGCGAGATTGCCGTTGGAATATTCGGTTACTCCTTTTTTTATTTCCCGGAGAGGCTTATGCACATGACGGTAAAAAACAGCCAGGATCAATGCCATCATTGCATAAACAATAAGGAAGAGCAGCTGAAGAATCGATAAATACTGTCCTCTTTTCTGATAGAGACTGCTCATCATATAGTGAATGGCAATATAACCTTTGGTTGTCATATTATCCGTAATGGGAGCGATCACACTGAGACGGGCGCTGTCTTTAAAATATCCATAAAAATAGCCGACCTGGTAATAGGTACTTCCCCAGAGAGAAGGATCAAAATTATCGAGCCCGATAGGATTTTCCGGTTCAATATCTCTTCTGGTGCTGAGTACCACCTCTCCTTTTTCATTGATGATCCAGATGATGGTATTCGGATAATCTGCGACCATGGTCAGCTTTTCTTTGATGTTCTGCAGACCGGAGGCGGAAAGATTATGACGGATTTCTTCGTTTTCTGCAATACGGTAGGCACTTTGATAGAGATCTGAGCTAATATCCTTTTCGAGAAGTGATTCGATCATATGGGAGCCACTGAGCGTTATCAGCAGAAAACCAAGGAAGCCTACAAAAAGGTAGGCTTCCGTGAATTTTCGGGACAATTTTTTAATCATCTGTTTTTTACCTCAAATTTATATCCGATGCCCCAGACAGTGGAAATGCTCCAGGCTGGATTGTCCTTGATCTTTTCTCTGAGACGCTTGATATGAACGTCCACGGTTCTGGTATCTCCGATATATTCATATCCCCAGATATGATCCAGAAGCTGCTCCCTGGTAAATACCTGATTGGGAGAAGCTGCGAGAAAATACAGCAGCTCCAGCTCTTTGGGGGGCATATCCACCTGTTTTCCCATATAGGTCACGGAATAATTGGTGAGATTGATGGTAAGATCAGGATAGGCCACCGATTTTTCAGCAGAGGATGCGGCAGGCTGTTTTACTTTGAAACGCCGAAGTACAGCACGTACCCGGGCAACCAGTTCTTTGGAATCAAAAGGCTTGATGATATAATCATCGGCGCCAAGCTCAAGCCCAAGAACCTTATCGAAGGTTTCTCCTTTGGCAGAAAGCATGATGATCGGAACATCAGAAATATGCCGGATCTCTCTGCATACCTGATAGCCGTCGATTCCGGGCAGCATCAGATCGAGAAGGAGAAGATCGGGCTGAAAGATATGAAATTCCTTTAAAGCCTGTTCTCCGTCATTTACTATTTTGGTTTCAAAACATTCCTTGGTGAGATAAAGGGAAATCAGTTCAGCAATATTATTATCGTCATCTATGATCAGGATTTTCTGTTTGGATGTCATGACAGTCTCCTTCCTTTATTTTTTAAATTCTACGATTGTGACACCTGCGTCGCCTTCTCCAAATTCGCCCAGGCGGAAGGAGGCAACATGCTTCTGGCGGCGCAGATAGTCATGGACGCCTTTACGAAGCGCTCCGGTTCCTTTTCCGTGAACGACCCGGACTGATTTCAGATGTGCGATATATGCATCGTCAAGATATTTGTCAAGCTCGGCAACCGCCTCATCCACCGTTTTTCCTAAAAGATTGATCTCTGTAGAAACACTGGCTGATTTGGACATGCGGATTTTACCTGCTCCGGTTTTCTGGAGAGTCGGAGAATTGATCACAGGCTCGTCTAACAGCTCCAGATCAGAAAGGTGGACCTTGGAACGGATGATTCCCATCTGGACAAAAAGATAGCCTCTGGAATCAGGGCGGCTGCTGACAGTTCCCTTCAGATTCATACTAAGGACTTTGACAGAATCCCCGGGATGGATATCCTTGGCAGTAAGCTGTCTGGCTGGCTTTTGGACCTGAGATTTTCCGGACATGTTTTTTTCTGCTTTATTCATCCGTTTCCTCAGTTCCTGCCGTTCACGCTCTACTGAGGAGGTATCCACATAGTTTTTCTGGAACTTATGAAAAAGTTTCATGGTCTTATCCGCATAGTCTTTTGCCTCTTCAAGAACTTTATGGGCCTCTTCGTTGGCCTGACGCAGAATCCGTTCTTTTTGTGCCTCCAGTTTTTCCTGACGGGATTCCAGCTGAGTTTTCAGAGTCTGGATCTCTTCTTTATAGCGGGCAATCTCCAACCGTTCGTTTTCTATGGTCACACGGTTTTCCTCCAGAGAGGACAGAACATCTTCAAAGGATTCATCCTGTTCACTGATCTGATCCTTTGCCCTCTGAATAATAGAATCAGAAAGTCCAAGCTTGGAGGAAATGGCAAAGGCATTACTTTTGCCCGGTATACCGATCAAAAGCCGGTAGGTAGGACGCAGAGTTTCTACACTGAATTCGCAGCAGGCATTTTCAACACCGGATTCAGAAAGAGCATATATCTTCAGTTCACTGTAATGAGTAGTTGCCATGGTCCGGATCCCTTTTTCGTGAAGATAAGAAAGGATGGAAATGGCAAGCGCTGCACCCTCCGTAGGATCTGTTCCGGCACCGAGCTCGTCGAAAAGTACGAGAGAGTGGGAATCTGCCTTTTCCAGGAAGGATACGATATTGGTCATATGCGAGGAGAAGGTACTCAGGGACTGTTCAATGCTCTGTTCATCTCCGATATCTGCATAGATTTCATGGAAGAGCGACAACTCGCTGCGATCCAGAGCCGGGATATGCAGACCGGCCTGCCCCATCAGTGTAAGAAGCCCTACGGTTTTTAAGGACACGGTTTTTCCGCCTGTATTGGGGCCTGTGATGATAAGAAGATCAAATTCATCACCAAGCCGGATGTCAATAGGTACTACCTGCTTTTTGGGAATCAGAGGATGGCGCGCTTTTTTCAGTCGGATCCGTCCTTCTTCATTGAATACCGGCTCACTTCCATTCATATCCATGGCAAGGGCAGCTCTGGCGAAGATAAAATCAAGCTGTACCATCAAAGTAAGATCAAGAGCAATGGCTTCCCTTTCTTCCGCGATCTGCTGACTTAAAGAAGAGAGTATGATCTCGATTTCTTTCTGTTCCTGAAGTTCCAGTTCCCTCATATCATTATTTAGTTTTACCACTGCCATGGGTTCGATAAAAAGAGTGGAACCTGTGGAAGACTGATCGTGGATCATGCCGGGAACCTGTCCCTTGTATTCCGCCTTTACCGGGATACAATAGCGTCCGTTTCGCATTGTGATCACGGAATCCTGAAGATAGGTGCGTGCGCTTCCGTTAACAAGCCCGGACAGCTGGGTATGGATACGGTCATTGGTGACCTTCATGCTCCGGCGGATCTGCCGAAGACCAGGGCTGGCGTCATCACTGATCTCATCCTCCGAAAGAATACAGCGTCTGATCTCAGAGGAAAGAGGAGTCAGTGGAGAAAGAGCATCAAACATGGGATCAAGAGAATCCTCCGGTGTGTTGCTTCTGTCGCTTCTGGAATAGGCTTTGACCCTTGAAGTATTTTCCAGAAGAGAGCAGACGGAAAGGATTTCTATGATTCCCAGAGAACTTCCGATTTCCAGACGTTTCAGGGAACCTCGAATATCCTTGACGCTTCCAAAGGAAACCGAGCCTTTTTGGAAAAGGCGTGTCAGTGCATCGCGGGTCTGCGTCTGCATCAGACGGATATTTTGAAGATCTGTGGAAGGAAGAAGCTTTCTGCACAGATCTTTTCCCATGGGGGAAGAGGCTTTTTCTGTAAGCCGTTCTATGATTTTGTAATATTCTAAGGATATCAGTGCTTTTTGATTCATGTTTTTTACTGCTGCGTATCCGGCAGCATCTCCTGTTAATTCTGAATTATTTTTACTATGTGACTTTTTATCATAACAGATTTTTGTTTTTTTTTCCATAAGAAAAATAAAACTGCCAGAAATATAGGATTAAATATTTCCTGTTTCTATCATACATGATTTAAACCTTATTGAAAAGGAAAATGTGCTTATTTGTTCATGAAAAATTCATATATTTTTGCTAAAATATACCCATCTTATCAGGTTTATGGGAGGATGGTAATGGGAACAAGAAAAGATCAGGACTATCCATTTATAAAAGAGACGATTAAACAACGGCCAATTGACAAAAGAGAACTTCTGAAAAAAATTGGTACAGCCGCTTTATGCGGTGTTGTGTTTGGTCTTTGCGCAGTTGTCACCCTCATGGTTTGTATGCCGGAGATGGTTAATAAATATGAACAGCAGATAAAGAAAAAAGAAACCGTACAGATCACGCCTTCGGTGCAGCCGGAGGGAGAACCGGAACCAGCAGTGTCTGTGGCTCCCTCTCAGGAACCACAGGTGCAGACCGGATCAGCAGATGCGGAGGAATCGGTTACGGTGGATCATCTGAAAAATATTTATAAAATGGTAAGAAAGATAGCAGAAAAGCCTCAGAAGGCTCTGGTACGTGTGGCAGGGCTTACCGGGGATTCCGACCTTCTGAATGATTCGCTGCTGACTTACGGAGATGAGGAAGGCATCGTATTTCTTAAAAACGAGGATGGATTTTATATTGTGACCACCTCCGACCGACTGGAACAGACGGAGAAATTCAGGATTACCTTTTCCAATGGCGATTCTGCAGAAGGAGAATTGTGCGGGGCAGATTCCAGGACCAAACTGATTGTTATACGCGTACTTGCAGAAAACCTGAAAAAAGAAACGATAGAAGAAATACCGGCGGTTCCTCTGGCCACAGAGGAAAATCAGGAACAGACACAGCCTGTTATTGCAATAGGAAGTCCGGCCGGTAACATGGATTCTCTGATTTACGGAAGCATTACATCTGTGTCAGGAAAAATGAATATCGCGGATGCAGAGTATTCCCTGATTACTACAGATATGGCCGGAGGACAAAGCGGGGGCGGAGTTCTTCTGGATATGAATGGAAGAATGACAGGAATCATTATTGCAAACGACAGTCAGGAAAGCTCTGTTCTTCGGGCTGTTTCAGCGGCGCAGATAAGAACTCTTCTGGAGATGCTTTCCAATGGGAAACCGATCTGTTATGTTGGAATTCGGGGAACAACGATCCCTGCTCAGCAGTCAGAGCAGCTGAATATTCCCCAGGGAGTTTATGTGGACAGAGTAGAACAGGATTCTCCGGCCATGAATGCAGGGATGCAAAGTGGCGATATCCTTTATAAGCTGGATGGACAGACAATATCGTCTGTGAAGGAGTACAGCCGGCTTCTGCAGGCAAAAGAACCTGGAGACAGGATCCATGTTACTCTGCATCGAAAAAGTCCTGCGGGAGAATATGCGGATGTTGAATTAAGTATAATAATAAAAGAAAAACAACAGAAAGGCAGAAAAAATGCGATTTATCAATGAGTTACATGAAGGGGACAGAATCAGTGGAATTTATCTCTGTAAGCAGAAGCAGTCAGCAATGACTAAAAACGGCAAACCCTATGACAGTATTATTATTCAGGACAAAACAGGGGTGCTGGACGGAAAGATCTGGGATCCGAATTCTCTTGGAATAGATGAATTTGATGCTTTGGATTACATAGATATTATGGGAGATGTTACAAGCTTTGCTGGAGCTATGCAGGTAAATATCAAACGCGTCCGAAAAGCCGGGGAAGGAGAATATGATCCGTCTGAATATCTGCCAGTCAGTGAAAACAGTACGGATGATATGTACCGTCAGCTCCAGGGGCTTATCGGTGCGGTAAAAAATCCATACCTTTCCGCAATGCTGAAAAAGCTGTTTACAGAAGATAAAGAGTTTATAAAAGCCTTTCAGGATCATTCCGCAGCGAAAACAGTCCATCACGGATTTATTGGAGGCTTAATGGAACATACGCTCAGTGTGGCAAGGCTTTGTGATTATATGGCAGGTGCATATCCTTTGCTGAAAAGAGACCTGTTGATTTCAGCGGCTCTGCTTCATGATATAGGCAAAACAAGAGAACTGTCTGCCTTTCCTCAGAATGACTATACAGATGAGGGACAGCTGCTGGGACACATTGTTATCGGAGCGCAGATGATTCATGATCTAGCCCGCGAGATCCCTGATTTTCCGGAGACACTGGAAAATCAGCTGATTCATTGTATTCTTGCCCATCACGGTGAACTGGAGTACGGATCTCCTAAGAAACCGGCTCTTGCTGAGGCAGTTGCATTGAACCTTGCAGATAATACAGATGCCCGGATGGAGACTCTGACAGAGATTTTTGCAGCGGATAAGGGCAAAAAAGAATGGTTGGGTTATAATCGGCTTTTTGAATCTAATTTAAGAAGAACAGGAGAAGTGTGACGTCCATGGAATATCGTAAAAATGACATGGTTACTCTGGACATTGTAGACTGTGGGACAAATGGTGAAGGCATCGGCAAGGCTGATGGCTTCACTGTTTTTGTAAAGGACGCAGTTATTGGAGACCGTGTGACCGCAAAGATTATGAAGGCAAAGAAAAACTATGGTTATGGAAAATTAATGGAGATACTTGAACCATCACCGGACAGAGAAGAACCAGTTTGCCCATCGGCCCGTCAGTGCGGAGGCTGCCAGCTTCAGGCGCTGTCTTATGAAAAGCAGCTTGCATTTAAGGCAGAAAAAGTCAGGGGACATCTGGAGCGGATCGGAGGTTTTACACAGATTCCCATGGAACCGGTCATAGGCATGGAAGATCCGTTTCATTACCGGAATAAGGCACAGTTCCCGGTTGGACGTAATAAAGAAGGACGCATTATCACTGGTTTTTATGCCGGCCGCACCCATAACATTATTGAGAATATGGACTGTGCACTTGGCGTACCGCAGAACAAAACTATACTGGATAAGGTGATATCCTATATGGAAAAGTATGGTGTGGAACCTTATGATGAAACGACAGGCAAAGGTTTGATCCGTCATGTGTTCACCCGTTGCGGTTATGCTACCGGAGAACTTATGGTCTGCATTGTTGCCAATGGTTCGTCTCTTCCACATCAGCAGAAGCTGGTGGATTCCCTTCGGGAAATCCGGAATATGACCAGTATTACATTGAATGTCAATAAAAAAAGAAATAATGTGATCCTTGGTGATGAAATCAAAGTTTTATGGGGACGGGAATATATTACAGATAAAATTGGTGATATTTCTTATCAGATTTCTCCATTGTCTTTTTATCAGGTAAACCCACAGCAGACCTGGAAGCTC
This sequence comes from uncultured Blautia sp., assembly GCA_900541985.1. Taxonomy (GTDB): domain Bacteria; phylum Bacillota; class Clostridia; order Lachnospirales; family Lachnospiraceae; genus Blautia_A. Next base: position 31,921 of record UQLX01000007.1, on the reverse strand, counting down.
TATTCCAAAGCACTGGAATATGCAGAGCTGCAAGGGAACGAGGATGTATGGGACCTTTACTGCGGCATTGGTACGATTTCTCTCTTTCTTGCCCAGAAAGCAGGACGGGTTCATGGTGTGGAAATTGTTCCGGAGGCCATTGAGGATGCCCGCTGGAATGCCCGTTTAAACGGAATCAGGAATGCGGAATTTTTTACTGGAAGAGCAGAAGAAGTACTGCCGGAGTATTTTGAAAAATATAGTCAGGAACATCCGGGGGAAACTGCACGGGCAGACGTGATCGTTGTAGATCCTCCAAGAAAAGGCTGTGATGAGACCCTTCTTGATACAATTGTGGAAATGAAGCCGGAAAAGGTAGTGTATGTCAGCTGTGATTCTGCAACGCTGGCAAGAGACCTGAAATATCTGTGTGAGAGAGGATATCAGATGGAGAGGGTGTGCCCGGTGGATATGTTTCCAATGACCGTGCATGTTGAGACGGTTGTCTTGCTTTCCAAGGGTGAGGTCGACTCGAAAAAGATTCGGGTTGAGTTCTCTTTGGAAGATATGGATATGTCGGAGTTCCAAGATGGAGCAACCTATCCGCAGATCAAGGAGTATGTGTTGGAGCATACCGGGTTAAAGGTGTCCAACCTCTATATCTCACAGATTAAACGGAAATGTGGGATTGAGGTAGGCAAAAACTATAATCTGCCAAAATCCGAGGATTCCAGACAGCCCCAGTGTCCACCGGAAAAAGAGAAAGCAATCCGAGAAGCATTCAAATATTTTGGGATGATCTAACATCCCGCAGAATGGAGGTTTCTTATGGATAGATTGATTTCTTGTGAGTTTAACATGGATACTGCCTGTGTGGAATTGAAATTTGCTGATGGAAGTATGATAGCGATTGACACTATCGCTGTGGAGAACGAGATTGCTGACAACATGTATCAGCGGTCAGAACTGGACTATCTAATCTACAATGACCCGATTGGATATGCTGACTTGATACTGAACGGCGAGCCTGAAGTATATTTGAAAACTGTAACTGAATACAGAAGTTTGGACAGTTGATTTAGGAGCCGCCTATAGCTCAGCCTATGGGCGGCTTAAAATCTGTGATAGACCCGAATATGAACAAAAAGTTAATATTCAGAAAAATCCCCCTGCGTAAGGTCTTGCTTGTGACGCTGCGTAATGTTGTAAAATAAGCGGCGTAAGGAGGTGAAAGCTATGTCAAAATACACAACAGGAGAAATTGCAAAGCTTTGTGGCGTATCTGTTCGGACAGTGCAGTATTACGATTCGAGGAACATTCTCGTTCCCAGCGAGCTGTCGGAGGGTGGTAGGCGGCTTTATTCCGAACAGGATCTGAAGCGAATGAAGATCATTTGTTTTTTACGAGATGCCGGAATATCCATTAACAACATTGGCGAGTTGCTGTCCGAAGATGATCCAGGCAGTGTCATATCTGTTTTGCTGGAACAGCAGGAACAGGCGCTTCGTGAGGAAGTAAGCGAACGGCAAGAAAAACTTGCTATACTTGATGGCATCAAAAAAGAGCTAAGAGGCATTGATAATTTCTCTGTTGAATCTATCGGTGATATAGCTTATGCGATGGAAAACAAAAAGAATATGCAAAAGCTCCATGCCATTCTGCTCATAACCGGAATTCCGCTTGGCATTATCCAGTGGACATCGATTGTTCTGTGGATCACTATGGGAATTTGGTGGCCGTTTGCTGCGTACTGCTTTGTGGCAATTCCCTATGCCGTATGGGTATCAAACTTCTATTTCAAACGGGTAGTATATATCTGTCCGCAGTGCCACGAGGTATTTAAGCCAAACTTCAAGGAAGCGTTTTGGGCAAGACACACGCCGACACTCCGTAAACTGACCTGTACCTGTTGCGGTTATCACGGCTTCTGTGTGGAAACCTACGGAAAGGAGGAGAAAGAGAATGGATAAGATTATGGAAGTTCTCCCATTTTTGATCCCGTTGGTCATTGCAGAATTTGCATTGCTCGGCTATACTCTGCATCACATCTTGACCCACAAGAATTATAAACGAGGCAATCGCACGCTGTGGCTCATCATTACCATCGTGTTGATGAACTTTGTCGGGCCTATCATGTACTTCCTGCTCGGCAAGGAGGATGCGTAATGGACATGCTGGCAATAGCAAATCTTCAGAAACGCTTCGGGGACAAATCGGTTCTGAAGGGGCTCGATCTGTCTGTTCCCGAACACAGCGTTTTCGGGTTTATTGGTAAAAACGGAGCTGGTAAGACAACCACCATGAAAACGATACTTGGACTTCTCAAAGCAGATGGCGGCGAGATATTGGTATCAGGAGAAAAGGTTGTTTATGGACAGACGGCAACAAACAGACACATTGGTTATCTACCCGATGTACCGGAATTCTATCCATTTATGACAGCACCGGAATATCTCTCTTTTTGCGGTGAGATCACCGGAATGAGCAGAATTGAAATCAAAAGCAGAAGCAATGAGCTTCTGAAACTTGTTGGGCTTGGCAATGAAAAAAACCGAATCAAAGGTTTTTCCAGAGGTATGAAACAACGGCTCGGAATTGCCCAGGCACTCTTAAACCGTCCGAAGCTGCTCATCTGCGATGAACCCACCTCTGCCCTTGATCCTGTGGGACGAAAAGAAATACTGGATATTCTGATGGCAGTTAGAGAACAGACGACCGTCTTATTCTCCACACACATTCTGTCTGATGTGGAGCGCATCTGCACCGATGTGGCATTTTTAAATGACGGTGTAGTGAACATCCAGGGGAAACTGTCAGATATAAAATCCCAATACCGTACAGAGGAGTATGTTCTTGAAACAGGAAACGAGGAAGAACTGAAACTGCTTATGAACGTATTTGCGGGACTGAAAAAATCCGGCATGAATACAGCCTCTTTCCGTGAGAACGATCACACCCTGTTTGACATACTGCGCTTTGTTACGGATAATCGTATCCGTCTGCTGAAAATAGAACGGGTTGAACCTACACTTGAAACTTTGTTTATGGAGATGGTGGAGAAATGAAATCTTTACTTGCCTTTATGAAAAAAGAATGGATGGAACAGGTGCGATCAGGGCGACTGTTGATTCTTGTCATAATCTTCATTTTGCTTGGTATCATGAATCCTGCTGTTGCAAAACTGACGCCTTGGCTGCTTGAAATGATGGCGGATTCTCTTGAAGCAAGCGGTATGACGGTTACGGCTGTTACGGTAAGCGCAATGGATTCATGGGTGCAGTTCTTCAAAAATGCTCCGATGGGACTGATTGCATTTATATTGCTTGAAAGCAGCATCTTTACGAAAGAATATCAGTCAGGCACTTTGGTGCTTGCTCTGACAAAAGGACTCGACCGGCATAAGGTAGTGATTTCCAAAGCAATCATTTTGACTCTGTTCTGGACAGTTTGTTATTGGTTCTGCTTCACTATCACCTTTGGCTACAACACTTATTTCTGGGATAATTCCATAGCGCAGAATTTATTTTTTTCTGTCATTTGCTGGTGGCTGTTCGGATCATTGGTGGTAGCTTTGACCGTGCTGTTTTCCACGTTGTCCAACTCAAACACGGGTGTGCTTGCCGGAACAGGCTGTACAGTTCTGGTATCGTATTTGATTGGCCTAATCCCGAAAGCAAAGGAATATCTTCCTACTCTGTTGATGGACGGAAATTCCCTCATTTACGGAACGGTGGAGGCACGGTCATATGTTACGGCAATTTACATCACCGTTCTTTTGAGTGTGGTCTGTTTGGCAATCAGCTTTCCTGTCTTTAATAAGAAGTATTTATGAGCTATAGGCATCGCTTCGGCGGTGCCTTTATTCCTTTGCTGGGATTTTGGAAATTTTCGAAATTTCTACAAGCAGTCTTCTCAAAATCGGTCAACGGATTTAGAATATGCTTGACCGAAACGGTTTATGGAGGTGACACAATGAATGAACGCTTTTATACCCTGCCGCCAGAGAAGCAGCAAGCTATCATCAATGCGGGCTACCGGGTATTTTCACAAAATTCGTACAAAAACAGTCCTATGAGTGAGATTGCTGCCGAGGCGGGAATCAGCAAATCTCTGCTGTTCCATTATTTTCACAACAAGAAGGAGTTGTACTTGTTCCTGTGGGACAAATGCGCCGAAACGACAATTGAATTTCTGACCAGATATGGATGCTACGGACAGACGGAGCTGTTTGAAAGCATGGAACGAGGTATGCGGGCAAAAATGGAAATCATCCGCTTGTACCCGGATATGGGCAACTTCACAATCAAGGCATTTTACGAAAAGGATGCAGGAATCAGTGCAGCTATTCAGGAGAGCTATCACAGGTATTTCAATCTGAAAGCGGATAAAACACGCCTGAACCTCGATCCCTCTCAATTTATACCAGGACTGGATATTCCTATGATGTATCGGGAAATGTATTGGGCTTCGGAGGGTTATCTTTGGGAAATGGTGCAGCAAGGCAATGTGGATATAGAGAAAATGGAAAAGGATTTCACAAAACTGTTGGCCTTTTGGAAAAGCATCTATCTGCGTAAGGAGTAAAAATCATGGAAGCAATTAAAACGGAGAATTTAACCAAATATTACGGGAAATCCAGAGGTGTTTTGGAACTGAATCTGTCTGTGGAGCAGGGCGAAGTGTTCGGTTTTATCGGGCCAAATGGTGCGGGAAAATCTACCACCATTCGTACCCTGCTGGGACTGGTATCCCCCACAAAAGGCAGTGCTCAGATTTTCGGTATGGACACGGTAAAGAATAAAGAAGCTGTTTTGCAGAAGGTTGGATATCTTCCGTCAGAAGCGATTTTTTATCCCGGCATGAAGGTAAAGGACATCTTGAAATTATCTGCCGACCTGCGCAAAAAGAATTGTGCAGCCGAAAGCAAATCCCTCTGTGAGCGTTTGCAGTTGGATAGAAACCGAAAGGTGGACGAATTATCCTTTGGCAATCGAAAGAAAGTCGCCATCATCTGTGCTTTGCAGCATCGTCCGGAACTTTTGATTTTGGATGAACCCACCGGTGGTCTTGATCCGCTTATGCAGCGTGAATTTTTTGAAATCATCCGGGAGCGCAGCAGTCAGGGAACAACCGTATTTCTTTCCAGCCATATTCTATCCGAAGTACAGCATAATTGCTCCCGTGCCGCCATTATTCGGGAAGGCAGAATAATTGCTTGCGACAGTGTGGATACTTTGGCAAAAACAAATGCCAAGCGAGTGTCTCTGCGGGGAACTGTTGACCTGACGGATTTGACCGGGATTCGGGATCAGGTTACGGTAGACGGAATCACCAGCTTCCTATTCGGCGGCGATATAAACCAATTGCTTCGGCAGCTTTCGGACGGAAACATCTTGGACATCCATATTTCGGAGCCTGATCTGGAGGAAATCTTCCTGCATTATTATGAAAAGGACGGTGATAGAGTATGACGATTGTAAAGCACGAATTAAAGCAAGGAAAAAATTCCTTTTTGATATGGACGGCGGCAATCGCCATGCTGCTTGCAGTTTGCGTGTTTTTGTTCCCGGAAATGAAAGGGGAAATGGATGGCATCAGTGATGTATTTGCCTCTATGGGTTCTTTTACTGCGGCCTTTGGTATGGATCGCCTGAATTTCGGCACACTGGTCGGCTTCTATGCCATTGAGTGCGGAAATGTGCTGGGACTTGGCGGTGCATTTTATGCTGCGCTTTGTGCCGTAGGCATTCTCAGTAAAGAGGAGAAGGAGCGGACTGCCGAATTTCTTCTGACCCATCCTGTCAGCCGTGTCAAAATCATTACGGAAAAACTGATTGCTGTTCTGATTCAAATAACAGCGTTGAATCTAATTATTTATGCCATTTCCGTCGGCTCCATGGTTATAATCGGGGAGGAGATTCCCTGGGAAGAAATAAATCTGTTGCATCTTGCTTACTATCTGCTTCAAATTGAATTGGCGGGCATTTGCTTTGGTATCTCTGCATTTCTACGCAAAGGAAGCACTGGCGTGGGACTTGGCATTGCGGTGATGATGTATTTTATGAACCTGGTCGCCAACATCGCCGAAGTTGCGGAGTTCTTGAAATACATAACACCTTTCGGATATTGTGAGGGCGCTGACATTGTGAGCAACGGGTATTTAGATGGTACTTTAATTGCAATTGGTCTTATATTCGGGACGGTGGGAATTGTTGCTGCCTATTGGAAATACACCCGAAAAGATATTCATTCCGCATAAAGAAACCGCTGCAATTTTCATCCCTTGTCGGATGGAAGTTGCAGCGGTTTTTCTGATTTATGGATTCTGTTGTTTCTGCTTTAGCGCTTCATTGAGCCTTTCTGTTCTGTTTTTGGTTATTGAATAAATGAGCGCCCATATCACGATATAGCCCACAAGAAAAATAGCCGAGAAAACTACGATGGGCATTACACCCCAATCCAGCCAATCGTTAAGCAAATAAGTGACGAGATAGCTGATATATAAAACGCTGCCGTGAATCAAAATTGCCACCATCAAGGGCAACCGTTCAATTTGATAAATGGCGTTCATACCTCCTGCAATAAAAGCAAGTGCGGTTATTGAAAAGATTCCAATGCAGACCTGATTTACGGTTAGAGTCTCTACGGCAGCGGTCTGTTGCAAAATCAGATAGAGTATCGCTAAAATGATGGGACCCATGCTGCAAGCTGCAAACCCTCGGCGCAAAAACTCCAAAACAAACTTTTTCATATTCCTTCATACCTCCTTCTGATTTCCGCAAAGCAGCGTCTGGAAACATATTCCCTATAGCCACATTGAAATACGGCATCCACACCGCCGCTGAACACCGCATCAAATCGCAGAATACGGTGTTCATTGGCAAGGGTAGATTTGTTAATGCGGATAAAGTAAGAGGGTAGGATACCTTCCAAGTCACGAAGCCTGTCCTTGAGTGAAAAGTGGTTACCACCTATATCAATGGCAATTACTTTTCTGTTCAGAATGGTAATACATTCGATTTCTGAAAATGCCAGTTTCCGCATCTCGTCATCCCTGTATCCCATAATGTAGTCCTCACCGGAATAGCTACAAACAAGATTCTCGATTTGCTGTGTCAGAGAAGAAGGTGCATGAACGACTGCTATAATTTCTTCTTCTGTGTTTTTATCGATAATGAGCTTATATTTCATCTCCTCAATCCTTACTGTTTTTTCATTTGCCTAAGAAAGCAGAATACGGCAATAACTGTTATCAATACACCATACAGCAAAACGGGTAGAATGTGCGTTGCTGCAAGTTCAAAATTACCGCTGAATAGTGCTTTTTCCAATTCGGCTGCGTGCATAAAGGGCAGCGCATTGGCAATTTTCTCAAATGCCCCTCCCACAAGCTCCAGATCAAACCACACACCGGAAAGCCATGCAGAGAGATTGGTCAGCAATGCCCCACAGATACCGCCAACCTGTTTCACTCCAAAAACGCTGCCGCAAAAAAGTCCCAAAGAAATATTGAAAACAGCCATAGGGATGATGCCAATGACAGCGTACACGATATTTACGCTGACAGTCAGCCCCAACGGAATCGCAAACAGATAGCAGATCAGAACCTGTCCGATAGCAATAGGTAATAGCGGGAGCATATATCCCATGATAAAGTCAAATCCCGTAAGCGGAGTAGTATACAACCTCTGCAAGAGGGCGCTTTCCCGGTCTTTTGCGATTAGTGTTGCGGAAAACAGAGTCATAAACGACAGCCCGAATACGGTAATGCCCGGAGTCAGTGTGTCGATTTCAAACAGGCTTACCGGGATATTAGCCTGTATCGCACTAAGCAGAACCAGCAAAACCAAAGGGAATCCCAGACCGAAACCAAGGTTGATCGGATCACGCAAAATCTCTTTTGAACATCTTTTGGCAAATGTCATCATTCTCATACCACAGTATCCTCCTTCACAATAGAAACGAACGCTGTTTCAAAATCATTTGTTCCTGCTAATGCGTTCAGTTCTTCTACTGTTCCTACCGCAAGAAGTTTTCCGCTTTTCATAATGCCGATGCGGTCAGAAAGAGCCTCTGCTTCTTCCATGTAATGCGTTGTCAGAATGATGGTTATCTTGCCTTTAAGTGAACGAATTGTTTCCCAAAGCTCGTGCCTTGCAATGACATCCAAACCAAGGGTAGGTTCGTCCAGAAACAGGATTTGCGGTTCGCTGATCAGAGCCATGGCAATGCTGACTCTGCGTTGCCAACCGCCGGATAACTTACCAGCTTTTCTTTTCAAAACGGTATCCAAAGCGAATTGCCCGGAAAGTTCTCGAATCTTTTCTTCCGTTTTACCTTTTGAAAAACTGTGGATGCCGCAGATCAGTTCCAGATTTTCTTTCACGGAGAGGTTTGGAGCAACAGCCGTTTCCTGCGGAGATACGCCAATCAGCCGCTTTACCTGTTCCGGCTCCTTTGTAGTACTATAGCCACCTACGAGGATGTCTCCGCTTGTGGGTTTTGTCAGACAGGAGAGCATTTTAATAGTTGTGGTCTTTCCTGCGCCGTTTACACCCAGTAGAGAAAACAATTCTCCCTGCTGAATATCTAAATAGAGCCTGTCCACGGCAGTCAGGGTTTTATACTGCTTGACAAGTTCCATGGTTTTAATTGCTTGCATTTGTGATATCCTCCATTTTGATTTTATTTGCCAGTACTATCATAGCAAATCAAAATGGAGAAATGTTGATTTCTGTCTGTTCGGTCGATTTTGATGTCTCATCGGTTTATTATTGAACTTCATAACTCGAATGCAACCATTATTTCCTTGGGCAGCTTTTCGTTCTCACAGTTCAAAAGATACGCTATTGCCCGGTTTGCATAGCGATTTGTTTTCATCGTATCCCAATCGGCAAGACGGATGATTTCCGCTGTGCCGTTCTCAAAATCAAATGAAATCTCGCCCCATTCGCCGTCGCAGTCTGCTTGGTATTCGTAGATTGCGGCGGCGATTTTCTTTTTGCGCTTGGTTTTGGATTTCTGTTTCAGCCGGACAGCATGGAGCGCACCTTCGGCAACCAGCAGTTCTGTCAGCTTGTCCACCGCTTTCCGGTAGGCTCGCTCTGCACCGCTGGCTGTGCTGCCCTCAAACATCACAGCCAGTTCTTCAAAGGTGGGGCGGCCTTTCCATGAGCCGACACGCCCGCAGGTCATGCAAATCGCCAACCGTTTTTCAAGTAAGGTCTGCTCCCGGTAATTCAGCTTCTCAAATGCTCGCTGCACCTTTTCTGCCTGTATGCCGTTCCAGAGGATGTCGGTATAGTTCCAAGTATCATCAAGGGCAACATCCTCGCCAGTTTCCTCGCCGTCCTCGTCTGTCACATAGAAAGGCTGTTGATTGCGGATGCCACGGACAACTTTCAAATATTCTTCCGCAAGGGCAAGGTCACAGTTATACTTTTTGGAAAACTCGCTGACCGCATCCTTGGTGTTATGGTACAGCCATGCCATTGACCGCACCATTTTGTAATTAGTCAGAGAGGATACCGACCATTTTTCTTCGCCCATACGGAAACGGAGCATAGCATCCCGTATGAACGGGAAAATGTATGTAGCATACTCCGCACCCTTGGCAGGATCATAGTCCATCAGCTTTTGGAGCATTTGTTCCCGGCAGGAGAGCTTTATATCTATAAAACGGTCTGTATCGTACAGATCGCCGCCATCCACGCCGAGAAAGGATTTGATGCGCTTGTTGAGCTGCGGCTCGTAGTGGTGCAGGAAGAACGAAAAATATAGCAGATTCTTTTCCCGCAAAGCAGACAGGATATATTCGTTCAGACTGTCCACCGCTGGCGGCTCCGGGTCCAGTTGGAAGATGCGCTCTGCCACATAGGGAATGATGCCATCACCGTGCGGATTGACTTGGTATTTTGGTATGTATCCGATCATATTCCATGTAAAATCATTCAGCATAGCGCACCTCCTTCCGGTTTAACAATGCGTATAAAGATTTAGAAAACTGAAATTTTCTGTTCACCCTAACAGGGGTCTGCTAATCTTAATTACCTATATTAACTACAATAAATCTCTATTGCTTTTGCCACAAATACAGCAGTTCCTCTTCCAGCAGCTTTATCGATATTTTCAGTAAATTCTCCACCAGAAGCATACATTGCACCAAGCCCCTTTAAAACCTCATTAGAGCATTTATAAAAATGCTCCGAAATATAGTCTTGCAGTTTCTTAACTTCAAACTGTACTTCCGCATGCTCCGGTTCCTTATCTTTCATTTTTCCAAACTCTACAAATATAAGCATGAGGTTTTTCCAAGCCATTTTTTGTGCGTCTGGAGACTGATTGTTTGCATTTTCTTCATATTCCTTATATTCTGAAGTCTGTCCCCATTGCTCTTTTGCCTTTCTGGCATACTCATCCATTCTTGTTGTATCAAATACTTTAAAATCCATTTTATTCACTCCTGTCGTTTTTATTTTACGAGCGAAATTAATAAGAACTTCAAGATGCTCTTTTTTCATAGTAAGCAACTCAATTTGTTGCTCCAACGCTTTGCTTCTATCAAAATTGGGTGCATCAATTATCGTCTTAATTTCCTTTAGTGGGAATTCAAGTTCTTTAAACAGTAGAATTTGTTGCAGCCTTTCCATTGCTGTATCGTCATACAGTCGATATCCTGCCTCTGTATATTCAGTCGGTGGCAGGAGTCCTATGGTATCATAATATTGCAGAGTGCGTATACTCACTCCGGTCAATTTGCTTACTTCATTTACTGTCATCATTGGCTTTTCCCTCCTCTCGATAAGTATACTCTAAACTATTACGCAACGTAGGAGTCAATAGCTTTTTTAAATATTTTGTTAGTTCTACAAATTCAAAGTTCTTTAGGGCTTCTTTCTTCAAAGCAGCCTGTCCCATTTCCTTTTCATAATCACCCTTGGCATAAGCCACATTGCTCAATGCCCGGAGCATCTTATCTTTTGCCAGCTTCTTCATAACCTCCGCAAGATCAGCGTCCAGAGTACCACGCTTCACATAGCGGTTTATGGTATTCAGACGCTTCTCATATATCTGCTTCAGCGGATGATCGTCCGCAAGTTCCCGCTGTTCTCTGCCTTTCAGATTGCCGATCTGCCGACAGGTTCGGTGCAGCTTGTCCCCCGGCGCATAACCGCCGCAATATTTGGTGTGCCTTGCGTTGGTTGTCAGAAACCATTTGCCGCAGATTTTGCATTTCTTAGGCGCATGGCCGACACACAAGCCCTCAAAGAGATCAGATCGGAACATCCCAACAAAGGAAACATAGTGGATTCGTTTGACCAGCTTTGCAACTTCTTCGCCGGGACGGATGACCGATACATACTGAACAGAATTGTTCAGGGTAGACATCCAGGCATTGCCCTCTGTGATAGACAACTCTGGCGGGAAATAGCTGCCGAACATTCTGGCGAAGCCCTCTGCGGTGCGGTCTGCTTCGTTACCGTCTGATTTTTCTGCAAAATCAAGCATTGCCGTTTGATATTCCCCAAGGGAGTATGCCAGATGTCCAAACACAGCGGTATAGCGTTGGAGTATGATTGCATCCGCATATTTCGGAACTTCTTCAAACTGCAAGGAGTTGGTTGCGGCTTTTATAGCAAACTCCACATATTTCAGCGCATTGTCGGCAGTAAATACCTTTTCTATCCGTTCCCGGTGCTTTGGTATGTCCATGTGGGAGAATGGCAGCGTTTTACTGAGAATCCCCAACATTGTCAGAGCAGCTTCCCTTGCCATAGGAAATAGCGCAGAAGCATCCTGCCCGGCGTTCAGCAGACCAAGCAGCAGATTGATTTTCTCGCATTGCTCATTCATCTTTGCAATGGTATCCGCAGGAACATTCAGTGCATCACAGGCAAGAGTGCCGACAGGAAATGTTTTGCCCTCATATATGACCGTATCCTGCCAAAAATCCAATGTCATCAGTTCTTGATTCATGCTTGCCCTCCTGTCCTGTTTTTTGAATTTTTTAATTATACCATGCAAATGTGAAGAAATCTACATTTCCTCCATATAAAAAACACAGGCCGCCAACCTTTCGCAATGCGTACAGTCAACGACCTGTTTTTATCAGTTATTCATGAAAAAAATTGAAGGATTCACCTTACTTCCTCCCTTTTATTTTCATAACCAACATTGGTGAAATCAAAGCCGATAAAACAACAAGTATCCATGTATTTCCAGTCAGAATGTTGTAAGATTGAAGCAAGCCTGCAAATCCTTCACCAGATTTGATGTAGGATGACAAGTCAAATAAGTTCGTCAAAACAAACCACATCACGCCAAATAAAATGTAATCTCGTTTTACACACCCTTTGATTTTAGGCACAAACAGATATGCAACAAGAAAGATGCAAACGCTCAAAATAAACCCGCTTAATGGGAGTGCCAGTATCTCAAGATGCACCATAAGCACATATTCACGGAATCCACCATTTAATATTGCGATAGGTATAATCATAACCCATATCAAAAACACAATCACATACTTCTTCATATAAATCTTTCTATCTCCATTTTTCAATTTGCTTCAGCAACGGTTCTAAATAGGATTGATCCGTCCAATCACATTTTTGCCCCACTGTACACATCAATGCTTTTTGCCAGGGCTCATATTCATCCGGATTTTGTTTTGCAACTGCTTTCTGGAGCATCTTACAAAGCGCTCTGTCCGTAAATTTCATTGTTTCTTCATCCCAAGCCCCTCTGCAATAGAATAGCGGTATACTACGAAGTTCGTTTTTGAAATGCAGGTCTCTCATTTGCAAGATTGCCTTCTCATCGTATGGAGAAGCACCGACTGCAAACACAGCGATCTTTTTATCTGCTAACTGACCTATATTCTTCTTAATAAATTGGAATCCTGCAATGCCGGAAGCGTAAACACCGCCACCCAGCAGGATCACATCATAGGGTTTCAGATCCACAGCATTTGCGTTTTTTGTTTCAGCACAATCATACCCGGTCATTTCGGCTAACCAGTCCGCATACTTTTTTGTTGCGCCATATTTCGATTGAAATAAAATAATACCTTTACTCATGTCCCTGAATCTCCTGTAAGTTATCTCCGATTTGTATAATGGTCTGTATGGTTGTTTGCAGCTGTTCCTCTGACACATCGTCAAACATTTTCTTCATGATTTTCATGGTCATTTCATCATTTTTTGCACAAAACGCTCTGCAATAATCGGTAAGCTCAATACGCTGCTTTCTCTTATCGCTTTCGTCCGCAGTAATATCAACAAATCCTTTCTTTTTAAGCTTCAATAAAATCTGTTTTACATTCTGGTGAGAGCTTCCCATGATCTCCGCAAGCTCCTTGATAGTTGGCTTCTCTTTACACATATTGATACAGATAATTGCAAAAAACTGCTTCCAGCTGATCTCTTGCATCGTACCATCTGCGACTGCTTGAAATCTATTATCAAAGGCACTCAGTAAACCAAGCAAAAAATAGGATTGTTCAATCCCTGTAAAGTCAACTTTGCCACTGTTGATTACTTCTTTAATATTCATTCTATCCTCCATAGGTAATATATTACCTTTGATAAGGTAACACATTACCTATTATTTGTCAATAGAATAGGGCGAAATCTATATTGTAAGATAAGTTGTCCTGTTTTTTGAAATAGGGTTGTCCTGCTTTTAGCCTGTTTTTTTCAAAATCCGTCATAACCATAGTAGAAAGAGCGAAGCACCTGCCAATCACGGCGGGTGCTTCGTGCTTTCCAGACTATTATGAACGGAGGTTTTTCTATGACAATCTATGAAACCATCAAGGCGGCAATCAGCGTAAAGCAAGCCGCCGAACATTACGGGCTGAAAGTCAACCGCAACGGTATGGCTTGCTGCCCGTTCCACAATGACAGGCATCCGAGCTTGAAGCTGAACGAGGATTATTTTTTCTGCTTTGGCTGCGGAGCTAAGGGGGATGTAATTGACCTTGTGGCAAGGCTATTCAATCTGAGCAGCTATGAAGCAGCGCAGAAGCTGGCGGCGGATTTCGGGCTTGACCCGAAACCTCCTACTGCCGCAGTTTTACCCAAGCCGAAACATCCTTACATCCGTCAGTTCCGGGAGGATGAAATGCTGTGCTTCCGGGTGCTGACGGACTATCTGCATCTTCTGGAGGACTGGAAAGTGCAGTATGCACCCAAGACACCGGACGAGCCTTACGATGACCGTTTTGTGGAAGCCTGCCAGATGCACTGCCATATCGAATATATGGCAGATGTGCTGACCGTGGGTGATTTGGAAGAACGGGTCGCACTGGTGGACGAGCTGATGAAAAGCGACAAGATCTCTTTTCTGAAAGAGTACACCGAACGAAAGAAAAAGGAGGTGGCGCACAATGGCGAAGAACCGGAAAACGCCTGATATGAATTTACCTGTCTGGTTTGACGGGCAGAACATCAACGAAGCTCTGTTTTGTGAAGAATTTCTGCAAGAGCGCAGAATTATTTTCGCAAACGGAGCTTTTTTCACACCCGATGGTCGGGTGACAGACGATCTCCCTCTGCGTGGAGAGATTTACGACAAGCTGAAATTCTGTGCCGTGAACAACATTCCCCGGAAGATCACCAACATTCTGGAGGTGCTGAAGCTGGAAGCGCAAGTGCCTGACTTTCCACCGGAGCGGGATCGGATTCATGTGTCCAACGGTACGCTGCTGCTGAACGGAACATTTACCGAGGGCAGACCGGCTATCGTGAGAAGTCGTCTGCCGGTTGCTTACAATCCTAACGCTCCTGCGCCGGTGATCTGGATGAACTTTCTGGATGGTCTGCTCCACGCAGAGGACATCCCCACCTTACAGGAGTTCATCGGCTACTGTCTGATTCCCTCCAACAAGGGGCAGCGCATGATGGTGATTAAGGGCAACGGCGGTGAGGGCAAATCCCAAATCGGTGCGGTGCTGTCCACCATCTTCGGCACGAATATGAAAGACGGCAGCATCGGTAAGATTTCTGAAAACCGTTTTGCCCGTGCCGATCTGGAACACATCCTGCTGTGCGTGGATGATGATATGCGAATGGAAGCCCTGCGTCAGACCAACTATGTAAAATCCATCGTGACGGCACAGGGCAAGATGGACTTGGAACGCAAAGGCAAGCAGAGTTATCAGGGCTGGATGTTTGCCCGACTACTGGCGTTCAGCAACGGCGATCTCCAAGCCCTGTATGACCGTAGCGACGGTTTTTACCGCAGACAGCTTGTGCTGACCACCAAGGAAAAGCCTGTGGACAGAGCCGACGATCCCGACCTTGCGGAGAAAATGAAAGCCGAAGCCGAGGGTATTTTCCTCTGGGCTTTTGAAGGATTGCAGCGGCTCGTTGCCAACAACTTTAAGTTTTCGGAGAGTGACCGCATCCGTGAAAACCGGGAAGCGGTTAAGCGTGACAATAACAATATTTTCGATTTCATGGAGTCGGAGGGATACATCCGGCGCAAAGTGGATGCGTCCATCAGCTCCAAGGATTTCTATGAAATCTACCGGATGTGGTGCGAGGAAAACTCCCTTGCACCGCTGAAAGCCCGCAGCTTCAGCGATGCCATGGTTGCTAATGCCAAGAAATTCAATCTGGAGCATTGCAACAACATCACCAACTCTGCCGGACGGCGGGTGTGGGGATTCATAGGAGTGGAAGCGATTGCACGACCTCATATAAATGGGTTTTACGATGTTTCGCCGTGTACGTACGTACCGGAGGACATTCCGAAGGAATGGCGGGACGAATCGTAACCCCCGTTGCTGGTACGTATGTACGCAGCAAAAGAGCGTGAAACGCTCGTTATAGAAACAGCACATTTCTTTTGCTTGGGCTGTTTCTATGTCCACGGAATTTTGCAAAAGTACCGTGGACAGGCAGTGAAAGATACGGTTTTCACTGCCAACCTCTGCAAGAGAATGCTCCGCAGAGCAGTATCGTACAGAGGTGCTGACCATGGAAAAAGTTGCAGACATTTTCACTTTGGTCAGCAGAGGTCGCCGCAGTGACCGCACTCCCCCCTCGGGAGAGCCCTCGGAGAGCCCACGGCACTTTGCAGCCATTATGGATGAAAGTGTAATAGTGGGTTATTACACTTTGAAAAAGTGCCGTTCCCCAGCTCTCCGCTGTCTGCAAATCTCAAAGAAAGGAAGAACATCTATGGCAAGAAATGATGGAATTGACCGTACCTTAGCCAGGAATCAAGACTTGGAAACCTCGGATGATGTGGCTAAGGTACAGGAACACAATGAGCGTGAAAAAGACCGTTATTCCAATGTGGACATCGTGCCGGAACGCACTCTGCTTAACGTCCATTTCAAAGCTCCCAGCGCCAGCTATACAGAAATGTTTGAGCAGTTGGAACGAGACAAGGTGATTTCCACAAGAGGTCTGAAAGAGGATGCCGTTAAATATGGCGAGCTGGTATTCGATGTGAACTCCGCTTACTTCTACAACCACGGCGGCTATGAATTTGCAAAACAGTTTTATGCCGATGCCTATAAAGCCGCCGTGGAGATCGTAGGCGGTGAGCAGTATATCCTCTCCGCTGTGATGCACGCCGATGAACGCAATCGGGCAATGTCCGAAGCTCTGGGCGAGGATGTGTACCACTATCACCTTCATGTGGTTTATATCCCGGTGGTGGAAAAGCAAATCCTGTGGTCGAAGCGGTGCAAGGATGAATCCCTCCGTGGAACCGTCAAGGAGGTCATCACACAGGTCAGCCGCAGTAAGAAATGGGAGTCCAAGCCGGTGCTTGGTGAGGACGGAAATCCCATGCTCAACGCAAAAGGAAAAAAGATTTTGAAGTCGTCCTACAGTGTGTTGCAGGATGACTTTTTTCAGTTCATGCGAGCTGCCGGATATACCGATGTGGAGCGTGGAGAGCGTGGCAGCACCGAGGAGCATCTGACGGTGACGCAGTTTAAGGTGCAGGCAGAACAGCAGCGTTTGGAAGCTGTGACCGGACAGGTGGCACAGGCCGAGCAGAGTTTGGAGGACGCCAAAGCTGCCACGGAAAAGCAGAAAAAGAAACTGGAAGCTCTGAAAAAGGAAACGCAGGCTGCCAACTCTGTTGCTATGACCGCACATGAGATTGAGTCGATGGGTAAGAAAAATCCCATCACCGGAAATATCACGCTGTCAGCGGATGAGTGCCGTACCCTAAAAGATTATGCGGTCAGCAGCTTTGCGGAAAAGTCTGAGAAGCTGAAATACAAGCAGAAATTTGAGAAGGCAGAGAAAAGCGCAAAGATCTGGAAAGACCGTTATGAAAAACTGGATAAAGACCATGAGGAACTGAAACAGAAAGTCCAGCCTTTCCTGGATGCGATTGAGATTGCATCTGAAAAAGTCTGGGCTTTTATCAATGCCATCCTCGCCAGAGGAAAGGAACTGTATGAACACAAACACCCTGCCCGGAAGCGTGGACAGGATATGGAAATTTAATGGAGGTAACTGCTTATTGAAGAAATATTATGAGGATGCAAAGTATAATGCGGCATTTGTCCGCTGTGTGGATGTTATGAGCCAGATGCTCCAAAAATATGGACATCAGGTTTTGGATAAATTGGAGCAGGATGCACCGCAGAAAGTGGAGCATTCCGAGGAAAGTAATCAAGCGCAGCCTTTGACGAATAAGGCTGCGTAAAAATTTACAATTTACACGTTGCGTATTCGCTGTGGCTATGCTATAATGATTACGCAACGTGTATTTTTGTTTTTTATGGAGAAAAGACAGATGGATTGTAAGAACAGAATTATCAAGTTGCGGGAAAGTACAGGACTGAACCGGAAAGATTTTTGCAAGCTCGTCCATATCCCTTACCGGACTATGACCGAGTGGGAATTGGATAACCGCCATGCACCGGATTATGTGCTGTGGCTTTTGGAGTATTATATCCGCAACGAAGGACTTATGGTAAAAGAAATGAACGAGGGAGGTGGCGATTCTGAAAAAGAAACAACTTAAATGCTATCTTTATACAAGAGTGTCCACCTCTATGCAGGTTGACGGATACAGCTTGGATGCCCAGCGTGACAAGTTAAGAAAGTATGCGGCATACGAAGATATGGTTATTGCCGGGGAGTATTCTGACGAGGGCTTTTCCGGAAAGAACATCCAAGGACGGCAGGACTTTCAACGGATGCTGAATGACATTCAGGACTGCAAAGACGGCGTATCTTATGTGCTGGTCTTTAAGCTCTCCCGATTTGGCAGAAATGCGGCGGACGTTCTGAACTCTTTGCAGCTCATGCAGGATTTCGGTGTCAATCTGATCTGCGTGGAGGATGGCATTGATAGTTCCAAGGATGCCGGAAAGCTGATGATTTCTGTGCTGTCTGCGGTGGCAGAAATCGAGCGTGAGAATATCCGAACTCAGACCATGGCAGGACGGGAGCAAAAGGCTCGTGAGGGCAAGTGGAATGGTGGTTTTGCCCCTTATGGCTATAGTCTGGAAAACGGTGATCTTGTCATTGCAGAGGATGAAGTGGAAGTAATCCGTGTCATTTATGACCGCTACATTCACACCAACGAGGGCGTTGCCGGAGTTGCAAAATATTTGAATCGTAATGGCTTTGTCAAGAAGCTACGGCAGAACAATACTATTCCCGGATTTTCAAGGAGCTTCGTGCAGGATGTACTGGACAATCCTGTTTACATGGGTAAGATAGCCTATGGCAGACGCAGGACGGAAAAGAAACAGGGTACAAGAAACGAGATGCACGTGGTTGAGCAGTCAGAGTTCCCTATTTATGACGGGCAGCACGAAGCCATCATTTCCGAAGAAGATTGGTATCTGGCACAGGAAAAGCGCAAGATCAATTCCTTTAAGCGGGAAAAGGTCAATAATCCAGATCATGCACATATTCTGTCCGGTATCTTGAAATGCCCATGCTGCGGAAAGAGTATGTACGGCAATATTGCCAAGGCTCACAGCAAGGACAAGAAAACGAGATATTATTACTACTGCAAAAACACAGTAACACCAACTGGGCATGAGTGCAGCTTCCGACTGAATATCGAGCAGACGGAAATCAATAAGTTTGTGGCAAAGATTATATCCGCTATGGTCAACAATCCTCGGTTTGTAGAAGCGATTCAGGCGAAAATCGGCTCGGCAGTTGATACAGAGGATATGGAAAAGCAGATTGCCGTCCTACAGGGACAGTTAAAGCAAGCCTTTGGAACGAAAAGCCGCTTGGAGCGTCAGATGGACATCTTGGACATTAACGATGCCCACTATGACAGAAAGATTTTGGACTTGCAGCGCCGCTATGATGAGCAGTATGATACGATAGAAGAAATCGAAGTTCAGATTGGTGAATTGCAAAGTCAAATCCGCAGCATTCAGCAGGAGAAAATCTCCGGCGACAATATCTATCGGCTCTTACTGGCATTTGATGAAGTCTACCATTCTGCAACGGAAGCGGAACAGAAAGAGTTTATGAAAGCCTTTATCGAGCGAATTGAAATGTTCCCGGAGAAAAGGAAAGACGGAAGCTGGATAAAAAAGATCGTATTCAATTTCCCTGTGCCTGTTGATGGCGAGGAAGTGAAAGAACTTCCCTTGGAAACTGAAACAACTGTCGAGACGGTAGTACTGCTTTCCCACAAAAAGCCAGACGGACATATCAACGTAAAAGTTGAGTTTGGCGAGGGTGAGGGAAAAGTTCCGCTTGATAATATTGCTAAAAGAGCGGAAAGCTACAAGCCCAAAGAGCGAGTGACCTACAAAATGATAAAGGAGTACATAGAAGCCAAATACGGCTTCAAAGTACATACCGCATATATCGCAGAGGTAAAGAGAGATTTAGGCTTGCCGATGTACGATGCTCCTAATGCGGTGGAAGAATTGAAACAGCCGAGAAAGCATCCTACGGCGAAAAAAGTGGAAGCGATAAAGGATGCGTTGAAGCATTTTGAAATAATATAAGGAGAAATTTAATGACAATAGTAAGACCACGGTTAGTTGATTATTATAATGTTCCCATTACACAGGAAGAAGTTGATTTTGCTATTCCATTTTTAGATGAAGATATACCATTATATTTAGACCCGTTTTTGTTATGGAAATCTCCGTCACAACAGGATAATGCGTTACATTTAATATTGATTAATACATTTAACATGTTAGGTACAGTATATTCACAAAATGAGGATAAAAGAGAAGTGATAGCGGGTCTTTTGAGTGAATTATCTGAATGTAGCGAAGTGGGATTGGGAACAGGAAAGACCAAAAGAGGATTGAAAATATCAATAAAAACAGCAAAAGAAATATTAGAGTTGTTTTGTATAGTGCCACAATATAAAAAGGATGGTTTTTCGCATTTTGAGGAAATACAACTATACGTAAATAATATATCAAAAGATAGGATTAGTGATTTTGCGTGTAATTTTTTAAAATCATTTCTTATTGATTTTACACAGGATGAGTGTAAGAAATATAATATTCCAGTAAAAGAGTTTACAAATATAAAAGTTTTTAATCCGAAAACTTGTAAAATGGGTGAAGAGGACTTATCGTTGCCATATAATCCAGAAGATGATTCTCCTATTATTTTTGTTCCAAAGCGTTGGTTACGTCATACTCCATGGATTAACTATGATGATTATTTTATGAATGCCTATGTTAAAGAAGGGGAAGAAGATAAAATTGAAAGACCGAAGGTTTTGGAATATAATAGATATAATTACGATATGATTGCGGCATATATAGCATCCAAAGAGCGCAAACAGGCAGATTGCAAAAATGACCCATTGTTTAAGCAAATACCAGTTATATCTGCAAAAAAATGTTTGAATCAAATAGTAAAATTGCCATTAGGAAAAACAGATAATGCTGATAAAAAATTTGAAAGTAATTGTACAAAGTTATTCGCATCCCTATTATATCCACATCTTGATTTTGCACAGGCACAAAGTAGAATTGATTCAGGGACTCAAATAAGGGATTTGATATTTTATAATAATTGTTCATTTCCGTTATTAAAAGAATTGTATAATAAGTACGATTGTAGGCAAATCGTATTTGAGATGAAGAATGTAAACGAAGTTAGTAGAGAACATATTAATCAGTTAAATCGTTATCTTTCAGAACAATTTGGACGTTTTGGTATTATATTAACAAGAAATCCATTGAAAAAGAATATTATGAGAAATACTATAGATTTATGGAGTGGACAGAGAAAGTGTATTTTGTGTCTTACTGATGAGGATGTCAAACTGATGGTTGATGTATATGAAAGTAAGCAACGTGACCCAATGGAGGTCATTAATAAAAAATATGTAGAATTTATAAGAATGTGCCCATCATAAGAAAGAGAGAGTAGACTATGGAAAAGAAAGACGTTGAGAGATTTGAAAAGTTACATATCCAGATTAAGGATATGTATAGTGAGTTAAGTATATTATCCAAGAAATCACCAGATGGTGCTATTAATAAGTTTAAGTTGAATTTTATAAACCAGTTGATTGAAGAGGCAAATCAATTATTGGGTAAGCGTTATATGCCATTCTCTGATTTTCAAAGATTCCAAGAAGATGATATGCCTTTTAACAGCGATGTTGTACTAATTATTTCTCAATATATAAAATGTTTAGAAAAATTTAAATATGATAATGTTAAACGGTTATCTGGAAATTGGTATTGGAATCTTTCAGATACGGATGAAGAAGTAAAAACATCACATCCGATAATGGACTTAGTAATGTAGGAGGTATGATTATGAATAAAACAACTCAGGACGCTGTTAATCAATATGAATTGTTAAATCCTTTGCTTACAGGTATATACAAGGAAATGCAGGAATTATCAAAGAAAAAACCAGATTCCCCACTAAATGCATTTAAAGTGAAAGCTATTAATAGAATCCTGGAACCTATAAAGGAGATGCTTAAGATGGAAAATACACATGCGTTTCTTGATGTTTTGGATGTTGATGAGATGCCGACTAATAGTGATGTGGTATTGGTTTTAAATCAGTATATGAATGCTATGAAAATATTTTATGAAAAATATTATACTTATAATTCAAAAGACGGACATAAGTGGCGGATACAATCATAGTTGAAACATAAAAGGAGAAATTAAGTGAATCAAAGTTTTTATAATGAAATCAAAGAAATTTTAATTTCGGCGAGAAATAAAGTTTATCAAACAGCCAATTTTGCGATGGTTGAAGCCTACTGGAATATTGGAAAATCAATTATTGAAGAACAAGGCGGAAATGAGAAAGCGGAGTATGGTAAAGGATTGCTAAAAGAGTTGTCAAAGCAAATGACACAGGATTTTGGGAAAGGATTTACCGTTGCCAATTTGAAAAATATGCGTCAGTTTTATTTAACATTCCCAAATGGCTACGCACTGCGTAGCGAATTGAGTTGGACTCATTATCGGCTCCTGATGCGAGTGGAGAATGAAAATGCGCGAGAATTTTATATGCAGGAAGCTGTAAAATCTCAATGGAGTACCAGACAACTTGAGCGCCAGATAAATTCTTTCTTCTATGAAAGATTATTATCCAGTAAAAATAAAGATCAAGTTGCGGCAGAAATTAAGACACTGGAGATGGCAAAAAAACCAGAAGATGTTATCCGTGACCCATATGTGTTGGAATTTCTCGGGCTGACACCTAATGATGATTTTTATGAAAGTGATTTGGAACAAGCGTTAATTACACATTTGCAAAAATTTCTTTTGGAACTTGGCAGAGGATTTTCATTTGTCGCAAGACAGAAAAGAATAACGTTTGATGGACGTCATTTTAGAATTGACCTTGTATTTTATAATTACATCTTAAAATGTTTTGTTTTGATAGATTTAAAGGTTGGGGACTTAACACATCAGGACTTGGGGCAGATGCAGATGTATGTTCATTATTATGAACGAGAACTTATGAATGAAGGAGACAATCCGCCGATTGGTATTGTTTTGTGTGCAGATAAAAGTGAGTCTGTAGTTAAGTATACGTTACCTGAAAATGAAACACAGATTTTTGCTTCAAAATACAAATTGTATTTACCAAGCGAGGAAGAATTATTGCGAGAATTAAATCAGGAATATCAAGCATTGGAAGCTAGTAAGACAGGGGAAGAGGACATCGAAGGTATGAAAAAAGAATAAATTTTGCATCAGAAAGGTGCAAAATTGATGGAACTTATATTTTGTGGGAAAAGGGATGCACATGCAGTATTAGTACTGTATAAATATTGTCCGTATTTCCGCAATTTTGTGGGGATATGTTTTGATTTGGTACTCATGTGGAGACGGTTGTACTGCTTTCCCACAAAAAGCCAGACGGACATATCAACGTAAAAGTTGAGTTTGGCGAGGGTGAGGGAAAAGTTCCGCTTGATAATATTGCTAAAAGAGCGGAAAGCTACAAGCCCAAAGAGCGAGTGACCTACAAAATGATAAAGGAGTACATAGAAGCCAAATACGGCTTCAAAGTACATACCGCATATATCGCAGAGGTAAAGAGAGATTTAGGCTTGCCGATGTATGATGCTCCTAATGCGGTAGAAGAATTGAAACAGCCAAGGAAGCATCCGACAGCAGAGAAAGTGGAAGCGATAAAGGATGCGTTGAAGCATTTTGAAGTGATTTAATAATGGTGAGCATATCATTAAAAATAGTGGTACGCTTATTTATTTACATATTTATCTTTTCGCTGACCAATATTTTATCTGATAAAAAAAGCGGAGGGCAGATTTCATACTAAACTGCCTAATTGATATGATTAAAAGTGTTCACTTTTCTATTATTGACTTAAAGAGAAAAATCGAATACAATATAGTAAAATGACCAATTATTAGTTTGATTAAGGGCGATTAAGTAGAGGTGAAGATATGCTTCAGAAAAAAGATATTGAGACTTTGAGAATGTTGTTTAGCAGTCATAATTATATTATGACTACCGCTGAACTTACAGCTTCAAAGTTATACTATGCAGATATAAAACAACTTTTAGACGAAGGAATGATTGAAAGAGTCAGGCGAGGTTACTATCACTGGACTCAAGATTATGGAGAAAGTGAAGTTGTTATTATCAATGGCTTGTTTCCCGATGCAGTGCTTTGTATGGAGACCGCCCTATTCTATTATGGATACAGTGACAGAAATCCTGCTGAATGGAGTTTTGCAATAGATAAAAATGTCTCTAAGAGGCGAACAAAAATTGATTATCCGTTTATAAAGGCATATCGTGTAGAGTCAGAGTTGGTTACGCTGGGCGAAACTGAAGGTGAAATTGATTTCCATAAAGTCCGCATTTATGACCGTGACCGTACTATTTGCGATGTGCTGCGAAATATGAACAAGATGGATAAGGAGATTTTTAATAAAGCAGTGCAGGGCTATGTAAAAGACCCGAAAAAGAATATACCGAATCTTATGGAATATGCGAAAATTTTGCGTGTGCAAAAGCGTGTAAAAGAATTGATTGGAGTGTGGTTGTAATGGCAGATATAGCGGCGTCCGTTCTGGCAAAGCTCAGAAATAAAGCAAAGGATTCTGGCATCAGTTATCAGCAGTGTCTACAGCTTTTTATGCAGGAAGAATTTTTAAGAAAACTTTCGAAATCTGGATATGATGATTTTCTGGTACTAAAAGGCGGTTTGTTTATCTACACTCTTACAAACTTTGAAAGCCGAGCCACCATTGATGTTGATTTTCTGCTCCGTGGATATTCAAATTCAATAAACAATGTTAAGGATTTGATTTGCAAAATAATTGATACACCGACAGGCAACGATTATATTGATATGACTGCAAAGGGCTTTGAGGAGATTTCTCCGCAGAGAAAGTATCACGGCATCAGCACACAGATTATCGGACGGATAAAGAATGTGCGAGTACCATTCAATGTCGATATAGGTGTAGGAGATGTTATCGTACCAAAGGCAGAACAGCGTAAAATCAATACGCAGCTTCCAGACTTTGAAGCTCCTGTAATCAAAACCTATTCCCTTGAAAGTACCATAGCTGAAAAGTTTGATGCCATTCTGCAACGCTTTGAGCTGACGGGCAGAATGAAAGATTTTTACGATATTTATTATCTTTCAAGAACATTCGATTTTGAGGGAGCAAAATTACAATCCGCTGTATTTGAGACCTTGCAGCGACGTGGCACTCCCTACGACCGAAATAGTTTTAAGCGTGTTGTCGCACTTGCCGAAGATGAGGATATGCAAAAGCGTTGGAAATATTTTTTGAAGAACATCAAAGATAATACGCTTGAGTTTTCTGTTGTGATAACGGAAATACAGACATTCCTTGAGCCTGTATTTAAAGCGATAGTGAATGAAGAAGAGTGGCTTGATTCTTGGAAAAGCCGCCATAATATGTGGATAACCAACCTAACGAAAGGTAAATGATACTAATGCAGCCAATAATAAAAGATATTATTTTATCAATTTCGGATGATGTTGTAAGTAATCTTACGCAATCTTTTGAAAAGACATACTATGGAAAAATGAATTACTCCAGTAAAAACACTATTCTTGATTCTGATAATAAACTTTTGAAAGAAACAATAGGATTCGAAATAGCATTTATTCATGTTATTACATACTTTTTGGCATATAGTATGAGCTGTTCGCATGAATATATGCATATACTAAATATTCTTGATACCGATAAATTATTTTCATGGTTTAAAATAAAAGATAATAGTATGTTTTTACAATTAAATGATTGTAACATACCCACAGAAAAGGAAATATACGAATTAATAAATGAGCATGACAAATTTATTGATAAAAATGTTAAGAAAAAATTAGGACAGTTTTATACTCCCACAGGAATAGCAAAAAAAATGGTGTTTGAAGTTAGAAATGAGTTAAAAGATCTATCCGAACGAGATTTAGTGGTGGATCCTGCCTGTGGAACTGGTGTTTTTGTTGTAGAGACTGTTAAGCAGATGAGTGCTTTTCTTTCGTTTGATGAATTAATTAAGTTTGTTGAAAACAACATGTTTGCCTACGATGTAAATCCTTTTTCGGTTATTGCAACGAAGATAAGTGTTTTAAATACATTGTTGGAGATAGCACCTGATAGCGTGCATAAAAACAATCTTTTGCTTGGTATTCCAGCACTAAATAATATAAAATGGAAAAATACAATTGTAGATAAAGAGGAAAAAGAATTTTCAATTATACTTGGCAATCCCCCCTATTTTAAATTAGATTCCAAAGCATTAAAGGATATAGATGGGTATGATGCCATAATATATGGTCAGCCAAATATATATTCTCTGTTTATGCATTGGGGAATATCTCATTTGCGTACCAATGGAACAATGAGTTTTATTGTACCTCAATCTATTCGTTCTGGGCTCTACTTTAAGAATCTTCGTGAGGAAATGAAAGAGTTGAGAATTAAATCAATATTACACATTGATTCGAGACAAAACATATTTGACAGAGCAGAACAAGCAGTTTTTATAATTTGTTTGCAAAACAAACCTGTATGTAACACTAAAACTAGAATACAATTTATCAATGGCAATCAGAATGTGTTATCTGAATTTTCAATATCTCGTTCAAAATTAATGATGGGTAAAGATAATAACTACATGTTTATTATTAACAAAAAATCTGAAATGTACGATGTATTGGAAAAAGTCTATAAGAATGGCACAACGCTATCTGTCAATGACTCATTAGTGAAATTCTCTAATGGTTTATTTGTATGGAATCAACATAAAGAATCACTCGCCGATTCATCTGATAAAGCTATACCAATTGTGTATGGTGGAGATGTTCAGCCTGTAAATTTCCAATTCATTACCTCTTGGGCTAACGATGAACGAAAGGCATTTGCGAGAATAACTGATAAAACTCGTCCTTATGTTTTATCGGGTAAGAGATTATTGGTACAACGGACAACTAACTTTGAAAAAGACATACGATTAAAAGCATGTCTAATATCTGATGATTTTTTGGAAAATTATGATAGTTACTTTTTAGAAAATCACGTAAATTTCTTATGTTGCAACTCTGGAAAAGAAGAAATTTTAACGGATGAAATAATGTATTATTATTTGGGATTACTTAACTCAAAACTAATAAATTATGTTTTTATAAGTAAAAGCGGTAATACGCAAGTATCGGCAAACGAATTGAATCTACTGCCATTTTCTAAAAATAATGTAAAAGATATTTCGGCATTTGTATCAAAATATTTGTCAGAGTTAAGAGAACATCAAGAAGAATTGGATAGGCTTGTATGCGAAGCATATGATTTATCCGTTAATGAAATAAATATGATTCTAGATTATTGAGGTGAGGCATTTATGAAAAAACTACAGTTTAAAACAAATTCCCGCCATATTAGCCAATTAGGGCGTGAGCTTGTTACAGATTTTGTTACAGCATTAGTGGAACTTATTAAAAACTCTTACGATGCGGATGCCTATGGTGTGAAAATCATTTTGGATAAACCCAATACCCCACAAAGCAGGATTGTTCTAATTGACACTGGTACAGGAATGACACAATCGGACTTCGAAAATAAGTGGATGGTAATTGGTACAAACAATAAAATTACTGAACCTTATACCCCTAAAGGTAGAAAAAAGGCAGGAAAAAAAGGTATTGGTAGATTTTCAGTTGAACGTTTAGCAGAAAAAGTTCAAATTTACTCATTTCCAGAATTTGAACCACCATATAGAGTAGATATTAACTGGAATAGTTTTGAGGAAATAAATATTCCTGCATTGACCCAAAGAATTGGTATACTAAAAGACCATCAAGAATCTACAGCTGCAAAATTCATTTGTAATCAGCTTGAGTATTTTATGGTTACTGATAAGATTCTTCAAGAAGATAAAGATACTGTGGAATCGATACTTGGAACAAAAAGTTTTGAATACCCTATGTTTTATAAAAACGAAACACTCAGGCTGCTTGAAGATAAAGTCGTACCGATAATAAAGAAATATGAAGACATTGAATTACTGATTGGCGATGTTTCAAGTTCATTGGATACTATAGATTCACAAAGCGAATCAGAAGTATTTACTATGCTTGAAGAGTTATATATTAAATTTAACTTATCTAAATCTCAAACTGGTATGATTTTAATCATGGAAGGTTTGAGAGATGAATGGAAACAAAGAGATATCGACAAACTACAAAAAGAATTACGCTTATTAGTAGCTCCAGATTTTATCGAAAGCGACCCATTCAAAATTGAACTAGTTGCTCCCGAATTTAAAGTAGAGGATATTGTATTAGTCAATGAAATTCTTGACTTAAGATATGCAAAAATTGATGCTGAGATTTTTGATAATGCTCAAAAATCACGTATAACTTATAGTGATAAGGAAGGGAAAAATGACATCGTTGAGGAGAACTATGAAAAGCCTTTGTTATGTGGAAATCTGAAAGCGGAGATATACTTCTTCCTAAGAGACAGTGCAAATTTATCTGATGCCGAGTCTGGATATAATTTTAGATTTGCTCAAAGAATTCTAGACACGTATTGTGGAATTAAGATTTATCGAGATAATTTTAGAGTTAAGCCATACGGAGATATAGGGAATGATTGGCTCTTGCTTGACCAGAAAAAGGTAAAAGATACACACGGATATCTTGTGGGTAATAATCAGGTTATAGGTGTGGTTAAGATTGGGGATGAGACCAATCCTCTATTGATTGATGCGACCAATAGAGAAGGAATTATAGAAAATGAAGCTTACTCGCAGCTTGTCAGCTTTTTATCTAAATGTACAAATCTTATTAGTGATGTCAGAAGAAAGGCGTATTTGGCTGAGCAGGAAGAAATTCAAAAGCTTGCGGACGAAAAAAAGAAGATTGATTCCCAATTCGAAAACTTAAAAGAGCTATATAAGGAAGATGATTTTGTAAAACAAATCGGGAAATTATCTTCTAATGATGAAGAAGTTTCAGCTCAAAAAATTGATGAACTTCTGGAAACATATATTGCGCATACTGAAAAGAAGAAGCAAGGAATTGAAAAAATCCAAAATGATTATAATAGACACTATTCAGAAACGCAAAAAGCATATCAAGCAAAAATTGATTTTCAAGAAAGTGAATTGAATCTTTATAAAAATCTGGCGTCATTGGGCATGCTAACGGGATCATTTGGACATGAAACAAGTGACATTGTTAGCAGAATACAAACGAGTTTGCTTCTTGTTAACCTTTATTTGGATAATGGTATGGATATAAACCAAATTAAAGATGTTGTATCTATTGTTAGTGGAGATTTTGACCGTATATATGCATACAGTAATTTAATTGTTAATTTTTTGCGCAAACGAAAGAGAACTATTGATTCAGAAATTAATCTCAGTAGTGCATTAAAAGAAGTTGGCGGTTTTTATCAAACCATAGTTAAGTCTTTTGATATCACTTTGAATTTTGTGTGTGAAGATACGATAGAATATAAAATTAAACAAATTGACTTTGAGTCCATTGTCATCAACATGATAACAAACGCTTTTGAGCAAGTTAAGGGACGAGAAAACCGTAAAATTACTGTTACTATTTCCCAGAGTGCTTCACATTTAATAATCTATTTTGAAGATTCGGGGACGGGGGTTCCAGAAGGAAAAGAAAAAGAGATTTTTAGACCTTTTGAAACTACAAAAGAAAACGGAATTGGATTAGGATTGAATATTGTTAAAGATATTGTAGAAAAATATCATGGGGATATATCTGTTAAGCGTTCTGAAACTATGCTTGGAGCGAAATTTATTGTAACATTACCAAAAGGAGATGAGTAAGATGGATGAATTGATTGGTTTGTTTATTGAAGACGAAGCTGCAAATGTTGACGTATACACTCGACTTTTTGCTCTTGAAGGATTGAAACTTGATTGTCTAGATAAACTTCCATTAACAGTTGACAGCTATTATGATATTATTTTGGAGAAGAATGTAGATTTCTTAATTATTGACTTTCATTTAGAGAAACAGGTCACATATAAAGGGATAGATGTGCTAAGAGAAATACGAAAACATGATAGTACAATCTATGCTGTTCTTTTAACCAACTATGAACTTGATGACTTTGCAGACCAGTTTGGTGATTATGACTATGAGTTGCAAAAATCAGAAATTACTTCTCGATATAAAGATGTTGCAGAAAAGATAAAGAGAGCTTGCGGTTTAAGAAAAGAAAATTTGATGTATAGAGCTGTTGAAATCAATCAACAACAAGATACCGAAACTATTCGATTATTACAAGAAATTAGCTCAAAGTTGGATGAAAAAAAATAACAGAGGATGTCATTATGGAATATATAAGAAAACAACGTTGGGCAAATTACTTAAGCCCTAAGTGCAAAGAATACTTAAGAAATGACTTTTCTCATGAATGTGCATATTGCAAATTGCAAGAACAAGAAGTAGGAATAGTTGGTTTGGACTTTTTTGAAATAGACCATTTTAAGCCGCAGTCCTTGAATTTGCCTGACACACATAAATATCATAATTTATATTATTCTTGCGAAAAGTGTAATAACGAGAAAAGTGATATTTGGGATACAAAACTACTCGACCCTTGTACTGATGATATCTTTTCTGGGATTAACCCTGCAATTATAGGAGGAAAAAAAGAGAATCATTATAAATATATTGCCAAAAACGATAGAGGAACATTTTATATTAATACCTTTAAACTTAATTCCAGAACACAAATCCGTTTCAGGAAAGCAAGAGAAAATCATGAAAACAGCTTACACACGATTAATACTCTGATTGATGAAATACTATTGAAATTTCAATACAATGCCGAATTACACGATTTGAAGGATTTGATATATCAATTAGACAACCTTAGACATTTAAAGCAACAAGAGCTTGGCAAGCTGCCTAAAGATGAAATGTTCGAAAAAGCAGAAGAATATCTAAATGATAAGGGAATTGAAAACAGTCTGGTATTTGAAGAGTATAATATGGATTTTAAGATGAAATTCAATGGTAGTACATATTATTGCGAACTTTTGGTAGATAACTCACTGGAAGAAAAAACAGAATATAGAAAAAACATAAGTGTAGAAAAGTTGACTACTTGGTTTGAAAAATTAAATTCTAATTTTGGCATTTTGTTTTATTATCCCAGAATAAACCGCATGTATTTTTATCCTGTTTCAAATAACATGACACTTCCAGAAATTACTGATGGTAAAAAAATAAGACAAATAAAAATCAATGACAAGTGTTTATTATAGAAGGTTAGACTGAAGGACATTATTTCCTTAACTTGAGGTAATGAAAAGGCGGAGTCTGGGATAGGCTTATTGAAAGAATTATCAAAGCAAATGATTTGAGATTTTGTAAAAGGATTTACCGTTGCTAATTTAAAAATATGTGGCAGTTTTATTTAACATTTTATTTGTGGGAAAAGGGTTGCGTAATCGATATTAGTACTGCAAAAAAATACTGATATTTCCGTGATTTTTGTGGGGATATGTTTTAATTTGATACTCACGTTGAGACGGTTGTAATGCTTTCCCACAAAAAACCTGATAGCGTAATCAACGTAAAAGTCGAGTTTGGCGAGGGCGAGGGCAAAGTGCCGATTGATAATATCGCCAAGAGAGCCGAAGCATACAAGCCGAAGGAGCGAGTTACTTACAAAATGATTAAAGAGTACATAGAAGCGAAATATGGCTTCAAAGTACATACCGCATATATCGCAGAGGTAAAACGGGATTTAGGTTTGCCGATGTACGATGCCCCTAATGCGGTAGAGGAATTGAAACAGCCGAGGAAGCATCCGACGGCTGAGAAAGTGGAAGCGATTAAAGATGCTTTGAAACATTTTGAGGTTATCTGATAATCATAAGCGTATCATTAGAAATAGTGGTACGCTTATTTTTTGTAAGCGCAAAATATTGCTACGCTGCCCATGAATCACGCTTGCACCAAAATGATA
>UQLX01000006.1 GCA_900541985.1 uncultured Blautia sp. | reverse complement strand
ATGCACAACGGTTACACTGGATACAGTTTTCCGGCTGCCATACCGGGATATTTACAGCGATACCACGTTTTTCGTATGCGGAAGAACCGGATGGTGTAGTACCGTCTACATAATCCTTGAATGCAGATACAGGCAGAGAATTACCTTCCTGAGCATTTACTTTTGCCTGGATATTGTTAACGAAATCGATAACATCTTCTCTTCCCTCTTCTGCATGAGTCATATGAAGGCCTTCGTCCTCAGCATCTTTCCAGCTTTCCGGAACCTGGATCTCAACAACCTGTTTTGCACCGGCATCGATAGCTGCCCAGTTCTTCTGAACAACGTCATCACCCTTACGTCCGTAAGTAGCTTTTGCTGCTGCTTTCATAAGGTCGATTGCCTGCTCCTCAGGAATAATGCCTGTAAGCTTGAAGAATGCAGACTGAAGGATTGTATTGATACGTGTTGGTCCCATGCCGGTCTCGATACCGATCTTAACACCATCGATGGTGTAGAATTTGATATCATGATTTGCGATGAACGCTTTTACCTGTCCCGGAAGATGTTTCTCAAGTCCTTCCATATCCCATGGGCAGTTCAGAAGGAAAGTTCCTCCATCTACCAGCTCCTGAACCATGTTGTATTTATTCACATAAGAAGGATTGTGACATGCAACAAAGTTAGCTTTGTGGATCAGATATGTGGATTTGATCGGTTTCTTACCGAAACGAAGGTGAGACATGGTAACACCGCCGGACTTCTTGGAGTCATAGTCAAAGTAAGCCTGTGCGTACATGTCTGTGTTATCACCGATGATCTTGATGGAGTTCTTGTTTGCACCTACAGTACCGTCAGCGCCAAGACCCCAGAATTTGCAGTTTGTGGTTCCTTCCGGAGTAGTTACGATCGGAGCGCCTGTTTCCAGGGACAGATTTGTAACATCATCCACAATACCGATTGTAAATTTCTCTTTTGTTGTGTTCTCAAATACAGCAACGATCTGTGCCGGTGTTGTATCTTTGGAACCAAGGCCGTAACGTCCGGAGAATACCGGAACATCTTTGAATTTGGAATCTCTGAGAGCTGCTACAACGTCAAGGTACAGCGGCTCGCCAAGAGCTCCCGGCTCTTTTGTTCTGTCAAGAACTGTGATCTGCTTTGTAGTTGCAGGGAATGCTTCGATCAGAGCTTCTGCGCTGAATGGTCTGTAAAGACGAACTTTTACAACGCCGACTTTTTTGCCTGCTGCTGCAAGGTAGTCAATTGTCTCCTCGATAGTATCGTTTACAGAACCCATAGCTACAACTACGTGCTCTGCATCCTCAGCACCATAGTAGTTGAACAGTTTGTAGTTTGTTCCGATCTTCTCGTTCACTTTGTCCATGTATTCCTGTACGACTGCCGGAAGGGCATCATAGTACGGGTTACATGCTTCTCTCGCCTGGAAGAAGATATCCGGGTTCTGTGCAGAACCTCTCTGGCATGGATGGTTCGGGTTCAGAGCATGTTTACGGAACTCTGCGATAGCATCCATATCAGCCATATCTTTCAGATCTTCATAGTCCCATGTCTCGATCTTCTGGATCTCATGGGAGGTACGGAATCCGTCAAAGAAGTTGATAAACGGAACTTTTCCCTTGATTGCTGCAAGGTGAGCAACCGGTGTCAGGTCCATTACTTCCTGTACAGAAGATTCACAAAGCATTGCGCATCCTGTCTGGCGGCATGCCATAACGTCGGAATGATCTCCGAAGATAGAAAGTGCATGAGAGGCAAGTGCACGGGCAGATACGTTGATAACGCCCGGAAGCTGCTCTCCTGCGATCTTATAAAGGTTCGGGATCATCAGAAGAAGACCCTGGGATGCTGTGTAAGTAGTAGTAAGGGCACCAGCTGCCAGAGATCCGTGAACTGCACCTGCAGCACCTGCCTCAGACTGCATCTCTGTAACCTGTACTTCCTGTCCGAAGATGTTCTTTCTTCCCTGGGTAGCCCACTCGTCTGTAGCTTCAGCCATAACAGATGAAGGGGTGATCGGGTAAATAGC
Source organism: uncultured Blautia sp. (assembly GCA_900541985.1). GTDB lineage: Bacteria > Bacillota > Clostridia > Lachnospirales > Lachnospiraceae > Blautia_A. Next base: position 96,035 of record UQLX01000006.1, on the reverse strand, counting down.
AGCTACATCAGAATAAGCATATGATGCATGAGCGGCTGCATGGTTACCATCCATGGTTTTCATCTTTCTTGCCATAGTTTTCTTTTCCTCCTTAAAGGTATGATGAAAAATTATTTCTAGACCGTTAAGCGATCTAAAATTCCGTATTTGATTATACCATATAATAGATTTATTGTCCAACCGGATTCTGGTTTTTTTTACATACAACAAAAGAGCATTCCCTGCCTTTCCGCAGGAATACGGACAGACATGGAATGCTCTTTTATGATACTTACATATTGTCAAAAATTTCCTGAAGAGATCTGCGCTTCAGAAGTCTCCAGAGCTCCTGCTGGATTTCTGACAGTTCCTTATGGACAAGACATGGCGTCCTGTCCCTGTCGTCTCTTACACACTGATAATGCTCATCCATACATTCTATGATCACAAGCTCAGGATCAATTGCTGTATAAACATCATACAATGTAATATCCGCAATATCTGCGTTCATGGAATAACCCCCGTGGACACCACGGAATCCTCTGACCAGCTTTGCCTTCTGAAGTTTTTTCAGGATCTTATATGCAAAAGGAGCGGTAATTTCTTCTTTTTCACAAATTTCTCCAACACTCAAACGTTCCGCCCCTGCCAAAGCGCGGATAACCCGTACTGCATAATCACATTCTCTTGTAATCAACATATCTTTGTTTTCCTCTCTAGTGTCTCTTATGCTGTGCATTTCTGATATACCGAATTACTTTTTCTTTCCAATTATAACAATTGTTTTGTGGAAATTCAATATTTATTTTTAAATCTTCCCGTTATTTTTCCGCAAATATTAACAAAAGACCAAATGCAAAGATGACAATCCCCAGGATTCTCCGAATCCAGACTCCTGTATTGGCATACCGCGGATTTCTGATGATACGATCCACATAGCTGTAGCCAATCCCTGTTCCAACCAGAAGAACACTATGCCCCAGGGCATACAGAACCATAAGAAGCACTCCCCACCATGCCTTTCTCCCAAGCTCAGCTACAAGTGCCAGCAGAGCGACCATCACAGGAACCGCACAGTGCGAAGCAAAAACACCTCCCAGTGCTCCTGTAAAAAAAGCTCCCACATAGCCTTTTTTTACTCTGTGCTCCGAAATATGGATATGGGGAATCAGATGAATGATCCCAAAAATCTGCATAGCCATCAGAATCATAAGGATCCCCATCAGAAACGTCCACCAGTGTCCGGCTTCATGCAGGCGCTGTCCGATAAAAGACGCTACAGAACCAAAGATCCCGAAGGTCACCGCCATCCCTGCCGCCATGGAGGCCGAAAGGCGCACTGCTTTTTTGTGGTCGGCATCAGATGCCCCCACACAGGCAAGAAGCATGGGAACCGAGGCCAGAGAGCATGGGGTAAAAGAAGTAACGATACCGGCAATCAGGCTGAGAACCGGTGCCGCCCAGAGGTTTTCTGTCATAAGTCTGGTAAGCGCATTGATAATTTCTGTCATGAATCATAAGCTCCTCTCTATTATACAGCAAACAAATTTTCCTGTTTTTCCTCTTTTGAAAAATGATTATAGCAGTATCTCTTTTATTTTTCAAGAAAATAAGTCTTGCAAAATCCGCACTTTACGGTACAATGGGAATGAGCTGCAAAAACAGCATCCTATAAAAACAACTCCGAAACCATAATGAAGAAAAGAGGTACCTTATGATTTCAGCAAATAACATTACTCTTCGAGTAGGGAAAAAAGCCCTGTTTGAAGATGTAAACATCAAATTTACAGAAGGAAACTGCTACGGTCTGATCGGCGCCAACGGTGCAGGAAAATCCACGTTCCTGAAAATTCTTTCCGGTCAGCTGGAGCCCACAAACGGCGACATTGTCATCACGCCGGGACAAAGACTTTCCTTCCTGCAGCAGGACCATTTCAAATATGATTCCTATCCGGTTCTGGATACCGTTATCATGGGAAATGCAAGACTGTATGACATTATGAAGGAAAAAGAAGCCATTTACGCCAAAGAAGATTTCACAGATGAAGACGGAATCCGTGCCAGCGAACTCGAAGGCGAATTTGCAGAAATGAACGGCTGGGAGGCAGAAGCAGACGCAGCTACACTCCTGAACGGTCTCGGTATTGAAACAGAACTTCACTATACACTGATGTCTGAGCTTACCGGAAGCCAGAAGGTGAAAGTTCTTCTTGCGCAGGCGCTTTTCGGCAATCCGGATATCCTGCTTCTGGACGAGCCTACCAACCATCTGGATCTCCCTGCCATCGAATGGCTGGAGGAATTCCTGATCAACTTTGAAAACACCATTATCGTTGTGTCCCACGACCGTTATTTCCTGAATAAGGTCTGCACCCATACTGCTGACATTGATTACGGTAAAATCCAGCTTTATGCAGGAAACTATGATTTCTGGTTTGAATCCAGCCAGCTCCTCATCAAACAGATGAAAGAGGCCAATAAGAAAAAAGAAGAAAAGATCAAAGAGCTTCAGGAATTTATTTCCCGTTTCAGCGCCAATGCATCCAAATCCAAACAGGCTACTTCCCGAAAGCGCGCACTGGAAAAGATACAGCTTGATGACATGCGTCCTTCCAGCCGTAAATATCCATATATCGACTTCCGTCCGAACCGCGAAATCGGAAACGAGGTCCTCATGGTAGAAAACCTGTCAAAAACCATTGATGGCGTAAAAGTTCTGGATAATATTTCTTTTACCCTTGGCCATGATGACAAGGTTGCCTTTGTAGGTGCAAACGAACAGGCGATCACCACATTTTTCAAAATCCTCATGGGCGAAATGGAACCGGATGAAGGAAATTACAAATGGGGCGTTACCACCTCTCAGGCCTATTTTCCCAAGGATAATACTGCCGAATTCGACAATGATCTTACCATTACAGACTGGCTGACACAGTATTCCGAGATCAAGGATGCAACTTACGTTCGCGGTTTCCTGGGACGTATGCTCTTCCCCGGCGAAGATGGTGTAAAACGCGTCAGAGTCCTTTCCGGAGGAGAAAAGGTACGCTGTCTGCTTTCCAAAATGATGATTTCAGGCGCAAACATCCTTCTGTTGGATGAACCTACCAACCATCTGGATATGGAATCCATTACAGCCCTCAACAACGGACTGATTAAATTCCCGGGAGTTATCCTTTTTACCTCTCACGACCATCAGTTTGTCCAGACAACAGCCAACCGTATCATGGAAATTCTTCCTGACGGTCATCTGATCGACAAAATCACAACCTATGACGAATATCTGGCAAGTGATGAAATGGCCAAAAAACGTCATGTTTATACAATGAATGAAGAAGACGAAAACGATAACTAAAAAAAACAGCAGGCATCACTTATACTGTGATGTCTGCTGTTTTTCCATTTGTTATTTCCAGAAGTTCTCTCACCGGAACCCTCAGGGTCAGTCCGATACGTCCTCCACTGACATAGATTTCCTGAAATTCTTCTGCCGATGAATCAAAGACCACCGGATACAGTTTCTTCATACCCAGAGGACTGCATCCGCCCCTTACATATCCTGTTATCCTGAGAATATCTTTTACATGGATCATATCCACTGCTTTCTCGCCAACAGCCCTGGCTGCCGCTTTCCGGTCAACCTCTTTTTCAATGGGTACAACAAAAACATAATAGCCGCCGCTTTTCCCCTCCATAACCAGAGTTTTAAAAGACTGGGCATAAGGCGCGCCAATCAGATCCGCGCTGTGCAGTCCATCTATAAACTCATCGCTCGCATAGGAAAAAGCTTCATAGGGAACCTTTTTCCTGTCCAGCATCCTCATTGCATTTGTCTTAGCTTCTTTTGCCATTTTTCCCCTCTTTCCGGGCTTTTCTCTCTTCACTTTTCTTCCATGGAAAGATACTTGCTCTGTCTTCTTCTTCCATCATTTCTCTGAGAATTTCTTCATCCAGTTTATCTTCATCGATCAGATCTTCGTACTGGTCATCATAGGAAGGCTCCGGATCCATTCTCACCGTATAAGTTCTTTTCTTAGGAGAAATTTTTGGATAAGGACGCCTTCCATAAGAATCATCATAAGCATAGGAATCCAATGGGAGATCCAGATCAGGGGCTGCTTTTTTTCTCGGGCGGTATACGATCGTCTTTTCTGATTCAATCCCCCTGTCAGCCCGGTAATATCCGTCTTCCTCTCCTATCTGCACGTCTACCGGAACGCGACTCCGTACAGGTCTTCTGCTTTCACGTGGTTCTTCAAAAAACTCCTCGCGGATCGGTTTCCTTTCATAAGTATCCGGATAAGTTCTTTTTCTTTCATATAAATATTCCGGACAGGACACTTCCTTTTTCACCGGTTTTTCCTGAACCTTTTTTCTCCGGACAGGAGGCTGATACTCTTCTTCCTCTTCTTCCTCTTCCTCATACCGGGATCTGTTCGTAGCAAACTGGATCAGCATACCCAGAGCAGCAAAAGCAGCGCTAAGACCGATTCCATATGGAAAATCCGAAAGTCCTCCCAGTTTCGCAAGGGACATTCCTGCCATCGCACCTCCCAAAAGGCTGGTTCCCACAATGATTACCTCTTTTGCCCATTTCATCGCAAGGCTTCCCAGCCCCACTCCTGCCAGAAGGCAGAAGAAAAACACAAGAGAGCTGGTAGGGTGGAGCACATAGACAGCTATCCCTATACCGAGTCCTGCACCCATAACGAAAATACCAACCTTATAGCTCAAAAATACAATGACCGCAAGAGCAACTCCAACCCCTGCACTGATCATCAAACGGGTTGTCTGATCGGCAACTCCCATAAAAAAGGAAGCGCCAAACCCCAGTCCTGCTCCTATAAAAAAACCAAACAGCATCATCCAGAACCTGAGCAGTCGATAGCCCAGTATACAGTTTATGATACCAAAAATCAGAAGCACTCCGAACACTATCATCTGTATTCCGGATACTGCGCTTACCGTACGCAGCCTTTCTATGACATCCATTCCCCTCAGAAGGACATCCATGATACCATCCATACTTTCCCCTCCTAATTTCTTCTAAAACATAAAGTACATTGTTTTCATATTTTCCAATAATCCATAGTGGTACTCCACCGAGTTTAATCCATAAAGCTGCAGATAATATTCTGCTATATGTTCAATATAGCCCTCCTGGATCCATTCTCTGTAAGCCTGATTATACGCATCCTGACTGCTGAATTTAAAACGAACCACCGCAGCACCATTATCCAGGCGCATCTGACAATATCTGTAAAGAGTTTCCCGGTCATAGACATCAAAACACCCCTGATTCAGAACATAAAAATTCCGGTCTGATAATGTACACTCAGGAACAGGAAATTCATCGGAAGCCGTATAAATCTGATTGTATTCATCCGGAAACGGACACAGATAATCATAAAGTGTCGTCTTATGCTCTACAAGTTCCACAGCATCTCCTTCCAGAAATTCCGGCTGATCTCCATTCGTTGCGTCAACATAATAATAGCTGCCGTCCAGACAGACAATATTCCAGGCATGTCCTTCCGTACTTCCCCGGGTGTCACCCTCCACATAGATGCAGGAGACATTCAGTTTTTCCAGAAAGTACTGTACTGCCCTGGCATATCCGGCACAGACAGCTTCTTTTTTCCACAGCGCTCCCGCAATATTCTGGTCATGTTCTGTAGAAACATAATCAACTGTGTCGATCAGATAGGTATATACTATCTTTACTTTTTCATAATCATCCGCTGTTTCCGGAATCATCGACAGAAGTTCCTGGTATGACTGGTCTGCCGCCAAAAGGATTTCCTCCGTCTCCTCAGCCGTATAAGTATAACCAGGAGAAAATCTGCAGTAATCCTTTCCCGGATAGGTTGTCCGATATACCGTCTGCCTGTTGTGTATCCAGAAAAGCTCCGGATGATCCTTAAGCAGCGCATGGTATGCTCTGTCAATCAACGCATCCTCTGAAGCAGACAGATAAAATTCCGCTTCTCTGTTTCTGATTCCCCTGAGCATCTCTCTGTATATCCGTTTTTCTTTTTCTTCCAACAGATTAAAATAATACTCCTGATGTCCCTCATCATGTTCCGGAACCTCCTGCCTCCGAAGGTTTCGGACTTCTTCCGGTTCCAGCAGAAACTCCAGTGTTTCCTGAACATCTCCTCCACGGAAGTCCTCCGGAAGATCTGTATTTTTTATCAAAAAAGCACCTATTCCCAGACCCAAAAGCAGTACCAGAAGAATCCCCTTCCATGGAAATCGACGTTTTTTCATCTGTTTCTCCCTTTGAAAAATCATGCCCATGCGGTTTTCATTATCGGCTCCGCATGGGCAATTTTTATACTAAAATATCATTGCTTAATCTTCAAAAATAACATCTATGTCGTCACCAAAATCCGGAATTTCCGAAGAAGAATATGTCTGTCCCTGTGAAACAGAAATATTCTGATTCAGGATCTGCTGAAGGCTGTCTGTCACCTCGACACTTCCTGGATCATTTTCAACTGCATCGTCGAAAGCGTCTTCTTCATCCATATCTTCATAGATTACCTCAATGTCATCTTCAAACACAACATCTGCTTCATTTTCCGGATCGCTTCCCGATACCGTTTCTCCCTGTTCCGTTCCTGATGTCAGATCCTGTGTATCCCCTGAAGAAATATCAGATTCAATTACAACAGATTCTGTCTCTGAAGCATCTTCCGGAATCTCCGAATTGCTGGCAGAGGAACCATCAGAAAGCATCTGAGCGTATTCTTCCCTTGTAGGATAAAAATCCGGCTGACGGATATACCGGAAGCTGGCACCATAAGCTTCGCCAACCGTCACTCCGTTCTTACTGGAAGAGCAATGCACTGCTATCCAGTCGCCTGCATCCGTCTGTCCACAGATGATTCCTACATGGTTATCACTTCCTGCCTCCGGTCCGCTCTGAAATACAAGGTCTCCCGGCTGCGCATCTTCTTCACTGACAACATTGGCATTCAGCCACTGTGCTGATGTACCATCGCCAATGCTCTCCTGCATATTCTGATCCAGATATCCGTTGATTACCGCCCAGGTAACAAAACCGCTGCAGTCAAGTCCATAAGCTCTCATTGTACCGGTGCTCGGACTTCCGGCCGCAGATACCTTTTCGGCGGCGCCCCAGCCCGGATCCTCTCCAATGACGGTAGACTTTCCTCCCCAGAAATATCCGACTTCCCCTACCAGAGAGTAGGCTGCAGAAATCACATTTACTCTCTCTTCTGAGACGTTGTCTCCAACACTCTGACGGATAAAACCTTTTGCGTCTGTAACAATCGCACAAAGCAGTTTACAGTCGGTTTCTACATATTTTTTAAGGACAGCCCTGTCTTCCTGAGAAATCCTGTTTTTCTTTATGTAAGTATTGATATGATAATTCCCGTATGAAACATGAGACAGATTTTCCGTATCTCTGATGATCGGGTTCATTTCTGTAAATATTTCTGCCAGATCTTCTTTGGCAGAGGCATCCATTTTAAATTCCTTTGTACCCTGTTGACTTTTTTCGTATACATAGACAGCAAGGATATCCTGCCAGTTTCTGACCAAAAGAGAATCCGATGAGGCTGTCAGTCCGTTTTCACGGGTATCGCTGGCATCCTTTAAACCATTTTTCTCTTTATATTCCTTTTCAATCTGATCCATCACTGAGGCAAAATCATCTGAAAAAGTAAGCTGATAATTATCTTTCAGACTGTCAAGATAAAACTCCCTTCCGGCATGCAGATTGGATACCATGCTGCTGTAATATACGGGAGTTCCCTCCTTCCCTTTTTCTGATCCGTCTGACAGATCTGTATCGGCAGTATTTTCTTTATCTTCTGCTTCTTCTTTTTGTTGTTTCAGTTTCTGAATGTTCTTTTCCAGGTTTACAAGAGCATCATAGTTGGTAACCAGCTTCTTCCGGTCTTCCGTCAGCTTGTCATACGCTGTACGAAGTGCCTTCACTCTCGCCTCGTGCTTCAGTGTCAGCTTTTCCTTTGACAGTCTGTCGATATCCGCAATCAGATTCTTTATGGTCTGATCATCCGGACTGGGTGTTACTGTTGGCATCGGTGTCACTGTCGGCTGCGGCGTCGCTGTCGGACTTGATTCCGGTGTTACCGAAGGTTCCGGAGTTGGTGTCCCCGTTGGCTCAGGTGACGGGGTTCCCGTTGGTTCCGGTGACGGGGTCACTGTCGGCTCCGGAGATGGCGTCCCCGTTGGTTCCGGTGACGGGGTTCCCGTTGGCTCCGGCGCTTCTGTCGGCTCCGGAGCCTGTGTTGGAACCGCAGTTGGTTCCGGAGCCTGTGTCGGAGCCGGGGCTGCTGTCGGAACCGGCGTTGCCGGTGCAGCTGCAGGCGCCGGCGCAACATCACTCTGTTCCGAAGCACCTTCCTGCTCTGCAGTTGTCTGCACTCCTTCTCCTTCTGCCATTACTGACACAGGAGCTGAGAGGACAGTTGCAGCCATTAACGTGATACATAAATATCTTGCCAAATATTTGTTCTTCATTCTATAGAATTGCTCCCTTCCGAGAACATATCTTTATTCCCCTATATAAAGGTATGCCTTTCTTAATACTGTGCTTACATAAATAACCTTTTATATTGTATCATACAGTTTTTTCAAAATCAACCGCCAGAGCATCTGCCCCGGCGGTTTTAGTACAAAATTCATATTTTTTTCATATTTTTTAAACAGTGAATACCGGCAGATTTACGGAGTTTACTCCCATACAAAGCTGGCAGACACCCTGGAACACCTGAAAACATACATCCAGAATATATCTGATATCATCCGAAATATTCCGTTCCTTTTTCAGGTATGCACTGTGCTTATTCTCAATATATTCCGCAAGCTGCCCGAAACTTTCAAAACAGATAGCGTAGTTTGCATATTTATCTGCATTCCCGGTACAAATACAGCGTTTCAGTTGATTTTTCAGTTCTTTTTCATAACTGTTATGTTCAACAAGAGAACCGTTAAAGGTTTTGTTATGAGGAAAAGTAAAATAATCTGCTATATAATGGAAAACCTCTCCCAGCTGCCTCCAGAATACCCGCTCCTTATAAAGAGCCGTTCCTTCCTCTACAAGAAACCGGAGTTTCTGCTGCACTTCATCAAACGTACCAAAAAACTCATGCCGTTTTGTAAGAAAAGACGGCTTAATGTCCGGAAGAATGCTTCCAAGGCAAAATGCTTTTCTGTGTGACTGTAAACTTTCTGATGCGGTCATCTGATCCGCCAGATATCTTGCCAGAAGAATATGTGATTTTTTTCTCAAAATTCCATGTCTCTCTTTCCTAATAAAACAGTTTACTGTAACCACCATTATTTAATATACCAAAAAACTGATAGTTTGACAAATAAATTTTTTATAAAATACGAAAATAAGGTACGGGAACAAATCCCGTACCTTTGTTGTTACTCTAACAGGCCGCCAAAGACATATGCCGTCTGTCCTTCATATTCGATCTGAACCCAGTCGCCTTCCTGACCCTTCTTTTCAATCTGCGTACCTGCATCCAAACCGCCAATAATATCCGCCTCATCACTTGCCTCTGCTCTCACATTACAGCCCTCTGTTACTGTAAGAATGGTTCCCGCACCGGTTTCCGTACCTGCATCTTCACCAAGCCCCTTGAGGAACTGTGCAAGGTCACTGTCATTTTTCTGAGCCGCATCATATTCTGCCTGCACCTCTGCTGTCAGTTTCTGGATATCCGCATCCGCAAGCAGACCTTCCATATATTCAGAGACCTTCGTATTCTGATCTGCTGCCCCCAGTATCCTGTAGCTGCCGTCATCCTCCTTCACCACATAAGAATATCCCAGTGAAGGTACCGGCGTTTCAATTCCCTTGCATACATAACTATAACAGGTATATACTACATAAGAATTGCCATCCAACCCCTTTTTCGTATAAACGTGATCTGTCTGATAGCCTTCGATATAGTCCTTTGCATTTGAGATTCTTGACTCATCCGATGATGTCAGATCACTAACCAAAGTTCTTAACGTGGCAATATCTCTTTCCCCTAAAGCTTTGTAATAACTCTGCATGAATGCAGTAATCTCTGCACTGCCTTCTTCCAAGGGATTCGTGTCTTCTTCTTTCTTCCCGTCGTTTGTCTCCCCATCATCTTCCGGAGAAGAAGGATCATTTCCCTGGCTGTTGTCCTGAACTGTTTTCTGATCTTCTTTGTCAGAAGCACCCTTCCCGCTTCCTACACAGGCACGTATGCCGAAGAACAAAACAGCTACGATTACCAGAATAGCACCGCCCAGCATAAAGTAACGGAGATTATCTGATAACCATTCTCTGAAATTATCCAAGTTCTTGTCCTCCTTAAATTACAGCGCGCCGGAACCATCCGTCCCGCGCAAACACACCTGAAGGGAATCGAACCCCCGCACATGGTACCGGAAACCACTGCTCTATCCACTGAGCTACAGGTGCGTAATACATGATATTTTCAAAGTTCCATATATCATTGTAGTATATAATATCATATTAATTTATAAAAGTAAAGTTTTTTCTTTTCTATGTACAATTCCAGAAATTCCAGGCACGGAAAAAGGCACAGAAACCTCCGTGCCCGTTTCTTTTTTATGACTGTTTCTTCAGATCACTGTACACATTTCCCGGTTGAAGCTGAAGCCCATTGATCTTTGCCAGTTCATGAACGGTTACAAATTCATAGCCTTCTTTTTTCAGCTGGGGAATAAAGATTTCTGCCGCATCTACTGATGTGCTGAAAATATCATGCATTAAGATAATGGAACCATTCGTCACTTCTGCCTTCACCACATCCGCAATCTTCTGGGGGTCCTGACTTTCCCAGTCCAGTGTATCTACTGTCCACAGTACCATCGGCGTGCCTACTGTTGTTTTTACCGAACTGTTGACGGAGCCGTACGGCGGCCGGACAACAGAAGCACCCTGTCCGGTCAGATCAAGCAGCAGCTGATCCACTTTTCCAATCTCCGAAGACATTTCCTCCGGAGACAGAGTTGTCAGATCCGCATGGGAATACGTATGATTTCCCAGTTCACATCCCAGCTTGTCCATCCTCTTTACTTCTTCAGAAAAATATTCTACTTCTTTTCCTACCATAAAAAAGGTAGCTTTTGCTTTATTGTTCTCCAGACAGTCAAGAAGACGGTCCGTAAAAGAACTTGGCCCGTCATCAAAGGTCAGAGCCACATATTTTTTTTCGGTGTTTTTTTCTGCTTTTTTCTGTTCTGTCGGTTCCGGACTTACGGTCTGTTTTTTCTCTTCACTCTTTTTTTTCGTTTCCTTTGCTGAATAACCCTTCAGAGAACCATCGGAAAGAAGCTCATAGCTCTTCCCCTCCGTTGTGATAAATCCGGTCTGCATGATTCCGTCCAGGTCCATGAAGTAGCGTTTGCCTCCGTCATCTACCCAACCGGTCTGCATGATCCCGTCTTTATTGAAGAAATATCTTTTACCATCACTGTCCGTCAGCCATCCTGTGTACGGGGAACCATTAACCATAAACAGCCAGTTACTTCCACTGGAGGTCCAGATGCCTGAAGCCGCTTCAGGCGAAACCTGAAATACTACAGGAGTAACCGTTGGAACAGCCGTAGGCGAAGGCTCCGGCTGGATATCCGGTTCTTCTTCGTCTTTTTTTTCTCCCTGCACAGCTTTTTCACCGCTGTCATCAACAGCCAAAAGTTCTATGGTTCCGTTCCGGAGACCGGAAGGATCAGCCGTTGACTGCCTGAAAAAATTTCCGCATCCAAAACAGATCAGAATGGAAATCAGAAGCAGAAAAAAATTTGTCCGCTTATTGCCGCCTGGCATATTCTCTCCTCCTCACATCTTTCTGATGACATTCTGTCTGTTCCTATCATACAATAATCGACAAAAAAATACAACCCTGCCGTATATTTGCTTGTTGATAATAAATCCGAAAGATTATATAATGGAACAATGGAAAAAAAATCAAATGAAACTACAATCAGAATAAACAAATATCTCAGCAGTGCCGGAATCTGTTCCAGGCGGGAAGCCGATCAGTATACAGATGCCGGACGGATCACTGTAAACGGAAAACCAGTTCCCACCGGAGCACGTATTTCACCGGATGCCTCCGTATGTCTGGACGGAACTCCTATTCATCCGGAAAATCGTCAGATCCTTCTTCTTTTTTATAAACCCAGAGGAATCGTCTGCAGCACCAAAAAACAGCGTCAGGAGACAACCGTTACCGAATTTCTGGATTACCCTCTACGGATTTACCCTGTCGGGCGCCTTGACAAGGAATCTGAAGGGTTGCTTCTTCTGACCAACCAGGGAGATCTGGTCAACCGTATCATGAGAGCCGGAAACTATCACGAAAAAGAATACCTGGTTACTGTAAACCGGGAAGTCACCGGAGATTTTATCAAAAAAATGTCAGAGGGAGTACCCATTCTGGACACTGTCACCCGAAAATGTCTGGTAGAAAAAACCGGAAGAAACACTTTCCGGATCATTCTGACTCAGGGACTGAACAGGCAGATCCGGCGTATGTGCAGCTACCTGGGCTATGAGGTGCTTTCTTTAAAAAGAATACGGATCATGAACCTGACACTGGACGGGCTGAAAGCCGGAGAATACAGACTGATCCGGCCGGATGAGCAGAAATGTCTGGAGCAGATGCTGAAACATTCATCAAGTATGACAGTTACAGGAGGAAATTATGGATATAGCCCTGCAGCAAATGAAAGCGCTGGTAAAAAAATTAAACGAAGCAGCAAAAACGTATTACCAGGAAGATCGGGAGATCATGGACAACCGGGAGTACGACGCCCTGTACGATCAGCTGGAAAAACTGGAAAAGGAAACCGGGATCACTCTGGCAGACAGTCCCACGGTAAACGTAGGATTTGAAGCCGTTGATACGCTTCCCAAGGAAACTCACGAAAGCCCCATGCTCTCTCTGGATAAGACAAAAGACAGAGAAGCCCTCAGAGAATTTATAGGAGATCACAAAACACTTCTGTCCTGGAAAATGGACGGTCTTACGATTGTGCTCACTTACGAAAACGGAGAACTTCAGAAGGCGGTTACCAGAGGGAACGGCACTGTAGGAGAGGTCATCACAAATAATGCGCGGGTATTTCGAAATATTCCTCTCAAAATCGCATATCAGGGACGTCTCGTACTTCGCGGTGAAGCAATCATCACTTATTCCGATTTTGAGCGCATCAATCATTCCATTGAAGATGCTGATGCCAGATACAAGAATCCCCGAAATCTGTGCAGCGGATCTGTTCGACAGCTGAACAATCAGATCACTGCAGAACGAAATGTAAGATTTTATGCCTTTTCTCTCGTATCTGCTTCTGATACGGACATGCACAACTCCAGGGCATATCAGATGGAATGGCTGAAAGCGCAGGGCTTTGAGGTGGTTGAGTATCGTGTTGTCACCGCCGATACCCTGGATGACGCCATGGATTATTTTTCTTCTGCCATTGAAGAAAATGATTTTCCCTCTGACGGACTTGTTGCACTTTATGACGATATCGCTTATGGCGACTCACTGGGAACGACAGCTAAATTTCCAAGAAATGCCTTTGCTTTTAAATGGGCAGATGAAACCCGCGAAACAACTTTAAGAGAAATTGAATGGAGTCCCTCCAGAACCGGACTTATCAATCCCATTGCCGTATTTGATCCGGTAGAACTGGAAGGAACGACTGTCAGCCGGGCCAGCGTCCATAATGTCAGTATCCTGAAGGAACTGGAACTGGGAATCGGAGATACCATACAGGTATATAAAGCAAATATGATCATCCCCCAGATCGCAGAAAATCTGACAAGAAGCCACAGTCTTCTTATTCCTGACATCTGTCCGGCCTGTGGGCAGGAAGCCAGGATTATTAAAGAAAATGAAGTAGAAACGCTTTACTGTACCAATCCCGACTGTGCGGCCAAAAAAATCAAAGCCTTTACCCTGTTCGTCAGCAGAGATGCCATGAACATTGACGGACTTTCAGAAGCCACACTTGAAAAGTTCATTGCAAGAGGCTTCATCCACAATTTTGGCGATATTTTTGAAATCGGCCGTTACAGAGATGAGATTACAAAAATGGAAGGATTTGGTCAGAAATCCTTTGACAATTTAATGGAAAGCCTGGAAAAAGCAAGAGAGACCACCCTGGCCAGAGTAATTTACAGCCTCGGAATCGCCAACATCGGACTCGCTAATGCCAAAGTGATCTGTCATCATTTTAAGGATGATCTGGATGCTATCCGGAAGGCAGACCTTGAGGAGGTCAGTTCTATTGATGGGATCGGCCCTGTCATTGCACGAAACCTTGTAGATTATTTCAGCAAAGAAGCAAACAACCAGAAGCTGGATCAGCTTATACAGCATCTTCACATTCATAAAGAGGAAATTCAAAGGGAACAGATTTTTGCAGGAATGAATTTTGTGATCACCGGAAGTCTGACGCATTTTGCAAACCGGGGCGAGGCAAAATCACTGATTGAATCTCTTGGAGGAAAAGTAACGGGATCTGTTACCGGAAAAACTTCCTACCTCATCAATAACGATACTGCATCCAGTTCATCAAAAAATAAAAAAGCAAGAGAGCTTGAAATTCCCATTCTTTCAGAAGAAGAATTTCTGGCGCTTATCCAAACAGACAACGATCAGACAGAATGATATAACAGGAGGGAGCAAAAATGCCAATCAAAATACAGAGTGATCTTCCAGTAAAAGAAATTCTGGAAAAAGAAAATATTTTCGTAATGGATGAAGGACGGGCAATCCATCAGGACATCCGTCCAATTCAGATTCTGATTCTGAATCTGATGCCTCTGAAAGAAGAAACCGAGCTTCAGCTGCTCAGATCTCTTTCCAACACCCCGCTTCAGGTAGATGTTACATTCATGGCTGTTGAAAGCCATGTAGCAAAAAACACATCCAAGAGCCATCTGAACAAATTTTATCAGACTTTCTCCGAACTGAAACACCTGCGCTTTGATGGAATGATCATCACAGGAGCTCCGGTAGAACAGATGGAATTTGAGGAAGTGGATTACTGGAACGAGCTGACGGGGATCATGGACTGGACAGAATCTCATGTCACTTCCACCATTTTCCTCTGTTGGGCAGCGCAGGCCAGCCTCTATCATTTCTACGGACTGAAAAAAAGAATGTTGGACAAAAAAATGTTCGGACTTTTCTGGCACAAAGTCATGAATCGAAAGGTTCCTCTGGTAAGAGGTTTTGATGATATGTTCCTCGCACCTCATTCCAGACACACAGAAGTTCCCATTGAGGAAATCCACGCCTGTCAGGAACTGACTGTTCTTGCAGAATCTCAGGAGGCCGGTCTGTTTCTTGCCATGGCAGAGGACGGACGCAGAATTTTTGTTATGGGCCATCCGGAGTATGACCGGATCACGCTTGACGGAGAATACAAGAGAGACTCTGACAAAGGGCTTCCCATTGAAATCCCGAAAAATTATTATCGTGAAAATGATCCGCAGAACAAACCTCTGCTCATGTGGCGGGCTCACGCAAACAATCTGTACACCAACTGGCTGAATTATTACGTTTACCAGAGCACCCCGTATGACCTGATGGGAACCCCGGATTTTAAAAATATTTAAAGGCTTTTCAGACTTTTTATTTTGGTTAGTCTGTTACTTCAAGACAAAAAATGGTGTATAGTGGTGTAAAAATGGTGTACTAAAAACTAATAAAAATTTATCGTTAGAAGAATACAAGGAGTCAATATATTTCCACCAAATATTCACTTTTCGACAAACATAAAGCAGGCGAATTTTCGCCTGCTCTACTTATCTCCAGTTCCATTCATCCAAAACAGAACTTCTTACCGCATCTGCCGAATCTCCTAATCGATACAGCGTATATCTTCCCGCTGTTCCAACTTCCTGGTAACTGTAATGCTCCATTTCTTTTTTTTGCTGTTCATTAGGATTCTTTACAACCAGATAATTGCATGAAATACTTTTTCCTACGGAAGCAATATTCTTATAATTAAACACCGGAGCATTTATCTCCAGATAAAGTCTTTTTGCTCCTCTTCCGTAATTTCCACGACATTCCCTGTTAAACAACATATAAATAGAAGGATCGTAAACCCTTATATAGGGAGCTATAAAATTATCAGCAGCAATCAGAAATTCTGCATCACCGGCATCCTTCTTTACCATCTCACATATGGCAGCCACCTCATCGGGCACCTGCTGATAATTATGAACAAACTTATAATTACCCGCCTGAAAAATCCCTTTTCCACAAAGCGCTATCGTCGCAACCCACAAAAACATCAAAAAATATTCGGCAATTCGGCCTTTTCTTTCCTTTAATATTTCTGTCATAGCCACAGCAATCACAGGAAAAACCGGAACCAACCACAGTACACGCCAGTATACCAGTTCACCAATACACTTCTGAATAATTATTGCACTTATAGGGCAAAAAAACAAAATCAGCGCTGCTACTGTATAAAGAAGCAGATATTTTATGCTTTTTTTCTTTCTCCTAAAAACAAACAAAAAAGCTACAGCTGCCAGAAACAGCCACATAACCTGGCTTTCTCCCCAGTAATTGTTCCAGAAAATAATAATTTGACTTATAAACTCTCTCATTTTCCGCCTCCTGTCAGCCCATCAAAATAAAAACGATCCCCAAAGCAATAGACGGAAGGCAACAGCAAAAACCTGTAAGCACTCTTTTGATATCTTTTCTTACGAACAGAGAAAGAAGCAAAAAACAACCAGTCAGAAGAGGTGCAAGAATAATACCCATGGATGATAGCAGGCAACAGCTTATATTAGCTGCCAAAAGCAGATTCCAGGAATATTTTCTTTCTTCTTCCAGCAATATCGATATACAAAGCCAAATCAAACAAGGCAACAAAACTGCTGCAAGAAGCGCTTTTCCCTGCCAGATCCGAACCATCTGAAAATTCCCCGAATTATAAACTGAGTATCCCGAAAATCCACATAAACAGACTACCAGAAGAAGATACATATCTCTTGCTCTTCTTTCTTCTGAAAACCATTTCTTTGCCAGTAAAGCCTGAACCACATATGCCGCAACCAGAAACACTGCCGGAAAGATCATATGTGCCATAACTGCCGGATGAAGCCCTCCACTTAACTGACTGACAACTGCCAAAAACACAGGAAACGGGGATAGAATATATCTTTTCGGAAAAAATCTGTACTCCCGTCCGGTATATGGATCCACTTCAAAAATCGTATCTGTATGAACATCCGTTGTAGCAGTTGCCACATAAAAACAATCATCTGCATCCATGTGTGCCATCAGCGAACACATGAGCACCTGTAAAACAATTACAAAAACAGTTGCCCAAAAATATAGAGAGGGACGGTTTTCTCCTTTTTTCAATAAATCTGAGCTGCTCTTTTTTTTCTTCAGAAATACAATCCCCGCAACAGCAAGACCTGCCGATAGCAGGCCATATGTCGCAGTTAATACATGAAGAGGCATTTTCAGGAAGATCATAGGAAGCGCAAGCACTTCCATAATCGTAAACAGGATCAGATATCCATTAATAAAAGCTTCTGACAGACTACATTCTTTTTTTTCTGTAAACGGGATGCCTGCTACGGCAGGTATTCCCACAAGCCAGAACAATGCCAGTATTCCTTTAATCATCATCCCCATTCTACTGCTTCTCCAGTTCCTTTTCCATGATTCCCATAGCAATTTTTTCCGGAGTGATCGGCAGTTCACGCACCCTCACCCCTGTTGCGTTATAAACTGCATCGGCAATGGCCGGACAGGGAGTATTGATGACCAGCTCACCGATCGATTTTGCGCCAAACGGGCCGCTGGGTTCATAGCTTCCACGAATTTCCACACGAATATCTCCTATATCCAGTCGGGAAGGGATTTTGTACTGCATAAAGGAATTGTTGCGGATCTTACCTTTTTCCGTATACTGAACATCCTCATGGAGAGCCATACCGATTCCCTGAACAATACCGCCTTCTGTCTGTACACGGACAAGATTTGGATTAATAGGCGTACCACAGTCAACAACTGCTGCATAATCTGCCACCTTTACACTGCCCGTTTCCTTATCTACCTCAACCTCTGCCATTCCTACCATAAAAGGAGGCGGAGAAATCTGCGAACAATGGGTTCTGGTAACCTGCAGTTCCTGTGTATTTCCACAGGTGCCTTTAATTGCAATTTCCTTCAGGGATACCTTCCGATTATCATCGATAAATACCGATTCGCCGTCAAAGTTTACCTTCTCCGGATCCGTCTCAAGCATTTTGGCTCCCAGGGCACATATTTTTTTCCGAAGTTCCTGACATGCCTGAAAAACAGCCATACCCGTTGTATAGGTAGTTGCCGATGCATAAGAACCGGAATCATACGGAGAAATATCCGTGTCTACTCCAAATACCACTATATTTTCGATAGAGGTTTCCAGACAATCTGCAGCGATCTGCGAAAGGATCGTATCGCATCCGGTTCCCATATCTGTGCATCCCAGCCCCAATGTATAAGAGCCATCCTCATTCAGCTTCAGATCCGCTCCGCCTACGTCGATCCCTGCAATAGATGAGCCCTGCATAGCCATAGCCACGCCTACGCCTCTGACCTTCCCATTTCCAAGATCTCTGTATGGGTATTTCTCTTCCCAGTTCATCATTTCCTTTGCGCGCTCCATACACTGATCCATGGTACAGCTGGGCGCTGTGATACAATCCTGATATGCCGGAAGCGGTTCTCCTTCCACAGGCATGTTCAGCTCACGGATTTTCACCGGATCCATATTCATCAAGTGGGCAAGTTCATTTACTGCCGATTCTACGGCAAAAATACCCTGAGTTGCTCCATACCCCCTGTATGCTCCGGCTGCCTGTACATTTGTATAAACAACATCATAAGCAAAACGATAGGCTTCTGTATGACGGTAAAGGGCAATGGATTTATGTCCGCTCAGTCCAACAGTCGTAGGGCTGTGCTCTCCATAGGCTCCTGCATTGGAAAGAGCATAAACATCCAGCGCTCGAACGATTCCATTTTCATCAGCGCCTGCTCTTACACGAATCTCCATTTCATGGCGTGGAGACGCGCAGATCTGAGATTCATAACGGGAATACAGAATTTTTGAAGGGCGCCCGGTCATCCAGGTAACAAAAGCAGGGTATATCTCAGATACCGATGTCTGTTTTGCCCCGAATCCTCCACCAATTCTTGGCTTGATCACACGAATTTTTGAAGCTGGAATGTCCAGTGCATTTCCCAGTATTCTTCTTACATGAAAAGGTACCTGTGTAGAGGAAACCACATTCAGTCTGCCAAAATGGTCCATATAGCAATATGTACGGAAAGTTTCCATCATAGCCTGCTGGTTTGCCTTTGTGTGGTAGGTACGGTCTACTGTATATTTACATTCTCCCAGTATTTTATCAACATCCCCGGACTCTTCCATACCGGAAGCACAGAGATTTCTCTTATTATCCGCTCCTACAGGAATCTTCGCCTCCCAGTCCTCCTCCGGATGCACCAGGACAGCTGCGTCTTTTGCCCTGTGCATATCAAGGACCGGTTCCTCCACGCAATATGTTACCTTGATTCTTTTCAGCGCCTTTTCTGCCGCTTCCTCTGTTTCTGCCGCAACGATCGCCACTGCATCACCCACAAATCTCAGTCTGCGGTCCAGAATATAATGATCATAAGGACTCAGCTCCGGGTAAGTCTGTCCGGCAAGAGTAAATCGTTTTTTCGGAACATCCTTATAGGTATAGACCGCCACTACTCCACTGACCTGTCGTGCTGTTCCTGTTTTGATTTCTTCAATCCAGGCATTTGCATGAGGGCTCCGCAAAATCTTTATGATCAAACAGTCCTTTGGTGCCAGATCATTGGTAAATACCGGCTTTCCGGTCACAAGTGCCATGGCATCTTTTTTTCTCACCGGTTTGCTGACATAACTCATTCTTCTGCCGCCTCCTTCTTTTTTGCTTTTTTATACTCCAGATATTTCAGGATGCTTCTTGTCTGTCCTGTAAATCCGGAACATCTGCACAGATTTCCGGCCAGATATTCTTTGATGTCTTCCTCGGTCGGATCCTCCAGCTCTTTTTCCATTGCAAAAATATTCATGATAAATCCCGGATTACAGAATCCGCACTGTTCTGCACCTTCATCTGCAAAAAATGCTCCAAACTCTTCCGCTTCTTTCTGCATTCCTTCCATAGTCACAATCTTTTTTCCTTCTGCCCGAAGAGCAGGCACGCTGCAGGAAAGTACCGGTTTTCCATCCATCAATACTGTACACAGACCGCAATTTGAGGTTTCACAGCCACACTTTATACTGTAGCAGCCCTTATCCCTCAGAAAATCCAAAAGCATCGTATCCGGTTCCACTTCATCATGACGATAGACACCATTCAGCCAAAAACTCACATTCATTTCTTTATCCCTCCTAACGCTTCCCAGGCTCTTCTGGTCAATACCCGGACAAGCAAACGCCGGTATTCTTCCGATCCGCGCATATTTCCACCTACCGGAACGTTTAATGCCGCGTATTCAGAAAATTTCCGAACAACTTCTGTTTTTTCTTTTTCAGACATTTCCGTAAATCCATAAAGAAGGTCTTCTCTGTCTTCTATCAGCATAGCACATCCCGGTCTTGCTCCGATTACTGTGCGCACCTGTTCTCCTGTGATGGAAGCGGCACAGGTCAGCACCGGAAAATCGGTTTCTGTGTTTCTCTGACTGAGATAAACAGATTTGATCGGTGTCTTTTTCACAATTACGGACTGAAGAATATCTCTGTCTTTTTTCATTTTTATAAACTCTGAAAGAGGTATCCGTCCTGCATGATACAGATCCACCCAGGTATCCATAGCAAGAAACATCGTCAGGACATCCGAAAATCCATATCTTCCAAAGATGCTTCCCCCCACTGTAGCACAATTACGGAACTGTACTCCAACAATGTGTCGAAGACTCTCACGAATCGCTCCCTGTGTAAATTTGTCAAGCGAAGGATTCATCTCCAGATCACGAAGTGTTGTCATACATCCAATCACATATTCATCTTCCAGTTCCTGTACTGTATCCAGTCCCAGACCGGAAAGGTCAATTGCAGTCGAAACATTTCTGTTTCCCATTTTCAGCCATACCATACCGCCAAGCACACAGGCTGTTTTTTTCTGATTCAGCTCGTAGGCTTCCGCGATACTGTTCACCTTTACATAGCTTTTAATCTTTAGCATTTGAATATCCTTTCTTTTTTCATCATCTCTGTCCAAAACCAGACAGGTATCTTTACTTCTGTCAAATGGGCATACTTAGTTTTAGTTTAACAGGTAAATCAAAAAAAATCCATATTTTTTTCATGAAAAAAGCAGTCCTCTTATACGAACTGCTTTTCTCTGTTTTTTCTGACAGCAACTTTCTCCTGCTGTGCTTAACGGTTATTAATCGCTGTAACAAGTGCATCAATAGAGGCACGGATAATATCAGGATCCACACCTGCTCCCCAGGAAAGACTTCCATCTGGTTTCTGTATGCCAACATAAGCAATGGCCTTGGAACTGGAGCTCTTTTCCAGTGCATGCTCCTGATAGGTCACCAGATTGAACTTCAGCTCATATGCTTTTTTCAATGCATTGCTGACTGCATTGAGACGACCATTTCCAGTGGCTTCTGTTGTAATCGTTTTTCCGTTAAAGGAAGATGTCACCTGCGTTACGATTCCACCGTCTTTCTGCTGGAAATGTACCTCCTCAATACTGTATGGTGCACGTACATTCTCGAAGGTTTCTTTGAAAAGATTGAAAATCTCATCCGGATGCAGTTCCTTATGACTGTGATCTGAAACAGCCTTCGCTGCATAGCCCATAGCCTCCCGCATTTTTGCCGGAAGATTCAGACCATATTTTGTCTCAAGAATATATCCTACACCGCCCTTTCCGGACTGACTGTTGATCCGGATCACATCTGCGTCATAATTTCTTCCCACATCAGTAGGGTCGATCGGAAGATACGGAACTGTCCAGCGTCCAGGGTCTTTTTCATCTCTCCAGTGCATTCCTTTTGCTATTGCATCCTGATGGGAGCCGGAAAAAGCAGCAAACACAAGAGCACCACTGTAAGGGCTTCTTTCGTCAACTTTCATTCCGGTACACTGCTCATACACTTCACAGATATGAGGCATATCCGAAAAATCCAGTTCCGGATCCACGCCCTGAGAATACATATTCATAGCTAATGTTACAATATCCACATTTCCGGTACGCTCTCCGTTTCCAAAAAGTGTTCCCTCTACCCTGTCTGCGCCTGCCAGAAGTCCCATCTCTGAATCTGCCACGCCACAGCCACGGTCATTGTGAGGATGCTGGGAAAGGATCACACTGTCACGATATTTCATATTTTCACTCATATATTCAATCTGGCTGGCATACACATGCGGCATGGAAAGCTGCACGGTTACAGGCAGGTTGATAATACACTTGTGATCCGGGGTCGGCTGCCATACGTCCAGTACTGCATTACAGACCTCCAGTGCATATTCAGGTTCTGTTCCGGTAAAGCTTTCCGGACTGTATTCAAACTGGAAGTTTCCTTCCGTCTCAGCTGCCAGCTCTTTCAAAAGCTTTGCCCCTTCTACCGCAATCCGGATGATTTCCTCTTTGGATTTCCTGAACACCTGCTCCCTCTGAGCCACAGAGGTTGAATTATAAACGTGGATAATCGCTTTCGGTGCGCCTTTAACCGCTTCGAATGTTTTGCGGATAATGTGTTCTCTTGCCTGAGTCAGTACCTGGATCGTCACATCATCAGGAATCAGGTTCTGCTCGATCAGGGTACGAAGAAAAGTATATTCTGTTTCAGAAGCTGCCGGAAAACCCACCTCAATTTCTTTAAATCCTATTTTAACAAGAAGCTTAAAGAATTCCACCTTCTGTTCCAGACTCATAGGAATCACCAGTGCCTGATTCCCGTCACGAAGATCAACACTGCACCAGATTGGCGCTTTATCTACATATTCTTTTTCTGTCCATTTCAGACATTTTACCGGCGGCATATAATACTGTCTCTTATATTTGGCTGCATTTTTCATTTCTTTTCCCTCCATTTTAAAATAAAAAAATCTCTCATCTCTATAGATTTCTCCAAGAGACGAAAGATTAATTTCTCCGCGGTACCACTCTTTTTCATGAATAAATTCATACACTCAGCGGGTACGGAATCCATGTAGTTCCATAAAGATCCTTATACCCTTTTCATATAACGGTGAATCCCGTCTGATCCTACTTTTCAAACCAGAAGTTCAGTCAGAAGCTCCAAGGCGAGTTCCATGATCCCTTTCCGCTGCCTTTCACCAACCGACAGCTCTCTGTATTCCAGTCGTCATGTACTATTCCTTATCAACGCATTTATATATTAAATTGTTTGATGAATATAGACTAACACAAACAGACTTATGATGTCAAGAAAATTTTACAGTTCCTTTTTTCATTATTATCTAAAAATGAAAGAACAGACTTTTCAAATTCAGAATATAATATTGTAAATAATTGTTGCAAAAACACACACACTTTGCTATAATAATTTTTACCGGGGTATGGCGTAGCTTGGTAGCGCGCGCGGCTGGGGGCCGCGAGGTCGCAGGTTCAAATCCTGTTGCCCCGACTTTTTTATTTTTTAAGGGTTTCCGTAATAGCGGAAACCCTTTTGTTATATCTGTACATATCATAATGTCAGCGCTTTTAATATCCACTTCCATCATCTGTGTTTTTTATGATTTTTACGATCCGGCTGGTTCCCAGACGTTCCGCTCCCAAACGGATAAACTCCTCTGCGTCTTCCAGGGAAGAAATACCGCCGGCAGCTTTTACCTTCACTTCCGGTCCCACATGTTTTCTCATCAGTTCCACATCTGCAAAGGTTGCTCCGGATTTTGAGAATCCTGTAGAGGTTTTGATGAACTCTGCTCCGGCATTTGTAACGATCTCACACATTTTTATCTTTTCTTCCTCGGTGAGCAGGCAGGTCTCAATGATCACTTTAAGGATCTTTCCGTCACATGCTTCGTGGATGCTGCGAATCTCATTTTCCAGCTCCTGATATTTTTTATCCTTCAAAAGGCCAATATTGATCACCATATCAATTTCTGAGGCACCGTTGGCAATGGCATCCTTCGTCTCAAAAACCTTTGTAGCTGTAGTGCTGTATCCGTTTGGAAAACCGATTACTGTACAGATCGGAAGTTTTCCATCTACATAATCCGCACTTTGTTTTACATAAGAAGCAGGAATACATGCGGATGCAGTTCCATATTTCATGGCGTCATCCAGAATCTGGCGGATTTCCTCCCATGTTGCGGTCTGTGTTAATAAAGTATGATCTACTTTGCTTAAAATTTCTTTTTTATCCATAATTGTCCTTTCTGATAATCTATTTCAGCTTATCCAAAATCGAATGTCCAATAGTGCCTTCCGGCATCTTTACGCCGAAATTATCTGCAATAGTTGCTCCGATCACCGCAAAGGTATCGGTGTCTTCCAGTCTTCCGTTACCTGTCATGGAAGGAGAATAAGCCACAAAGGGTACATGTTCCCTGGTATGATCCGTACCGGTATGTGTCGGATCATTTCCATGATCTGCAGTAATGATCAGGAGATCATCCTCCCTCAGCACCTGCAGAAGCTCGCCAAGTTTCTGGTCAAATTTTTCCAGTTCCTGTGCATATCCTTCTACGTTGCGGCGGTGTCCCCACAGCGCATCAAAATCCACCAGATTCGTGAAGCACAAGCCTTCAAAATCTCTTCCTGCAATTTCAATGGTTTGTTCCATTCCGTGAACAGAGCTTTTGGATTTGTTGGATTCTGTCAGACCTTCTCCATCAAAAATATCAAAGATCTTTCCAACCGAGATCACATCAAATCCAGCCTCTTTCAATGCATCCAGAGCTGTTTTTCCATATGGCTTCAGCGCATAATCATGACGATTGGCGGTACGCTTAAATTCACCTTTCTTTTTACCCACATAAGGTCTGGCAATAACTCTGCCCACCTTCCATTCGTCTTTCATAGTCAGTTCTCTGGCAATCTCACAGCAGCGATAAAGCTCCTGAAGACCAAAAGTTTCTTCGTTTCCACAAATCTGCAGGACAGAGTCTGCGGAAGTATACACGATCATATGTCCTGTAGCAATCTCTTCCTCTGCCAGTTCATCCAGAATTTCTGTGCCGCTGGCACTTTTATTTCCGATGATCACACGACCAGTCCTTGCAGAAAGCTCATCCAAAAGCTCTTTCGGAAATCCGGTATCTGTAAAAGTTTTAAATGGTGTGGTAATATGAAGTCCCATCATCTCCCAGTGACCGGTCATGGTATCCTTGCCTACACTTGCTTCTGACATTTCCATATAGTAGCCTGATGGATTTTCTGCGGGGGAAACGCCCTTCAGAGAATGGAGATTAGCAATCCCCAGTTTCTGAAAATTGGGAATCTGAAAATTTTCTGTTCTTTCCGCGATATGTCCCAGCGTATCAGTTCCCGCATCTCCATATTCTGCCGCATCCGGCAAAGCACCAATTCCCATGGAATCTACCACGATCGTAAATATACGTTTAAATTTTTTCAAAAAAATACGCCCTTTCTTTTTTCAGATCAGATAAAATATCCGAAATTTTTTATTTTTCTTTGTCTTCCCGGATCAGTTTACGAATAGCTTCTACAGCCACCTTAATAGCAGACTCTGTATCATGGACAATCGGATTGTCAAGTCCTGCTGCATTTCTCTCCTGATTTCCCACTACCAGGAAATCGGATCCACAGCGTACTCTCAAATGGCTTGCTGCAACAAACAATGCAGCCGACTCCATTTCAGATGCCTTGCAGCCAAGTCGTTTCCAGGCTTCCCATTTGTTCAGCAGTTCATAGCTGACCGGCATTCTTTCCGGTTCATGCTGTCCGTAAAAAGCATCTTTGCACTGAACAACACCTGCATGATAAGTATAACCAAGTTCTTTTGCCGCTGACACCAGAGCGTTTGTCACATCCAGGTCTGCAACTGCCGGAAATTCAATAGGAGCATATTCTCTGCTGGTTCCCTCCATACGGATCGCACCGGTTGCAACAACAATGTCTCCTCCTTTTACATCCATCTCAATGCCGCCGCAGGTTCCCACACGGATAAAGGTATCTGCTCCGCAAAGTACCAGTTCTTCCATTGCGATAGAAGCAGAAGGACCGCCAATTCCTGTAGATGTCACACTGACTTTTTCACCGTCCAGATAACCGGTATAGGTCACATATTCCCGGCTGTCTGCCACCAGCTTTGCATCATCAAAAAATCTTGCGATCTTTTCACAGCGCTTCGGATCTCCCGGAAGAATTACATAACGCCCTACATCACCTTTCCGAATCTGTAAATGATACTGTAATCCTGCTTCTCCTGAATAATTCTGCATATTATTTTCCTCCTTTTATCGGGCCAGATTTTCCGGTCCAAATCCCAATGGCAGCAATTCTGCCAGACTATAGTTCATGATTCCGCCCTGTCCATCCTCCAGAAGGATCCGGAACTCCTCCGGAACACAAAATTCACGCATAACCTGACGGCATACGCCGCAGGGTGAACAGGTTTCTTTTCCAGCTGTTCCTTCCGGACCGCCTACAATGGCAATGGCTGCAAATTCTCTTTCTCCTTCAGACACTGCCTTAAAAAATGCTGTCCGTTCTGCACAGTTACTGGGAGTATAGGAAGCATTCTCTATGTTGCATCCCAGATATACTTTTCCCTGTTTTGTCACAAGAGCTGCTCCCACCTGGAATCCGGAATAGGGAGTATAAGCCCTCTTTCTGGCCTCATGCGCCAGATCAAGCAGTTTCTTTTCATTTAATTTTCCATTGTCCAGAACTTTTTCATCCATTCTTTTTTTCTCCGATCAGACGTATGGTCTCTGTCACCAGTTTCTTAAAGTCTGCTGCCACACGGTCTGCTGTCTCCTGCACCTCTTTATGATCCAGAGGCTGGGCAGACATTCCCGCTGCCATGTTTGTGATACAGGATATTCCACATACGTCCATTCCCATATGGTTGGCAGCCATTGCCTCGCAGGCGGTGCTCATTCCTGCAGCATCTCCTCCCATGGTTCTGCACATCCGAATCTCTGCCGGTGTTTCATAGTTCGGCCCTGTTAACTGCATGTACACGCCCTGCTGGATGCTAACCTTAACGTTTTTAGCCGCCTCTCTGATAATCTCCCAAAGTTCTTTTTTGTATACTTCACTCATATCCGGAAATCTCGGTCCCAGTTCCTCAAGGTTTGGCCCAATCAGAGGACTTGGGACAGTCGTTGTGATATGATCTGTGATCATCATCAGATCTCCCGGGCGGAAATTATAATTCACACCGCCGGCTGCATTTGTCAGAATAATTGTCTTTGCCCCCAGAAGTCCCATCAGTCTGGTAGGAAGAACCACATCCGACATCTCATAGCCTTCATAATAATGGACACGTCCCTGCATAGCTACTACAGGAACACCTTTTACATATCCAAACAGGAACCTTCCCTGATGTCCTGCTACTGTAGATACCGGAAATCCCTCGATTTCCGAATATTCCAGTGTTTCCACAACATCCATCTCCTGCGCATAATCACCCAGACCGGACCCAAGGATCAATGCCACCTCCGGTTTAAATGTAATCCTGCTTTTTACTGCATTGGTACATGTGATCAGTTTCTCGTAAATTCTATTTCCCATATCATCACCTCTCTATTAATGCTGATACCGTTTCATTCATCTTCATATACTGCTCTTTATTAATGCTGAATTTATTTCCTTCTTTTGTGATCCATCCGTTTTCATGGAACTTTTTTACCGCGCGGTTGACTGTCCGGACACAAAGTCCTGTCATTTCTGAAAGCTCCGCTCTGGAAGAGGTCACAAGAAATACTCCGTTTTTTTCATTTTTCTTATAGCTGTCTACCAGATACAGAGCCAGCCTGTCTGCACCCTGAAGGAACAGGTATGCTCTGCTTTTTCTGTCTGTTTCCAACAAATAACGTCCTACGGTTTTTGCTTCCCGTTTCAATGCATTGATATCTGTATTTAACCATTTTTCATAACTGCGCTTTGGAATCTTGATGGCAATACAGGGGGTTACCGTTTCTATAGTGGCTCTGTATGCGGGAAGATCCAGTACCAGTTCCATGCCCCCCATTGCCTCCAGTTCATTCACTCGCATAAAGTCGTATACGATGCCATAAACTCTGTAGTCTGCTGCCCGGATGATACCTTTGATGATCAGATAAATATATTTTACCGGTTCATTTTCTCTGATAAAAGTATAATCCTTTTCCATCTTAATAATCTGGAAGGAGTCAATGAGCCACATAGGCGCGCCAGCAAAATATGCCTTCAGTTCTTCATATTTTTCTTTTTCTATCTCGCCAAAAACAGATATGGCATCATATAAATAGTCGCTCATGATCTTCCACCTCTTTTAGGAAAACAGGCTGTCCCACCTGTTCGTGCGACAGCCCTTTTATTATGTCAAACGGATACCTTCTCCGTTCTCTCCGGTTCCATTACTGGATCAGTTCTACAGCAACGATCTCTGCAGGAACTTCTGTTGCACTTGCTGCAACTGTGTCATTTTCTACCTTGATAGATCCATCCACCAGACCCTGGAAAAGTTTGTCATAAGTTTCCTGATCAAATTTCTCAAACTTGGATGTTTCCATAGGAAGTAAGATACCATTATCTGCTGCTGTAAGAGTTACGGACTTACCGCCTTCAAATGTTCCGTCATAATAGGATTTTACAGTATTATATACAGAATCACCAAGGTTCTTCATAGCAGATGTGATAACTGTCTCAGACTCGGAAGACTGGTCAACGTCTACACCGATCACTTTGCCGCCGGAAGTCTCTGCTGCTTTCATAACAGAGTTTCCAACTGCACCGCCGCATGCGAAGATCACTTCTGTTCCTTCATTGTACCATGCTGCTGCTTTTGCATTGTTTTCCGGAGTCGCATCAAAGTTTCCTACATAAGTATATTTCATGGATACTTCCTCTACGCCAAGCTCTTTTGCAGCTGCATCAGCGCCCTGGATAAATCCATATCCGTAACGGATTACTGCAGGAACTGCGATACCGCCCATGAATCCAAGCTTTGTATAACCTTCTGCTACCGCTGCATAACCAGCGAGGTAACCGGCCTGCTCCTCTGCATAGAAGATAGATTCTACATTTTCCTCAATTCTCTGACCCTCATTCGGATCTGTAGGAGCTGCATCAATAATGATAAATTTTACATCCGGGTATTTGTCCTGTGCTTCCAGAACCGGATACTCAAACAGGAATCCAGGAGTTATGATAACCTTTGCTCCGCCTTTTACAGCCAGATCGATAGAAGTCAGACATGCAGCATCTGATTTCTCTGCCGGTTTGTAGTATTTGCAGGTAAGATCGTTATCCTTTGCATAGGCCTCCAGACCTTCCCAGGATCCCTGGTTAAAGGATTTGTCATCGATCGTTCCTACGTCTGTGATCAGCGCAAGCTCATACCCGTCATCTGCATGGACAGTTGCAGCTCCGCCCAGAACCATCACGCCTGCCAGTAATAAACTTAATAATTTTTTCATCATGTTTTTGTCCTCCTTTGGATTTTTATATGTAAATTAATAAGTTTTCATGTAAAAATAAATGTTTATCTGCTTCCTTTGTCATAAGGGATTCCTTCTGCTCTCGGAGCCTGAGAATTCTTGGAAGAGAAAATCAGTACGATCAGAGTCGCAATATACGGAATTGTCTTGTAGATCTCATTTGGGATCGGCAGAGATTTCAGAACCGGAATGGCAGAGTATGCACTTGCCAACGTCTTCATGATTCCGAAGAAAAATGCTGCCATAAGGATTCTTCCGCTTCTCCACTGTCCAAAGATCAATACGGCAATCGCAAGAAATCCGTATCCGGCTACTGTTGCATTGAAGTTTGTAGAGGTCGGTACTACAAATACCAGACCGCCGATTCCGGCAAGCACACCGGAAATGATAACACCTGCATAGCGGATACCTGCTACATTTACACCAACAGAGTCTGCTGCTCCCGGATGTTCTCCACAGGCACGAAGCCGGAGACCGAACCTTGTCTTTTTAATGGCAAAAGCTGCCACAAGGAAAATGCCAATACCGATAAAAGTAGTAATATAGCAGTTCTGGAACAGCATGGGACCAATCACCGGAATGCTTCCAAGAACCGGTACCTTTGCAATATAAAAGGTATCTGTAAAAGGAATCTGCTGAGATCCCTGGATCATACGTGCCACATAAATGGCAAATGCCGGAGCAAACATGTTCAGTGCTGTACCACTGATGGTCTGATCTGCTTTCATATTTACAGAAGCAAATGCATGAAGCAGAGAAAAGATCCCGCCTACTGCTCCTGCGATCAGAACTGCCAGAATCAACAGAAGCTGTCCGCTGATACGATCCTGAAAGATGTTGATAAAGAAAATTCCCACAAAGGCACCCATGACCATGATACCTTCCAGAGCAATGTTGATTACACCGCTTCGCTCAGAATACATAGCGCCGATCGCTACGATCAGAAGAGGGATCGCAAAATACATTGTCTGCTGAATGATAAAATATAATACGCTCATGTCTATGCCTCCTTTCCTTTATCTGTGCCAACTGCTTTTGCTTCTGCTTTTTTTGCCCGTTTCATCTGAATCTTGTGGATCATTGTCTTAAACAGGAGAGACAGAGCTCCGCAGTAAACGATTGCTGCAATAATAATGTCGATCGCTTCTGATACAAAATCAAAAAGCTGCATGTTGTATCCGCCTACGGTAATATGTCCGATAAAAAGTCCTGAGAACAGGATACCGATCGGATTGGAAAGTCCGAGGAGGGCTACTGAAATTCCCGAAAATCCTTCCGGAGCAATGATATCAAGTACCTGGAGGTATTTTCCGGATCCTGCCAGATATAAGAGCGCACCGCCAAGACCTGCAAGTGCACCGGAGATCACCATGGAAAGAACGATATTTCTCTTTTCGTTGATTCCGGCATATTTACTTGCGTGAGGGTTAAGACCACAGGCCTTTAACTCATATCCGAAGGTCGTCTTATTCAGGATCACATAGATCAGGATCACACAGAGTACTGCGATAAAAATTCCAATATTCAGACTTGCACCTGCAAAAACCTTATCCAGTCCCGCTTTTGGAAGGATGGCACTTTGCGCCACTGCCACCGACTGATTTTTCAGAGGATCGTAAATGTAGTTACGAACCAGAAGGTTTACGATATACATACCGATATAGTTCATCATAATGGCTGAAATAACTTCATTTACATTAAAGAAAGCTTTCAGAATTCCCGGAACACTTCCTACCAGAGCTCCTACCAGGATTGCTGCAAGAAGCGCTACCAGCCAGTGAATGGAAGCCGGAAGGAACGTCCATTTGATTCCCACATATACTGCTGCAAAAGCTCCTGCTGTAAACTGTCCGGAAGCTCCAATGTTGAAAAGTCCTGTTTTGAAGGCAAAACCTACGGAAAGACCGGTCATGATGATCGGAGTTGCATAATAGAGAACATCTCCAACCCCTTTCATACCGTCTGTGAATCCGCCTTTTAAGATCATCAGAAATCCATTTACAGCCTGGCCTGGATTACTCACAAGAAGGATGATGAATCCAAACAGCAGACCACAGATGATCGCCAGGATAGAAGAACTGAAATTCACAAATCCTTCTCCTTTAAATATAGATTTACGTTTACTGTTCATTCTTCACACTCCTTTTTGCTCCTGCCATGTAAAGACCAAGTTCCTCTGTAGTGATCTCCTTTGGATTCAGATCCGCAACGATCTCACCTTCGTACATGACCACGATCCGGTCACTTAAATTCATTACCTCGTCCAGTTCCAATGATACCAGAAGGACTGCTTTTCCGGCATCTCTCTGTGCTACCAGCTGCTTATGAATATATTCAATCGCTCCTACGTCAAGTCCTCGTACCGGCTGAACCGCAATTACGATTTCCGGATTACGGTCAAGCTCTCGGGCAATGATGGCCTTCTGCTGATTTCCTCCGGACATGCCTCTGGCGCTGCTGGTCTCTCCATGACTGGAACGGATGTCAAATTTTTTGATCAGTTCCTTTGCATATTCACGGATTGCATCAAACTTCAGAAAACCATGTTTCTGGAAACGATCCGTGTAATAGGACTGAAGCACCAGATTTTCCTGAAGGGTATAGTCAAGTACAAGTCCGTCTTTGTGTCGGTCCTCCGGAATATGTGCCATTCCGTCAAGGCATTTCTGCCGTATACTCTCTTTTGTTATATCTTTTCCATTTAAAAAGATCTGTCCTCCGTCCAGAGGCATCAGACCGGTAATACCGTATACCAGCTCTGACTGTCCGTTTCCGTCAATTCCTGCCACACAGAGAATCTCGCCTTTGCGGACCTGAAAGGATACGCTTTTAACAGCTTCTTTACCGGAAGATTTGCTTTTGATCGTCAGATTCCTTACTTCCAGTACAGCGTCTCCCGGAGTCATTTCACTTTTTTCCACGTTCAGGTTTACTTTTCTTCCAACCATCATCTCGGACATCTGTTCCTTGGTGGTATCCGCCACATTGATAGTCCCGATATATTTGCCCTTACGAAGAACACTGCAGCGGTCTGCCACTTCCTTGATCTCATTTAACTTGTGTGTGATAAAAATAATTGATTTTCCTTCTGCCACAAGCTGTTTCATAACTTTCATAAGTTCATGGATCTCCTGAGGTGTCAGGACTGCGGTTGGCTCATCAAAGATCAGAATATCGTTGTCACAGTACAGCATCTTAAGGATCTCAACTCTTTGCTGCATTCCTACGGTAATATCAGAAATGTAAGCATCCGGATCAATTTTAAACTTGTACTTTTCACTGAGTTCCATTACTTTTTTTCTGGCGTCTTCCATTTTCAGAACGCCCATGTTTACGGTTTCCCTGCCCAGTACAATACTTTCCAGAACTGTAAAATTATGAACCAGCTTAAAATGCTGATGTACCATTCCGATACCCAGATCATTGGCATCATTTGGATTGTTGATCTTTACAGTTTTTCCGTTGATTTTTATCTCGCCTTCCTCCGGCTGATACAGACCGAAAAGAACGCTCATCAAGGTGGATTTTCCAGCTCCGTTTTCTCCTAACAGAGCGTGGATTTCTCCCTTTTTCACCTGGAGAGTAATGTCATCGTTTGCTTTAAAATCCCCAAATTGTTTTGTAATATGGTTCATTTCGATTACATATTCCACTCTCGTACCTCCTTTTCCCATTTCCGTTTGTGCACTTTGTCTTTATGTTGAGATTATTATACCTCTTGTTTGTGCAATAAAAAAAGGACTTATGTCCTTTTTTTATCAGTAATTGTGTTTTTGTTAATAATTAACTATTTCATTTTATTTTTTTGTGCACTTTTTCCAGTTTACTTTAAGATTTCTTCACCTTTTCCGGATCAGCAGTCAGAATCTGGACTTTTCTGCATTTCTCTTTAAGGTCTCTATCTCTTCTTTCGTCAGTCCAAGCTGTTTCTCTGCAAGTTCATATTCTTTTTCCAGAGTTGTACCGGAAACTGTTGTATTATCCGTATTCAGGGTCACACAAAGTCCCTTTTCCAGCATTTTCTTCAGGGGATGTTCTCCTTTCACCGCCCTGGTCTGGAAATTACTGGTAGGACAGACTTCAAGAGGAATCTGTTTTTCCCTTAGATACTCCACAAGCTTCTCATCCTCCAGACAACGAACACCATGGCCGATACGCCGGGCTCCAAAATTCAGTGCAGTCCAAATACTTTCGGGACCGTCTGCTTCACCTGCATGAATGGTAAAAGGAATATCCGCCAATTTTGCCGCTTTAAACACTTTTTCAAAAGATGCTGTTGGAAAAAGGGTCTCTGCTCCTGCCAGATCTGCTGCTACCACTCCTTTTCCAAGATGTTCGGATGCCAGTTGAATCGTCTCCAGGTTCTGCTTTTCGTTGTCCTTCATACGCATACAGCAAAGAATCACCTTTGCCTCAAAGCCCGCGTCACAGAGCAATCCTCTGAGAACAGCCTCCACCACCTGTCTCTGGGTCAGGCCTTTTTTTGTATGAAGCTGTGGAGCAAAACGTATTTCCACATATTTCAGCCCCTGCTCTTTCATCTGCGTACACACATCCTGAGCCGCATCTGTCAGTGCATCCTCTGTCTGCATTACAGAACCGGGGAGATCAAATTTTTCCAGATACTCGTTCAGGTCTTTACAGTCAGCAGGAGCTGTCATATATTTCACCAGTTCACTTTCCTCCCAGACTGGAAGCTCTATCCCCTGTTTCTTTGCCTGCCGGATCACATAACCCGGAGTCAGGGATCCATCCAGATGTAAATGAAGATCAATTCCGTTTTTCATATTCAAACCTCCCGATTTTTGATTTTAAACCCATTATATAACAATCGGAAGTAAAAATATACGTTTACTTTGCTATTACGATCGGAACCGTATTTTCTACAAAGCTGTTATGGGAATAGCCATCATATCTCTTTTTTCGATTATAAAATGTCAGCTCTGCATTTCTGTCCTCTGTATCCAGCACAGCCATTCCATAAGCAACTGCTGCCGGTTCAGTGCCGTAAGAAGGAGAAATTCCGGTAATCACCTGTACGTTGGCGGTATTTGCCTGTGCATTTTCCAGATAATATCGCAGAACCTGTTTTTCATATATTTTATATGAGCCCAGAGGAATATTCGGAATCGTCACTTTCAAACAGGCATAGCCCTCCCGGTCTGTCTCATACCCTTCCGGTGTAAACACGATACAGTCCTCATAGGTTCGTTCCTTTCCACGAATATCTGTTCCTGTAATTACAAAAGGAAATGTCGGATTCCCATGTGCCCAGGTAATTTCTGATTCATGTATTTTTTTGATTACAGAAATCTGCCCTGTCGGAAGCCGGATCGGTTCATTGTGCGCCTCCAGATCCAGAATCTGCCCATCCTGCTCAAGAACAATCTCTTTTTGCCAGCTCCCTTTATATCCCTCGGGAAGCTTGGTTTCACGGAGCAGATATCTGCCCTGGTTGCTCTCTGTCAGCTCCAGATTTTCACATACATATGTTTTCTCTTCTTGTCGATAGACAAATGCGGCATTTTCCGGTTTCTCCCTGTACTGTCCGTTCTCCTGATCCCAGGAGAATACCTGAAATTCCGCGCCTTCCAGTTCTTCACCTGTTATGGAATCTTTTTTCTTTATTCTGACTGTCCCGTATTTTTTAGGAATCGGATCATTTTTCACCGTATACTGAAGCAGAACGTGCGGGTCGGTAAGATCGATCTCCCGGCTCCATGTTCCCTGATATCCCTCCGGATTTTTTGTTTCACGGATCAAAAATTTTCCCTGATTTTCTTCCGTGATTTTCAAGATCTTGCTTTTATAGGTCTCTGAGTCCTCATCCAGTATAAGGCTCTCTCCTTCTCCGGGATAAGAAGCTTCCTGACTGTTCCATTCATACAGCTGAAATTCTGCTCCTCTCAAAATATCCCCGGTAGCTGAATCCTGTTTTCTGATCTCTACCTGATATTCCTGTAATGGAGTATTCTCCACACGATAAGTATAATTCCGCTCTGTTCCAGGTGAGGAAAGCACGATATCCTGAGCCCAGTTTCCCGTGTACCCCGGAGGATTACCGGTTTCTGATACACGAAATTTTCCCTGATTCACCTCACTGTACCGAAAAACTTCAGACAGGTATCTTCTCTGGGTCTCATCATAGGATAATATTCTGCCATTTTCATATCTTCCTGTATTTTTGTTCCATGAATAAAGAGTAAATTCCGCGTCTTTCAGATGGACATCCGTTCCCTCTGCTGTTTTTTCTATTGTGACACGTCCTCTGATATCCGGTGTTTCCTTTACATTGACAGTTGTACGTTTGCCTGCCGTCACCGTACAGAATTCTGAGGAAGCGGTAAGCAGATATCCCGGAGAAGCTGTTTTTTCTTTAATATAGTATTTTCCCGGAAGAAGGCTGTCAAACACAATCTGTCCGGAAGAATTGGTAGGCGCTTCTGAAATGCGGGCATTTTTCGTATACATACGGGTTCCTCCGCTGTAGAGATCCTGATCTGCATACAGTGTATAAACCGCGTTTCCCACCGGTTTTCCGGTCTGGGTGCTGGTTTTCTGAAGAAGTATGCTTCCTGATGGCTGAAATGTCAGATTCAGCACCATCTTCCCTCTGCTTCCCTGATATACACATGCCCCAAAATCCTGTATGTTCATGCCTGTCTGCACTGATCCGTCTACAAGAAGGTATTTTACCGGGCGAAGAAGCATATTCCAGGAAAAACGCTTTGAACCTGTACTGTTTTCCGGAAATACAATACGGAAACAGTATCCGTTTTTCAGTTTTACGCTTTTACCTTTTTCCAGGCGTCCGGGACTGTCGGGCTTTGATTTTGCCTGAGCCTCACTGGACCAGTAAACCAGCTGCCATTGGTCTTTCGCCCCTCTGGTAACCGTAATGCCGTTTCCTGCCTTTCCGGAGTCCGTTACCGTACACAGAGGAGTGATCTGAAACCCATTTTGAAAAGTAGTCTCCAGCCAGCTGAATCCGGAGGATGGCTTCACTCTGTATAGCATCATCCCAATGTTAAGAGGATTCGCTGTTGCCACATTTCCACTGGTATTTACAGCTCTGAGTTTTACTGCACTTCTGTCGGGGATTGTCATACCTTTTATCTTATTGATAAAACGAATCAGTCCAACATGCTCTATCTGCGACTTGGTAGCACCGTTCACATCATTGGCATATACCTTGGACAGAGCCTGATGCGTAAATACATAACGATTCTGCCATCTTGACCATCTGATATGGGAGCAGCTGGGGTCATATTGATCACAGATATCTCCGGGACCTCCATAACCGAAATACAGGATCTTGCGCAATGTGGAATTAGAAAAAAACTTTACTGCTGCAGGTTTCAGATCAAGTCCTGATGACCCGGTATCGTTAATTCCAAGCTTGGACGCATTCATACAATACAAGGGGGAACGCTTCACTGTCCCGTCAGAATCCACATATTCTATATAGCGGACCCTTGTGTGGATTGCGGAACTGGCAGTCCATATTTCATCACAGTCAGCAATTGTATTTGTTGCGATCAGCTTATACTGGTCCGCTTTCAGACGGGCTACAACAGCCCTGTCTTCTCCATCCTCCGAAAGCATCTCCTCTTCACCAAAATCTGCCAGTGATGCCGGTGCAAACGCAATAATGTTACCCTGTTCGATTTCTTCTATTACCGTTTCGGCTTCCGGTGTATCCGCAGTCAGAATGTCGGCATTTTCATCTGTCAGAACGGTTCCGGTAAAATCTTCCTCCGGCAATTCTCCGGTCTGCGGCCTTTCTTCCACCGGAGTATCTTCCAGTGCTTCCTCCCTACCGGAATCACTGGTGCCTGTTTCTACCTGAGAAAGTGCGGAATCCAGACAGCTGTCCTGAGCCTCCTCCGGAACGAGAAGTTCTTCGTCACTGAATATCTCTTCTGTTTCATTTTCATATTCCGAAATTTTCTGTGGTTTTTCTGTATCAGAGCCATAAAGTTCACCTGTTGGCGGAATAAGACAAATGACTGCTGCCAGAAAAAGTCCGGCTATTTTTCTTTTCACCTGGAATGGCCTCCTTTCCTGCCCAGAAATACGGCAAAAATGAAAAATCCCGTGCATGAAAGTATTATAAGGAAACATTCCGGCTCCATTTCATCTCCGGTTTTTACTGTCTCCGGACACACCGGATACCCGGAATATGTCTGATTTCCTTTCTGACCGGAATCATTTCTCTGCGTAGTCTCTTCCCTTTCATTTACAGTAAATATCCATTTAACTGCCCCTTTCCTTAAGGCATAAGAGTTCTTCCACTCTCCGGGAACAGAAAGAGAAAATCTCAGCTTACCGGGTTCTTCCGGTGCATAGCTTCCCAGAGAAACATTTTTCTTCAATTCCGGGGAATCCAGCGAACCCTGGTAAATCCTTTTTCCATTCATGGATATCTTTAAATTTATCCCTTTCAAAAGTTCCATATTGTTTTTGTCCTGATTTGTGACTTCTGTCCTGAAAAAAACCTCGGCGCTTTTGTCTGTTGTATTGGAAATCTCAGCCGTATCCTCAAAAACATCGCCCGGCATAAGGGTTTCTGCATTGGAAAAAAAGTCGCCCGGTACAGCAAGCAGTTTATGCGCTTTTCCATTAAATTCCACAGACAGATCTGTTTCCGGCATCCTGCATACAGGCGCACCTTCTTTTTCGTGGACGCATAATTCGATTTCCTGATTTCCCCATGGAGACATTCCTGAAAAATCAGGTGTAAAATTTGCTTCCTGTATAGCCTCTGCCTGGATCACCATTCCCAGTTCCTGTCCATTATGCTCTTCTGTCCATGACTCCGGAATCTTTACACTGTGAAACAGATCCACGCTCTCTCTTTTTTTTAAAGCCTTTGTGTAATAGTAATATTCTCCCCGCCTGACCCATTTGGAGGAAATTCCCACAAGCATTTCTTCCTGAATTCCATCCATCTGATCCCGGTTATTTTCCATAACAATTCTTGCTCTGACCCAACAGGGCTGCGCGTAATTTGTGATTCTCGGTATTTTAGAAATACTGTCCCCCGGCACTATTTTTTTCGGATTTCGGTAAAGGATTTCGGTGCTTCCCTTTTTTTCATATTCCTTCAGCCCTATATTCACATCCCCAAGCGAAATATGATTATGAACCGTCACTGAGTCAGAAAAATATCCGTAAACAGCTGTAACAGTCAAAAGTACCATTGCCGCTGCTGTCAGCCATATCTTTTTCATGTCTTCCCCCTTCCCTTAAATGGGATTTGCATAGTAATCCCATGCCTCTTCAAAATCAGAATAGCCTGATGCCTGAACAGATTCCTGATAGATCTGAATCTTAAATTCCCCTATCTGATCAGGAAGGAGATCTTCTACTTTGGTGGAATCTATAAAAAAACCTGTAAATAACGGGCTGGTTGATTCTCCCTCCTTCAAAACATGCCGGTAATAATAATATCCGTCATTCTTATAGACCCAGTTCTCCTTATCCAGATTTTTTAAAACAACGGCTTTTCCGATCACACTGTCCGAATATCCCAGAGAAGCTCTTACATAACAGTCCACCTGAAAGCCTTCCTCCCCGGAAGAGGTGTTCGTCACCCATACTTTTTTCAGAAAATCAGGATTTTCCTCTATCGGTACAGGAGTTGGATTTGGAAATTCCTCTTCTATCCCTGTGGTATTACAGCCTGCCGCAACCGTGTTCTCTTTCTGATCAAACGCTGTCAGATATGCTGCCGTTCCTCCGATTCCCAGTGTTGCTGCAAAAATGAGTATTCCTGAAACAAATCTTCTCTTTCCTGTCATCTAACGCACCTGTCTTTCTGTATGGCATTTTCCTCATATAGCCGCCTGCCCTTCCTGATTCCTGTTCTGATTCACGTATTTCTCATATGCGTTTCTGGCCTGCTCCTGAATACTGCCCTTATCCCCGCCGGTATAGGAAGTTTGTATCGCATAAGCTCTTACAGGCATGTCTATCTGCTGCGTATCCAGCTGGCCTTCTATAATATTGAGAAATTTTACCGTATCAAAAAGAGTACCCGTTGTCTGTTCCGGTTTCAGTACTTTATCATAGGCATATACATAAATGGTATATGCATCTTTTTTCTTTGTTTCCAGCCTTGTCCAGTTCTCCTTTGTTGAAAACGTAAACAGCTCCTGAAGCTTCTGATCCAGTCGGTTGCCCTGTTGATCGGCGGCTGTTACGTCTGCCATGGGAACGCTGATCTCCAAATACACGAAAGCATCGTTAAGCCCGGTATTCTTTATCCGGGGATCCTTGGTAATGTCTTTACCCGGTTCAATCTTTGTATGCTCTTCCGGTTTCCAGTTCGGCTCCTCCAGCTGTATATCCACCTTTCCCACTGTAAACTGGTTAAGAGCCTTATCGTAATCTGTCAAGTAAGCAGATACTCCTCCGATCATTGCCATACCGAGTACACCTGCAAAAAATACTGCTTTTTTTAAATTCTTTTTTGTTTTTTTCATATTTTCTGTTATACCTTCCATATATTAATCTTTCCATTGAATTCCCAGAAAAAACAGCTCCTGTGCAAGCATTATGGCGATCAGACAAAAAACAGGCTTCTGTTTCAGAAAAACAGCGCAGTACCCAAGATAAGGAAGAGACCATACCACTGTCCCCTGAATCTGTCCCGGCTGTACCAGTCCAGGATCTTCACTCATATTGGCATCGCCTTTTGTCACATATCCATTTTTACCGCTGGCACTGACTCTGTGCGTGATCATCATATCGTCACGGCAGTAGGTAATGATATCTCCCTTTTCCGGAGTTACCTTTTTTATATCTGTAAAAATAAGGCCGCCCGTTTTCAGTGCCGGCTCCATAGATCCTGACAATACCACGCTGACAGAAAATCTCTTATAAGGTCCCCAAAACAGGAGTCCCACTGCCACCACTGCCACGATCAGAACCATTCTTCCTATTCGTTCAATTTTTTTCATAGAATCCTTTCTTTTATAGAACTTACAAGCTGCTGTTCCATCGGCGGTGCTCTGCCCCGCAGGATTTTTTTCATAGACTACGCCCTCTTTCTCCTTTACTGAAACGGGTAATTAAGAATTGGTATTTGAGATAGATAAAGATTTGAATGACACCTTACAGATAAACAGAAGAGCCTGAAGCTCTGAAGATTCCCGAAAGCAGGAAGAAAGAGGCGTATTCCTTTATATTAGATCAAAGAAGCCAGGCTTCTTTAACCCTCCGTTTTAACAGATCTGACATGTAGTTTCCTTACAGCAGATCTCTCCTATAATAATTAGACAACTTTGGATTTTCCCCGATATACCTTCTGAAGAAGGTGGAAGCAGATGAAATGTACTGCTTGTTAAGATGCTTTTAT
Organism: uncultured Blautia sp.; assembly: GCA_900541985.1. GTDB lineage: Bacteria > Bacillota > Clostridia > Lachnospirales > Lachnospiraceae > Blautia_A. The sequence continues at coordinate 55,009 of UQLX01000006.1, read as the reverse complement.
TCTAGCCTCTGGCTAATAAAAAGTCAACGAAATTCGTTCGTCAAATTATCCCACTAGAAAAAGACAATTCAGGACAAACTTCCTGAATTGTCTTCTGCTTATATTCTTTCTTTTTTACGGTTTTTCTTTTCCTGATACATATTTTCATCTGCCTTATGCATCAGGACATTATAATCCGTTCCATCTGCCGGATAATATGCCAGCCCCAGAGAAAACTCCACGGATATCTTTGCCATTGGATCCTCGATCTCAAAGTCTTCTCCCCTGCTTTTTTTCAGTTCAGATACGCCTGGTTGATCTCCTCACAGGACTGATAACCATAGAGAAATACTGCAATTTCGTCTCCGCCCAGTCCTGCACAGACAGTATACTCCTCAGATATGCTTCCGATCACCTGACTGATGCGCTTCAGATACGCATCCCCGGTGCGGTGTCCATAAATATCATTGATCTTTTTCAATACATCCGCATCCAGCATCAAAAGTGCACCGCATCCGATCCTCTCCTGGTGTGCGAAAAGCTCCTCAATCCTCTCGCTTAATCCCCTTCTGTTATACAAACCGGTAAGACTGTCCCTGCTGCTCTGCTCTCTGAGAATATGAATCTCATTCCACCACATGGAGATATCTGATATATAATAAGTTGTACTTTGTTCATCCACCAGCCGCTCAATTCTCAGATAAGATTTCTCATTATCCTCTGCATATTCATAAACCGGATCATCCAGATCCTTTAATCCTTCTTCTGCCTTTCGGATCCTTCTTCTTACAATTTCTGCCAGTTCGTCCGGAGAATATTCCTGCACATTTCTGATCTTAAGGATCTCCAGTATTCTTTCATTCACAAAAGTCTTTTTATAGAAACGGTTATCCTCAAAAACTCCAAAAGGAAGCCGGACCTTATTGATCACAAGAGACAATTTGCTCCAGTTCAGACGGAGGTTTTTCAAAAGCATATTAACATACTGGATCAATTCATCAAATTCCTTGATGTTCGTATTTATTGTAATATTGTCCAGATTTCCCTGCTCTATTTTTTTCAGATCGTTTACGATCAGAGTCAGATTTTTTGACAGTTTCTTATTTACATACCACACGATCACACCGATCACCGTGATAGCAACAACAAGCATATAAAAAACTACCAGCACCGTTGATACGATCGTATTTTTCATTGGATAATCAGACAAATAAGTCCTGATCAGGAGATAATCCTTATATGGTTTTATAAAGGTACAATATCTTTCCCCTGCATAGGTGTAATGAACCATTTTGACATCTTCATAGGTTTTACTGACTTCTATTTTTTCATTAACTCTGAGTCCCACAAGCTTTTCTGAAGTAGATGCAATAATCGTATTCGTATTCCTGTCAACCACATGAAGATAGCCCCTCAGATCCATGGGAAAGGTGGCAATAACATTTTCAAGGCTTTTATCTTTTGTCTCCTGAAGCACTCTTCCGGGTTCCATTCCAATCTGAACGATCCCGTTTTTATTTTCCATCCATACAGCAGCATACTGCATTTCTTTTCCCTCTGCTTTATTTGGTGTAATCCCCTGACACAGTCTCAGGGAATAATCCTTAAGCATTGGGAGAAAAAATTTCATCTGCTCACCAGAATAAAAGGTATAGTTATAATATTCCGGATGACTCCCGGCATAAATCCTTCCTTCCGGAGTAAAAAAATAACACCTCTGTTTTTAGTTTAGCACATAACCCTTATTTATTCCAGCAAAACCGTAAATCCAGACAGATGAAAAAGCTGATACTTAATCATAGTTCCGTCAAAAGTCAGTTCTATGAGCTGTATCAGCTTTTATCTGCACTAATTAATTATTTTCGTTAATATAGTTGACTAATCCGCCGGAACGGATAATCTTCTGCATAAATTCCGGAAATGCCTGTCCCTTATATTCGGTGCCTCTGGTACGGTTATAAATCATTCCGGAATCAAAATCCACTTCTACTGTATCTCCTGCCTGAATTCCTCTGCTTGCCTCAGGACATTCAATGATGGGCAGGCCGATGTTAATTGCATTTCTGTAAAAAATCCTTGCAAAGGTTTCCGCGATCACACAGCTTACTCCCGCCGCTTTGATTGCAATCGGTGCATGCTCTCTGGACGAACCACATCCAAAATTTTTATCTGCTACAATGATATCACCTTTTTTTACCTTTTTTACGAACTCCTTATCAATATCCTCCATACAGTGTGTTGCCAGCTCTGCCGGATCTGAGGAATTCAGATAACGGGCAGGAATAATCACATCTGTATCTACATTATCTCCATACTTGAATACACTGCCTTTTGCCTGCATTTTTCTCCTCCTTATAACCCCAGTTCTTCCGGTGCGGATATTTTTCCTGTTACTGCACTTGCAGCTGCCACTGCCGGACTCGCCAGATAAACCTCAGAATCTACATGTCCCATACGTCCTACAAAATTTCTGTTTGTTGTTGAAATACACCGTTCTCCGGCAGCAAGTATTCCCATGTAGCCGCCCAGACACGGACCGCAGGTAGGTGTACTGACTACAGCGCCTGCTTCCACAAATATCCTGAGCAGCCCTTCTTCCATTGCCTGAAGATAAATACCCTGTGTAGCGGGAATTACAATACAGCGTACACCTTTTTTCACTTTTCTGCCTTTCAGGATTTCTGCCGCTGTACGAAGATCTTCGATTCTTCCGTTGGTACAGGAGCCGATTACTGCCTGGTCAATTACTACATCTTCACCGATTTCCGAAATCGTTTTTGTATTTTCGGGAAGATGCGGAAAAGCCACTGTTGGCTCCAGTGTGCTGAGGTCGATTGTGTATTCTGCATCATAAACGGCATCTTCGTCTGCCTCATAGATTTTATACGGTCTTTGTGAATGTTCCTTCATATATGCTTCCGTCTTTTCATCAACCGGAAAAATTCCATTTTTACCGCCTGCTTCAATAGCCATATTCGCAATAGTAAAACGATCATCCATAGAAAGATACTGAATTCCGTCTCCCACAAATTCCATCGACTTATAAAGAGCTCCATCTACACCGATCATACCGATAATATGAAGGATTACATCCTTACCACTGATCCATTTTTTTGGTTTTCCTGTGATATGAAACCGGATTGCTGCCGGAACCTTAAACCAGGCTTTTCCGGTCACCATACCGGCTGCCATGTCCGTACTTCCCACTCCTGTAGAAAATGCTCCAAGAGCTCCATAAGTGCAGGTATGAGAATCTGCACCTATAATCACATCCCCTGCAACTGTCAGGCCTTTTTCCGGAAGAAGAGCATGTTCAATCCCCATTTCTCCCACATCAAAATAATTCGTAATATCATGATGACAGGCAAACTCCCGGACACATTTACAATGTTCGGCAGACTTAATGTCTTTATTGGGTATAAAATGATCCATAACAAGGGCAATCTTATTTTTGTCAAATACCGTGCCCGCTTTCATTTTATCCATCTCATGAATCGCTACCGGAGACGTGATATCATTTCCAAGAACCAGATCCAGATCTGCCTCGATCAGCTGCCCTGCTTCCACATAATCCAGGCCTGCATGTGCAGCAAGGATTTTCTGTGTCATTGTCATTCCCATGGTTGATTTCCTCCGTTCTATATTTTTATTCGTTGTTTTTTCTTTCATTGCTGTTATTTTATCACAGGATCTGTTATAATACAAATACATATTATTCATATTTATTATGCTTATAAGTTATAATAGAAAGGTGGAATTTCTCTTGAAAGAAAATTTGTCTTTGTATCATATTTTTTATATTGTAGGTAAAACAGGAAATATTTCTCTGGCTGCCAAAGAACTTTATATCAGTCAGCCGGCTGTCAGCAGAGCAATCCAGCGTCTGGAAAGCAATCTGGATACCAGACTGTTTAAAAGAAGCTCCCGAGGTGTCTTTCTCACCTCTGACGGCAGAATCCTCTTTGAAAAAATAAGAGCTGCCTTTGAACTTGTCTCTGAAGGAGAAAAAGCGATTCTCCACAACCATTCAAGGAACATTCCGCACCTGCGGCTGGGTACCAGCACCACTCTGTGTCGTTATGTGCTTCTGCCCCGTTTAAAACCTTATATTGCAGCTCATCCTCATGTACGGATCAGTATTTCCTGTCAGGATACCTATCAGACTCTGCGGCTTCTGGAAGAAGAAAAAATTGATGTGGGGCTGATCGGCAAGCCGCAGAAGCTTCACGCCTGTTTCTTTCGCCCGATCATGAATGTAAATGATATTTTTGTCGCCACCACACAGTATCTGACTGCCCAGGAGCAGCTTTATCCCGGAGAACCCTTGTCCCACAACGCAGTCTTTATGATGCTTGATGAAGAAAACATTTCCCGGCAGACCATAAATTCCTGCCTAAAGGAGCATCGCATGGAGCCTGTTCATATATTGGAAGTCAGCACCATGGATCTCCTTATCCAGTTTGCGGAAACAGGTCTTGGGATTGCCGGTGTTGTCCGTCAGTTCGTGGAAAAAGAGCTGAAAAAAGGAATTCTCTCTGAAGTTCCTCTGGGATTTCGCTTTCCGGAAAGAGAGCTTGGGTTCGTATGTAGAAAAAAAGAAGAAAATTTTCCCCTTCTTCAATATTTTTTTACAGAAAATTAAAGATATCCTGCCTTATCTTCTGCATAGGACAGCAAAACCCTCTGCCAAAAGACAGAGGGTCTTATTTTTAGTTATTGATCAGCTTGTCTTCTCCGTTCCAGCTGTACAGCTTACGGATCTCCTCGCCAACTTTTTCTGATTCATGTTCAGCAGCAAGCTTTCTCATTGCCTTGAAGTGAACCTGTCCGCCTGCAGAAGACATATCCAGAAGGAAATCTTTTGCAAAAGTACCATCCTGAATATCGGAAAGAATTTTCTTCATGGCTTTCTTTGTATCTTCTGTAATGATCTTCGGTCCAGTAATGTAATCACCATATTCAGCAGTATTGGAAATAGAATATCTCATTCCGGCAAATCCTGACTGATAGATCAGATCCACGATCAGCTTCATCTCATGGATACACTCAAAATATGCATTTCTCGGATCATAGCCTGCTTCACACAGAGTTTCAAATCCAGCCTGCATAAGAGCACATACACCACCGCAAAGAACTGCCTGCTCACCGAAAAGGTCTGTTTCTGTTTCTGTACGGAAGGTTGTCTCAAGAACACCGGCTCTTGCTCCGCCGATTCCCAGAGCATATGCAAGTGCCATATCAAGAGCCTTGCCTGTAGCATCCTGCTGAACAGCCACCAGACACGGAACACCTTTGCCTGCCTGATATTCACTTCTAACTGTATGACCCGGTCCTTTTGGAGCGATCATGGTTACATCAACATTCTTCGGCGGAACAATGCATCCAAAATGAATATTGAAACCATGGGCAAACATCAGCATATTGCCCTCTTCCAGATTCGGCTCAATGTCATTTTTGTAAAGAGCAGCCTGTTTTTCATCATTGATAAGAATCATGATGATATCCGCCTTCTTTGCTGCCTCTGCTGCTGTATATACTTCAAATCCCTGGTCTTCCGCTTTTTTCCAGGATCTGCTTCCTTCATACAGACCAATGATCACATGACAGCCTGACTCCTTTAAGTTCAGTGCATGTGCATGTCCCTGGCTGCCATAACCGATAATGGCGATAGTCTTGCCGTCCAGTAAACTTAAATTACAGTCTTCCTGATAAAAAATCCTGTTTGCCATTTTCTTTTCCTCCTAAGCTTTTTTAATAAATTTTTTCATAATATATCGTCAAGGGAATTCCCCTCAGCAATCTGTACAGATCAAAGGAACGTTACATCTGCAGCCCCTCTGGAAAGTCCTGTGATACCTGTTCTTGCCAGTTCCAGAATCTCATAATCCTCCAGAAGCTTTACAAATGCTCCAAGCTTACTTTTACTTCCTGTCAGCTCAATCACAAGAGATTCCTTTGCCACATCAATGACATTTGCACGGAAAATATTGGCAATGGAAATGATTGCTTCTCTCTGTTCCGGCTTTGCCGCCACCTTTACCAGTACCAGTTCGCGGCTTACACTGTTCTCCGGCTCCAACACCTTGATATCTCTCACGTCTACCAGCTTCGCAAGCTGTTTTGTAATCTGTTCCAGGATCAGCTCATCTCCGCTGCATACAACAGTCATTCTGGAATAACGTGCGTCTGCAGTGACTCCAACAGAAAGGCTGTCTATATTATAACCTCTTCGGCTGAACAAACCGGAAATACGGCTTAATACACCTGCAGTATTGTCTACTAACAGGGACAAAATTCTCTTTTGCATAACACACCCGCTTTCATCACTTTAATAGTGTAAACCTTTAATTCTGTAAAACATCTGCATGGATATCATTATATCAACATTCAAACATTTGTCAATGTATAATTTCACAATTTTATACAAGATATTTATTTTTCAGCGCCTCGATTGCTTTCGGCGTCAGATAAAGCGCCTTTTTCATAAAGTTCTGAACAGACCCGTAGTCTTTTTCTATCGTTTCAAATACCGTATCCAGATACTCACCCTTAACCTTATACAGAAGTCTTATTTTATCCATGACCCGACCGTCCACAATCGTTTTAGATTCCAGATAGCGCACCATATGCTGCATTTCTTCTTCCAGATAAAGATTTGTTTTTAAAAAATCTTCTCTGATCGTCTTTCTCGGAACTCCCAGTGCACAAAGAAGAAAAACCGTTCCAATTCCTGCGCGGTCTTTCCCGGCACTGCAGTGCCAGAGAATGGCCCCGTCTTCATGATCCAGTAATATATCCATAAATCTTGCATACTGTCTGACGGAATACTGATCCCGGACAAAGTTCTGATACTGCTTATGTATAAACTCATCCGGTACTCTGTCAAATCTGTTTATCATTTCCATGAGACTTCCTGCCTGGGAAATACCTGCCGTCTCTTCATCTATAATCGGGATCTCATGGTAACAGACTCCTTCCATAACAGTATCCGGTTTTTGCAGTATTTCGTATCTGGTCCGAAGATCAACAACCTCGGTCAGATGATATTCCTCGGTCAGAACATCCTGATCTGCCAGAGAAATATGATAAAGACTTCCGCTCCTCAAAAGCCGTTTCGGCAAAATATGTCTTCCATCCTCTGTGACCAGTGCTCCCAGGTCCCTGGTATTTGGAAGACTCTGAAGATGGATCCTTCCCCCTTTCGGAAATCCCACAACGATATCGGGATTCAGGGCTTTTAAAAGCTGGATACAATCCTGAATTTCCCGCTCTGTCATATCAAATTTATACCTTTTTCGCCTTCTGGTCACCACTACGAGATAGCTGGTGCTGATCTGTTTCTGGACACCACCTTCCACGCCCTCCTGTCTTTTGTAGATCCACAGAATATCTCTGCAGGGAAGATGATTTATCATCATATGTCTGGTAAATACCAGATGTCCGTCCTCTATTCTTATTTTTCCATATTTCATAGAATCTCCTCCAGCTCACAGCACCGCTGTATCCGTGCCATATTCTCTGTCTCTTTTGAGCATTTCAGCTTTTACCGATTTTTCGTATCATCCGATAAACAGTCTCCAGACTGTATGGAAAAATTTTCTCATCGATCTCCATCTGCGGATGATGAAGAGGATGCTCATGTCCGGGCACGGCTGCCAGAAAGACCAGAAAAATACCTCTTGTCTTCTGGAAATACCGATAGGCATTGTCCCCTGCCAGAAACAGTTCTTCCTCTCCTTCCAGAATAAAACGATCTCCAAAAACATCTTTCCCGATTTCTTCTGCATTTCTGGTAAATTCCGGATCATTGGCAAAAGAAAGTACCGGTTCCTTCAGGATACTTAGCGTCAGCTCTGCTCCCGTTTCTTTTTCTGTATTTTGAAGTCTTTTTTCCAGATTTTCATACAGAGCCCGGAAGTCTTCCTCTCTGCACGCACGGATATTACCGGTCAGCTGCATGGAATCAGCAATGATATTTGTGTATTCGCCGCCATGGGCTGTGCCGATTCCCACAAGGCAGGGAGCCGCCCCCTTATAGGAGCTGTTCAGATCATGTACCTCCTGAATAGCTCTTGCACCTGCATAAATGCTGTCAATTCCCTTATGGGCCTCACTCCAGTGGCTTGCCTTTCCTTTTATATCAATTCCGATCCCTGCGATCATGGCAGATGCCTGACCTTCATGAACGGCCATTCCAAAAGGCATATCCACTGCAAAATGAAACATCAGAAAAGCATCCGGCACCGGATCTTCCAGAGCTCCGGCTGCCAGCATCCTTTTTGCTCCCTCTCCGATCTCCTCTGCCGGTTCAAAAAGGAAGCGCACATTAACCGGAAAACTGTCTTTTTCTTCTGCAAGGATCCCACATAGAGTAAGTGCCACCGCAAGAATCCCATCATGACCGCAGGCATGCATACAGCCCTGATTTTGGGATGCAAAAGGAAGTCCTGTCTTTTCTTCCATGGGAAGACCATCCATTTCTGCTCTGAGAACCACTGTTTTTTTTCTGCTTTTCAGCTCCGGAAGTTCAGCAATCATCCCGGTGGGCTCAACAAAGGTGATCTCATATCCCCGTTTTTCCAGATAATCCCTGATATATGCCGATGTCTGTTTTTCCTGGAGTCCCAGCTCCGGATACATGTGAAAATACCGCCTGTGCCGGAGCAGCTCCTCTTCATATTTTTTAAAATCTTTCATTGATTTCTTATCTCTTTACCTTTTTCAGATCAGTTCCAGTGTTTTCAGTCCGTTTCTGATGCCATAATGAAACATATCCGTAGTGATATGATCTGCAAGCTCCAGAATCTTCTGCGATGCATTTCCCATTGCTACCTTAGTGGCTGCATATTCAAACATGGACAGATCGTTGTTGCTGTCTCCAAATACCACCGTATCTTCCCAGGGAATATCAAAAATCCTGCATACGGCGGCAATTCCCACTGCCTTGCTGCAGCCTTTTGGTATAAACTCAATAGTGGTTCCCACAAAGGCATTGTTTTCATGACGAATCACATCATACCAGGAGGAAAGTTCTCTTACTGCCTGCCGGTCATCACAGCCTTCTGTCATTTTGGCACTGATCTTATTGATCTGAAGACAGGCTTCGTTTCCTGCAATTGGTTTCCATTTTGGTCCCAGCGCCTCTGTGATCAGATCTCTGTACCAGTTTACTTCCATCGTATATTCCTCTTTATCATAATACATATAATCCGCTCCCTCCATTACCGGGATCAGACCGTATTTTCTCAGAATCTCCACTGATTTCTGTGCAACTTCTGCAGGCATTTCTCTGTTAAAAAGTCGCTGGCCATTTTTTTCAATAGTCGCTCCACAGGCACTGATCATTCCGGTAAAAGGGATCTGCTCCAGATACCAGGGAACAAAGGCCCGGCTCCTTCCGGTACATAACCACGCTTCATGTCCGTTCTCCACCAGTTGAGTGATTGCTCTGACCGCGCTGTCCGGAACTCCTTTTTTTATATCACAGACCGTACCGTCTGCATCAAAAAACACTGCTTTTTTATTCATTTTTCCTCTTCTGTCTTTCTTTTCTCCCCGTATCCGGTTCCGTTCTTCTATTCAAAAAACAGCTCTGCTGCTTTTACAAGACTAAGGGTATCCTTGACTCCTGCTGTTTCATAAGGAGAATGCATTGCCAGCTGCGGCAGTCCGATATCCACCGTATTCACAGGAACCTGTGTGTTGGAAATATTACCAAGAGTAGAGCCTCCTGCCATATCTGAACGGTTTACAAATGTCTGATATGGTACTTCCGCTCTATTGCAGAGTTCCTTGAATCTTGCCGCCGAAACCGCGTCTGTACAATATTTCTGGTTGGCATTGTACTTGATCACAATTCCTTTATTAAGGAGCGGACGATTTACAGGATCTGCCATATCTGTGTAATTCGGATGAAGGGCGTGGGCATTGTCTGCCGAGATCATAAAACTGTCTGCCAGTGACATCAGATATTCTTCATAGGTTCTTCCCAGTCCGGAATTGATCCGAAGAAGTGTATCCTTCAGAAATGTAGATGCGGCTCCCTGTTTGGTTCCGCTTCCTACTTCTTCATTATCCATAACACAGTGAACTGCGATGCTTTTCTTCTTTTCTCCGGAAAGAAGACCTTCCATGGAAGCAAATGCGCACTGCAGGTCATCAAGTCTTCCCGCAGAAATAAATTCCTTCTCTGCACCCCACACAGCGCCTCTTGTCCTGCTGTAAAGAAACAGGTCATGATTTAAAATTTCTTCCTCACGGACTCCTGCTGCTTCTGCAAGAGTTTTTCTGAAGGTCTCTTCGGTTCCTGCAGTACCATAAAGAGGAAGAAGATCTTTCTGAGGATTGTAAGAATAACCGGAGTTTACCTCACGGTTCATGTGAATGGCCAGACTTGGGATCATCAGGAGATCCCTGTCAATATCGATCAGTTTTTCTCTGATCTCTCCGCCTTCTGAAACAATGACTCTTCCTGCCACTGACAGCGGGCGGTCAAACCATGGAGACATCAGCATACCGCCGTATTTCTCCACGTTCAGCTTTACATAAGCCTTTTCTACAGTGATCTCCGGATTTTCCTTGATCTTAAAGGTGGGAGAATCGCTGTGACTTGCCATAATATGAAATCTTCTGGGTGCATCCTCCGGAATGGAAAATGCGATCAGCGCTGAATTATTTCTTGTAACCATATACCGGCCGCCAGGTGTCAGCTTCCAGTAATCCTTTTCGGAAAGCTCCTGAAATCCCTGGTCTGCCAGAGTTTTTCTCATTGTATCTACTGCATGAAAAGCGGTAGGGCTTTTTCTGATAAATGCAAGCAGTTTCTCTGCTGTTTCGTAATACATATCCTGCTACTCCTTTATCTTTTGACTCCTTTCCATTATACGGTAAAATTCACAGTAACGCAATGAAAACCTGTCTTATCCAAAAAAGCGCAAAAAAGCTGCAGGTCATACATAGATCTGCAGCTTTTCGCTTCTTTACAGTTGTGTTATACGACGGATCGCTTCCTGTGTATTTTCATAAGAGCCAAACGCTGTCAATCGGAAAAAGCCTTCTCCATGAGCACCAAATCCAACACCTGGAGTTCCTACTACATGCGCATTTCTGAGAAGATGATCAAAAAATTCCCAGGAAGACATCTGATCCGGTGTTTTCAGCCAGATATAAGGGGCATTCACTCCTCCGGAAACAGAATATCCGGCTTTTTTCAGTTCACTGTAGATATAATGAGCATTTCTCATGTAATAGGCCACCTGTTCCCGAAGCTGTCTTTTTCCCTCCGGAGAATATACTGCTTCTCCGGCTCTCTGAACAATGTAAGGCGCACCATTAAACTTGGTTCCATGGCGTCGTGCCCATAAGCTGTGAAGCGACACACCGTCACGGATCAGTTCCCGTGGTATCACTGTAAATCCAAGACGCACACCGGTAAATCCGGCATTTTTTGAAAAACTGCGCAGCTCAATAGCGCAGGTTCCTGCACCCTCACACTCATAAATACTGTGAGGGATATCTGCTTCCGTGATATAAGCCTCGTAGGCTGCATCATAAATGATCACTGCACCTGTATGGTTTGCAAAGTCTACCCACTCCTGAAGCTTTTTCTTAGTAATGGCAGCGCCGCTTGGATTATTCGGAAAGCAGAGATAGATCAGATCCGGCACTTCACCGGGAATCTCCGGAAGAAATCCATTGGATTCCAGGCAGGGCATGTAGATCACTCCGTCAAAATTTTCCTTTTCTTTATTATAAGCTCCTGTCCTCCCCGCCATCACATTGGTATCCACATAAACCGGATAAACCGGATCGCAGACAGCCACTTTATTATCTGTCCCAAAAATCTCCTGAATATTTCCGGAATCGCTTTTTGCTCCGTCAGAAATAAATATCTCATCTGCAGAAATGTTACATCCTCTGTCTTTGTAGTCATTCTTTGCAATGGCATCTCTCAAAAATTCATATCCCAGATCCGGTGCATATCCCCGGAATGTTTCCTTATGTGCCATCTCATCTACGGATCTATGAAGACTTTCAATGATTGCCGGGGCAAGAGGCTGAGTCACATCTCCAATCCCGAGACGAAGGATATGGGCTTCCGGATTTTCCTTTTGAAAAGCGGACACCTTTCCGGCAATTGTAGAAAACAAATAACTGCCCGGCAGTTTCAGATAGTTTTTATTTACTGTTACCATATTCTATCTCCTGTTCTTTTTTATTTCTTCCATCAGGGCTTCCCTTACCGCCTCAGGACTTGCTGTTCCCTTCAATTCTCTCATCATCTGACCTACAAAAAAACCGAATACTTTTTCCTTGCCTCCCAGAAGTTCTGAAAGGGGATCCGGATTCTCTGCAAGGACCTTCTGAAGCACTCGCTGCAAAAGATCCGCATCCTGCACGATTCCCAGACCATGCTCCCGGACAAAAGCTTCCGGATCTGTATCTTCATCAAAAATATGCTCGAATACCTTTTTTGCATTGGCAGGGCTGACCTTCTTCTCTTCTACCATACAAATCAACCGGGCAAGATGCTTCGGTGAAAAACAAACTTTTTCCGGTTCTGTCCCGTATTCTTTTATCAGGCGAAGGACTTCCCCCATGAACCATGCTGCTGTCTTTTTGGGATTCTGACTGAGCTCTGCTGTTTTTTCAAAAAGGGCAGCCAGATGTGCCGATTCCGTCAAAACTCTGGCATCATAATCGGAAAGTCCCAGCTCATCCTGATACCTTTGCTGCTTTTCTTCGCGCAGCTCCGGCTGCGTATTACGGATTCTCTGAATCCATTCATCTGAAATATGGACCGGAGGCAGATCCGGATCCGGAAAATACCGGTAATCCCTGGCGTCTTCCTTGGACCTCATGGCACGGGAACTTTCTTTATTATCGTCCCACCGCCTTGTCTCCTGAATCACCGGCTTTCCCATTTCAAGAAGCTCAATCTGTCTTTCCCGTTCAGCTTCAATCGCTCTAGTGATTGCTTTGAAAGAATTCAGGTTCTTCATCTCTGTTCTGGTTCCCCAGACACCACTTCCAGCCTCGCAGACAGAAAGATTGACATCTGCACGCATCGAGCCCTCCTGAAGCTTACAGTCCGATACTCCAAGATACTGCATCATGCAGCGAAGCTTATCCAGATATGAAATAACCTCCTCAGCGCTTCTCATATCCGGCTCGGAAACAATCTCGATCAGAGGAACTCCGCTTCGGTTATAATCCACCAGAGAACAATCTTCCCATTCATCATGAATCAATTTACCGGCATCTTCCTCCATATGCATCTCATGGATTCTGATCTTTTTCTTTCCGGCTGAAGTTTCAATCTCTATCCATCCATCATGACACACAGGAAGATAGAGCTGTGAAATCTGATAATTCTGCGGGTTGTCCGGATAAAAATAATTTTTCCGGTCAAATCTGCACAGCTGATTGATCTGACAGTTTGCTGCAATTCCGGCTTTCAATGCAAATTCCACCACCTGACGGTTCAGAACAGGAAGCGCACCAGGCATCCCGGCACATACCGGACAGGTATGAGTATTGGGTTCTCCGCCAAATTCCGTAGAACAGCCGCAGAAAATCTTGGTTTTGGTGGCCAGCTCTATATGAACCTCCAGTCCGATCACAGTCTCATACTGCTTCATATTTTTATGCCTCCTTTTTCTGCTGACGAAAATGTTCCCCGTGCGTTTTCAAATGCAGAAGCCGCCCGGATCAGCGTATTCTCTCCAAAGCAGGGGCCAATCATCTGGAATCCCACAGGCAGTCCCCTTCCGTCCAGACCTCCCGGAAGGGATATTGCCGGAAGCGCACAGAGATTTACTGCTACTGTGTAAATATCTCCCAGATACATAGCAAGAGGATCTTTCAGGCTTTCTCCCAGCTTTGGGGCAGTATGGGGAGCCGCCGGGGCAAGAATCACATCATACTTTTCAAATGCCTGGTCAAATTCTTTTTTGATTATAGCTTTTGCTTTTAATGCTTTCAGATAATAGGCATCATAATAGCCGGAGCTCAATACAAAAGAACCCAGCATAATCCTGCGTTTTACCTCTTTTCCAAATCCCTGCGTCCTTGTTTTTCTGTACATATCATGAAGTCCTTTGTACTCTGCCGCACGAAATCCATATTTCACGCCGTCAAACCTTTCCAGATTGGAGCTGGCCTCAGCACTGGCAATGATATAATATGCCGGTATCACATATTCTGTTGTTTTCATGGAAAAAAATTCCACGTCAGCTCCCAGTTCCTCCAAAAGCTTCAGGGAGACAAAAAAAGTATTACGGACTCCTTCTTCCATTCCTTCCGCCATATATTCCTCCGGAACTCCAAATTTCATTCCTTTCAGGTTGTCTCCGGAAGTCAGTCCAAATTTCGGAAGTTCTCTCCTAAGAGAAGTACTGTCCTTTTGGTCATGGCCGGCGATCACCTGCAGAAGGGCGGCACAGTCTTCTGTATTTTTTCCCACAGGACCAATCTGGTCAAGAGATGATGCATATGCCACCAGCCCATAACGGGACACGGTTCCATAGGTTGGCTTGATCCCGGTCACTCCGCAAAAAGCACTGGGCTGACGAATGGAACCGCCTGTATCGGATCCAAGTGCCATATAGGCTTCACCGGCTGCTACCGCAGCACAGGAGCCCCCGGAAGAGCCTCCCGGTACATGCGCTGTATTCCACGGATTTGTCGTAACACCAAAAGCAGAAGTTTCCGTTGTACTTCCCATGGCAAATTCATCCATATTTGTTTTTCCTATAAGAATCATTCCCGCCTGTTCCAGACGGTCGATTACCTCAGCCTGATATGTGGGAATAAAATTTTCAAGTATTCTGGATGCACAGGTTGTCTTTTTGCCTTTGATACAGATATTATCCTTTACTGCGATCGGCACTCCGGCCAAAGGACCTGTATATATCCCCTGCGCGATTCCTTTCTGAACCTGTTCTGCTCTTTTATATGCATCCTCTTCAAATAAATCCAGATATGCATGAATCTTTTTTTCTTTTTTTCTGATCTGTGCAAACACACTTTCTACACCGTCCGAAACGCTGATCTTTCTTTCCCGGATATTGCGGGACAGTTCCAATGCAGTCATCTGACTTAATTCCATTTACGTCACTTCCTATCCTATTGTCTTCGGCACATGATATTGTCCGTCTTTTGTCCTCGGTGCATGAAACAGCATGGCATCTTTCTGGTTTCCGTTTACGATCTCATCCTCACGGAACACATTCTCACTGCCAAAAATATGGGACAAAGGTTCTGTCCCCTCTGTATCCAGCTGATCCAGCTTTTCTACATAGGTAAGCATTTTCTGCATTTCCGCCCGTGCAGTCTCCCGTTCTTCTCCTTCCAGAGAAAGCTTTGCAAGGAGGCAGACATTTTCCATTGTTTCATCATCTATGATCTTTGCCATGGATATTCCTCTTTTCTCTCTGATTCTCTGTTGACTCAAAGCTTTTTTCCCGTATCCGGATCAGGGATCCAAACGATTCATATCTCTTGGAAAAAGGCAGACCTCCCTGACATTTTCCTCACCCAGAAGCTGCATCGTAAGCCTTTCCAGACCAATACCCAGTCCACCATGAGGCGGCATTCCATGCTTAAAGGCATCCAGGTACTGCTCCATGCCTTCTTTTTCCATGCCTCTGTCTGAAATCTTTGCGATCAGCTGCCGGTAATCATGGATACGCTGTCCTCCTGTTGTCACCTCAAGACCACGGAACAAAAGGTCAAAGCTCAGAGTAAAACGTGGATCTGCCGGATCATCCATTGCATAAAACGGTCTCTTTTTTGATGGATAATGAGTGACAAATACAAAATCCGAACCATATTCTTCCTTAAAGTATCTTCCGATCAGAGCTTCCTCTTCCGGTTCCAGATCATAAGGATTGCGAACAGGTCTGTTATGTTTTTCTGAAACCAGTTCCTTTGCTTTCTCAAACCGTACTTCCGGGATTCTCTCTGTATTCGGAAGCTCTATATTTAATAAGGAGAGTTCTTTTTCATAATTGTTTTTTAAAAGCGCCATGGCATATTGAAGATAACCGGTTTCCATGGACATGATCTCCTGAAAGCTGTCTATGTATCCCATCTCCAGATCCAGGCTGGTATATTCATTTAGATGGCGTTTGGTATTGTGCTTTTCTGCCCGGAATACAGGGCCCGTTTCAAACACTCGGTCAAATACACCTACCATCATCTGTTTATAAAACTGCGGACTCTGTGCCAGAACAGCCGGCTTATGAAAATAGCTTAATTTAAAAACATTTGCACCACCTTCTGCTCCTCTGGCTCCCAGTTTCGGCGTATGGATCTCTGTAAAACCATTTTCATAAAGATAATCGCGGAATGCTCTCACCAGAGCCTCCTGAATTCTGAATTTGGATCGTTCCCGGATATTTCGCAAAGCAATCGGACGCTTATTCAGCTTTGCCTCAAGCGAGGTATTCAGTTTCCATTTATCTACAGCAAGGGGCAGGGGTTCTGCCGGCGCAGACAATATCTCCACATCTGTGATCCTCAGCTCACGTCCATGAGGAGCCCGCGCTTCGTTTTTCAGAATTCCTCTCACCCGTACAGTCATCGCTTCTTTCAACTGATGAACCGAGCACTCCGGGATGTCCCTTTCCAGAACGGTCTGAAACAGTCCCTCTCTTTTTCTCAGTATGATAAAAGCCACATCGCCCATATTTCGGATGCTGTGAACGGCTCCTTCAGCCACCACTTCCTGATTCAGCAGGGAATCACTCAGAAGCTGTTCCCAGTCAGTACTGCTTTTTTTCCATTTTCCGTCCATAAATTCCATATCCTCATCCTCCATTATACCTGTGGCTTATTATTTTTTCATGTTACTCCTCGTTATTCCTCAAAAAACAGCATCAGAATCATCTGGGCCGTTTCTACCATATTCGTGCCTGAATCCATACTGCATTTCTGGATATAGCGGTATGCATCCTCCTCACTGAGATGATTTCTCTGCATGAGTACAAGTTTTGCGTTAGAAATATAATTCTGGTCTTTCCAGCTTCTGCTCTTGGTTTTTTTGTTTTGCTTTCTCCTGCGCCGCTCCCGCTGGGTCAGCATCATATGAACAGTGTTAATCAGATCAGAAGCCTTTACAGGCATTTCCACACAGAGGACAGAATCCGGCACCTGACATAGGATTCCCTGAGATGCCAGCAGGAGCATTTCAAATCCTGCCGGCATACATTCCTTAATCTCCAGATATCCCATATCGGAAAGACGGCGTCCACATATCAATACACCGCTTCCCAGCTCTGATAAATGCGAGAGAACACCCGAACCGGAACAGCTGACGGCCGCCACCGAAAACCCATGCCGCTCCAGAACTGAACGCAGCTTTTTTGCATCTTCAATTTTCGGTAATGCGATCACAATGCTGTCCATATGTTCCTCTCCTCATCCTTCCGAAACCATCGTTCCTTTTTTGCCTGTTACAGACGATACAGATATTCCTCAACCTCCCAGTCTGTTACCTGCCGTGTGTATCTCAGCCATTCTTTTTTCTTAGTCTCCAAATAAATTCTGCAGAAATCCTCTCCCAGGATTTCCCTGATCCAGGAACTGTTTTCAAAAGCATCAATTGCCTCTTTCAAAGTCTCCGGAAGACCGTCCGGATGTTCCTTTTCCCCTGCCCTCAGAGGGATCATCTGTTTTCTGATCCCGTCCATCCCTGCTGCCAGACATACCGCCAGCACAAGATAAGGATTTGCCGCAGCATCAGGGCTCCTCAGTTCTACCCGGGACTCCTGCCCCCGGAATGGCGGAATCCGGATCAGGGATCTCTGATCCGCTTCTGTCCAGGTAAGCTCCGTAGGCGCTCCATATCCGGGTACCAGGCGCTTATAGGAATTCACCAGCGGATTCGTAATAAGAGCCATCTCTCTGCTGTGTGCAAGAATACCTCCTGCAAAATAAAATGCCGCATCACTGATCTTACCCGGAGTCTCCTGACACTCAAAAATATTTTTCCCTTCCTTTACAAGAGAAAATTTCAGATGCATTCCGGATCCATTGACCTCTGATCTGGGCTTTGGCATAAAGGTTGCATGAAGCCCATGACGTCTGGCAACGGTACGAACTGCCATTTTAAAAGTCATGATACAGTCGGCGATCCTGCCTGCCTCCCCATATCTGAAGTCAATTTCATGCTGTGCCGGTGCTTTTTCATGATGGGAGGATTCCACCTCCATTCCCATGTCTTCCAGAGTAAGAACCATGTCCCTTCTGGCATTTTCTCCCAGATCCAGAGGACTCACATCCAGATATCCTGCCTGTTCATGACTGACAGTGGTCGGAATTCCATTATCATCTGTATGAAACAAAAAGAACTCACACTCCGGATCTGCATAAAACGTGTAGCCCTCTTCCTTCGCCTTTTTCAGATTCTGCTTCAGAATATATCGTGAACTGTTCTGATAAGGTGTGCCGTCTGCACGATAAAGATCGCACAGAAATCTGGCCACCTTTCCCTGCTGAGGCCTCCAGGGAAGGATTGCAAAGGTATCAAGATCCGGATAAAGGAACATTTCTGCCTCATCCTCCATACATTCACCTGTTATCAGAGTCCAGTCTACCCTGCATCTGTTATCCAGTGCCCGGGGAAGTTCCCTGGATGTCACTGCGATATTTTTAATAACACCAAACATATCCGTAAACTGAAGGCGGATAAATTCCACATCCTCTTCTTCAACCAGCTGTAATATTTCCTCTCTGGAATAATTCCCCATGTCATTCTCTCCTTAATCACTAAATTAAAAAAGGCGCACTTTCAACAGTATCCCCATTGAAAGAACGCCTTTGTTCATGCAGGTATTATAGCAATGTGCTTTGCCTTTGTCAACAAATTCCTAAAGAAGATCTCCGATAAGTTTTCGACAGAATCAGAGGTTCGTATACCCCATCAGAGATTCATCTACTGCCCTGGCCGCCTCTCTTCCTTCCCGGATTGCCCAGACAACAAGAGACTGTCCTCTCCGCATATCTCCGGCTGCAAACACACGGGGAACACTGGTTGCATATCCATCCAAGGCAGTGTCTACATTGGTTCTCTCATTTACCGCCACCTGAAAAGCATCTGTCACATATTTCTGGCTTCCCAGAAATCCTGCCGCAATCAGGACAAGCTCTGCTGGAATCACTTCCTCTGTTCCTTCTACAGGAACCATAAGCATCCTTCCTGTTTTTTCGTCTCTTTTGCTTTTCAGCCGAACGGTCTTTGCCTTACAAATATTTCCTTTTTTGTCGGCAATAAATTCTGTAACGGTTGTCTGATATACTCTTGGATCCTTGCCAAAAACAGCAATAGCCTCTTCCTGACCGTAATCGGTTTTCAGGACTCTCGGCCACTGTGGCCATGGGTTATCCTCAGCTCGTTCGACCGATGGCTCAGGCATCATTTCCAGCTGTTTTACAGACTTTGCGCCCAGCCGGATCACAGTACCCACACAGTCATTTCCGGTATCGCCTCCGCCGATCACAAGCACATTTTTTCCTCTGGCAAGCTCATATGGTACCTTAGCAAAATCACTGTCCAGAAGAGAGCTGGTTACTGTTCCAAGAAAGTCTACGGCAAACCATATCCCCTTTGCGTCTCTTCCCGGTACCTTGATGTCTCTGGGAGCCGAAGCGCCGCAGGTAAGAAGCACTCTGTCATATATTTTCAAAAGCTCCTCCGCTTTGATATCTTTTCCCACATCTGTCTTTACTTTAAATTCCACACCTTCTTCTTCCATCAGCCGGATCCGACGGTCTACTACTGATTTTTCCAGTTTCATATTCGGAATCCCATACCGCAGCAGTCCTCCGGGACGGTCGCTTCTTTCATAAACTGTCACCGTATGCCCTCTCCGGTTCAGTTCCTGAGCCGCTGCAAGGCCGGCGGGTCCGCTTCCTATGACAGCAACTGTTTTTCCGGTACGCACATTTGGCTTCTGGGGCTTCACCCAGCCTTCTGCAAAGGCAGTTTCAATAATGGCCCTTTCATTTTCTTTGGTTGCCACCGGCTCCCCGTCCAGATTGCAGGTACAGGCCGCCTCGCAGAGAGCAGGACATACTCTGGAAGTAAATTCCGGAAAGCTGTGTGTTTTGCACAGCCTTAAATAAGCCTGTTTCCAGTTTCCTGTATATACCAGATCGTTCGTCTCAGGCACCAGATTGTGCAGAGGACATCCGGAGGTCATTCCTGCAATCATTGTTCCGGACTGGCAGAAAGGAACGCCGCAGGCCATACAGCGCGCTCCCTGAAGTCTTTGTTTTTCGCGGCTTAAAGGTAAACGAAATTCATGAAAGTCCGCAATTCTCACCTTAGGAGCCAGTACCTTTGCATTTTCTCTTTTATATTCCAAAAATCCTGTTGGTTTTCCCATAGCTTCCTCCTTAATGTTTTACTCCGATACTTTCATAAAAAGCTTCCATTTGTGCCTGTTCACCGGTAAGGCCTTTTTCTTCAAGCTTGGCGCTTAAAGTAAGCATCCTCTTATATTCATCCGGAATCAATTTTTTAAAATGGGGAAGATAATATGCAAAATTATCCAGAATCTTTTTACCAATCTCTGACCCTGTTGCCTCCACATGTGCCTCGATCAGATTTCTCAGCTCCTGTCTGTCATATTTATTTTCCACCTGTTCAATAGAGATCATTGCTTTATTAATGTTCCGGTAAAGCATATTCTCTGCATCCAGAACATAAGCGATGCCCCCGCTCATACCGGCGGCGAAGTTTTTTCCTGTCTTTCCAAGAACCACAACCCGGCCTCCGGTCATGTATTCGCAGCCGTGCTCGCCTACGCCCTCTACTACAGCACAGGCTCCGGAATTTCTCACTGCAAACCGTTCTCCGGCCACGCCGTTGATAAAAGCGGTTCCACTTGTAGCACCGTAAAGAGCCACATTTCCCACAATAATGTTTTCTTCTGCCTTATACCCAGCCTTTTCCGGGATTTTCACGATCAGCTTGCCTCCGGACAGTCCCTTGCCAAAATAGTCATTGCTGTCACCGGTAAGGCGAAGGGTAAGTCCTTTTGGAATAAAAGCTCCAAAGCTTTGTCCACCGGCTCCTTTACAGTTGATCACGATCGAATCCTCCGGAAGCCCTGCAGGAATCTGTCGGGTAATCTCTGCTCCCAGAATCGTTCCAAATGTACGGTCTGTATTGGTAACTTCTACATTTAATTCCACCCTGGTTCTGCCGGAGACAGCCTGGGCACACTTTTTCAGAAGAATTTTTTCATCTAACGTTTTTTCCAGTTCAAAATTATAAACAGCCCTTGGATCAAAAGTAACTTTCTGTGCTTTGCCTGCATAAGGGTTGTCCAGGATGGCACCAAGGTCTACTTTTCCAATGTGAGGCTCGTCAACGTTCTCTGCTGCCCTGAGAAGATCACTTCTTCCTACCATCTCATCAACCGTGCGTACACCCAGTCTGGCCATATATTCCCGCAGCTCTTCTGCAATAAATTTCATGAAATTTTCCACATATTCCGGTTTTCCCCGGAAACGCTTCCGAAGCTCCGGATTCTGTGTGGCCACACCTACAGGACAGGTATCCAGATTACAGACTCTCATCATCACACAGCCCATGGTTACCAGAGGCGCTGTGGCAAATCCAAATTCCTCTGCGCCTAAAAGTGCTGCAATGGCAACATCACGTCCGCTCATAAGCTTTCCGTCCGTTTCAATACGCACCCGGCTGCGAAGTCCGTTTTTCAAAAGGGTCTGGTGGGTCTCACTAAGTCCCAGTTCCCAGGGAAGTCCCGCATTGTGTATGGAGCTTCTGGGCGCAGCTCCTGTTCCTCCGTCATATCCGGAGATCAGAATGGTCTGGGCTCCTGCCTTGGCCACTCCGGCGGCTACGGTTCCTACTCCGGCCTCTGATACAAGCTTTACCGAAATATCTGCAAATTTATTTGCATTTTTCAGATCATAGATCAGCTGAGCCAGATCCTCAATCGAATAAATGTCATGATGCGGCGGCGGAGAGATCAGACTTACCCCGGGAGTAGAATGGCGGGTCTTTGCAACCCATGGATAAACCTTCTTTGCCGGAAGGTGTCCGCCTTCTCCCGGCTTTGCCCCCTGTGCCATTTTGATCTGGATCTCTTTTGCCGAGACAAGATAACGGCTGGTCACACCAAAGCGTCCGCTGGCAACCTGCTTGATTGCAGAACAGCGGTCATTCTCTGATCCGGAAGAAGCAATTCTCTCCTCACTTTCCCCGCCTTCACCTGTATTTGACTTTCCATGAAGGTGGTTCATGGCAATAGCAAGGGTCTCATGGGCTTCCTGTGAGATGGAGCCATAAGACATGGCACCTGTCTTGAAGCGTTTCACGATTTCTTCAACACTTTCCACCTCATCTAAAGGCACAGGATTTTCTGCATAGACAAAATCCATCAGGCCTCTTAAAGATCCGTGATTTTCCTCATCTACCAGCTTTGTATACTCTTTAAACATCTCATAGCTTCCACATTTTGCAGACTGTTGGAGCAAATGAATGGTTCTTGGATTATAGCGGTGCTCTTCTCCCTGGCTGCGCATTTTGTGTGCACCCACGCTGTCGAGAGTCAGATCTGTATTCAGTCCCAGAGGGTCAAAGGCTTCCGAATGGAGTTTTTCTACATTTTCCTCAATATCTGCCAGAGTAATACCGCCAACCCGGCTCACGGTTCCGGTAAAGTATTTGTCGATCACCTCTTTGGAAATACCCACTGCTTCAAAGATCTGGGATCCCTGATAGGACTGGATCGTGGAGATTCCCATTTTGGATGCTATTTTTACAATTCCGCTCAGAACAGCATGATTATAGTCTTCTACTGCCGCATAGTAATCCTTATCCAGCATATGATTATCAATCAGCTCACGGATGGTCTCCTGGGCAAGATAAGGATTAACCGCACTTGCTCCATATCCCAGAAGTGCTGCAAAATGATGAACCTCTCTGGGCTCTCCGGATTCTACAATGATAGCCAGAGAAGTGCTCTTCTTGGTTTTTACCAGATGCTGATGAACTGCGGAAACTGCCAGAAGAGACGGGATTGCCATGTGGTTCTCATCCACTCCCCTGTCTGAAAGCACCAGAATATTGGCACCTTCCCGGAATACCTTGTCCACTTCCACAAAAAGCCGGTCAATCGCCCGTTCCAGTCTGGTGCTTTTATAATAGAGAGTCGATACAACTGCGCTCCGGAGACCATCCTGTTTCAGATTTTTAATCTTCAGCATATCCGTATTGGTAAGAATCGGATGCAGGATTTTCAGAACACGACAGTTTTCCGGCTGCTGCACCAGAAGATTTCCGTCTTTTCCCGCATAAACACTGGTAGATGTGACGATTTCCTCACGGATCGCATCAATCGGAGGATTGGTAACCTGTGCAAAAAGCTGTTTAAAATAATCAAACAGCGGACGGTGTTCTCTGGAAAGAACTGCAAGGGGTATATCTGTTCCCATGGCTCCGATGCTTTCGGTTCCGTTCAGTGCCATATTTCTGATCGAAGTCCGGTATTGTTCATAGGTATATCCGAATGCCTTCTGCAGTCTTGCCCTCTGTTCCTCTGTATATTCTTCCACGCGGACATTCGGAATTTTGATATCTTTCAGACGGACCAGATTACTGTTCAGCCACTCTCCGTACGGCTGTGCTTTCGCATATTTTTCTTTCAGTTCATCATCATCGATCACCTTGCCCTGAACCGTATCTACCAGAAGAATCTTTCCCGGGTGGAGACGTTCCTTCAGAACGATATTCTCTTCCGGTACCGAAAGCACACCTACTTCAGAAGAAAGAATCATATATCCGTCAGAAGTAATATAATATCTGGAAGGGCGGAGACCGTTTCTGTCAAGAACCGCACCCATCACATCTCCATCCGAAAACAGAATGGAAGCCGGACCGTCCCAGGGCTCCATCATTGTTGCATAGTACTGATAGAAATCTCTTTTTTCCTGAGAGATCGTATCGTTGTATGCCCAGGGTTCCGGAATTGTGATCATAACTGCAAGTGGAAGATCCATACCACTCATCACAAGAAATTCCAGTGTGTTGTCAAGCATGGCGGAATCTGATCCGTTCCTGTTCACCACCGGAAGTACCTTATGGAGCTCTCCTTTCAGATAGGGAGACTCCATGTTTTCCTCTCTGGCAAGCATCTTATCTGCATTTCCGCGGATGGTATTGATCTCTCCGTTATGAACGATAAAGCGGTTTGGATGTGCCCTTTCCCAGCTGGGATTGGTATTGGTGCTGAACCGTGAATGAACCATGGCAATGGCAGATTCATAATCCCTGTTCTGAAGATCCGCAAAGAAAGTGCGAAGCTGTCCCACCAGAAACATTCCTTTATACACAATGGTTCTGCTGCTCATAGATACCACATAGGTATTGTCATTACTCTGTTCAAATTCGCGGCGGGCAATATAAAGCTTCCGGTCAAAACTAATGCCGGCTTCCACATCCTGAGGCTTCTGGATAAATGCCTGCATGATACAAGGCATGCATTCTCTTGCTTTGCTTCCCAGAACCTCCGGGAATACCGGGACAGACCTCCAGCCCAGAAGTTTGAGATCTTCCTTTTCAAGAATGATCTCAAACATTTTTTTCGCCTGTGCACGGCGTATCTCATGCTGCGGAAAAAACAGCTGGGCAATTCCATATTCCCTTTCCCCGCCAATTTCAAATCCTTCCTTTTTGCATGCCTTCTCAAAGAATTTATGGGAAATCTGCAGAAGGATCCCTACTCCGTCACCAGTCTCACCTTCTGAATCCTTTCCTGCACGATGTTCCAGATGCTCTACAATCCTCAGGGCATTGGCAACTGTTTCATGTGTTTTTTTGCCTTTAATATTTACTACTGCACCGATACCGCAGTTATCATGTTCAAATTCCCGGCGGTAAAGCCCCTGTTGTTCTTCCATTCTCACTTCTTTCATAATCCTCACCCTCCTGTAGCTTTAATCAGATACCCTCTTTTCTTTCCTGTGTACACTGGCTGCTTCCACAAATCCCCGGAAAAGGGGATGTGCATGATTGGGCCGTGACTTAAATTCAGGATGCCCCTGTGTCCCCTCAAAGAACGGGTGATCTGCAAGCTCGATCATTTCTACTATTCTTCCGTCCGGGGATGTTCCGGCAATCATCATTCCATTCTCTGCCAGTTCCTGCCGATACGCATTGCTGACCTCATAACGGTGTCTGTGGCGTTCCCTGATTTCCCTTGTTCCAAAAAGCATCTCTGCTCTGGAGCCTTCTGTAAGAATGCAGGGATAGCTTCCCAGCCGCAGGGTTCCTCCCAGATCCTCCACTTTTTCCTGATCCGGCATAAGTGCGATCACCGGATGTCCGGTGGAAGGCGCAAGCTCTATACTGTTTGCGTCCTCATAGCCCAGTACATGACGGGCAAATTCCACGATTGCCATCTGCATTCCCAGGCAGATCCCCAGATAGGGAATCCTGTGGATTCTTGCATACTGGGCTGCCAGAATCATCCCCTCTGTTCCCCGGTTCCCGAAACCACCGGGAACGAGGATTCCGTCCGCTGTATGGAGCATCTGATCCAGATTTCTCTCATTTAATTCCTCGGAGTCGATCCAGATAAGCTCTGTCTTTGCCCTGCAGGATATCCCGCCATGCTTCAGTGCCTCCACTACACTTAAATATGCGTCATGCAGCTGCGTATATTTTCCAACAATGGCAATATTCACCGTCATTTCCGGATTCCGGAGATCTGCCACCATCGCTTCCCAGTCACGAAGATCCGGTTTTCTGTTTTCCATTCTGAGACTTTCCAGTACCACATCTGCCAGTCTCTCTCTTTCCATGGCAAGAGGGGCTTCATAAAGATATTCCACATCCAGATTCTGCAGTACATGGCTGACCGGAACATTGCAGAACAGGGCAATTTTCTGCCGGATTTCTTCGGTAAGAGGATATTCGCTTCTGCATATGAGAACATCCGGCTGGATTCCCATTCCCTGAAGTTCCTTTACGCTTGCCTGGGTAGGTTTTGTTTTCATTTCTCCAGACACCTTCAGATATGGAATCAGTGTTACATGGAGCAGGATAACGTTTTCGCGGCCTGTCTCCTGCTGAAACTGACGGATTGCTTCCAGAAAGGGCTGACTTTCCATATCTCCTACAGTTCCTCCCACTTCAATTATGGCGATCCGGTCTTCGTCCTGCGTTTTCGGACGGTAAAAGCGACTTTTAATCTCATTTGTAATGTGAGGGATCACCTGAACGGTCCCTCCCCCAAAATCGCCATGTCTTTCCTTCTGAAGAACAGACCAGTAGATCTTCCCGGTTGTTACATTGGAATTCTTGTCCAGATTCTCATCAATAAAACGTTCATAATGACCAAGATCCAGGTCTGTTTCTGTTCCGTCTTCTGTAACAAATACTTCTCCGTGCTGGATGGGATTCATGGTTCCCGGGTCAATATTGATATAGGGATCAAATTTCTGCATGGTCACCTGATATCCTCTGGCTTTCAGAAGCCTTCCCAGAGACGCTGCGGTGATTCCCTTTCCAAGACCGGATACCACTCCTCCGGTAACAAATACATATTTTACCATCTTCGATTTCCTCCTCCAGATCACCAAAAAAGGCGTCAGAAGCCTGAAGGGGTTAAGCCCCAAAGCTTCTGACGCCTTTGTCAGATATCACTGATCTGTTTAAAATATGTTCCTTACTATAACCTATTTTTTTTCGTTTGTAAAGATATTTTTTTCAATTCTAAAAAGCTCCGATTCCCTCTTATCAGATCTCCATCGGATAATTTCCATCAAAGCAGGCTCTGCATAAAGGCAGTCCCCCTGCCATTCCTTCCAGATATTCCAGTTTCATATAGCCCAGAGAATCTGCACCGATCATTTGACAGATCTCCTCTGTACTATGACTGGATGCGATCAGCTGATCGTTGGATGGGACATCTGTTCCAAAATAACAGGGGTGAAGAAAAGGCGGGGATGAAATCCTTACATGGACTTCTCCTGCACCGGCTTTCTTCAGCATATGGATCAGGTTGGCGATAGTGGTTCCTCTTACTATGGAATCATCCACCAGAACAATCCTCTTCCCTTTTACTACAGATTCCAGTACGCTGAGCTTCATATGTACACTGGATTCCCTCTCCTTTTGCGTAGGTTTGATAAAGGTTCTTCCTATGTAGCTGTTTTTGTAAAAAGCAAGGCCAAAGGGAATCCCTGATTCTTCCGAATATCCTTTTGCAGCCGGAATGCCTGACTCCGGAACACCGGTAACCAGATCCGCCTCCACAGGATAAGATCTTGCAAGAGATTTTCCGCCCCGGATGCGGGCATCATAAATTCCAACTCCGTCCAGAACACTGTCCAGGCGGGCAAAGTAAATATATTCAAATACACAATGTGCAGTTTTTTCTCCGGCAAGCTCACGGTTGGATCGGATTCCGTCCCGGGAAATGATCACCATCTCACCCGGCTCCACATCACGGATAAATTCTGCTCCTACGGAAGCCAGCGCACAGCTTTCAGAAGCAAGAACATAAGTATGGTCTCTTTTTCCGATACAAAGAGGTTTCAGCCCATAAGGATCGCGGACACCGATGAGTTTTCTCGGACTCATGATCACCAGTCCGTAAGCACCTTTTAATTTTCGCGCTGTTTTCAGAACTGCCTCCTCCACGGATCCGGAATGAACTCTTTCTCTTGCAATATGAAAAGCGATCACTTCCGAATCTGTTGTCGTATGAAAAACAGCCCCATTCTGGATCAGTTCCCATTTCAGTTCTTTCGTGTTGATCAGATTTCCATTGTGGGCAAGGGCAAGTGTTCCTTTAATATAAGACAGTACAAGGGGCTGCGCGTTTTCCGCCACAGATGCTCCGGTAGTCGAATACCGGACATGTCCGATTCCCAGATTTCCGGACATTTTTTCCAGTGTCTCCTGGCGCAGCACCTCGCTTACCAGTCCCAGATCCTTATGAAACCGGATATTGCCGATTTCCCCTTCTGTATCTGAAACTGCAAGTCCGCAGGACTCCTGTCCTCTGTGCTGCAGTGCCGTAAGTCCGTAATAAACAGCCGGTACTACATTCCCTCCATCCAGGTCATAAATTCCAAATACACCACAGGCTTCTTTTAATTCTGCCATCTTACGTCCTCCTCTCTTTTTCACACTGCCATTATAGTGTGATAAATTTTTTTGTCAAGTTTTTTGTAAAAAGATATTGACAAGCGTATTTATTTGTGTATACTACTTCACATAAGCAAAGGCGCTTTGGATTTTAAAAAATTAAGATCCGAGGCGCCTTTTTTATTTTCTGAAACCTATACCTGAAAGGAGAAACTCTTTATGGAAAAAAATATTCCTGAACTGTATGGAAGTCTTGTTTTTAACGACAGGATCATGAGGAACAAATTGCCTAAGGATATGTACAAAGCTCTGCGTAAAACCATCCAGAACGGCACACATCTGGAACTGGATGTTGCCAATTCTGTAGCTGTCGCAATGAAGGAATGGGCCATTGAAAACGGTGCAACCCATTATACTCACTGGTTCCAGCCAATGACCAATTTCACGGCAGAGAAACATGACAGCTTTATTTCTCCTGCAGGAGACGGACAGATCATCATGGATTTTTCCGGAAAGGAGCTGGTAAAAGGAGAACCGGATGCTTCCAGTTTTCCATCCGGCGGACTTCGGGCAACTTTTGAAGCCAGAGGCTATACTGCATGGGATCCTACTTCTCCGGCTTTTATCAAAGACCGTACCCTTTACATTCCTACTGCTTTCTGCTCTTACAGCGGAGAGGCGCTGGACAAAAAAACTCCTCTTCTCCGTTCCATGGATACCCTGAACAGAGAAGCTGTGAAGATTCTTCATCTTCTTGGAAATAACGCGATAAAGCATATCAATACCACCGTAGGCCCGGAGCAGGAATACTTTCTGGTAGATAAGAAGCTTTATAATCAGCGAAAAGATCTGATCTTCTGCGGACGCACACTGATCGGCGCTCCGGCACCAAAAGGCCAGGAGATGGAAGATCACTACTTCGGAACTCTGAAACCCCGTGTATCTGCCTATATGCATGATCTGGATGAAGAGCTGTGGAAACTTGGAATCCCGGCAAAAACCAAGCACAACGAAGTTGCACCGGCACAGCATGAGCTTGCTCCTGTTTTTGACACCACCAATGTTGCAGTAGACCACAATCAGCTTACCATGGAAATCATGAAAAAGGTGGCTGACCGCCATGACCTGGTTTGTCTCCTTCACGAAAAGCCTTTTGAAGGCATTAACGGAAGCGGCAAGCACAACAACTGGTCCATGATCACCGATACCGGTGTAAACCTTCTGGATCCCGGGAAAACACCTGCTGAAAATACACAGTTCCTGGTATTTCTGGTTGCCGTTATCAAGGCTGTGGATGATTATGCGGATCTTCTCCGTATTTCAGTTGCCAGTGCCGGAAACGATCATCGTCTTGGCGCAAATGAGGCACCGCCTGCTGTGGTTTCCATTTTCCTTGGCGATGAGCTGACTGAGGTTCTCAAGGCAATTGAAAACGATGAGTATTTCAGCAGTCATGATTCTGTACAGATGGATATCGGAGCCAAAGTGCTTCCGCATTTCATAAAGGACACAACAGACAGAAACCGTACTTCTCCTTTTGCCTTCACAGGCAATAAATTTGAATTTCGTATGCTGGGTTCCTCATCCTCTGTGGCAAACCCCAATATTATCCTGAATACGGCTGTTGCGGAAGCACTCCGTCAGTTTTCAGAACAGCTTAAGGACGTTCCGGCTGACAAAATGGAAGCGGCTGTCCACAATCTTCTGAAAGAAACTGTGACTGCACACAAGAGGATTATCTTTAACGGCAACGGATATACAGAAGAATGGCTTAAGGAAGCCGATGAGCGCGGACTTTATAATCTGGTTTCCACACCGGATGCCCTGCCCCATTTTACAGATACTAAAAATAAAGAGCTTCTGATCTCACATAAAATTTTTACAGAACCCGAACTTTATTCCCGCTATGAGATCAAGCTTGAAAACTACGTGAAAACACTTCATATTGAATCCTGCACTATGGCAGAGATCATTCAGAAGGATCTGATCCCGGCTGTATTCACCTATATGGAGCAGATCGCTCATACAGCCAGTCTGAAAAAAACAGTAGTACCGGATATTTCTGTTTCCGGAGAAGCCGAACTTCTGAAAAAACTGACTGCACTTTCTGAAGGAATGACAGCACAGCTTTCTGCCCTGAAAACAGATACTGCACGGGCTCAGGAGACTCCTGATCTTCTGGAAAGTGCCAGAATGTACCAGAAAACAGTCCTCACAGATATGGATAAACTCCGCAGCTTTGCGGATGAAGCAGAAACACTGCTTCCTGAAACTGTTCTTCCATATCCTGCCTATGGCAAACTTCTGTTTTCTGTGTAAACAGAGGTAAGCATTACCAATTTCATATTCAGGTAAATACAGAGGATATCCTGCAGGTCAGACTTGCTCAATTTGATTATCGATTTCCTCATCCATTCGTCATATATCATAACGGATATCCTCTGTTTTACATATTATAAAGCTTCGTAAAGGCGCGAGAAAATCTGGTTTTCCCGCGCTTTTTCGATATAAAAAGGAAAAGGGGAGATTTATTATGGAATTATCAGCAGTAAACACGATCTGGGTGCTGGTAGGCGCCGCGCTGGTCTTCTTTATGCAGGCTGGTTTTGCAATGGTAGAAACAGGTTTTACCCGTGCCAAAAATGCAGGAAATATCATTATGAAAAATCTGATGGATTTCTGTATTGGTACACCGACTTTCTGGATTATCGGATTCGGTATCATGTTTGGTACAGGAAACGGATTCTTTGGCTCCATCCACGGAATTGCATCTGAAGCGAACTATGGTAATGCAATGCTTCCGGATGGTGTACCTTTCTGGACATTTCTTATTTTTCAGACTGTTTTCTGTGCCACTTCCGCCACAATAGTTTCCGGCGCAATGGCAGAACGTACCAAATTTTCCGCATACTGTGTCTACAGTTTTCTGATCAGCCTTATTGTATATCCGGTATCAGGACACTGGATCTGGGGCGGCGGCTTTATCAGCCAGATGGGCTTCCATGATTTTGCCGGCTCCTGTGCAGTACACATGGTAGGCGGTATTGCAGCACTGATCGGTGCAGCCATTCTCGGCCCCCGTATCGGAAAGTATTCAAAAAGCGGAAAATCCAAAGCTATTCCCGGCCACAACCTGACCGTCGGCGCACTTGGCGTTTTCATTCTCTGGTTCTGCTGGTTTGGCTTTAACGGTGCTTCCACTGTCAGTATGGAAGGCGATGCTATTGTAAGTGCCGGCAAAATCTTTGTAAATACCAACCTTTCTGCGGCAGTTGCCACAGTAGCCGTTATGTTTATCACCTGGTTCCGTTACAAAAAACCGGATGTTTCCATGTCTCTGAACGGCTCTCTTGCAGGTCTGGTGGCAATTACAGCAGCCTGTGATACGGTTTCTCCGGTTTCTGCAGCAATCATCGGCATCATTTCCGGTTTTGTTGTTGTATTTGGTATTGAATTTATCGATAAGGTTCTGAAAATTGATGATCCGGTAGGTGCAGTTGGTGTTCATGCCTTAAACGGAGCCTTTGGTACACTTGCTGTTGGTCTTTTTTCTGACGGAACGGGAACAGGCTGGAAAGGACTTCTTACCGGGGGCGGCTTCCATGGTTTCGGCATACAGCTGCTTGGTATGTGCATCACCATTGCCTGGGTAGCTGTTACTATGACCATCATTTTCCAGACACTGAAGCACACCATGGGACTTCGTGTTTCTCCTGAAGAAGAAATTGCAGGTCTTGATGGAAAAGAGCACGGACTTGCCAGTGCTTATGAAGGATTTGTTGTTCATGATACCGTGTCACCGGTTCCGACACCTATGGGTGTCACTAAAAAAGTTCCTGTACAGAACTATTCTGCCGCATCTGCTCCTGCAGAAGCCATTCCGGAGATTCCGGCAGAGGGAGTTCACAAACTGACGAAGATCGTTATTATCACCCGCCAGAATAAACTGGAAGATTTCATGCATGCCATGAACGAGATCGGGGTCACCGGAATCACCATCACCAATGTCATGGGATGCGGTGTACAGAAAGGGGCTCGAACCTATTACCGTGGTATTGAAATGGATATGAATCTTCTTCCAAAAATAAAGATTGAAATTGTTGTCAGTCTGGTTCCGGTTCAGACAGTTCTGAAAGCTGCCAAAGAAGTGCTTCATACCGGACAGTATGGAGACGGCAAGGTATTTATCTATGATATCGAAAATGTTGTCAAGATCCGTACCGGAGAAGAAGGCTATCTGGCACTTCAGGATACACAGCCACTCGAATAGTTGTCCGTTTCTTTCTCAGGATAAGACAAAGAGACTGTGGTTTCCAAACCACAGTCTCTTTTAATTTGGGAAAGCTATCACTTCACAGCTCTAATCTTTCTTCAGATTCCAGCCAGTTTCAGAACTTCCGGTACTTTAGATTCCCAGCCCAATGCCATAATATGTACACCCTGACAATATGGCTTACATTCTCTGATGATACGGGCAGCAATCTCAACTCCGGTAATACCTGCTTTTGTCTTTTCTTTATCTGCCTTCAGTTCATTGATCATATCTTCCGGAACATGAACACCTGCAACATTTGCATTCATGAATCTTGCCATTCCGACAGATTTCGGAATGATAATACCAATCTGAACCGGTTTTCCAAACTGTTTTGCTTTTTCCATAAATTTAATAAACTTCTCCGGCTCAAACACAGCCTGAGTCTGGAAATAGTCTGCGCCTGCACGAACCTTACGCTCCATTTTTGCAAGCTGCGCGTCTACAGAATCGCTGCACGGAGACACAACTGCCCCCTTTGCAAATTTAGGAGGCTCTCCAACCAGCTGATTTCCGCCAAGGTCTACACCTTCCTCCAGCTGTCTTACTGCATGGATCAGAGAAACAGAATCCAGGTCGAAAACCGGTTTCGCCTGCGGATGGTCTCCCATCTTTGTATGGTCACCTGTCAGAAGCAGAAGATTCTCAATTCCCAGCATGGCAGCACTGAGGAGGTCAGACTGCAGTGCAATACGGTTTCTGTCACGACATGTCAGCTGAAAGATCGGGGTAAGCCCCTCATCCTTAAGAGCCTTACATACGCCCAGGGAACCAAGACGCATAACAGAAGACTGATTATCTGTTACATTTACTGCTGTAATACCACTTAAATATGTTTTTGCTTCTTCCAGCAATCCTTCAATATGAATTCCTTTTGGCGGTCCTACTTCCGCTGTTACTGCAAATTCGCCACGTTCAAATGCTTCAGTAATTTTCATTGTACATTGCTCCTACTCTATAAATTTTAACCGGTGTCTTATTATTTGGACACTTCATCATCTGTTGCAAAATTACGGATCTGTGTGGGGCATTTCAGCACATCCAGGCGTCCGATCTGTGCCAGTCGTCTGTAGATACGCTCCCATCCACATTCCATCTCACTGTCCACCTCACATTTGCCATCCTTGCAGCCACCGCACTGTCCATTTACAAGACTCTTGGAGCAGGCAGTGATTGGACAGATACCTCCGGTTAAGTTCAGATAACATTCGCCGCACTGGTCACAGTCATATTCCAGAGGAGTTACTCCCTGGAATCCAGGAAGAGGATATGTATCACAGGCTGCATATACCGGCTTGTCTTCCAGATATTCTGCAATTGTCTGTACTCCCACTCCGCAGGAAAGAACCAGAACCACATCAGCTGCCTCAATCTCGCTCATATGTTTCTGAAGACGAAGCTTCATGTTTTCCGGATTACAGATATAGTCGGTTGTAATAAATCCTGTCAGTTTCCCGTCAGCAGCCAGCTCCTTGCGGAGTTCTACGGATTCTTTTTCCGGGAAACGGACTTCCTTACATCCCTGGCAGTTGATCATAAATACTTTTTTTCCGTCCACCAGTGATGCGATAATTTCTTTCGATTTCAGTTCGGTAATCAGCATATCACTTCATCTCCCTTATCGCATTTTTTCCGGCTTTGATCTTGCTTACTAACGGAATCTTGGAGGAACAGATGAACTCACAGGAGCGGCATTCCACACAATCCATAACGTTCATATCCTTCATTCCCTGCCAGTTCTGCTCATCCGCATATTTTGCAAAATACAGCGGTGAAAGTTCCATTGGACAGACATCTACACAGCGTCCGCATTTGATACATTCCATTGGCTGTGTCTGATCTGTGTCAACGGCAATGATTCCATTGGAACCCTTCATCATCGGAACGTCCAGATCAGTAAGCTCAAATCCCATCATAGGTCCGCCCATCTTGATCTGTACATCATCATCTGTAGTACCGCCGCAATAGTCGATCATGTCTTTTACGCTGGTACCGATCTTCACAATATAGTTTCCAGGTTTTTTGATTTTTTCTCCGGTTACGGTAGCAACACGCTCAATCAGCGGCATACCTGTCTGGATCGCATCAGAAATAGCCTTGACTGTACTGATGTTGCTGACTACAACACCTACATCTGCAGGAAGACCTCCACGCGGAACAGTTCTGCCCGTCACACGTTTGATCAGAGTTTTTTCTGCACCCTGAGGATATTTTGTTCTGGCTGTCACAACCTCAATGTTCTCACAGTCAGCAACCTTCTCTTCCATAAGAGCAATGGCATCCGGCTTGTTATCCTCAATTACAATGATACCCTTCTGTGCATCTACAGTTTTAAGAACTGCCTTTAATCCATAAATGATATCATCCGCAAATTCCAGAAGGACTCTGTGGTCTGCCGTAAGAAGAGGTTCACATTCACAGCCGTTAAGGATCACTGCTTCGATCGGTTTGTTTGGTTTCAGCTTCACAGCTGTCGGGAAGCCTGCTCCGCCCATACCTACGATACCTGCTTCACGGACAATCTCAATGATCTCATCCGGTGTAAGCTCCTCATATCCTTTATGAGGCTTCACAGATTCATGCAGGGTGTTCTTTCCATCGGATTCAATTACAACAGCCATGACCTCACTGCCTCTGGTGGCATGGAGACGCGGCTCTACTGCTACCACGGTTCCGCTGACACTGGAATGGACAGGTGCGCTGATAAAAGCAGAGGCTTCACCGATCTTCTGTCCTACCTTAACGGTATCTCCTACCTGTACTACAGGATTGGCCGGAGCGCCCAGATGCTGTGACATAGAGATCACTGCTGTCTTTGGTTCCGGGAATCTCTCCAGTGCGATGTGTTCACTGAGTTCCTTGCGCTCAGATGGATGAACGCCGCCGTAATAACCTGCAAAACGCTCTTCACGAACAGCATTGACATAATTACGGATCACATTGACATTTACTTTGGAATAATCGCGAAGCTGAACCGGCTGATTTAAAAATTCTTCCAGACGACCCTGTTTCTCGAGTCTCTTGTAGATTTTTTCCCATGCGCAGTCTTTGTTCCCGTCAACCTCACATTTGCCATCCTTGGCGCCACCGCACTGTCCGTTTACAAGACTCTTGGAGCAGTCAACGATAGGGCAGATACCTCCTGTGATATTCAGATAGCACTGAGCACATGCATCACAGCTTTTTTTGGTAAGAGCCATTCCATGATGTCCGGTATAGTTCAGGGAATTGCTGGCTGCATAAACAGGCTTGCCGGCAAGATCTGCAACTGTCTGGATTCCCAGTCCGCAGGAGATCACAATTACATTTTCGGTTCCCTCCGGAATGATATCCTGTAATTTCTTCTCTGTCAGAGTTTTATTGCACAGGAAATCAACTCTGATGCTGCCTGTCACTGTCTTACCCTGTTCAGCGGCAAATTTTTCCAGTTCACTACATTCCGGTTCATCCACAGTTTCAAATTCTTTAAAGCATTTGTTGCAGGCAACAATGAACAGATTGTCTTTATCGGCTAACAATTCTGCCAGTTCATCGTTACTTTTTAACTTGTACTTGGTGTAGTTTTCCAATTGCTCACCTTCCTTATCCATTTGATACACAAGCCTTTTGCTTCTTTGTTTAAATTATCTCTCCCTCTGCCCGGAAAAATAATAAGCAAATCATTCAGCTTGCATTAATACAATTTAGTATAACATATATTAGCCATATTTTCCAGTTTAAATATGGGCTTTTAGACACAAATATACATTGTGAACAAAAAATTTACCTTTTGTTCATTCTTCTCTTTTCAGTCTCGGAAGATTCCAGCGATAATGCGCAGCCAGATAACGGATCAGGATCACTACTGCGGACGCTCCCACCATAGCAGCTACTGTTCCAAAGCTGCGGTACATATAAACACAGACGATCGCCCCTACAATAGACGCACATGCATAAATATGCTTTACAAAAATATAAGGCGGGACACCTGCCATCATATCTCTTAGGAGTCCGCCTCCCACTCCGGTGATCGTCCCCAGAAATACCAGAAGGAAGGTATTGTCCACATACCCATGACGGATTCCGGTATGGACGCCAACCACTGTAAAGATTCCCAGCCCTATGGTATCCATGATCAGCATAAACCGATCATAAATCTCTCTGAAGTGCCCTTCCAGAAGTTCCTTTTTCAGATACAGCACTCCAAAGACCACACAGGAGGTTATAGTCGCCACAATCGTATACACCGGCTTTTGAAACATTCCCGGAGGAATGATTCCCAGAACAATGTCACGGATCAGTCCGCCTCCAACCGAGGTAACGACTCCCAGGACACAGACGCCAAAAATATCCATCCGTCTCCCCACACCGACCATAGCGCCGGAAGCTGCAAAAGCAATTGTTCCTATGATTTCCATGATAAATGTTATTATTTCCTGCATAACAAAAAACTCCCCTAAATTAATACAACTTTTTTATCCGTATCCGCTGCTTTACCGGGATATCCCTGTTCCCAGATTTTTTCTGATCTTCAGATAATAGATATATCCCGTCAGATCTGCCAGAATCCATCCCACAGGAATCGCCCACCAGATGGCATTGACGCCAAACTGAGGCCGCGGAGCCAGAAGATACGCAAGTGCCACTCTGGTTCCCAGGGAAAGAATCGTAAGGATCAAAGACATCACAGGCTTTTCTATTCCTCTGTATAATCCATACAGAAGAAACAGACATCCGATTCCCCAGTAAAATGCCCCCTCTATATGAAGGTAATTGACTCCTGCACTTATGATAGCAGGCTGTGGATCCGTCAGAAAGATTTCAAGCAGAGGTGCCGCAAAGATCCATACGATCACAGATATTGCAAGGCAGAAGCCTACAGAAACTTTTACAGCCATACCGGAAGCCTTTCTGATCCTGTCATATTTTTTTGCACCGAAATTCTGGGAAACAAAAATAGAAAATGCATTTCCAAATTCCTGTGCGGGCATATATGCCAAAGTATCAATTTTTACTGCAACTGCAAATGCTGCCATGATCACAGTTCCAAAGCTGTTTACCAGTCCCTGGATCATCAGAATCCCAAAATTCATTACCGACTGCTGTGCACAGGTAAGAACCGAATACTGCATTACACGATTCAAGATAGCTTTTTCCATGTGCATATACTGTTTTTCTATTCTAAGTACCGGAACCTTCCACAAAGTATAAACAGCAATTCCAAGCCCGGCTGCCATCTGTGCGATCACCGTTGCCGCAGCCGCACCTTCCACACCTTTCCCAAGTCCTGCCACAAACCATAGATCCAGAATGATGTTTAAAACAGAAGACACCGCCAGGAACCATAAAGGAACAACAGAATTTCCCACTGCCCGGAGCAGACACGCAAATAAATTATATAAAAAAACAAAAAGGATCCCTGAAAAAATGATCCGTATATATTGATGCATCAGAGGATAAACCTCCTCCGGTATCTGTAAAAGTCTCAGGATAGGTTCTGTCCAGACAAATACTGCTGCATTCATGATTATGGTAACAATTCCTACAAATACAAAGGACACCCACATGCTTTTTTTCAGTTCCTGCTGATTTCCCGCTCCATAAGCAATAGAAAAAACAGCACCGCTTCCCATACAAAGACCAATGATCACGGAGGTTAAAAATGTCATCAAGGTATACGCTGATCCTACCGCCGCCAAAGCCTCCGCTCCCAGAAATCTTCCGACTACCATGGTGTCTGCAATATTGTAAATCTGCTGCAGAAGATTTCCCATTATCATAGGAAGAGCAAAAATCAGCATGGTCTTCAGGATTTTTCCCTCGGTAAGATTTTTTTCCGCGTTTACAGTTTTTCTCATTTTCGCAAAATTCTCCTTATTCCAGAAAATTATAAATCTTTTCTTCCATAAAATCAACTGTCAGGAACTGTTCTTTTTGCATATAAAAAGCAGGATATCCTTCCCTCTCCGAATCAGATATCAGCTTCATTATACTCTAAAAATATATATGCCGCTTTTTGTTCAATAAAAAAACCAGAAATACCTGTTTATAGATATTTCTGGTTCTCATATAGCAGGGGATGAGAGAATCGAACTCCCACCAAAGGTTTTGGAGACCCCTATCATACCATTTGACCAATCCCCTTTGCGATTACTTTATGAATTATACATGCAAAAGGAACAATTGTCAATAGCAGAATCGTTTTTTGTTTTATTTACTATCTAATTAATATACTCCAGCTATTTCTGTAGACTTCTCCACTTTCCAGGTCTTTCAGTCCTGGCTGCTGAGTAATATCTTCTATAATTCCCTTTCTGGATGGAAGTGAACTCCATGGTTCTATACATACATAATCCGGAGTTTTAAATGGTCTGTGCCAGATTCCCAAATAATCCATATCCGGAAAACTGACCACTATCTCCCGGCCTCCTTTTTCACAATTCAGTTTCACTTCCCGCGGTACTTCTTTCAGAATAATCGCATCATGATCAAACAGATCATGCCTTAATTTCAGATAACGACCCTCTGTTAATTCCAGTACTTCCTCTCCTTCCAGTACAAAGCAGTCTTCTGACATCATCACTCTTTTCGGTGAAGCATTTTCTCCAAAATCAATGCGATAATCGTCAAACTTCGCCCCCTGTTCTGTTGGTACTATAAATCCCGGATGTCCGCCTATTCCAAAATACATCGTCTTTTCATCTTTATTTTTAATCTGATAAATAATCTCCAGTCTTGGTCCTACAAGTTTCCAGGTTATTTCTAATCTGAAAAGAAAAGGATACTGTATCAGAGTTTCTTCTGATGCATCCAATTTCAATGTCAGACTCTCTTCCGTCTTTGATACGAGCTCCATCTCTGAGGTTGGAAGAAATCCATGAATATCCATATGATATTTCTTTCCCTGAAACTGATAGCTTTTTTCTGTCATCCTCCCTATATAGGGAAAAAGGTTCGGTGCTCTGTCTTCCCAGATTTCTGCATCTCCCTGCCAGATATATTCCCGGCCATCCGC
This sequence comes from uncultured Blautia sp., assembly GCA_900541985.1. Lineage (GTDB taxonomy): Bacteria > Bacillota > Clostridia > Lachnospirales > Lachnospiraceae > Blautia_A. Next base: position 15,592 of record UQLX01000006.1, on the reverse strand, counting down.
ATCACACATGGATCGAATTTCACCGCCTCTGGATGATATCTTTACAGACAGACTGGAGTTTGAAATTCTGTAATTCATATTTCACCCCCTGTTTTCATAGCACAAAATTACATTTTCTCCCGTTCTTTTCCTTCTTTAACAGCCACGGCGATAGAAAGATCCGGAGTGTAATACGGAATTAATGTGGTCTGAATCGCATGATATAGATCCGGTTTTCCTGGCCATACCGTACCATTTGGGACATTATTCTGATCCATTTGATGGAACCATGAGCCATTTTTGTGATCCAGAACTTTTCTATCCAAATACTCAAGAAACTTTGAATACTCATCTGCATATTCCTGTTTTCCGGTCACGCGAAAAAGAACTGCTGCCGTATTGATGGCCTCTGCAAGAACCCAATGCATCCTGTCATGAACAATAGGTTTTCCATCCCAGCCTGTTGTATATACGATTCCTTCTGCACCATCTGCATTCCATCCATCCTCAATAGCTCTGTTAAAAAGATTTTCAGCAGCCGCTATATATGGAAAAACTCTGTCCTTTTCATTTTTATAAGAAGAAAGCGCCCACTGTACAATCAAACGTGCCCATTCCAGACCATGTCCCGGAGTAGCTCCATACGGTTTAAACTGGTCATCCGGATGATTTTTATTGCATTCCAGATCCGGTTCCCAGGTACTTGTATAATGTTCCGGAATTCTCCATTCATTATTCTCTGCCCAGCCTATAACATGATCAATGATCCTTCCGCATCTGATACGATACTTTTCATCTCCTGTTACATCTGCTGCCGCCAAAAAAGCTTCAACTGTATGCATATTTGCATTAAGCCCTCTATAGGGATCTCTGACTGTAAATTCTGTATTCCATGTGTCGCAGGACAAACCTTCTTCTTCATTCCAGAAATAACGGTCATAAGTTTCCAGAGCCGTATCCAGCAGTTCTTTTCCTCTCGGATGATCTGCCAGAACCGCTCCTGATCCTGCAAGAATTACAAATGCATGTGCATAGCAGAGCTTATTTTCTGAATGTCCTCCATCTGCTGTCAGTGCGGAATACCACCCACCGTTTTCTTTATCTCCTGCAGCATCCAGAAGTCCCTTTACAGCTGCATCGATTAAACTGTCGCTGTCTTTATATCCCAGATATTTTCCAAGGGTATATACATGTGCCATTCTGCTTGTTGCATAGGTTTCTCTGTTGTATGATTTCCATGGAGTCCCGTCATCCCCGAGATAATAGCAGGTTCCATCCGGTGCTGGAAACTGGTGTCCAAAACACAGAAGATTTTCCCTGATCTCCTTCATAAATTTTTTGTTTTCTTCTGTATCAATCTGATATTTTTTTTCCATTGCATTTTCCCTCTGCATTTCTCTTTTTAAGAAAAAACACCTCCGAAGAATATCGATTCAACTCAATAGTCCCCGGAGGCAGTTATCATTTATTACTTCACATCTTCTGCTTTAATTACAGAAACACCTGTATCTGTCACTTCACCTCCAAGATCTTCTCCATTGATTGCTTTTACTGCTGCTTTAACGCCTTCTGCGCCCATTACATCTGGATTCTGTGCCATTGTGCACACAAGATATCCGTCCTTAACCAGATTCAGGATTGTATCAGATTTATCAAATCCTACTCCAAGAACACTGTCACTTCCAGATGCCTTGATTGCATTTCCTGTACCAACTGTACAGCCTTCATTTGTTCCAAAAATACCAACAACACCCTGAGTGATGTAGTTTTCTGCAATAGACTGAGATTTTGCTGCATCACCTTCACTGTACTGTGTTTCAAGAACCTCAAAATCTGTATCCTCAAATACACTTCTGAAGCCTGCTTCACGATCAAGCGTAGACTGAGATGCTGCATTGGTATTAATAATGCCAATAGAACCGGATGTTACGCCTTTATCCTCCAGTGCTTTTTTCAGTTCTTCTCCGGCTTTTTCTCCGCCTGCCTTATTATCTGTAGAAAAAGTAGCTTCTGCTTCCACATTTGCAGGAGAGTCAACATAAACAATCTTGATACCTGCTGCTTCAGCCTCTTTCAAAGACCCTGAAATAGCATCCGGTCCATTTGCAGCTACAATAATAGCCTGATAGCCGCCTGCAATTGCATTGTTTACACATTCAATCTGCTGTGCATCATCCTTTGTGTTCGGAGCCATATAATCAACAGTGACCTCTTCTTTTTTTGCTTCTTCCTGTGCTCCTTCATTTAAGGTTACCCAATGCTGATCAATAGAGTCCATTGTGATCAGAGCAATTTTTTCCCCTTTTGCAAATACACTTGTTGCACCTGTAAAGCATCCTGCTGCTACGGCCATACTGCAAAGTACTGCTAACACCTTTTTCTTCATTTTAAAATCCTCCTTTTTTCACATTATATAGTTTTTTATATTACATATCGTACCCCTACGATGTAACATACCTGTTTTACAACCTGAAATCTTACTTTTTGTGTGCTCTCAGTTCAGAAAGAAGAACTGCACCAACAACAATAACGCCAATTACAATTCGCTGCATGCCAACCTGTGCACCAATCATATTCAATCCATTTTCCAGCGTCTGCCATAATCCCGCACCTGCAAATGTCCCCAAAAGGATACCAGCGCCTCCAAGAGGAGAAACACCACCGATAACACCAGATGCGACACCATACATTTCATACATATTTCCTGCTTCCATGTTTCCCATGCCAGCCTGTGCACAAAGAATCAGACCTACAATCCAGCAACAAACTGAACTGACCACATACACCTTAATAGTTGTTTTTACAACATCTACTCCGGAAAGACGAGCTGCATCTACATTTGATCCTACCGCATATATATGTCTTCCTGTAAATGTCTTGGACATAATAAAGAAAAAGATAAGGAATACGATCAATGCAAGCCAGAAAGTATTGTATACTCCAAAGGTCTTCCCATAATAAAAAATATTGGAGAATCTGTCAGCTGCCTCTTTGCCAATTCCTGTAGCCAGAGCATCCGTATTTCTGTTCCCATTGACCATATAGGAGATTCCTCGTCCTACAAACATGGTTCCAAGAGTTGCAATAAATGGAGGAAGTTTAAACTTTCCAACCAGTACACCGCTGATTACACCAAGTGTCAGGCAGCATACCAGAGCGATCAGACATGCCAGCACCGGTGTCATGCCTTTTGTCATCAGAATAGCAGAAACCATGGCGCTGACTGCAACCACAGATCCAATTGAAAGATCTACATTTCCTGTGATCATAACATAGCTCTGTGCCACACCAACAAGTAAATATTTTGACATAGATCTAAGAAGATTTATAATGTTTTGTCCGGAAAACACTGAAGGATTGATAATACCAAATACGATATAAATAATGATCAGTCCTGCAAAAGCTGTAAGAGCAGCTCCCATTCCCCGAATAGATAAGAATTTTTTTAATGCTGTCTGTTCTTTTCTGTTCATTTTATTCCCCTTCACTGTCTGAAATATTTTTGCTTTTAAAAGATGTTGCCATCTTCAAAATACTGTCCTGCGTAGCTTCTGCTGCAGTAAGTTCTCCGGTTATCCTGCCATCGCACATAACAATAATCCTGTCTGCAAGCCCCATAACCTCCGGCATTTCAGAAGAAACAAACATTACTGCAATTCCCTGCTTCTTCAGCTGGTTCATCAGATTGTAAATCTCAACCTTGGCACCAACATCAATTCCCCTGGTAGGTTCATCAAAAATCACTACTCTGGAATTTCTGGCAAGCCATTTACCAACCACTACTTTCTGCTGATTTCCTCCGGAAAGATTACCGGAATCAATTTCAACATTAGGTGTCTTAATCTGAAAATCTTTTACAATCTTTTCACACAGTTCCTCTTCTTTTTGGGAATTTACAATTCCATGCTTTCCGATCAGATCCAGATTTGGCAATGCCATATTATGACGTATACTCAGTTTCGTACAGAGACCGTCTTTCTTCCTGTCTTCCGGCGCGAGCACAACACCGTTTCGGATAGCATCCCGGGGACAGTTAATTTTAACTTCCCTGCCATCCACATAAATTTCACCACTTTCCTTATGATCCACACCAAAAATTGCTCTGGTAGTTTCAGTTCTTCCGGCACCCATCAGTCCGGCAAAGCCCACGATTTCTCCTTCATAGACAGAAAAATTAATGTCACGGACCATTTTTCCTGCATTCAGGTTACGAACCTCAAATACTTTTTTCCCTTTTTCACATTGAACCCGTGGGAATTTCTCTTTAATTTCACGTCCAACCATATAGGAGATCATCCTGTCCATCGTCAGATCTTTAAAATCACCTGACATAATGTACTGACCATCCCGCATAATAGTAACTCTGTCTACAATATGCTGAAATTCTTCCAGTCTGTGAGATATGTAAACAATGCCATGTCCTTCTTTTTTCAGTTTACGAATGATCCTGAATAATTCATCAATTTCTTTAGAAGTAAGCGCTGATGTCGGCTCATCCATAATCAGTATTTTTGCATTGACCGAAAGCGCCTTGGCAATTTCTACCATCTGCTGCTTGGAAACCGGAAGATCTCCTACGCTTTCCCATGGTTTAATGTCAATCCCCAGTTCATCCAGAATCTTCTGTGCCTCTGCTTCCATTGTTCTGTTATCAATACAGAACTTTCCTCTCAATTCACGTCCAAGATAAATATTCTCTGCAACCGAAAGATGTTTACACATATTCAGTTCCTGATGGATGATTGCAACTCCAAGCTGCTGTGCCTTTTTAGGATTCAAATCCTCACATACATCTCCATTGATCTTAACAGTTCCACTGTCCTTAGTGTAAACTCCACTGAGAATTTTCATCAGAGTCGATTTACCGGCACCGTTTTCACCAATCAGAGCCATTACTTCTCCAGAGCGAAGTTCAAAGTTAACATGATCAAGTGCTTTCACACCTGGAAAGCTTTTGCAGATATCTGTCATTGATACTATCACTTCATTCATTAAATATCCTCCAGACTGCTCTACATAGTAAAACAACTTTATTAGTAAATTTGATTTACCAAGATGGTAACATGATTTGTGCTTTTCGTCAATACATTCTTGTACATTTAATTATCTTTTTATCAATATTGCACAATTCCAGCATATGAAATATGTCTAATATCCTGTTTTTCTTTGCGATCTCCACACAGGGGATTAAAACATTTCTTCTCATACATACTGAATGATACGCTGCGCCTCCTGCAGCGATTCTGTCAGCCCTGCTGAAACAAGAGAATGAAGAGCGGCACCAAAAGCAGCTTCTTCCTGACATTTCGGAATACTCAGCTTCATCCCAAACATTTTTTCTGCCAGTTCCTGCATAAGTCTGTTCCTGCGAATCCCGTTTCCTGATCCAACAAGGTGAAGAGCTCTGTTTCCTGTCATCCGATACATTTCCTGATACATATCATAAAGCTCCTCCAAAATTCCCAGAATCATTCCTGCAGTCATAGATCCGGGTGTGAAATTTTGCACACCAATATTGGAAATACTGCCTTTTTCTGCCGGGTCTGTTCTTGTTCCGGAAAAAGTAGTACGGATCTTCCACGCACTGTCACATCCTTCTTTTTCCATATAATCTCTGGCCTGTTTTTCCATTATTTCATAAAGAGAATCCTTCACTGAATTCTCTCCCGCCATCTCTGCTATCTGCCTGTAAAACTGTTCCAGCATAGCATAAGCGCGTCCACCGCAAAGACCAGAACCAGCCAGAATATAAGAATCTTTTGTACAGGGGCGAAGTTCTATCGATCCTTCTGTTTCATAAAATTCTCCTGTCCCAAAAGATACCTGACTTCCTGTGCCAATATTTAACAGAACCGTGTCTCTGAGATTTCGTACAGAGCCTATAAAACTTGCCTGATTATCTCCCAGAGATGCCATTACAGGTACATTCTCAAGTCCGTCTGCCATTGCCTTTCCTATAATCTCATGCCCTTTGCAGAGTTCCGGAAGACAGTCAGTTCTTACACCTGCCGCCTCCATTTTTCCCTTCAGAAATTCCCTGTTTTCCAGGTCAAAGCATCCCCAGCTGGCAGCCATATCTTCTGCTATAACCGGCAGTTTCCTGTTACAGAGTCTCATGGCAATATAATCACTGATCGTAGTCATTCTGACAGCATCTCCCGGAAGCTCATTATTGCGGCAGAGAAAAAAGTGTGTAGTCATACCATATCCGGTTGCTGCAGTACCGACCGTTTTTTTCAAATTCTCTGCATAAGTATTACCGCCATCCATTTTTTCATTACCGCTTCCATCCTGCCATGTATAAAGCGGTGTTACTGCTTTTCCCTCTTTATTTACATAAAGAACACCATGCATCTGTCCGGTAAATCCGATACTGTCCGGTTTTCCGTATTTTGCTGCAAGTTCTGTTGCACCTTCCAGCGTCAGGAGATACAGCTTCTCCGGATCCTGAACACGATTGAATGAATGCCTTCCTTCAATGAAAGCCTGATGTGAAATCGTTTTGCTGCCCAGAAGTTCTCCGGATTCCCCTTCCAGAAGAATTATACTGATTGTTGTTGTTCCGATATCAATTCCCATTGCCCGCATAATGACTTCTCCTTCTTTTTACTGCCGTTAAAATACAGCAATATTTTCATTTATACGGAATGTACCCGTATACCCTTTACCTGATACAATTCTGCCTTCCATACACCAGCCCTTTGATTTTGCTGCTTAAGGCAGTCAAAAATCCTTTCTGACATTCCCGGAAAATCCTGATCTACTGTAAATATTTCTTTTGCAATAACCCCTGGTGCTTCATCAATGAGAGCCACTGGACGGCTGCTTTTCTCAATCGCAATACGCTCAAATGGAACTGCAAGCTCTCCTACCGCATAAAGTATCCCATCACAGTTTTCTGTTTTTCTCATATACTCTTTCACTGCAGAAACTTCCAGTTTGTCCAGATGATTGTGATATTTTCGTGGGATCCGTACTACAGTTCCTTCCGGACATAATTTCAGAAATTCTTCTTCCCGGATCTTTACGCTCCCAACCGTTTCATCATCCCAGCCTACAAAGCCAATTGTATGGCAATTGGCTTTTCTGAGATACTTTATCAGCGTAGCTACGGCATCGCTGTTATCCAGACATACCGCATCTGCATAATCATTTTTCCTTGCAGAGTCAAAAAGAACCATATTCATTCCTAACCCACGCAATTTTCGTAAGGCTTCATAACTGATCTCCATATCTTCAAGCCATAACACTACATTGCGCAAATCCTTTTCATAAATTCTGAACAGACATTCTTCCAGAGACATCCCCGACGGTTTTTGCTTATAAAGCACCAGGGAGTCCATTGCTTCTGCTGTTGTCTGAAATGCATCGACAAAGCGTGAAAAAAACGTATTCTGAGCTGGTGCAACAAGCGTGATAATATCCATATTTCCTGTTCTTGCACCATATTCCAGAGCCACTCTTGTCCCACTGCCCTGAACACGTTCAATGATATGTTCCTCCTCAAGAAGTTTCAGAGCCTTGCGGACAGTAACCCGGCTTACTCCCAGATCTTCTGCAAGTTTCCGTTCCGGTGGGATATTTTCTCCATCTTTATAAATATCCTTATATATCATGCGGCATATCTGAGTTTTGATATTACGATAAAGGCTCTTTTCTTCCATAAATCCCCCTTAATTTGCTGAACTGCTTAATGCAGTCGAATCCGGATCCAGCCTCTTGATGATATCCTCCTGAATTTCCGGTGAAAGATCAAGAAAATTCACGAATGTTCCATGAATTCTTACAATATAAACACCACTCGGTGCATATTTTTTGGGGTTCTCCAGGACTTTAAGAAGCATTTCCGGCGTTGTTACATTAACATACAGATAAAATGGAGAGATTTCTTTTTCATCATAGGTGTTAAAAAACAGTGGAGTAAAAACTTTTGTCTTAAATTCCAATCCCTTTTCTTCCATTGTTCTGCTTTTAAAATAACCAGGATTTATGCCAAAATGAGACGCATATCCACCATTCATAGTTCTAAATGGCAGATGCCGGTTCGACAACATTCTCATTCCCAGTCCGCCGGAAGCCTCTCCGTAAAGAGGATCCACACCATAATTTAACATTTCTCTGGCTTTTCTTCCGTCAGGAGTAGCCCCTACCCAGTATCCGTACATCAAATGTGTAGACGGAGTCGCATAGTCTGGTCTGAAAGAATTACCCAGATAATTTTTTTTGGAAGATATCATCGCTGAAACTCTCTCCGCAATTTCTTTTGCCTCTTTGTCAACTTCTTTAATGTTATTACCAAATTTATCACATTCCAGCAAATATTGATGCATCTCTTCATCATATTCAAAATTATCTTTTAATGCATTCAACATTCTGTCTGCATCTTCCGGTCTTTCTCTGAGCAGAGTATCAATGGCAATGAATGAATCTGCCAGAACACTTAAACCATGAATCAGACATCCACTTCCATTATATTTTGTTCCCTGCTGCTTTGTATCACGCATGTCAGTTCCTGATTCGATTCCTCCCATCATTGCAGACAGGAACGGAACCTGATAAAGTCCAATTGCTCTGGATGCATTATTAGCTGATCGAACCATTTCATCAACATAATAATCCAGTTCTTTGTAAAACACCTCTCTGATATTTTTAAGCAACTCCAGATTACTGCTGCAGCCAAGTTCTTCCCTTGTTTTTCCAATCTGAGTCCCCGTAATCTCAGATTTGCCTCCCTGCAGCACCAACTCCAGAACCTTTGGCAGATTCAGCCAGCTATTTGTTGTATTTCCATTGTCTTTTCCCATTATCAGAGGTTCCTGACAGCCTGCTACAGAATAATCCGGAAGATCTTCTCTGTCTGCACCATGAGCCTCCAGTACTTCAAACAGGGCATCATCATTAAATAGCGACGGAGTAAGCACGCCTGGGGTGAAAAAGAATCTTCCCATTTCCTCATAAAGTTTATCCGGTGTATTTTTGTGAAGTTTTACAGACAGAATCGGCTGCGGCAGATTCATATCAAAGTATGCGTCAAAAAGTGCATAGGATGTGGAATTCGTCAGATCATTACCGTCTATATCCCTTCCTCCAATGATCAGATTCTGAGAAATTGCCCAGCTTCTGTCCGCCACATTAAAGAAAACCAGCATATGTTTCAGAAGTGCAGCTGTCGTATCTCTGTCCGGGTTTTCTTTTGCTCTGTATGGTTCAAAAATTCTGTCAGCATTTCCAACTGAAAATGCAAATGGGTTCGGAGTCTGCTCCAGACACATAGTCTGCCATATCAGAAGGAAAGACTGGATTGCCTCATACAGATCGGAAGCACCTTCTGCCGGAACTTTTTTAAGAGTTTCTGCCATATATAAAAACCGTTCTCTGGCTTTTCCCTCGCTATTCGCTGCTTTCTCTGCTGCCATGGTACGATATCTGTCTGCAAGTACAAGAAGAGCATCCATGGTAATCTTCATTGCTTCATAATATTCTTTTTTCTTCAGATCATCCGTTGCTTCCTGATGCTCTGAAATCTCCTTTTTCACATATAAAACACCTTTTTCAAGAAGATGACGAACATCCGGGATCACATGTCCTGTAACCTGTTCTATAAAAAATACTGCTTCTTTTGTATATTTTTCAACAGGCTTATAAGCCGCTGTCAGAATTTTTGCAAATTCATTTTTTGCGTAATAATCTTTTACATGCTTAATTCTTTCTTCCGTAATATCACCGATTGGATCGATATCACCAAAAACTGCTGTAGGATCACAGTATCCGGCAAAAGAGTTTACCGTAAAAGATGGATTGATCAATGCATAGGAACGGGCAAATGCATCATCCTGCGTTCCTGCAAATACATGATAATTCCCCAATGTAAGAGGAATTTCTTTCATAATCTCTACCTGAGTCTTTGCAATTCGGATACAATCCGGTTCATCTTTGTAGATCTTATCACACTTCATGGCAATTTCTCTTGCAAGAAACCATCCTTCCAAATGATCCAGCAATCTTTCTTCCTGAAATCTGTCTTTTGCCAGATCTGTAATTTCCTGAGGGCTGTAAATTTCTGTAATCTTCATTTTTATTTCCTCCTCATAAGCTGACATATGATACAGTTACCTTTTTATTGTTAATTTTAGTACCCGTTTATTCATGTACGGGTGCAGTGAATCCCGTGTTCTTTAAGCACTTTCTCAAAATATTCTACTGTTCCCTGTGCAATCCGCCCTGGCTCCATCCTGTATTCCAGTCCACACTGCTCCCATTTTCCTTTTCCAAATTCATGATAAACAAGGAATTCCACTTTTGTGTGTTCCCCCTTGATATGTTCTTTAAATAATCTCGCAAAGCCTTCCGCATCTTTTACGTCATCATTGAACCCGGGGATCAGGGGAACTCTGATCAAAACATTGGAATGTTGTGCAGACACTTTTTCCAGATTTTTTATTGTCCAGGTATTTGAAACTCCTACCCAGCTTTTATGAATGTCATTATCATAGTGCTTCACATCCATGATCCACTGATCTACGCAGGGGATCAGTTCTTCCATTCTCGGATGAGTTCCATTGCTTTCAATAGCTCTGTGAATACCTTCTTCTCCAAGTTTTTGAAGAAGTTCTTTTACTGCCTCAAACTGCATCGCGATCTCACCGCCTGTAAGGGTCACCCCTCCCCCTTCAAAAAACATTGGCTTCGACAATCTGCACTCTTTTACGACCTCATCCACCTCATATTCTTTGTAGGAAAGTCTGATTCCTCTTTGTCTGCGATTCTGAATACAGGAATATTCTTCACATTTTTTACAGACATCACGGTCAAGGGTTCCCTCTTTCACTGCTCCTTTGGGACAGCAGCTTTCTTTCAGCCAGTCTTTTTCTACAAAGAGAACGCCATCCGGAGACATTCCTTCAGGGTTGGAGCACCAGGGGCATTTCATATTACAGCCCTGAAGATGAAGAATCAGACGGTTTCCCTGTCCGTCCTGAGAATAATTAAATCCTCTCTGAAATATCTTTAATTTCATATCCGCCTCCATATTGGTATTAATATATAATACCAATTTAATTAATAAAAAGAATTTACTATTTGTTGTAATTTCATGATACCCTAGAGACTGATAAATTGTCAACTCTATCATTCATGGATTCTTTCACAAATTTTACAACCAAAATCTGTTAAAATCCCCTAAAAAAGATGGCTTAAAACAGTAACAGCTTTCCTCTGAAGATCTGAAAAAGCACATTTGCAGCTGCTCCCAGCAGCTGTGAGTCTTTTCCAAAATATGCTTTCCTTATCGGAACTCTGCCATAATTTTGAATAAATTTTTCTTTATTTACTTTTTCTTCTAAAAGGTATACATACTGATCATCCCAGTCCATACATTCATTTCCCAAAATAACCAGCTGCGGATGAAGGATATTGATTCCGCTGACAACCGCAACTGCAATATCATCTACCATCTCACGCATTACTTTATCTACATCCCTGCGTTTCCGCATTTTACAGAATTCCTGAAATGTATGTTTCTCTCCGGTTACCCGACACAGCTTTTCTTCCATTACATTTGCACAGGCATACATTTCCAGACATCCTCTGTTTCCACAGACACATCTTTTGCCATTACGGTCAATACTGATATGCCCGAGTTCTGATGCCATTCCCATTTTGTTATGAAACACCTTGCCGTCACTTACGAATCCGGATCCAATACCCTGCGTAATTCCCAGAAAAATAAAATCCTGAACATTTTTTCCTGCTCCAAAAAGCACTTCTGCCTGTGCTGCACTGTTCTGATCATGGTCGACAACGATCGGAAGACCATAACGTTCTTCCAGAAATTGCGTAATATTTACATTTTCAATGCCAAAAAAATGTGGTGGATTAAGAATAATCCCTTTATTAATATCTACAGGTCCCATAACTGCCACACCAATTCCCAGCACTTTGGAATCTGTCTCTTCCAGAAGCATATCAATTACCCGATAAGAATACTGTCTCACTTCTTCTTTTTTCAAAGTCTGAAATGGAATCACCTTACGATTCAATATCTCCAAACTAAGCGAACAAAGAACTGCCTCTATTTTATTTCGTGTAATATACAGCCCTATCACATTAGGTGCTTTATCAGAAATCCGGAGACGTATCGGATTTCGTCCACATCCTTCCGTGATCTTTTCCTCACATTGCTCTACAATTCCGTTTTCTATATATTCTGAAATAATATTGGTAATGGTCATCTTTGTCAATTTTGTAGTCGTGGCTAATTCGATTCTTGATGTAGCTTCATCTGTTGCAATCAGCTGTAAAATCAAGCCTCTGTTGTACTGTTTTGAAGTAATAAGATTTTTTCCAACTCCCTTTTTCATCGCTTATCCTCTTCTTATTCTCTTAATCTGGCAATTGTAAAAGTCGCTTTATACTTTTACAATTGCCTTCTTTAATTATAAGCGAATTTATCAAAAAAGTCCAACTATGTAAAATCCAATATATCTTATCGAAATAGATACAAAAATCTCATTCCCGCTCTTTTTATTCAGAAACAAAGTTCTGCAGCCATACGCCTTTCTTTACCAGAATAAAACCGATAATGGATTTTATGATATCTGCCGCCTGAACAAAAGCAAAAATAGCCACAACAGATAATCCCGTATAGCGACTTAGTACAAATGCCATACTTACGCTGACACACCACATAAATACACTGTCAAAAAGGAACGTGATCACTGTTTTTCCTCCTGATCGAAGTGTAAAGTAAGCAGCATGAAGAAACGCATTATTCGGCATAAACAGAGCACTGATCATAATAAACCGGCAGGCCAGCTTCTTTGCCTCAGGATTTGTGTTATAAAGTTCCGGGAAAAGCGGAGCAAGAACAAGAAGCACAGCCGCAACTCCAATACAGCAGAATACGGAAAAGGCGATCATCTTATTATCGGTATCTCTTGCCTTTTTCATATCACCTGCCCCCAGCAGCTGTCCTACTACAATTGCTACAGAGTCACCCAGAGCAATAAATACAATATTGAATACATTATTAATGGTATTAGAAATATTCTGCGCTGCCACAACATTAAGTCCGCGAACAGAATAACACTGGGCAAGAATCGCCACACCGCAGGCCCACATCGTTTCATTCAGAAGCAGCGGTGTTCCCTTAACAAATATTTTCCATGCCAGGTTTTTCGGAACCTTTAAAATTCGATACAGACCTTCTATGAACGGAAGCTTTTGTTTATTATGAGCTGCCCAGATTAAAATGATCGCCACCTCTACATAGCGGGAAATCACTGTAGCAATGGCAGCTCCTTTGACTCCAAGCTGCGGAAAGCCAAGCTTTCCATAAATCAGAAGATAGTTAAAAACAAGATTTACCAGAACTGCCGTTACTCCTGCCTTCATAGGAAGAACTGTCTCTCCGCATTCCCTTAAGGTGCTGGAATATACCTGTCCCAGCATAAAAGGCGGGAGTCCGATCAGCATAATATAAAGATACTGTTTCCCATAATTCAGAGTTGCTGCAATTTCCTCTGCGCTGCCTTCTCCCTGAAGGTAGATCCGTATCAGTGAATCTCCGGCAGTGAGAAATACAACAGCTGTTGCAACCGTAAGAATTACCGCCATCCAGAATTTGTAACGGAAGGTCTGCCGCACACCCTCGTGATCTTTTTGTCCAAAATACTGTGCCGTAAAGATTCCCGCTCCTGCAAGTCCTCCGAACATACAAAGGTTATACACAAAGATCAGCTGATTTACAATCGCAGCGCCTGACATCTGCTCTGTTCCGATCCGTCCGATCATAATGTTATCCAGAAGACTGACAAAATTGGTGATTCCATTCTGAATCATAATAGGTATGGCTATGGCAAGGACCATTTTATAAAAAGCCTTATCACCTATAAATTTTCGCCAGAAACCTGTCTTTGTTCCTGTCATTTCCATGAGATTCCCCCTCCCTTTTCTCTTTTGAAATTTTCATCTTCGCTTAAGCGTACCAGAGGAAATCATACTATAGAAAAGAGAGGCTTTCAAGTATTTTCTACGGAATCCCGTATATTTGTTTTACTGTTCAAATACAACTTCTGTGTGAAAAACAGCTCTTTCATCCAGATATTCTTTATATGTTTTTACTTTCTTTTTTTCTTCGTAATCTTCCGACCAGTAATAGCCTTTCAGTTCATCCATATATTCGGTCCAGTCACATACATAAACATAAATCTTTGATACATTCCTGTCTTTTACAGCAAATATCCTGCCGTCACCTCCCTGATTTCCATAAGACAACGGCTCTCCGTCCTCATCCAGAACCGTACAGATATAATCTCCTCCGGTAACTTCATTTAATTGAATCTCAAAAGGTGTTTTTGTCACTGACACAACTCCATGTCCATTTTCATCTACAAGATTAATTTCTTTTGTAACCGTATCTTCCAGATTCTTTTTTACCGGAAGTGAAAATTCCCAGTTTCCTTCCAGCGTCCAGGTATTATGCTCATTATCCATCTCAGCCATTTCCGGGTAAAGCTCTATATATTTATTGTGCATCTCTGTATCAAGCTGACGGACAAACTCTTTCTCCTCTTCTGTAAAGCTCTCATAATTATTTATATCAAGCCCTTTTTCCGCTAACGCCTCGTTATATTCTTCTTTTAATTCTCCCGGCATTTCCGGTGTGGTATCCTGATCTGCAGGACGATAACCGTGAATGGATTTTATTTTCAATCCAACTGTAAATTTCTCTGGAATTTCCACCATAAGTTCATAATCCTCAGGATTGGGCATACCTATTTCATAAAGATATTCTTCTGTAAATTCCGGGATTCCAAGAATAGCCGCAGCTTCCTCAAAACTGATTTCTCTCTCCGTCAGTGCATCCTGATCCACCCCCTTTTCCTTCAGGAACTTTTCCTGATCTTCGTAATACTGCTCTGATATGCCAAGATTCTGTTTCGTTTCCTCAAGAGCAATTCTCAGAACTCCGGCATAGGTATGATCGTCAATCATCTGACCGTCCAGATACGGATCATTTGGTTTAAAATCAGGATTATAGCTTAAAGGAATTTCTGTACCAGCATCAAAGTAAATAAGCGGAATCCCATTATTTTCATTTATCATCGTATCGGGAAAAGGCTTCTCTGATTCTATGGTAAAAGCAAGATTCATGGCAGTATCATTACAGTAAACCTCATTCATGGTTATCGTAACTCCGTTTGAAGTTTTACTGTAAATACTGTCTCCTCTGTCTATTTTCGCCCTGGAGTCCTCTGTGTTTCTTTCCCCTGTTTCTTCCGTCTGTTCTTCCAGTTTTGAAGCGTATTTTTCATAATCTCCCGCAAACCCAAGTGACGTTCCTATCCTGGCAACTGCTTTATACCTTTTTCTTTTTAATAATTTCGTATCTTTTTTTCCTGTTTCTGCTTGAACTCGTATCCTTTCAAAAGCATCTGATTTTGCCCGGTCTACTACATCCGGAAGGTCAAATTCCTGATTCAGGATCTCCCTGATCTTGTTTTCATCCTGTATTCAGGCATTTTTATGTGGCGGTAATGCCTGAGAATCTTATTACATGATGTTGGGGTCAAAAGAGTTTGTAAAAACTCTCTGACTTCCATATAGTACCTTG
>UQLX01000005.1 GCA_900541985.1 uncultured Blautia sp. | reverse complement strand
CAAGAAACTTGGGCCGCCCCCCCAGCCGCAGGCTGGTCGGCAGGCTGCGCCCTACGGTTTCCCGCCCATACACAACAAAACAACAGGAATATAAATTTGCAGTCTGAAAAATGTAATGAAGGATCAATGAAATCTGCATGTCATTTACAGACAAAAAATCATATTTTACTCACCCCATAAACTTGCTGTTTTTATACGAAAAGTCTCTTTGCTGTTCCGCTCACCTTCTTACAATAAAAAACAAGAAGCTTCCACGCAGCAATTCCTGCAAGAAACAGAAGAACTCCGATGAGCAGGATAAGTATAAATTCCACCAGAGGATTCAGTGTAAAGGATTCACTTACAAATATACCAATGTTATCTGCAAAGGGCAGTCCAAGATGGAAAATCTGATCGATCAGCTTGATCAGTCCCAAGCACGGGCAGATGGCGCCGCAAACTATAAATGTAGGTGCAATCACTCCCAGACAGGGAATCACAACCATTCCTGAAAATCCTACCAGACTGAAAAAAGCACAAATGATCAGGACTCTGTTCCAGCTGAATCCTTTTTCTTTGGTTATGAGATCTCCAAGATACGCTTTTGCCAGGTCTTTGGGATTTCCCAGTCTTTCAATGATCATTTCATCCGAAACCCCATTATTCTGCAATTCCTGCATTTCACTTTTTATCTCATTGATAATATCAATCCGTTCTGAAACAGGAACAGGTCTCAGACATTTTTCCATTTTTTCAAGATAATTATCTAATATTTTTTTCATGCCTTTTCTCCTTTAATTTCGTTGATCGCATTCAGTAAATTGTCCCACTCCACAGACATTGCGGAAATGTATTCTTCTCCTTTGGCTGTAAGTGAATAATACTTTCTCGGCGGCAGCCCCTCTGTTCCTTCCTGCCAGCAGGAAGAAATAAATTCCTCTTTCAACAATCGGCGCAGCAGCGGATAAATTGTATTTTCTTTCGCGGCAATGATCGGATACTGATCCAATGTGCTGATAATCTCATAACCATAAGACGGTTGTTTCTTTATCAAAAGCAAAATACAAAATTCAAGTGTTCCTCTTTTTACCTGTGATTTCCAGTCGTCAATATTCATCTACTATGCCTCCTTTGTATATAGTGTACTACACAGTATATTCAATGTCAATAATATATCATAAAAACTCCATTTGATTTTATATACTAAATTACAGCCAAAAAAGAGAATGACCGTTTTTCAGTCATTCCCTCTCTAATCTTTTTTTCAAACACTTTAGATAGTTCTGTTCCAGCGTTTCACGCCTGATAAAATAGCATTATTTCTGCTTTCTTCTCCCATATTTCTCCGCCCCTCTGGACACTCCGAACAAAATCCAGAACAAACAGCTGGCCAGCATTCCTGTCTTTAAGCCCGGAGCCTGGAAGGTCAGCTCCAGTGTGTGATCGCCTTCCGGGATCTCACAGGCCAGAAATCCAATGTCTCCGCGAAGGAGTTCTGTTTCTTTTCCATCAATGGTCAGGCTCCATCCTTTTTCGTATGGAATCATAAACATTCCATATCCGTCTGTCTCTGCATGGATGGATCCGGTAATATGGGAATCTTTTTCCGGGCGATTCAGGATGATTTCTGAATCTTCCATGGCATTTTTGTCCTCCTGGCTGAGAAGCTGCGAAATCTCGGAGGCTGTCTGAAGTTCTTTCGGAGATGTTTCCCGGGAAATCTTCACTCCTGTTTCAGAATTCTCTTCTTCCGGCAGAGAGATCACATTCTGAAGAAACTCGTCTCTTGTGTCTTCTGTACACAATTCCTTTAAACTTTCCTCTGTTACCGCATCGGTATAAAAGTGAGCCGTTCCGGTTTCCAGCTGATTTTCATGGACATACAGCCCTCCTACCTGATCCAGTACCTTCCAGCCTTCCTCCGGCACCTTCCGACCGGAGATCAGATAACGGATTCCCAGAAAAGCTGCCAGCTGTTCATCTTCTACATTGTTCCAGAAGGTATAATGATTTTGATCTGCAAAAAACAGTTCCGGACAGCAGGTCTCCACAAATTCCTTTATGTAGCCGTTCATAACAGAGTTATAGGAGGATATCCCGTTATATCCCTGAGCAGAGGCATCCATGGCTACTGTTCCGGAAATATAATCCTTTTCCACCCGGAAAAAGCTTCCGTCCTTTTCTTCCAGATAATCCAGCACCTGCGGAATATCCGCCCGATACATTTCCCTGAAAAAATCCTGAGGCTTATTCATTTCTGCCCGATATCTGACGGCTTTATTTTCGGAATGTCTGTCAGTCTTATACTGTTCCATTTCCTGTGTCATAAGCTCTGCCGGTGTATCTGTTTTTTTCAGGGTAACTCTGGCCTGGAAATTTGTACTTCCTTCTGACATCACCTGCACAGCCAGTGCCACAGTAAGAATTCCCATTACCAGATTTCGGATCTGCTGTTTTTTTACAAAATCCAGTGCAATCAGACAGATAACCGTAAGAATCCCCGTAGCTGTCAGAATCAGTATATTTCTTTTATATTCCGGAAATCCAGCCTGCTGCCAGCCTTCCAGATATGCCCGTCCCATAAATCCAGTCACAACAACGATCAGAAGGATACTGAGGCGACCGCCTTTTTTCAGGTAATCCCACATCCATGCCATAAGGAGAAGAAAAACCGGTATCAGTACAAAGGTATATCTCTGCGTGGGCTTTGTAAAGTAATTAAAAACCGTTCCTCCAACAGGAAGGAGCATACCTGCCAGAATCAGCGCCGCAGCGCTGTACAGGACTGTCTTTGCTCTTCGGGTCATCTCCGTCTTTCTCAGAATCACAAGAAACTGGATATCCAGAAAAACAGCCAGCCCGGAGCAGAACAGAACAGGATCCTCATAATAATTCATTACATACTGCTGAGGTCCTTTTGCCATACCAAATCCATTCTGCAGATTGCTGGAAAACAGATGCTTTACCAGAGAATCATAAAATTTCCCGCTATAGGGTGTGAAGCACTGCTGCAGCCAGTCCATAAATCCCACCCCGCTGCTGTCCAGTCTGGAGGACACGTTCAGAAGCACCTCTGCCATAGGCAGAAAAACCGCCATACTCATTCCTATGCCAAGAAGCATTTCACCGCAGCCTGTAAAAAATCGCCGGATCCTCTGCGCAGGTGTAAGTCCGTCCAGCATCAGGATCCGGAACAAAAGGTAAAGTCCTGTTGCCGCAAGACACATATAGGTAAAATACACGCTGTAGATCCCGCACAAAAAAACCATCACCGGGAAAAATCCCCGCCCTTTTTTCTTCTGCACATGTCTTTCGCAAAAAAGAAGAAGCAGGGGAAGATAAATCACTGCCGTACCAAACTGATAATGTTGTCCCCACACCAGGAGAAAACCACTGAATCCATACACATAGGAAGTCACCAGTTTTGCCTGACTGCTGAGAGAAAACTGGGATAAAAACAAATAAAACGCCAATCCCGCTGCCAGCATTTTCAGAATCTGAATCACATTGATATACAGAAGCATATGTGCAGGCCCCAGTATCACTCCCAGACCGTACAGGAGCATCAGAAAAGGATCAAACAGGTTGAAGTTAAACAGATTGACCCCAAATCCGTTGGAAAAATCCCACAGGCTGAAGCTTCCGTCCCGGATATCGTTGACAATCGCCGAATAGTTCATAATATACTGCTGCCATGTGTCACTTCCGATATCCTGAAAGATCATCAGCTGATCTCCAAAAAGATAATCATCGAACATAAAACAGGCACTGAGGAGCATCAATCCCAGTAAATATACGGCAAATCTGATATTTTCATTCTCTTTTCCACACCATTTATGAAAAGCGGTGGGTTTATCCACCGCTTTTTTTGCTTTTTGTGTATTCATCTTCTCTTACATGATCTCCTTCAGATAACGGGAAAGGGCATCCTGCCAGGAAGGCAGACGCTCAAATCCATGCTGAGTCAGCTTGTTCTTTTCCATACGGCTGTTGGAAGGACGTTTTGCCTTTGCCGGATACTGATCTGAGCTTACCGGAGTTACTTTTACGTCCATCCCGGCCTGACGGAAGATTTCTTTTGCAAAATCACACCAGGAGATATAACCGCCTTCATTTGTCGCATGGTATTTACCATACTCTTCTTTTTCCAGCATATCCACAAGAAGTTTTGCAAGATCATAAGTATAGGTAGGCGTTCCGATCTGGTCATCTACCACAGTCAGGGTATTATGAGTCTTTCCAAGATTCAGCATAGTCTTGATAAAGTTTTTGCCATTCACGCCAAATACCCAGGCAATACGGACAATATAATACTTATCCGTATATTTTTCTACTGCCAGTTCTCCTTCATACTTTGTCTGACCGTAAACATTCAGAGGCTTTACCACCGGATCGTCCGGCTCCCAGGGACGGGTGCCTTCTCCGTCAAACACATAATCGGTACTGAGGTAGATCATGGGAATATCCAGTTCCCCGCACATTTTTGCAATGTTTTCTGTTCCCAGAGCATTGACCTTACGGCACATTTCCACCTGATCCTCTGCTGCATCCACTGCAGTCCAGGCTGCACAGTGCACCATTTTGTCCGGGCGGACTTCTTCCATGACTCTGCGCACTGCCGCTTCGTCTGTGATGTCCATTTCTTCCACATCTACGCCAACACCTTCATAGCCCCGTTTCGCCAGCTCATTCATCACATCATGACCAAGCTGTCCCTTTACTCCTGTGACTAATACCTTCATTGATTAAGTCCTCCTTATATCCTTTTCAGTGAAAAATCCTGGCTCTTCAAAGTCAGATTCGGATTGTAATAGGGATCGCCATCCCTCATGATATCCGGCCAGCGTCTTTCAAAAATCTGAATTTCCTTATTGAATCTTGCAACCTTTTCCGGTGTATCTTCCAGACCTCTGGATTTGGATTCATAGTGATACAGTTCCGCATAAGGATTGTATACGATCAGATAGCCTGCGCTTCTCAGTTTCATGCAGAAATCAATGTCATTAAACGCAACTGCCAGTTCTTCTGTAAGGCCGCCCACCTCGTCAAAAGCGGAACGCTTCACCATCATGCAGGCTGCCGTCACTGCGCTGTAATCCTGCGCACAGATGATTCTGTGGCAGTAGCCTGTGGTTCCTCTTGGCTGCAGTACAAAGCAGTGACCTGCAATTCCTCCGAAGCCGATCACAACACCTGCATGCTGGATGGTATCGTCCTCGTAGTACATTCTTGCGCCTACCGCTCCTACATCACTTCTCATACAATAGCCCAGAAGCTGTTCCAGACAGTCTTCATTGATGATCTCTGTATCGTTATTCAGAAGAAGGATATATTCGCCCTTTGCAAAAGTGGCTCCATAATTATTGATCGCAGAATAGTTAAACTCTTTGTCCCAGTACACCACATGGGCCTTTGGATCTTCTGCCTCCAGTCTTTTGTAGAACCGGAAGGTTTCCTCTTCTGTACTGTTGTTTTCCACAATAATATACTCGTAATTCCGGTAGGTGGATTTCTGATCGATGGAATCCATACACCGCTTCAGGTCCTCTGTGTGATCCTTATTGGGAATGATAATGGAAATCAGCGGATCATGATCCCGGATAAATCTGGTACGGTAAAGTCCAAGAAACTCACCCTGGAGAACCTCCGCCTGGATCCCGGTTCTCTTATAATGCTCCTCAATGGCACGTTTTCCTGCCTCAAAAGCATATGTCTTACTTTCCGGATTTTCAGCTGTAGAATCCTCATGACAGCGCCAGTGATAAAGGATCTTTGGAATATGACAGATTTCTTCCGGCTTCACCGCCTCAATACAACGGAAAATAAAATCATAATCCTGTGCTCCGTCAAATTCACTGCGAAGCATTCCCACTTCCCGGATCACGTTTTTGTCCACCACAAAAAGGTGGCAGATATAATTGACCGTACAAAGCAGGTCCGGGTTATAATCCGGCTTGAAATGCGGCTGGAAAAACTTGTGTCCGTCCATAGACATTTTGTCCTCGTCTGAATAAAGGATCCTCGTCTGTTTTTTCTCATTCAAAGCCTTCACGCACTCAAACAGAGCGTTTGGAGTCAGTTCGTCGTCATGGTCGGCAAAGGCGATATATTCTCCGGTTGCCGCCTGAATCGCCGCGTTGGTGTTCTCTGAGATCTGCAGCTGCTTTTCATTATGGATCACCCGGATTCGTTCATCCGAAGCCTCCAGGCTTTCCAGAAGCTTCCGGATAGGAGAATTTTCTCCGCTTCCGTCAGAAAGACAAAGCTCCCAGTTGGTATAGGTCTGGGCTTTTACCGTGTCTACCAGCTGACGGAGATATTTTTCCGGTGTCTTATACAAAGGGATCACAATTGAAATCTTTGGCTGATAGTCAAAAACTGTTTTTCTCTGCTTTTCCAGTTCTTTATTTCCCGGCAGATGATGAAGGATCCATTTCTGATAAGGAATCTCTCTGGTAGACGCAGTCTTAACCTTGGAAACAATCTTTCCTACCATAGCGGCGCTTCCCTGGCTCTTCCAGTAACGCAGTCCCTTTTTTGCATATTTCTGAATCTTTTTGCGGAATACCACAGCCGGATTCAGATGGGCAATATGCACCGATTTTGTATTTCCTGCGTAAAATACCACATAGACCAGCTTTCCGGTAAGGTTGGTCAGCTCAGCAAAAAAGCCTGTCTTGTCCTCATGATCCATTTCCTCATACATCTGCTCCACATCTACTCTCTGGGTGCGAAGGATCTCTGCATGAAGCTTCTGTTTGTTTTCATCAAAAATCTGGATATTGACCGGTTCATCCGCAACAGCCCAGCCCCGGATCCGTAAAAATCCCTGCTGAACCTTTTCTTCCTCGATAAAAAACTGAGGCTTGCCCCGACGTTTTTCCAGTTCCTTTACGGAAACAGAAAACCAGCACATGGTCTTATCCGGCATATCTGCATAAACAGACAGCTTCTGATGCCCTTCCAGAGATTCCGGAAGCTGCACAGCGGCAGTGATCCTCTCTCCCCGCATCAGATCCGGATCCTTAAACCGTTCCAGAGCGCTGACTACCTCCAGCTTCCGGATTTCCGACTTTATCTCAGAATCATCCAGACAGGCTCGCATCTTTGCTTCCTTAGGCCAGGTTCCCTGCAGGATATACTGACAGGGATCCTTCAGATGGAACCGGTCCTTTGTTACCTCAAAAATCTCTCTTGACATATCCAACCTCGTTTCTCAGTTTTCTCTCAGGGAGCAGTCTCCTTCTGTTGCAGACAGATTGGGACTGTAATATGGATCGCCTTTTTTCAGCTGATCTCCCCATTTTTCCTGAAATCTTTTTATTTCCTTTTCAAAACGGAACTGTTTTTCCGGTGTGTCCTCCAGACCTCTGGATTTCGATTCATAATGATACAGTTCTGCATAAGGGGTAAACACCACTTTTTTGCCAAGGGCTCCTGCCTTCATGCAGAGATCGATATCGTTAAACGCAACCCGGAAGGTCTCGTCAAAGCCCTCCACCATCCGGAAATCTTCTGCTTTCATCATCATGCAGGCTGCTGTCACTGCGCTGATCTCCTGCACACTGATCATTCTTCCAAAATATCCTGCATCCTCTCTGGACGCACGGCACATGATATGCCCGGCGATCCCGCCCAGCCCCATGACAACGCCTGCATGCTGGATGGTATCATCCGGATAATAGAGCTTGGCTCCTACTATGGAAACCTCCTTCTGCTGACAGATCTGCAGCATTTCCTCCATCCAGTCAGGTGTCAGAATTTCCACATCATTATTCAGAAACAGCAGATACTCTCCTCCTGCCTGCTCTGCCGCAAAATTATTAATAGAAGAATAATTGAATTCTTTTTCCCAGGTAAGGACTCTCACCTTCGGAAAACGCTGCGGAAGCTTTTCGTAATAGGCAAAGGTAGAAGGCTCCTCACTGTTGTTTTCTACGATCAGAACCTCATAATTATCATAGGTGCTGCGTTCTGTCAGAGACGAAAGACAAAGCTCCAGATCGTCAATATGATCCTTATTGGGAATGATCACAGAGATCATCGGTCTTCCCTGAAGTTCCACCCGGCTCCGGTACCAGCCCGGCCGACTGGTCATCTCCACCTTTGCAGGAATTCCCATTCTCCGGTAATGCTCCTCCACAGCTTTTCTTCCGGTCTCAAATGCATATGCCTTGCTTTCCGGATCAGCAGCTGTGGAATCCATATGGCAGCGCCAGTGATAAAGCACTCTTGGAATATGGATGACTCCGGCGGCATTTTCACAGCAGCGGAAAATAAAGTCAAAGTCCTGCGCCCCGTCAAATTCCTTACGGAAGTATCCGGCTTTTTCCGCCACCTGCCTTTTTACTGCAAAAATATGGCAGATATAGTTGTTTTCTCTTAACCGGAACAGATTAAAGTCCGATTTAAAATGAGGATCAAAATAGTGTCGGCCATCCATGCTGACCTTATCCTCATCTGTATAGATCACATCTGCCTGTTCATGATCATTGATCGCCTTTACGATTTCATAAAGTGCGTCTGGCTCCAGTGTATCGTCATGGTCACAGAGCATCAGGTATTCCCCTCTTGCAAGCTCTATGGCCTTATTGGTGTTCACGGAGATCCCTCCGTTTTCCTTTAGTTTTTTATAGCTGATCCGAACCTCATGCCTGTAATTTTTTTTCAGAAATTCATATACCTTATCATCCGGGCTTCCGTCAGCCAGACACAGCTGCCAGTTTCCGTAAGTCTGCTTTCTCACAGATTCGATCAGTTCTTTCAGATAGGGAAGCGGCGTATTGTATAACGGGATCACGATACTGATCAGAGGCTTTTTTTCAAAATTCTCATGTTTCTGTTTCCACATCCGGGAACGGCTGACACTGTGGCGCTTCAGCCACTGCTCATAATCTCCTGTCTTTTCTTCGGAACGGTGGAAAAGACGGTTCCATATGCCTTTTGGTTGCCCATCCTTCAGAAGCTTCTGCACATCGATCTCATACTCTTTCCTGACAGAAGTTCCTGTAAACCGGAGAATCACTTTTTTCCCTGAGATCTCATCCAGCGTAGAAGAAATACGGAATCCGATCTCCCGTGCTTTATATTCTTCGTCAAGTCCTCTCCGTTCCACTACATCCGGTCTTCTTCCCCGGCTCATCCGGCAGGGGACAGGAGTTTCGTCCTCATTGAGAAGCTCTGCCAGTGCATCGCCTCTCTGATCCATCACCCAGCCCTGGATCTCCAGCATGGTATCATACAGAATCTCCACCCGGTCCATATGGTATTCCAGCAGACATTCTTTCAAAAAGACTCCCAGCTCTTCTCCGGATTTTTTCCAGACAGAATGAATCTCTGCACCGTCAGTGAGGATCAGCTCCACTGTATGATATTTTTCTGCAAGTTTGTCCGCCTCCGGGATACATACTGTAAATCCCGGAAGAAACTCTCCCAGATCACGTTCCAGAGCCTGAGCCACATCCGGTCTGGGATATCTTTCCGGAGATGGAACCGCGATCTCCTCCCCGTCTCCCAGAAGCCGGAATTCCGCAGCCTGTCCGTCTGCCGGCACATACCAGCCTGTAAGACTCAGAACCTGCCCGTGCCTGTCATCATATTTTTCTTCGTCCACACTGAAGCGCAATTCTTCCATGTTTTTCCTCATTCTACTTTTTCTTAATGCTTCTATATAATTTCCAGACCTTTGTATTTTCCATCTGGCTGATCTTTTCATTCAGTCTCCGAAGCTCTGCATCTTTTTCGGCAGATACTCTGGAAAAGTTCTTCCAGAAATCTTCTCGGGCATCCTGTTCTTTCATAATCCGGATCCGGATGCACAGCTTTGTTTTCCCGGAAACATCTCCGGTTATAAACTGAGGATCGCCTCCGCCAAAATAATATGCGCCTTCTCCCATAGGAAATCCATTGGCCGTAAAATCTGCCGGTGTTCCGTCCTCATAGGAAAGCTCTTTCAGGATCAGTCCTCCCGCCGCTTCTCCCGGATCCAGGCGCAGTCTGTGTACGCCTTCGGGAATTATGATCTCCAGGTCCAGCCCTTCCCTGCTCATCGGATAAACGGCTGAATCCTCCTCACGGAAGCCTTCTCCCCGGTCAAAGAATACCTGAAGTCTTCTTTCTGCTCCTGCGATCCGCATCTGTTCATAATACGGAAGGATCTCTACTTTACCCGGAGAAACCTCTTCATAAAGCTCCAGAAGAGGAACATGCTCTCCTTTCATGTAATTCTGGAAATTTCGTTCCATTTCCCCGTAGATCTCCAGATCCTTTGCGGTGATCCCGGCTTTTCCATAAAAATCCCGGTTCTTCAGAACATGGCGCTTGCCGTCGCTTTCCAGATAATAATGGATCATCCGGTACTGGATAAAATCCGCCGGGATCGGAAAACGGAAGGTCCATTCATAATCAATAACTACCTGTCTGTCCCTCTGGATCAGAAGGTTTGCCGGAACAAGATCAATATTGGACATGCCGGAAGCATCATATTCTCCTTCAAGAGGCGCGTCTCCAAATACCTGGATAAATTCCGGTGTCTTTCTGAATTTCTCCTTACAGTGAAGACTGCGGATCTTTTTCAGATAAAAGAAAAACAACTCTTCCAGTTCCTGGAATTTTCCCTGTTCCAAAAGCATATCCAGCTTTTCCTCCAGAGTTACGCCTTCCAGATATTCCAGCTTTGCCGCCCCCTGCTCAAACCGGCAGTTATTCAGCTCAATGCCTTCTTTTTCGTAAATCGCATTCAGTTCTCTCTGGATCCGTTCCAGATTCTTTACATGCTCCTCTGCCTTTGGCACTACCGGAAGCTTCCGCACATATCTCTCATACCGTCCCGGCTCGCAGATATCAGTCCGAAGATCAAACTTCTGATCTCTTTCATTGGAAAATTTGGAATAGACCACCTCCGGTCTGATTTCCTCTCTTCCGATCAGAAGAAGGAACGAATTGGAAAATTCCGGAAACATATCGTTATCCAGAAGGGAATCGTATACGGAGGATTCCTGAAACAGCTGAAGTCTCAGTCTGTCAAAATTGGTCTCCATCCGGTTCAGTTCTCCCTTCAGAGGAAGACGGCTGTCGGAATATATGGTCATGGGAAGCTTGTAATCCGGGAATGGATAATACCAGCTTGCCCTGAGGTTTCCCGCCTTTTCCAGAATCGTCGTCAGCTCCTTTTTTGTAAAGGTCTTAACGCCTTTTGTGGAAGGATATCCTTCCAGTCCCTCAAATAGGGTGCCAAAATGATCCTCGGTACAGCCTGCCCAGTATTTCAGTCCGAAACGGTTTTCAATGGCAAGAATGATCTTTCCTTCCGGCTTCAGATGACGGGCAATGGTTCTGAGGAAATCCACATAAGGAGTTTCGCTCCGGATATAATTTTCCCCATACTCAAAAACGCCGATCAGAGTAATGTAGTCATACTTCTCCGTCAGCGCAGGCTCGATCTCCTGGAAATTACCCATAAGAATAGTCAGGTTCTCACAGTCTCTGTGTCTCCAGGCATTGATCTCACTTCTTTTTTTTGAAAGCTCGATACAGGTGACCTTTTTTGCTTTTTTGCAAAGGGCGCCTGTAATCGCTCCGCAGCCGGAACCAATCTCCAGCACACTTTCCTGTCCGGTAAAAGGAAGCCAGCTTAAAATATTTTCTCTTACATGAGAAAAATGGTAAAGGATAGGCCAGCTTTTCCGCTCAGCGATCACCCGGTTCCATTCCTCCTCCGGGTAGTTTCTGGCAATCTCCAGCATTTCATCCTCTACACTTCCGTCACTGTATAAATCCTGCCCTGGATAACAGGTATCATCCAGGGTCACCTGTCCGATCTTTTCTTTCATACTTTTTCTCCGTAGTGAATCTCTACTTTTGAGTTCATATCATAAAAACCAACGGTGTTTTTATTGGAAACCACCGTAATGTTACATGCATCATACAGTCTGTGGAAAACAGTAAACTCCCCGTCCTTATAACCGGTACATCCAAAGGAAAGAAGATATTCTCCTCCCTGAAGAAACATATCCTGCCGGAAGGTCACTGTGCAGGCATCGCCTGCTTCGGAATGTTCCACAGCCATTTTTTCAAAAAGGGTGTTGGTTCCTGTAATCTCCGTTCCTTTAATATCCTTAAAGGTATAAGCCATGATCGGCTCCTGGATATTCTCATGAAAAACAACCTTCATTTTGATCTGGAAGGAGCTTCCTTTTTCAATGGTATTTGTACACAGCCCTTTCTCATCCAGCACTGCAAAATCCACAATCTCTGCCAGTTTGCTGCCATATTCCAGCATATTGGGGTTCACCTGGAACTGTTCGCTCCAGTTTTCCTTCTGTGTTTCTTTATTTTCGTCTGCTTTTGCAGGATCCTGCCCCACCAGAAGCTGTTTGTACATATCCACCATCTGCTTGGGAGAACCTTCCTCCATTTTTACCCCTTTGTTAAGGAGGATGACCCTGTCGCAATAACGGGAAATGCTGCTGAGATCATGACTGACAAAAAGAATGGTACGTCCCATTTTTTTGAACTCCTCAAATTTACGGTAGCATTTTGCCTGGAAAAATACGTCGCCTACAGACAGAGCCTCATCTACGATCAGAATCTCCGGATCAATGTTAATGGCTACCGCAAAAGCCAGACGGACAAACATACCGCTGGAATAGGATTTCACCGGCTGATAAACAAAGTCTCCGATATCCGCAAAATCCAGAATATCCTGAAGCCTTGCATCCACCTCTTCTCTGGAAAATCCCATCATTGTTCCGTTGAGATATACGTTTTCAATCCCGGTATATTCCATGTTAAAGCCGGCTCCCAGTTCCAAAAGGGCTGAAATCCTGCCGTTTACGGTCACCTCTCCGGCTGTAGGATTCAAAACTCCGGTAATGATCTTTAAAATCGTGGATTTACCGGAACCATTGGTTCCGATAATTCCCACCGTCTCTCCCCTCTCCACCTGAAAGTTTACATCCCTGAGGGCATAATGTTCCCTTACAGGCACCTTAAGCCCCAGGGTTTCCCGGAGCCTGTCAGAAGGTTTGTTATATAATTTATACATCTTATCCAGATGTTTTACCTGAATTGCAATTTCACTCATCTTACTCTCCATTTACATGACATCTGCAAAGTGTACCTGAAGCTTCTTAAACAGTCGTGTTCCCAGAACAAACAGCAAAATGGTAAATACCCAGAAGTACAGGGTCAGCCATGGATGCTGCCAGATTCCGATATGGTCGATCAGGGAATCGCGATATCCCTGTACCACATAGAACACAGGATTCAGTTTCAGGATTTTTGTCAGAATCCCTTCAAGACCAAGATCGCTGAAGTTCCACATGATGGGGGTCACCCACACACCTACCTGCAGACCGATGTTGATGATTTGGCTGAGATCCCGGAAAAATACCACCACCGCGCTGGAAAAATAAGTTACTGCAAGGATCAGCATAAAAATACAGAAGCTGTAATAGATCAGCTGCAGCGCATACCAGGTGGGAGGATACCCCATACAGGTGTAGATCACAAGCACGATCAGCACAAAAAAGCAGTGTACAAAAGCGGCTGAGATCACTTTTACCACCGGAAGGATCCGGATATTAAAAACTACCTTTTTTACCAGATAATTGTACTCCAGAAGTGCGTTGGTGCCGCCTACCAGTCCGTCCTGAAAGAAAAACCAGGGTACCAGACCTGCCACCAGCCACAGCACAAAGGGAACGCCTCTGTCTGCTCCTCCTCTCAGGGCAAGTCCGAATACAAACCAGTAGACACAGATGGTCACAATGGGCTGGATAAATGCCCAGATGGTTCCGAAATAGGAACCTGCATATTTTGTTTTAAAGTCGTTTTTTGCCAGAGAGAATACTAACCTTCTGTTCCGGTAAAGCTCCCCTGGCAGCCAGATTTCTTTTTTCAATCCTTTTTGCTCCTGTTTGCGGAATATTCCTGAAAGCTTCCCCACTTCTGATCTTTTTCAGACATGATCAGCTCCATTCCCTCAGGGATCGGCCACTCAACTGCAATGTCCGGATCATTGTATGCCAGACCGCCCTCATCATTCGGATGATAGAAGTCTGTACATTTATAGGCAAATTCTGCGGAATCAGAAAGCACCAGAAAACCATGTGCAAAGTTCTTCGGAATAAAGAACTGTTTTTTATTCTCTGCAGAAAGCAGAACGCCATACCACTGTCCATAAGTCGGAGAGCCCTCTCTCAGATCCACAGCAACATCAAACACCTCGCCGCTGACTACACGGACCAGCTTGTCCTGCGGATAATTGATCTGGAAGTGAAGCCCTCTTAAAACTCCTTTTCTGGAGCTGGACTGATTGTCCTGGACAAACTCCTGATCGATTCCTGCCGCTTTATAGTCATTATAATTATAAGTCTCCATAAAGTATCCGCGCTCGTCTCCGAATACTGCAGGTGTAATCACCTTCAGTCCTTCAATATGACAGGTTTCTACTGTGATTTTTCCCATTTTATAATCCCTCCGCTACTTCGATCATATATTTTCCATAAGCAGTTTTCAGAAGGGGCTGTGCCAGTTCCACAAGCTGCTCTTTTGTGATAAATCCACGTTTGTACGCAATTTCCTCGATACAGGAAATATAAAGCCCCTGACGTTTCTGGAAGGCAGAAACAAAGTCAGCCGCATCAAGAAGAGAATCATGATTTCCGGTGTCAAGCCATGCAAAGCCTCTTCCCAGAGTTTCTACCTTAAGGGTACCTCTGTTCAGGTATTCGTTATTGATGCTGGTGATCTCGATCTCGCCTCTTGCAGACGGTTTTACATTTTTTGCGATCTCCACTACATCATTGTCATAAAAATAAAGTCCCGGAACTGCGTAATTGGACTTCGGATGCTCCGGTTTTTCTTCGATGGAAAGAGCTTTTCCGTTTTCGTCAAACTCCACCACTCCATACTCTCTCGGGTCTCTTACATAGTAGCCAAAAATGGTAGCCCCCTTCTCTTCCTCTGTTCTCTGATATGCATTCTGGAGAACTCTGGAAAAGCTCTGTCCATAAAAGATATTATCGCCAAGAACAAGCGCTACTGCATCTTTTCCAATAAATTCTTCTCCGATGATAAAAGCATCTGCCAGTCCTCTCGGCTGCTCCTGCACCGCATACTCAAATCTCATTCCCAGCTGTTTTCCGTCTCCAAGAAGCTCCTGGAATACCGGAAGATCTCTTGGTGTGGAAATGATCAGGATCTCACGGATTCCTGCCAGCATCAGGGTAGAAAGCGGATAATAGATCATAGGTTTATCATATACCGGCATGATCTGCTTGGAGATTGCCTTTGTCAATGGATATAATCTGGTTCCTGAACCGCCTGCTAAAATAATTCCCTTCATATTTTCTCCTCCTTATCATCTGGATCTGTACATTTTTTTCTCTTTAAAGTGAAGTGCTGTCATTAAGATCACCAGGATCACTGCCATGACCGCCATGACCGCCAGAAGGATTTTTGACATATCGGAAAGTCCCTCTTTCTCCTCTGATTCTTCTGTAATCTTTT
The DNA here is from genome assembly GCA_900541985.1 of uncultured Blautia sp. Taxonomy (GTDB): domain Bacteria; phylum Bacillota; class Clostridia; order Lachnospirales; family Lachnospiraceae; genus Blautia_A. Next base: position 85,066 of record UQLX01000005.1, on the reverse strand, counting down.
GCGTATTTGTTTCAGACACCTCTGTTACCGCCGCGGATTCTTCGTTTTGTACCGCTGCAGGTGTCGGTGTGTTTTTGGGCGTCAACACATAGCCCAGCCACTGACCGTTATAATAATACTGGTTCATGATCTTATCGTTTTTGTCCTTTGTTTCCACCGTAAGATCATTTACAGTAACTCCTTTTGGCACTGTAATATTTTTTCCATTTACATTTAATGATTCAAAATTATTAAATGCATAGTCAAAAAGAGCAATACTGTCCGTACAGTTGGCACCCAGGTCAGAGGTGCGCAGGGTCACGGCAATATAAGTTCTTCCGTCTCTTTTCGCCGCGGTTACAAGAGTATGTCCCGAATCATTGGTATTTCCGGTCTTTCCCCCAAGGCAGCCTTCATAATAAAGGTTGGATTCCTTTGCCCCGAGAGGCATATGCGTATGCATCACTCTTGCCTCACTGAGGCTGGTTGCCGGGATCTTATAGTTCACAGCACCGATCACTTTCCGGAATGTGGAGTTTCTCAGACCTGCCCGCATGATCTTTGCCATATCATAGGCAGTTGTATAATGGTTGGGATCCGGAAGACCGCTTGCATTCGCAAAATGCGTGTTTTTACATCCCACTTCCTCTGCCTTCTGATTCATCATTTCAACAAACTGTGCTTCGGTTCCTCCAATATATTCTGCCATCTGCGCGCAGACCTCATTGGCCGATTTGATGATTGCCGCATACCAGCAGTCCTTCATGGTAATGGTTTCACCAAGCTTCATGCCTATATTGGTGCTGTCCCAGGTCACATCCCGGACTCCTGTTTCTGTAAATGTTACAGAATCGTCCGGCGAACTGTTTTCAATCGCGGTAAGCACTGTCATGATCTTTGTAATGCTTGCAGGATAGCGGAGCTCATTCATGCCCTTATCATACAGCACAGCTCCTGTTTCCGCGTCCATAAGGACAGCCGTTTCCGAAACCGTCGCCGGTCCCTTGGGCCATCCCTGTATATGATCTGTGGCTACTGCCGCCGGCGTTCCAAACTGGACTGCTGCCGCCTGCACCGGCGCTGCCGAAACCATAATTCCGGCAATGGCTGCTGCCGCAGCTGCTTTTATATTTTTCATTTCCTGCTCCTCCGTTAAAACTCAAATGCAAGTATTTTTTCCGTAATATATTCCACATCTGTCATAGCCAGATTGTAGAACATCGGAAGCCGCAGAAGACGTTCGCTTTCTCTGGTCGTATAAACATCCTCTCCGAAAAACCTTCCAAATTTTTTACCTGCCGGTGAGCTGTGCAGAGGCACATAATGAAAGGCTGTACAGATATCATTTTTCTTCAGATATGTGATCAGCCGGCTTCTCGTCTCCAGATCCTTTACTTTTATATAATACATATGAGCATTATGCTTACAGCCCTCCGGAACAATCGGTCTCTGTATTTTTTCCTGCTCCTCCAGTTCTTTCAGACTTTCATTATAATAATCATAGATCTGATGGCGTTTACGGTCAATCCGTTCCGCTTCTTCCAGCTGGGCATAGAGATATGCCGCATTCATTTCACTTGGCAGGTAAGAGGAACCATAGTCGATCCATCGGTATTTATCTACCTGCCCCCGGAAATATTTACTTCTGTCTGTTCCTTTTTCTCTGAGGATTTCCGCCTTTTCCTGATATTCATTTTTCTGGAATACCAGAGCGCCGCCCTCTCCCATGGTATAATTCTTCGTTTCATGGAAACTGTAGCAGCCAAAATCTCCAATGCTCCCAAGAGCCTTTCCGTGATAATAGGATTCCACACCCTGAGCTGCATCTTCCACAACCTTCAGATGATATTTCTCCGCCAGTGCCATTATGGTGTCCATCTCACAGGAAACTCCTGCATAATGAACCGGCACAATTGCTTTTGTTTTCTCTGTGATTGCCTGCTCGATCAGTGTTTCGTCCATATTCATTGTATCCGGTCGAATATCCACAAAGACAATTCTGGCTCCTCTGAGGACAAAAGCATCCGCCGTTGATACAAAGGTATAGGACGGCATGATCACTTCATCTCCCGGCTGTATACCACACAAAAAAGCTGCCATTTCCAGCGCATGTGTGCAGGATGTTGTCAGAAACACCTGATTCAGCCGGAATCTTTCTTTCATCCACTGAGAACACAGTCCGGTATATTTGCCGTCTCCACAGAGCATTCCCTGTGCTACGGCATCTTTGATATAATCCAGTTCCTTCCCTACAAGTGCAGGTCTGTTAAAATCTATCATTCTTTATCTTCCCTGTCCTTATTTGTTATTTCATCTGTATCTTCTCTTATATTTTCTGTATCGCGGATCACAAACTGAGGTGTTTTATTTACATTCAACATAAGCTTGCCCAGATATTCCCCCAAAATGCCAAGGATGAAAAAACAGATGCCAAACAGCACCAGCATGGCACACATAAGAGAAGACCAGCCAATCATTATGGATGGATCAAGCAGTTTACGGATAAAAACAACTACTGCTCCAATAAAACCCGCTGCCGAAAACAGAGTCCCAAAAAAAGTAGCCGCCCGAAGAGGAATCACAGTGAAATTAAGACAGGACAGAAAATGATTCAGGCCTCTGCGGAAATTGTAATTGGATGTTCCCTCTTCTCTGGCAAAATGTTCAATTTCAATATTTGCTATATTATGCGTTGTTCTGAAGAACAGAACCTGAAGAAATGCATTGTATCCATCGTATTTCACAACCTCGTCCCGTACATATTTACGGCAGCACCAGAAGCTGCTCATCTGAATATCCTTGGGACGATCCAAAAGATGCCACAAAAGGAAGCGGCTGATGGAGCCTGTTATATTTTTTACTGCTGAAAACTGCCTTTGACGGAATACGCCAAACACAACATCATAGCCCTCCCGGATCTTATCCAGAAACAGAGGGATCTGTGACGGATGATTCTGCATATCATCATCCATTCCCACAATATATTCTCCCCGGGCATAGTTGAGTCCTGCCATCAGAGCATTATGCTGACCAAAATTTTTGGCAAAATTGATTCCTCTGACATTAGGATATTCTTTTGCCAGCTTCTGTATGGATTTCCATGTGTGATCCTTTGAATAATCATTTACCAGAATAAATTCACATTCATAGTCTTCCATTTTTTTGAATTCTTGAATTGCCAGCTTTACAACTTTTATAATAGAATTCTCCGAATTATAACACGGTATTACAATTGATACAAGCATTTCGATCTCCTCGTCATTGTTTCTCATAAATACTGCTTTCTGTAACAGATGCCATTTCGGTTTTTACAGGGAAAACAGCAGCACTCCTGAAAGGATCAGGCAGATCCCCAGTATTTTTCTCCTGTTAAACCGTTCCTTCAGAAACAGATATCCCAAAACAGAGACAAAAATATATCCCGTGGATTCCAGTATCGGAGACATGGACAATGGCACCGTCTTCAGGGCAACCATAGTCAGGATCACCGAACCGAAAAACAGAACATACGCACTGATTACCAGCGGATTCAGATACTCCCTGATACCACTGGAGTAGGTTTTGTCTGCCGCTTTTTTTAACATGATCTGCGATACTGATGAAATAAAAACAGACAACAGCAGTATGCACACCGAGATTCCCAGATTATTCATCACTCGTCACCACCAGATAAATTCCCAAAAATATAACCGCTGCCCCTGCGATCATTTTCCATGTAACTGTTTCACCAAAAATAAAATGCCCCCAGACCATTCCCCATATCAGACCTACCGGTTTATTTGCGTAGGCAACTGTCAGAGGCATTCTTTTTAATATCTGCTGCCAGATCAGGGCATAACTGAACATTATGATAAAAATCAGTCCGAACCAGAACAAAAATGGAACAGAAAATATGTTTTCCGCGTATCCGGCAGCTTTTTTAGAACATACTCCGCTCAGAGAACTGAACAGCAGACTGATATGAAGCATAATAAAAACAGCTTTTTTATTTTCCAAAAGGTTTCTCATGTTATTTTCTCACAATCAATATATAAATTCAATGTTTATTTTCCAAACACATCGGAAAGCGAATCAAAAAACAGAGGTGCTCCTCCTGTATGAAGAAAAAGTACCCTCTTCCCTTCCACAGCTTTTTCCTTTAAATACGCTTCCATTCCCCGAAACGCCTTGCCTGTATAAGTAGAGTCCAGATAGATTCCTTCCTGTCTGTATACCTGATGAATCGTATTCGTTACAGTTTCATCACTGGATCCGTAACCACCAGCCAGATAATCGTCTTCTATCCGAATTATTGATTCCAGATTTTTTTTCAGTTCTTCCCCCGGAAAACATCCTTTTTTTTCAAAGTATTCTGCCAGATCTTTCCGGATCACTTCTTTTGCCCTGTTCCTGTTTCTGGATACGGAAATCCCCACGATCTGTCTCTGTTCTTTCTCCAGAAGCATCCCTGCAAGCAGACCTGCCTGCGTGGTATTGGTGCTTGATGCCAGAAAAATATAATCAAAAAAGATTCCCAGCTTCTTTTCCTGTTTCTGGATTTCCCGGTAAACCTGTACATAAGCCTCCATAGGAACATGGGCATTTCCTTCTCCAAGGTCACTGCCGTAAATATAATAGGGGATAAGACCTTTTTCCCGGAAATCTGCCCGGGCATCGGCAACGGCAGAAGCAATATTTCCTTTATGGCAGGGATACTCCCTGACCTGCATATCATGGATCAGATAACTGTTGGCTGTGATCTCACCGGGATCTGCATCATCTACATTATGGACCATGCTGCAGGGAATGTGCTTTCTTCCACAGGCTGCTGACAGGATCCTGCAAAGATTGGAATGATAATTTCCATATATGATCATGCTGTCCGCGCCCTGTTGTTCCATATCCTCCAGATATTTCCGGGCAAACCTCACCTTATTTCCCCCAAACGAAAAAGGCAGGAGATCTTCCCTTTTCATATATATCTGGTTTTGCGCACTGAAAGAAGCCATTTTCTGAATCGGTGTCTCGGGCAGTGAAAGATCTCCTTCCAGCTCCATATAAATATTGGACAGGACAGCATCCAGTCTTTGACGAAGCTGTTTTACTCCGGTTCCTTTCAGCATCACCTGACCGATCCGGTCTCTTCCGTTTGTGTATGTCCGTATCTCATCTCCCGGAGATACATTAAACGAGATTTCCAGAATATCATCCGCTGCAGGATTCCGGTCTTCCAGCCGTACAAGCGTGCCGCTGCGAAGACTGAACAACGTCCGTGTCAGATTGGGAGTATGCTTTTTGCTAATGAAATCATCTGAAACGTCTTCTCCCATTGACAACCTGACAATCGTCTCATAATAATCAATTCCATACCAGGTGCTCACCATCTCAGAAAGCCCCGTAGCTCCCGATCTTCCCGTCAGTTCTACAATATAGACTTTTCCATCCTTATAGAGCAGATCGCAGTTTATCGGGCAGTTATCCAGTCCCAGGGCTTTTACTGCCTTTTCTACCTGCTCATAAATCTGGCCGCCCAGTTCCTTTTCCTTTTCAAAAGGTACGGAATGACCTACCGGGCTTGGCACGGCACCGTCAAAGGCCTCCGTATTATCAGGAAGCAGGAACAGCAGCTTTCCTCCGGCAACCATTCCTTCTGCGCCAAAAAGCGTTCCTTCAATAAATTCCTCTACAAGACAATAATCTTTTCCAGTAGCTTCCATTGTCTTTTCATAATTTTCTCTGGCCTCCTCCCGGGAATCGCATCGAAAAATCCCTCTGCTTCCCATCAGATCCACAGCTTTTACAATGATCGGAAAACGAAGCTGATCCATTGCAGTTTCCAGTTCTCCGGTATTATGTACACATATCCAGGATGCTGTCTGTACTCCGCAGGCAGAAAATGCCTGTTTCATCAAAAGCTTATTTGCCGCCTTCGATGCCGCCTCTCTGGACGGTCCGTTAAGCCCCAGTGCCTCACTGACTGCTCCAATGGCCTCCATGGCCAGGTCAAGACCACAGGTCGCCACCCCGTCCACTTTATACTCAGCAGCCTTCTCTGCTACTTCATCCGGTCTGCTCAGATCTGCATAGATTCTTTCGTCTGCCTCTTCAAAGCCGGGATACTCTCCCTGAATACTGGTGACCGCAGTACGGATCCCCAGGCGTCTGGCAGCTCTGATCAGAGGTATCTGGGTATAGCCCGCCCCCAGGATCATCAGTGTTTTCATGCATTGTCTCCCTTCTCTTCCCGAACCTTTACCTGAATATAATCATTCATATGATCGACAGTATCACACATCGTCTTCACATCCTGAAAGGTAAGGATCATTGCCCCGATTCCCATTCCTGCATTCCGGAAGCTCTGTACAGGCTCACCTTCTTTGACCAGAACGGCTTTGCGGACAATTGTTCCGGGAAGTGTGTCTGAAATTTCTACATGGTCATAAAATCCATCGCGGCCCGAATGAAGAATATAAGAAGTCGCACACACATCCGCCGACATATCCTTAAGATCGGAACAGTCTTCTCCCACCGCTATCCGGAGCGTATATTCTGCAAGGTCAGTACCGCAGGCAATCTTCAGTGTATCCGGTATCAGGTTACCTCCGTTTCTCGGACCAATCTCCAGAATATATACCTGTCCTTTTTCATTTACAATATATTCAAAGTTAAAAGCTCCCATTTTAATATGAAGCAGGTCAAAGATTCTCTGAATCTGTCTGCGCGCTTCTCTGCTGATTTCCGGAGGCTGAACAGAAGGACAGCTGAGACCTATCGGGGTATGGGGAGCACAGGAAAGATCATTATGCTGATCCATAACACCAAAAAACCGTATTTCTCCATCTACCACAAAACCGTCTCCATCGATCTGATAACCCTGTTTCTGAATAAATTCTTCTACAATTACATGCTTTGACAGGGAATATGATACTGCTTCCTCCCATGCGCTGTCAAATTCTTCTTCCTGAAATACCTTTACAACACCCTTACTTCCTGATGAATCAATAGGTTTCACCATTACAGGCATAGAAAGCGTACGGAAAAAAGTTCTCGCTTCTTCTCTGTCTGTAAAGCTTCTGCCCTGAGGCATCAGAAAACCATTATCTTTCATGAATTTCCGAAACAGATCCTTATGGGTCAGGATCATAACCGATTCATAAGGATTGGTAGGAAGTCCCATTTTTTCTGCCACATATGCAGCTGTAGGGGCAGACACATCCGATGCATAGGAAACAATCCCATCAATCTCTTTTTCTCTGGCCAGAGCAAGAACCGCCTCTTTATCAATGGTACTGACATTATAATATTCGTCTGCATACTGGTGTGCCGGATTGTCCGGCAGGTAGTCTACACTGATCACATGGTAGCCCAGGCGTTTTGCCGTAAGCGTTGCTGTCATCTGAAAGTAATTACCACCCAGAAGCATTATTTTTTTAGAACTCATAACAACCACCCTTCTTTAAAAGAAAAATGCTGCACACTCTTTTTCAGATATATGCCGCATTTTTCTTTATAAAAATTATTTATTTGGAAGTTTTATACATATCCTCATAATATTTCTGATAGTCTCCGCTGGTAACATTCTTCATCCAGTCTTCATTTTCAAAGAACCATTTGATTGTCAGGCAGATACCGTCCTCAAAACAGGTTTCCGGATACCAGCCCACCTCTTCTTTGATCTTGTCCGGTGCAATCGCATAACGACGGTCATGACCCTTGCGGTCTTCCACATAAGTAATCAGCTTTTCACTGACAAGCTCTCTTCTGGGATCTCCCTCCGGAAGCATCTCCTGCAGAGTATCCAGAATGATATGGATGATCTGAATATTCTGTTTTTCATTATGACCTCCGATATTATAGGTCTCAAAAAGACGTCCCTTTTCCTGAACCATGTCAATTCCCTTTGCATGGTCCATAACATACAGCCAGTCACGAACGTTCTTGCCGTCGCCATATACCGGAAGCTTCTTTCCCTGGAGAGCATTATTGATAATCAGCGGAATCAGTTTCTCCGGGAACTGGTAAGGACCATAATTGTTACTGCAGTTTGTAATATTTGCCGGGAACTTATAAGTATCCATATAAGATTTTACCAGCATATCTGAGGAGGCCTTACTTGCAGAATAAGGACTGTGCGGATCATAAGGAGTGGTTTCATAGAAGAATCCGCCATCTTCCTCCAGAGATCCGTAAACCTCATCTGTGGAAACATGAAGGAATTTCTTGTCCGGTTTAAACGTTCCGTCAGGAAGCTCCCATGCAGACTTTGCTGCATTCAGCATAACCAGAGTGCCCAGCACATTTGTTTTTACAAAAACCTCCGGATTGCGGATACTTCGATCCACATGGCTTTCTGCTGCAAAATGAACAACGCGGTCAATGTCATTCTCATCAAAAATTTTCATAATGGCATCACTGTCGCAGATGTCTGCTTTTATAAAGGTGTAGTTTTCTCTGTTTTCCACATCCTTCAGATTTTCCAGATTTCCTGCATAAGTCAGCTTATCTACATTGATAATGCGAATCTCATTGTCATACTTCTGAAACATATAGTGGATATAGTTGGATCCAATAAATCCTGCTCCACCTGTTACCAGATATGTTCTCATATTATCTTCCTCCTGAGAAAAGGCTGTCACCAAATCTGTACCTTCCGAACAGTTTATAACTTCTCTTTGGAACAGTTTTGTAACAGCCTCCTTTTTAATTTTTAATTATTAATTGTAAATTGGATCGGTCGGGTCAAAGGTTCCGCTTCCTCTCAGAGGCTTCAGCGGATTTCTGCCCAGAGGTCCCTTAAAACATTCATTAGAAGTATACTTGCCATCAAAAACAGTAATCCTTGATCCATTGCAGTTATCCCAGACCCATTTTGCATCTGCCACACAGCAGCGGATACAGCCGTGAGATGCCGGATTGCCAAGCTTCAGATATTCACCTGCCGGAAGATTATTGGCATGCGGCAATCCACATGCAATAGAGTGGATATAGATACCGCCTCGTACATGGGTTCCGTACTGACCATAGGACGGTCCCATAAGAAGCTGCCAACGGCCTGCCCGGTCAATTTTTTCATTGGTCATCAGCGGAGTCGGTGTCCATGGATTACCTACAGAAACACGAATAGTCTTGATCGGGGTTGTTTTTCTGCTGTTTGTATAAACTGTCATAACACCGTTCACACGATCACATTCTATATAATAAGATTTCTGTCTGAATTCATTTGTCCGATCAGTAACACGATTACCATTTTTGTCAAAACGGTAGTTCACTCCATTAATTACTTTTACTGTATTCTTCAGAACCTTTCCTGTTTCAGGATCTATATAGCGAGCATAATTTTGGGAAGGGTCATATGTAATCCATTCTGTTTCATATTTTCCCCTGCTGTTTAAATAACCATATTTATTTGTTGAAGGGTCTTTCACAGTTTTGTTTGTTACAGCTGTCCAATCCTTAAAATAATATCTGCCGCCATTAATTGTTTTCCATCCACCACCATACAGTCTTCCGGTTCTTGTTGCATAATAGTATTTGTTATTATACTTTATCCACTGATTCTTATATTTTTTTCCACGACATTTAGTTGATGAACTTCGCTCCATGAAATAAGCTGTATTGCCCAACTTAAGGAATCCGCTTGCCATACGTCCATCAGAAATAAAATATCGGTCTCCTGACCATGCACTCTGAAGATTGTTTCCCTTGGAATCAAACATGAACCATCCAACAAACTTTTTATTCATTACAATTTTCTGGATCCCATGTTTTTCCTGTATGCGTCCCGGATTACTTCCCAGATAATAGTAACGTGGTTTTTTATTTCCATTCGGAACCTTTATCCAACGATTTTTCCAGTTTACGCGCTTTCCATCTTTGCCGAAATAATATCTTGCATTTTTATATTTCACAACACTGTCTTTATATGCCCAGCCCCATTTATTTCCCATATAAACAGAGCCTCCGGGGGCTGTTACTATATTGTTTTTCACAAGATATCCTGAAGAACTAAGCACATAGTCTGTATTTTTTGATGGTGCCATCACCTTATATATGCCTGCCGGTTTTTTCTCCCAACGGCCTGCAGCACCAAAATACATCCATTTCTGACCTCCTGGAGTCTTTCTGCTTCCCCAGCATTTTTTAGCCATTACACCTGGAATACTATTACTTCCTGATGCATTTTTAAAGTAATACCATGACTTTTTGTTATTCCATGCAGCTTCTCTGATACCGACAAAAGGTTTTCCGCCATTTAAAAGATAATAATACTGACCATTAATATTATACATCTTATTTCCGGTAATTTTAGACGCGCGTCCGTCACTTCCATAATTATGAAAAGCACCGCCGTCCCACAGCCACTGATAGTTTTTCTGCATCTGACCAAGAGCAGAATTAAACGGCGTCAGATTTTTCCCCGCTTCCGTATTTGTATTGGTAACTTTTGCTCTGGAAGCATCCAGGAAATAAAACTCTGCGTCAGAACCGGACTGGAAGCCCGGTGTATTCTTTTTGACTGTTCTTCTGCCAGTTACCAGATATCCTTCCTCATCAAAATAGTAGATACCTTTCTCCAGTTCCTTCTTATCACTGGATACCGTTGTAATCTCCACCATCTGGTTTGTAAAATACTCCGTTGTATTTCCTACAACAGCTTCGTTACTGTAAACTTCTGTCTCCGGAACTGCCTCTGCTTCCGGTTCTGTCTCAGGAATTACTTCTGTCTCCGGTGCCGGCTGTTCTTCACTCTCAACTACTACATTCCCCTGATCCTCAAAAGCAAGTTCTGCCTCTCCCGCAGAGGGCTCCTCTGCTGTCATATCCTGAACAACTCCATCATCTGATGCTGTTCCATCCAGAACCTCGACGGTTCCTGCAGCAGCTGCGTTTCTTACCCGAAGTGCAGGCTTCTCAAGCTTCCATTTTCCGTTTTCCGGCTTCCAGCGAGTATAAAGAACCGTTGCCTTATGATTTTCTTCATCAATGTTTTCGATATCCGCTGCCAGAACATCTGCTGTGTTCTCCTCTGTCTCCAGAGTTACCGGAGATGAATTCCCTGCACTGAAGAGTTCTTCCGTGAACTCCACTTCAGCATCCGGTATGTCTGCTGTATTTTCATCTGAGGTATCACCGGAAGCAGGCTCATCACCCGGAATCACTTCTTCCGTACCATCCACTGTAATGTCTGCCCCTTCGTCTGACATGCTGTCTGAAAACTCATCAGAAGCCTGCTCTCCCTCAGTCCCATCAATTGCTATGTTACCATCCTCAACTTCTTCCGGCGATTCTGTATGAACTTCCTCTGACTGTTCTGCTTCTGTGCTTTCCACCTGGTCTCCAAAAGCTTCTTCTGAAGCAACCACAACTGACGGATCGGCAAAAGCTGCCGCTCCGGCTTCTGTCACCATAGCTGAACACAGAGTAAAGCTTAAAAGAATTGCCACCACTCGTTTTTTCAACGTAATTCCTCCTTATTTCTTCTTCACACATCTTGTAACATTTATTCACCAAGGCCGCTGCTGATTGCATCGACCATAGCTTTCATTGCACTTTCCTCATCTGCGCCTTCACAGACAAGTTCAATTTCATCCCCGCATTTTACACAGGCACCAAGCACGCTGAGTACACTTTTTGCATTTGCAGTTCCTCCTTCATAGGAAAATGTAATCACCGAATCGTACTTAATAGCCACATTACACAAATTTCCGGCAGGCCGCAGGTGAAGACCCGAAGGATTATTTACTGTAATTTTCTGACTGATCATTTTGTCATCTCCTGTTCAATTATCTTCTTCTGCTTTTGAAATTTTTGAAACCTCTACGGCAGTTGTCACCTCGTCTACCAGTTCATATCCTTCCGGAATCTCAATATTTACCGGCACCTCACAGGCACCTTCTTCTTTATCCTTAAGGTCGATCGAGGCCTTGATATCCTTTGTACGCAAATCTCCCAGATCTTCTTTTGTTTTTCTTACACGTATTTCTATCTGTGCCGCGTCAAATGCAGCCTGCATTCCGTCCGGAAGATTTTTTACTGAAATATTTTTTGTAGGCAGATCACATACCGTGCTTCCCAGAGGAAGGATATTGACATGAATAAAAACATCCTCACTGGAATCACTGGTAAGCTTCACTCCATCCGGCAGATATTCAGAAATATTTATTTTTTTCTCATAGTCTTTGTCCCTGCCGGAAATATCAATTGCATCTGCCGGTATCCAGATTGTATTGTTCTGCTCTGCAAGCGCAGACAAAGTTTCGTCATTGCCTGCTACACTGAGCACATTGGGAGTTGTAGTCACACTCTCTATCTGATATCCTTCCTTCGGGACTCCGGAGCACTCTGCACTGATCTTCACATCTGTGCGTACTTTCCACAGCCTGGCTGTTACATATACCTTGGATACATTCAGATAGCTCATGTCCTGACTGCTGAACTCTTCTCCATTTTTATCAATAACCGAAACATCTGTTTCCCTTGTTACATCAGAGGTTTCTCCTCCCACATCAACAGATGCCGTCACCTTATCTATTTTATTAATCAGCGAAGTCGGTCCTGTAATCCTGAGTTTCTCAGGACTGGATACAAGACTTCCTATTTCGTATCCCCTGTCAGGTCTTGTATTGTTTGTTGTAACATTCACTACAAATTCCTGTGTTTCCTTATCCTCAATATGAAGACTGAGATTCCGGGGATTCACCTGAATATTTTCTGCCGGAATCTTACCTACAGTCGCTGTAATAGGAACCATAACCGGTGTCGTATCCAGGCTGACTGCCTGCTGAAGATCTGCTACAGCCCGTATGTCAAAAGTCGTAATGTCATCCAGAATTTTTCTCTGTGCCTTTATTGTCACACGGACAGGTTCCTGATTCTCATCACGCATACACATCTTGCCATCCGCATCGATATATGCTTCATTTAAGAGCTGTACTTCCGAAACCACATAGGTTTTCGTTACAATCGGATTATCTACATTGATCACCAGGAGCCATACAAGGATAGCAACGATCAGAGAAAGTATTTTCAAAGAGAGATTATTTGTGATTTTTTCCTTCATTCTTTGACCTTCCCTTCAAAAGCTGTCTCAATTTGTTATTATCCACAATTTTCTTATTCTGCGCCCTCTCCAGAATTTCACGGAGCTGAGCAGACGAAATATCTCTCAGAAGTTTTCCCTCCTGAGCTACGGAAATCTGTCCGGTTTCCTCAGAAACAATAATTGTCACTGAATCGGACACCTCGCTGATTCCCACTCCGGCCCTGTGTCTGGTTCCAAGCTGTTTGCTCAGTTCCATATTATCTGACAGTGGCAGATAGCAGGTTGCCGCAACGATACGATTTCCTCTCATAACAACAGCTCCGTCATGAAGAGGAGTATTGTGTTCAAATATGTTTGTCAGAAGCTGACTGGAAAGAACTGCATCCACATTAATGCCTGTTCGTATAAATTCGTCCAGAAGATTTTTCTGTTCAATAACGATCAGTGCACCTGTTTTCGCTTCGCTCATATCAAGACAGGCTTTTACAAGTTCATTGATCGTCTTGTCAGTGAACCGTTCCTGAACTTCTTTTCCCACATCAAAAGGAATGATAGCAGCCATGATCCGTTTTTGTCCCAGCTGTTCCACGATTTTCCGAAGTTCAGGCTGGAAGATAACGATCACTGCAGTAATAAGGGCTGTTGCCAGCTTTGACACAATCCACAGGATTGTATTCATTTTGAAAATATAAGCGATCAGTAAAAAGGTTACAATGATCAGAAGCCCTTTCAGCAGGTTATAGGCACGGGTATATTTGATCCATACCATAAACTGATATACAAAGACAGAGATCAGCAAAATCTCTATTACATCAATGATATTGACAGAAGGCATATTGATATGCGACAGATACCTGCTCAATATACTTATGATGTTCTGCATACGGACTCCTTTCTTTTACTGCTGTGTTTTCAGGTTACAAAACTGATTTTACGGATTTTTAAAGATCTTTCAGAGATTCCTCCAGTTTTTTCTCAAAATCCACGCTGTCAACATCAGGTCTTTGGATCATAATATCCGCCTCCTGTGTTTTTCTTCTTTCTTTTTTCTTTTTTACAGGTTCCGCCTCCTGAAACAGAGGCTCGTTATATTTCACAACGCGCTCATTCTGTTTCCGTTCTTCTCTGTCCGGCACACCATTGATTTTTTTTATGCTGCGTTCCGAACTGGTCACCAGAGCTTTTGGAACAGCTTTAACATAATAATAATACTCATCATCCTCATATTCAAGTCTTTCTGTACGAGTATAGTCTCCTCCGAACACGAAAAATTCCAGTATCATACAAATCAGTACGGAAACAACCGAAAAGATGATCGTAGGAATCACGGGAACCGCAACTCCCATAACGCTGCTGCCTATCAGCATGACTACCACATAAATCACACCTCCGGCTACGATCGCAATCCTCCATGCATAGTCAAACATTCTTGTGCGGATCAGATTCACCACAAGAATCACCACAACAAAAGCGATCAGGGTCAGCCACATTGTACCATTTTTCATAAACCCGTCTGCAAGAAGGGTGATTCTGTCCAGGATCTGCAGGTCTGCTGTCTGAAGTACCTGTGCCTGTGTTCTGATAAAACGGATAAAAAAATAAAGGATTACACCACAGGCTGCCGGAAGAGCGGAAAAGGCACTTCCCAGAAGACCACATCCAAGAGGGAGAAGTACCGGAATGTCAAATGCACAGGCAATAGGGGTCAAAACCAGAACGATATTGTTCCCTGCACTGAATCTGAGAAACAAAATGACCATGAACAGGATCATTACCAGCATAAAGCCCGCAACATCGATTCCCAGAGCATAGCTGTGTCCCAGCATCATGGCAAACCCTGTAAAGATCATCATTCCCGACGGCAGGATCGAGCAGATCAGAGCAAGGATCAGTATCACAAATATATTATCAAGGATACTCATATACCCCATATTTGAATTGATCCAGACAAAATACACCAGTGCCAGTATAAATTTCATCAGCGGCTGCAGATACATTTCATATTTACTGTACAGATTTTTTATTTTCTGTTTAAGTTCCAATAATGCTGTCATTTTCGATATCCTCCTGCGTTTCCTCTGCCTGCTGTTTTTTTCTCTTCCCGGGCATAAATCCTGCTGAGTGCTGTAAGCTGGCTGTAATATTCTTTCACACTTTTTTTGGCCTTATAATACTTTACGGAATACTGTACATATGTAAGGATAGAATATCCCACAAGCATTACCACATAGCCCACCAGTATGTACACTCCCATGGTCACCAGATTCATCTTATGGATATTTTCCATAAGGTACTCTCCATAATATACACCAATTGCCGCAACAAGCAGAGCATAACCAATGGTGACAAGAAAGAAGTTCTTGATCAGAGCCAGTCCAATATAATCACTTCTGTAGTATTTACTGACAGGAAGATATTTCTTGCCGTTCCCCTGTTCATACATGGCAATTTTTGTCATTATTTTAACTTTTTCTTCATTAATCATGATCTACTCCTCAACAAACCGCCTTTTTCTTATAGATAAAAGCGGTTCTTTCTCCTCTTTCCAAAAAAATCCCAGTATTCAAAGTAATTTAATTGTAACATATATCCCTATTCATGAAAAGTGTTTTTATGGTTTTTCTCAGCCATGCCCTGTACACAGAGTAATCCCATATACTTTTTCAGCTCCGGCTTCCTTCAGGCAGGAGGCCGCTGCCTCCATAGTACTGCCGGTTGTGTAAACATCATCAATAACAAGTACTGTGATTCCGTGCAGGTCTTCTCCTGTACGATAAGCATCTTTAAGATTCTGTCTGCGTTGAGAAGCGCTTAGTTTTTTCTGAGATTTTGTTTTATGTATTTTTTTCAGAAGACTGTGGCTTACAGGAATTCCAAAATACTGCCCCACCCGGTCTGCCAGATATCCCGCCTGATTAAACCCTCTCTGCCTCTGCTTGCGCGCAGTAAGGGGAACAGGAACGATCACATCCGGCTTCCAGTTACAGATGTTCTGAGCTGCATATCTGCATATACAGGCTGAAAAGTAATCTCCATATTCTCTGTATCCGTAATATTTGTATCTTACCAGAGACTGGCGCATTCTTTCATTATAAACAAATACAGATATATTTCTGTCAAAGCTCCTTTTTCCGGCTCTACATTCATCACAGTATTCTTCCTCTTCTTTCACAGGTTTACCACACTTCAGACAGTAGTCTTTATCTGCTCTGATAAATATGTTCTCACATTCCGGACAGATATTCTTTTTCTGATCCTTTAATATCCGATGGCAGACCGGACAGTGTCTGGGATAAAGTATATTCAGAAACAATTTCAGATATTGATTCAAAACCGTCCTTTCTCCTCGATGAAAAAACTTCTTTCCTGCTACATATCTTCCTTCAGTCTCATATCCAGAGAGCTGTAGCGTCTCTGCTGCTTTTCATTATTGATCATTTCCCGGAAGGTCTCTTCACTTCCCACTATAGTGACACATTTTCGAGCCCGTGTCACTGCTGTATAAAGCAGGTTTCTGTTAAGGAGCATTCTTGGTCCGGATAAAAGCGGAAGCACTACCGCAGGGTATTCCGAGCCCTGCGATTTATGTATCGTCACCGCGTAGGCAAGCTCCAGTTCCTCAAGCTGTTTAAATGAATATTCCGCCCACCGTCCATCTTCAAATTCTACCTCTGCCGTTTCCGCAAACTCATTTAGGTTTTTCAGGATTCCGGTATCTCCGTTAAAGACTCCCACACCTTTTTCTACCGGAATACCATACCTTCCCCTGATTTCCCATTCCAGCTGATAATTATTCCGGATCTGCATAACCTTATCTCCTTCACGGAACAGCCCCTGTCCATATTCTTTCTCTTTCTTGGATGGTTCCGGTGGGTTCAGGTATCTCTGAAGGATCTGATTCAGGCGCTCCACTCCCAGAAGCCCTTTTCGCATAGGTGTCAGCACCTGAATATCAAAAGGCTTTGCTTCCACATATTTTGGAAGTTTCTCCTGGATCAGAGCAATCAGCACACGGATGATAATATCTGCGTCCTGTCTTTTCAGAAAAAAGAAATCTCTGCTTTTGTTACTTAAAGTAACCTGTTCTCCCCTGTTGATCTTATGGGCATTCACCACGATATCACTTTCCGAAGCCTGTCGGAAAATTTTTTTCAGCTCTACCACAGAAAATTCCCCGCTTCTTATGATGTCTCTGAGAACATTTCCCGGTCCTACACTCGGAAGCTGATTTTCATCTCCTACAAGAATCAATCTCGTCCCGGCTGTCACTGCCAGAAGAAGCGAATGCATCAGCTGAATATCCACCATGGACATCTCATCAATAATTACTACATCTGCATCCAGTGGATTTTCGGCATTTCTTTCAAAATGAACCGCCTGACCTTCCTTTTCTTCCTCCGGCATACCATTCAGTTCCAGAAGCCTGTGGATGGTCTGTGCCTCATATCCGGTAGTCTCGGTCATACGTTTTGCAGCTCTTCCCGTCGGCGCTGCCAGTCTCAGTTCCACACCTTCCCCTTCAAAAAAGCGGATAATTGCATTAATCGTTGTAGTCTTTCCTGTTCCCGGACCTCCGGTCAGAATAAACAGTCCGTGGCTGGCCGCTTCCGTCACAGCTTTCTTCTGCATTTCATCCAGAATCGTCCCCGTTTCTTTTTCTATCTGGGCAATCCTTCTCTGAACAAAAGCTTCTTCCTCCGGACATAATACATTCAATTCTCTGAGCATCCTTGCCGTATTAAGTTCCAGATAATAAAACCGGCTGGGGTAAACAAGAATTTTCCCCTCTGCCTCCTTCTGTATTACCTTTCTCTCCATAGAAAGATCCATAAGATGTTTTTCCATATAAGAGGTATCTACTCCCAGAAGTTCCGAAGACCGAAAAAACAATTCCTCTTTCGGAAGATAAATATGCCCTTCT
Source organism: uncultured Blautia sp. (assembly GCA_900541985.1). Taxonomy (GTDB): domain Bacteria; phylum Bacillota; class Clostridia; order Lachnospirales; family Lachnospiraceae; genus Blautia_A. The sequence goes on along the minus strand of UQLX01000005.1, from coordinate 67,145 downwards.
CCTGTTGCCTGCAAAAGAGTATACAGCATACCGCTTCGTATCCTGTAATCTGAATCTGTATGTATTCCTATACGGCCCGCGATCTCATCTGCAATCTTAAATCCGACCCCACTGATATCATCTGCAAGACGATACGGATTTTCCTGAAGTACACTATATACAGAATCCCCGTACTTCTGGTAGATCTTTGCCCCCAGATTCAGAGAAATGCCATATTTCTGAAGAAACATCATCGCCTTACGCATATCTGCTTTTTCAGCTGTCTGCGCCGCAATTTCACGGGCTTTTTTTTCACTGATTCCTTTCACTTCTGCCAGGCGCTCCGGCTCTTCCTCTACAATACGAAGAGTTTCTTCTCCAAAATGACGGACGATCCGGGCTGCCAGCGCTGCTCCGATCCCCTTGATCGCCCCTGATCCCAGGTAGCGTTCCATTGCCAGAGCATCCTCCGGCATTTTTTCTGCAAAGGATGTGATCTGAAACTGTTTTCCATATATGTGATGATTGATATAGCTGCCTGAGGCCTCTATCGTTGCTCCCTGACTGATTACGGGAAAACTCCCTACACAGGTCAGCTCTTCCTGCCCCTCCACACCTTTCATCTCAAAAACGGTATATCCGTTTTCCTCATTTCTGAATATTATATGATCGATATACCCGGTTACGTATTCACTCATATCTCTAATCTTCCATTCTTGCCATGATCTCCGCATATTTTCCGGTTCCTACCGCTACCACATTCATAGCATTCTGCACCGTCAGTGTATTTACCCCGGTTTTTTGCTCGATCAGTGAATCCATTCCCCGAAGAAGCGCCCCTCCTCCCGTCAGGACAATCCCTCTGTCTACAATATCCGCTGCAAGTTCAGGAGGTGTTTTTTCAAGCACACCATGTACGGTCTCCACAATCTGTCCTGTCGCATCCCGAAGAGCTGCTCTGACCTCCTCCGAAGTAAGCTTAACAATCTTCGGAAGGCCTGTCATAATATTTCGTCCCTTAACCTCCATGACCTGAGGCTCGGTTTCCTCTATTGCCGTACCTATTTTGATCTTAATCTGTTCAGCCATATCTTCTCCGATAAAAAGGCTGTGGCTTTTACGCACATATTCCAGGATTGCCTGGTCAAAAGCATCTCCGGCAACCTTTACAGAGGCAGAAACAACAACACCCCCGATAGAGATCACTGCAACATCTGTCGTACCGCCTCCGATATCAACGATCAGATTTCCAAAAGGCTTTGTCACGTCCACACCGGCTCCAATAGCCCCTGCTATAGGCTCTTCCACCAGAAAAACCTCTCTTGCTCCGGCCTGATAAGTAACCTCTTCCACAGCCTTTCGCTCGATCTCTGTAATCCCGCTCGGCACGCAGATACTGATCCTCGGTTTTCGGAAAGCACGATTCCCCATTGCCTTTGTTATAAAATATTTCAGCATTTTTTCCGTAACATTAAAGTCAACGATCACACCCTGACTGATCGGTCGTATCACTTCCATATTAGAAGTCACATGACCTGCCATCTGCCGTGCTTCCTCTCCGATTGCCCTGATTTTTTCTGTATCCTTATCATAAACAACGATAGAGGGCTCCTGAAGGACAAGTCCCTTTCCCGTAGAATAAACCAGACAGTTTTTTGTGCCCAGATCGATCCCGATATCATTTGCAGGCATATTAGGTCTCCTTTCTGCTGTATTCTGACAAATAACAGTCTGCAGAATTTTAATTTTCTCCGTTCAGATATTTTGCAACATACTGCCCTGTATAAGACTCCGGAACCTTTACGATCTCTTCCGGTGTTCCTCTGGCGATCACAGTTCCTCCCCTGTCTCCGCCCTCCGGGCCCATGTCTATAATATAATCAGCCGTTTTGATCACATCAAGATTGTGTTCAATGACAACCACTGTATTTCCGCCTTCCGAAAGCCGTTTCAGGATATCCACCAGCTTATGGACATCCGCAAAATGAAGTCCTGTTGTGGGTTCATCCAGAATATAGATGGTTTTTCCCGTGCTTCTGCGGCTGAGTTCCGCAGCCAGCTTAATCCTCTGCGCCTCTCCTCCGGAAAGCTCTGTAGATGGCTGTCCCAAGCGGATATAAGAAAGTCCCACATCATAAAGGGTTTGTATTTTTCTGCGGATAGATGGAATATTTTCAAAGAACTCCAGAGCTTCTTCCACTGTCATGTTCAGAACATCATAGATATTTTTATCCTTATATTTTACTTCAAGAGTTTCCCTGTTATAGCGTTTTCCCTTGCATACCTCACATGGTACATACACATCTGACAGAAAATGCATCTCGATCTTAATAATTCCATCGCCGCTGCATGCTTCACATCTTCCGCCTTTTACATTAAAGCTGAATCTTCCTTTTTTATAGCCTCTTGCCTTGGCGTCTGCCGTAGAAGCAAATAGATCGCGGATCTGGTCAAACACACCTGTATATGTGGCCGGATTGGATCTTGGTGTCCGTCCAATGGGAGACTGATCAATGCTGATCACCTTATCAAGCTGATCTTTTCCCTGAATTTCTTTGTGTTTCCCCGGGATGATCCTTGCACGATTCAGATCTCTGGCAAGAGTTTTATAAAGAACCTCATTGATAAGAGAACTTTTCCCTGATCCGCTTACCCCGGTCACACAGGTCATAACTCCCAGAGGAATATCCACATTGACCTGCTTCAGATTGTTTTCTGCTGCACCGCGGATCTTCAGCCATCCGGAAGGCATCTTCCTTTCTCCCGGCACCGGTATTTTATATGCTCCGCTTAAGTAGGCACCGGTTACAGAGTCAGGATTTTTCATAAGATCCTCTGCCGTTCCCATAGCAACCAGCCTGCCTCCGTGTTCGCCCGCCCCCGGACCGATATCCACGACACAGTCTGCCGCTCTCATGGTATCCTCATCATGCTCTACTACGATCAGGCTGTTTCCCAGATCCCGCAGGCGCATCAGCGCTTTCAGAAGCCTGTCATTATCCCTCTGATGCAGTCCGATACTCGGCTCATCAAGAATATACGCTACCCCTACCAGACCGGAACCGATCTGGGTCGCTAGACGGATTCTCTGCGCCTCTCCTCCGGAAAGCGTAGATGTCCCACGTCCAAGAGAAAGATAATCCAGTCCCACTTCCGCCAGAAATCCCACTCTGGCGCGGATTTCTTTGAGAATCTGCCTGCCGATCAGTTCCTGCTGCTCTGTGAGCGTCAGATCCTTCATGAATTTTTTCAGATTTTCTATGGAAAGAGCTGTCAGCTCATAAATATTCTTATCCCCTACCGTAACAGCCAGAGCCTCTTTTTTCAGACGCTGTCCCCTGCAGGTTTTACAGGGTGTGATCCGCATAAAAGTTTCGTATTCCTGCTTCATTGCATCCGATCCGGTCTCCCTGTATCTCTGCTCCACATTTCTGATCAGTCCGGGAAAAACCACGTCATAAACGCCTTCACCCCGCTGGCCTTTATAATAAACCTTGACTGAACGTCCATCTGTCCCATGGATCAGCACATCTTTAATCTTCTGTGGATAATCCTGAAACGGCGTATCCAGGCTGAAATTATATTCTTTTGCAAGCGCATCCAGGATTGCTCTGGTAAAACTCCCCTTATCGGTACAGGACTGCCATCCCATAACTGCAATGGCTCCCTGAGAAATGCTCAGAGACTTATCCGGGATCATCAGATCCTCATCAAATTCCATTTTGTACCCCAGTCCCAGACAGTCCGGGCAGGCTCCAAATGGGTTATTAAAAGAAAAACTTCTGGGCTCTATCTCATCAATGCTGATCTGACAATCCGGGCAGGAAAAGCTCTGGCTGAAGGTAAGAACATTGCCATCCATGGTATCCACCATCAGCAAACCTTCCGCAAGATCCAGCACAGTTTCTATTGAATCCGCCAGTCGCTTTTCAATTCCCGGCTTAACCACAAGACGGTCAACGATAATTTCTATATTATGCTTGATATTTTTATCCAGTTTGATCTCTTCAGACAATTCATACAGACTTCCATCAATCTGCACCCTCACATATCCGCTTCTTTTTGCCTGTTCCAGAAGTTTGGCATGTGTACCCTTCCGCCCTCTGACCACCGGTGCCAGAAGCTGCAGTCTGGTTCGTTCAGGAAGTGCCATAATATGATCCACCATCTGATCTACTGTCTGTTTTTTGATTTCTTTTCCACATTTAGGACAATGAGGAATTCCTATCCTTGCGTAAAGCAGACGCAGATAGTCATAAATCTCCGTCACTGTTCCTACCGTGGATCTCGGGTTACGATTGGTGGATTTCTGATCAATGGAAATTGCCGGCGGAAGTCCCTCTATCATTTCCACATCCGGTTTTTCCATCTGTCCAAGGAATTGTCTGGCATAAGAAGAAAGCGACTCCATGTATCGTCTCTGCCCTTCCGCGTATATCGTATCAAAGGCAAGAGAAGATTTACCTGAGCCGCTGACACCTGTCAGAACCACAAACTCATCCCTCGGGATATCCACACTGAGATTTTTCAGATTATTTACATTTGCTCCCCGGATCCTGATAAATTTTTTTCCTGTTGTATGTTCAGCCATCTATTCCTCCAAATTTCCTGTATGCTGCTGTTCTTCTGATCCTGTCTGCTATTCCTGCAGAAACTCTGCCAGAATATGATTACTTACATGAATCCCCTGACGGGTAAATCTCCAGAAACATCCTTTTTTTTCTAAAAAGCCCATTTTTCTGTATTTTTCCAGAACCTGTCCATAAATTTCCTCTGCCGGTACACCAAAACAGGAAAGAAAATCTTTTTCTGATATTCCCTCTGTCATTCGCAATCCCAGAAACATAAATTCCTCCTGCCGCTCTGCAGCTGACAGAAAAATTTTTTCTTTCCGTATGTTTTCCGGACTGCGGCTGGCGCTGAAATATTCCTGCATCTCTCCTGTATTGTTGAAACGGCACTGCCTGTCTCCCTCTGAGACCAGGGATGCTGCGCCCAGTCCCATGCCCAGATATTCGGTTCTTTTCCAGTAACCGATATTATGTCTGCATTCAAATCCTGTTTTTGCATAATTGGATATCTCATACTGGTGATATCCATAGCTTTCGAGGATTGCTGCTGTATCCTCATACATCCGGTATTCAGAATCCTCGTCCGGAAGCTCCAGATTACGCTCTGCAAAAGGAGTTCCTTTTTCAATGATCAGACTGTAGGCCGAAATATGTTCCGGCTCCAGTTCTGCCACTGTCCTCAGATTTTTCTCCCAGCTTTCACAGCTCTGCCCGGGTATGGCAAACATCAGATCTACATTAATATTATTAAATCCGATATCCCGGGCAAGTCGGTAATTATCCTGAAACTCTTCAAACGTATGGATTCTTCCAAGGATTTTCAACTCACTGTTTTCAGTTGACTGCAGCCCCATACTCAGGCGGTTGATGCCTGATACTTTATACTGTTCCAGTTTCTCTTTTGTAAGCGTTCCCGGATTCACTTCCATTGTGATCTCTGTCCGGCTGGAAATACGAAATTTTCCTCTTAAAGCATCCATGATCTCCGCTGTTTCAGAGGCTTCCAGCACTGACGGCGTTCCTCCTCCAATAAATACAGAACTGATCTTTCTTTCCGAAAAACCGGAAACTCCGGCGATTTCTTCCAGAAGCGCTTTTACATACCTCTTCTGTACTTCCCGCCCGGCAGGTCCGGACAGAAAGTCACAGTAATCGCACTTTTTTATGCAGAAAGGGATATGGACATAAAGCTCCAGAGGTGCTTTCTCTCTATTATTCACCTGATCCCTCCTGAGATATCAGATATTCATTCACCATAGTCACTCCATCCTTCGTCACCACTGCGTCCTTATCGATCTCATCCGGTTTTTGTGTTGGCGACGGTTCCGGAGTAATACTGATCTTTAAAACCTGCTCAGAAGCAGGATCCTTCTTTTTTTTGCCGCATCCGCAGCCGGACAAAAAAGCACAGAGCATAAGTACAGATATAACTGCCAGCTTTTTTTTCGTATATTTTTTCATAGGTATCTCATCCTTTTATTTCTCATCCAGTTTCAGGACACTCATAAATGCCTTCTGCGGAATCTCTACATTACCTACCTGGCGCATACGTTTCTTACCTTCCTTCTGTTTCTCCAGAAGTTTTTTCTTACGGCTGATATCACCACCGTAGCACTTGGCAAGTACGTCCTTACGCATAGCTCTGACGGTCTCTCTGGCAATGATCTTACTTCCTACTGCTGCCTGGATCGGAATTTCAAAAAGCTGTCTGGGGATTTCCTCCTTCAGCTTCTCGCACATTTTTCTTCCTCTCTCATAAGCCGTTTCTGCATGAACGATAAAGGAGAGTGCGTCTACCTCCTCTTTATTTACAAGAATATCCAGCTTCACAAGCTCGCTGCGCTCATATCCACAAAGATCATAATCCAGAGAAGCATATCCTCTGGAACGTGACTTCAGCGCATCAAAAAAGTCATAAATGATCTCGTTAAGAGGAAGCTTATATTTCAGAAGTGCACGGGTTTCTTCCATATAATCCATACCAATATACTGTCCCCGCCTTTCCTGACAGAGATCCATGATCGCACCAATAAACTCAGTTGTCACCATGATCTCCGCATTGACCATAGGTTCCTCCATATATTCAATCTCCGATGGATCCGGCAGATTGGACGGATTGGTAAGCTCGATCATCTCCCCGTTGGTCTTATACACCTTATAAATTACTCCCGGAGCAGTCGTGACCAGATCAAGGTTATATTCCCTCTCCAGTCTCTCCTGAATGATCTCCAGATGAAGAAGTCCCAAAAAGCCGCAGCGGAATCCAAATCCCAGCGCCACAGATGTCTCCGGCTCATAAAAAAGCGAGGCATCATTCAGCTGAAGCTTCTCCAGGGCATCCCGAAGGTCTCCATATCTGGCACCATCGGCCGGATAAAGTCCGCAATAAACCATCGGCTGTACCTTCTTATATCCCGGAAGTGCTTCTTTACAGGGATTTGCCACATCTGTTACCGTATCGCCTACCCGGGTATCGCTGACATTCTTAATGCTTGCAGTAAAATATCCTACCATTCCTGCACTCAGTTCGTCACAGGGAATAAAACGTCCTGCGCCAAAATATCCAACCTCTACCACCTCTGTCGTGAATCCTGTAGCCATCATTTTTACGGTGGTTCCTTTTTTTATCCTTCCATCCATCAGTCTGCAGAATACAATGACACCTTTATAAGAATCATAAATGGAATCAAAGATCAGAGCCTTCAGCGGCGCATTCGGATCTCCATCCGGAGCCGGGATCTTTTCTACGATCTGCTCCAGAACATCCTCAATATTCAGCCCGGTCTTGGCTGAAATCTGCGGCGCGTCCTGCGCCTCCAGCCCGATCACATCCTCAATCTCATTGATCACACGATCCGGTTCCGCACTTGGAAGATCGATCTTATTGATCACAGGGAGCACATCCAGATTATGCTCCAAAGCCAGATAAACATTGGCCAGAGTCTGTGCTTCGATTCCCTGAGCTGCATCTACCACAAGGATCGCCCCATCACAGGCAGCAAGACTTCTGGATACCTCATAATTAAAATCCACATGCCCTGGAGTATCGATCAGGTTAAAAATATATTCTTCCCCATCTTTAGCCTTATATACAATGCGCACTGCCTGAGACTTAATGGTGATTCCTCTTTCTCTTTCCAGTTCCATATTGTCCAGAATCTGGGACTGCATCTCCCTCTGGGTCAGAAGACCGGTTTTTTCAATAATACGGTCAGCCAGTGTAGACTTTCCGTGGTCGATATGTGCAATAATGCAGAAGTTACGAATCTTGCTCTGATCTGTCATTCCGCAGTTTTCCTCCTCTTATCTACTGTATGTTTTGGTTCTGCTCCCTTCAGGAACAGCAGCCGTGTTTTCGTCACATTCGTGCCTCATTATAGCATAAGTATCTGCATCAAGTCCATACATCCTCTGCGGTTTCCCTATGTCCCGGCACTGTTTCCAGAGTGATTTTCTATCTATATTCCATTATACAAACGTATGTTCCAGCTTTCAAGACTGTTTTTTATTTTATCCCAAAAAACTTTCGACAAATCCCCCTTTTTTCCGTATTCTTATTTATCTCCCCTCAGTACCCGATCCAGTATATCTGCAAAAGGCTCCATTGCATTTTTTACCTCCTGTACCGTATTTGTCTGCGCTCCTGCTTCCAGAAGAACCGCCCGTTTTTTCAAATGCAGGTTATACCTCAGTCCGGAAAGATAAATGCCTCTGTACAGTTTCGGATAGTACTGTGCCGCCTGATATTCCATTTGAAAAGAAAATGCAAGATTATCCTGTATGTAAGGATTTGGCAGATATTCCACCGGTCCTCCGGAACGTGTATAGCTTAATCCATTATAAAACATGATCTGAGCGGTAGGTTTTCCATTGATTTCTGTAACCAGATGCCGGTCTTCCGGCACTCCGTCTCTGTGAAGATCAATAATCACCTCAACAGAAGGGTTCTGCTGCAGAATTTTTTCTATATAAGGCCGCGCATAGTCATAAGCCGCACTCCGATCCAGAGTTCCCCCTGCCATATCAAATTCCTCTGTCACATGAAGCACCCTGTAACCATAAGTATCCGTAAGGATTTTTTCAAGATAATCTCCTACTCCTACAATCGTATCTGCTCTTTCTCCTTCTCTGGAATCCACAAAATTTTCCTGTGAATGACTGTGATAAATAAGGATCTGTGGAACCTCCGGATTCTTTTTCACAGTAAGATCCTTTTTCAGAAATTCTTCTGCATTCAGCTGCTCTGCGTTCGTAGCAGTACTTTCATCCACAATAAAAAAATGATTCAGAAGATAATCATAATCCGCAAGCATCTCCGGTGCCAGATTGATCACAGGAGCCGGTTGGATCTGTGCAAGGACCGGCGCTGCTGTTGGTGCTGTTGTCGGTGCTGCTGTCGGTGCTGCTGTCGGCGCTGCTGTGGGTGCTGCTGTCGGTGCTGCTGTCGGCGCTGCTGTGGGTGCTGCTGTCGGTGCTGCTGTCGCTTTGGGAGTTTCTGATGCTTTTGGAGACGGCATGTCCTGTTCTTTCACAGCTGTATCCATGATCTGGTTTTCCTTTTCCATCTGCTCTGCCAGATACCTCGCATTGCTTTCCATAAGTTTTTCATAAGTATCCGGATCTTCTCTCTGAGGGACACTCCTGACCTTTTCCTCCAAAAAACAGTAAAGGGGAAACTGCCTGTACACATTTCCCCTCAGAAAAAACGCTCCCGGCATACCTGCCAGAACAGCAAAAAAACAAACACTCAAAAACACACAGGATATTTTCTGGAGTTTCGTCATAGGATCCCCCCTTTCAAAGTATCCTATGATGAAGCAGCTGTGATTATACCCGGTTCAGGAAAAGACCATATTCAGCCCCTCTGAAATAGTAAAGCTTAAATACTTTACAGTTTCATCCACATCTTTTGGCGTAACAAACATACTGTACAAATTCGGAGATATCATTTCTTCCAGAAATTCCTTCTGTTCCTGTTCCTCCAGCGCATCCAGAAGATGTGCCATGGAATCATGAACGATCGTAGCCGCATCTACTACCGTCGGAACTCCTATGCCAATCACCTTTACCTGAAGATTATCTTCTGTAAGTCCATTTCTGTGATTGCCTACTCCCGATCCGGGATGAATTCCGGTGTCTGTGATCTGAACTGTACGATTCAGCCTCCGGACACTGCGGGCAGCCAGTGCATCCACTGCAATAACTACATCCGGCTTTGTTTCCGCCGTAATCCCCTGAATGATCTCCGATGTTTCCATTCCCGTCTGTGCCATAACCCCCGGCACTATTCCGCTTACCCGGTGAAGGAGCTCTTTTCCACTGCTTTTCAGTCCGTATTCCCGTATGATATGTCGGGTCATCCGGAGATTTTCCACCACAAGCGGTCCCAGTGAATCTGCGGTAATTCCTTTGTTTCCCAGTCCTACCACAAGAACCGATGTCTCCCTTTCCAGGTTGATCAGGCTGAGAAGATGCTTTGCGATCTCTCCGGAAATTTCCCGATGATAATCTTCATCAGAAGCAGACAGATCAGGAGCCTCTATGGTAATATAATTCCCCTGCGGTCTTCCCATTGCCCTGGCTCCGTTTTCCGTAGTGATCTTTACAATGGTTGTACGAATATCTTTTTCTTTATTATAGTCTTCATGAATCTCCACTCCCCGCAATTCTGTGTCTCTCTCCGCAAAGCTTTCCGTTGCCTCCAGAGCCAGATCGGTTCTGATCCTGCTGTTTCCCAACATTTTTTCTCCTCCAGATTGTCTTTTTGTGTAGGATTTGTCTTTTTTATGAGAATTATGTATTGACATTCAAAGATATGTGTAATAAAATATATAAGCATGTTCACAGAAGCGCCCGTGTCTGTTTCTGGAACAGATCATCAAAAACTCGAAATGGAGGTGTATCACATTGGCTAACATTAAATCCGCAAAGAAAAGAATTTTAGTAAACAGAACTAAAGCTGCGAGAAACAAGTCTATCCGCTCTGCTGTTAAAACTTCCATCAAAAAGGTAGAAGCTGCAGTTCAGAACAACGATAAGGCTGCTGCACAGGCAGCACTCAACGAGGCAATCGCTACTATCAGCAAAGCAACATCCAAGGGTGTTTACCACAAAAACAACTGTGCAAGAAAAGTTTCCCGTTTGACAAAAGCCGTTAACAACATCGGCTGATAGAAGACGAAATTATTTTTAATTATAAGCTTATAATTAAAAAAGACAGTCACAACCGTCATGTGACTGTCTTTTTTCTGTTTTTCTTTCAGCCTAACTCAACCATTCTTCTGATACATTTTTCCGCTCCGTCCATAACATCCTGTGGAAGCCGGATTTCTTCTCCTCCCTGCCCTTTCAGACAGTTATAAATATCCATCAGCGTCGTAACCTTCATATCCATACAGGTCAGAGATACGGAAAGAGGATAAAATCTTTTTTCCGGGTAGGAAAACTGCAGATGCTCCACAATACTGTTCTCTGTTCCGATAATAAATTCCTCAGCCTCTGATTTTTCTACATAAGCCATGATTCCAGTAGTTGAACCGATATAATCTGCGTGCTTCACAACCTCCGGACGGCATTCGGGATGCACCAGAAGAAGGGCTCCCGGATGAGCGGCTTTTGCCTTTTCCGCCTCATCTCCGGTAACTGCCGCATGGCGCGGACATCCTCCGTTATAAAAAGCAAACGTCTTTTCCGGGATCTGCTCTGCCACAAAATGTCCCAGATTAGGATCCGGAATAAAAAGAATCTTGTCGTGATCCAGACGGCGGCAGATCTCCACTGCGGAAGCAGAGGTCACACACACATCACACTCTGTTTTCAGCTCCGACGTTGTGTTGATATAAGCCACAACCGCATAACCTGGATATTTCTTTTTCAGTTCTCTCAGTTCATCTATTGTAAGCTGTTCAGCCATAGGACATCCTGCTGCAGGATTCGGAAGCCATACCTTTTTATCCGGGCTTAAGATCTTACATGTCTCTGCCATAAAACGCACGCCGCACATGAGGATACCTTCACAGTCGCTTTTGGACGCCTGCACGCTTAATCCATAAGAATCTCCTGTGTAATCTGCCACCTCCAGGATCTCATGTCCCTGATATGCATGTGCCAGAATACAGATATTCTTTTCCTTTTTCAGACGGAGGATCTCCTCCTGTATCTCTGCGATCTTCATAATTTATTCTCCTCTTTTTCTTTCTTTTCCCATGGCTGCAAGGGTGCCAGAAATCCTGCTTTTTCAAGCTGCTGTCCGATCAGATCCAGACGTTCCTGGCTGGATGCCTCCACCAGATGATAATGATAGCCTGAGGTAGCGTTGCTCAGGACTGTGGAATGACTGCTGCTTAACGCCTCTACAAACTCTGTCACATCATGTCGGGACCGGATATCCATTTCTGCGGATACACGGCCATATACCCTGTGACTGATACTGATATTTTTCACATGCCCGCCACAGTCTACGATGAGATTTAATTCCTCTGCTGCCTGCTCCTGTCTGTGACGCACCTTAAATTCTCTGGTAAAACTGGTGTCCTGCTGAATGGCATATCCCTTTGTGGTGGAAAGAATACCCGGTGTAGACGCACGGATCACCGCCATATCCTGAACGATCACCTGACGGCTCACCCCGAATTTTGCCGCAAGCTCTCTGGCCGCAACCGGGATTTCCGTTCCCTGAAGGATCCGCAGGATCTCCTTTCTCCTCTCAGAGGTGTTCATGATATGCCTCCTCTCAGACTGCGTGAAGATTTTTCATGGAAATATCAAGGATCGGTGCAGAATGAGTCAGCGCCCCGCTGGAAACATAGTCTACGCCCACATCACGAATCTTTACGATATTCTCTTTTGTCACATTTCCGGAACATTCTGTCTCTGCTCTTCCGTCAATAAGGGCTACGGCTTCTTTCATCTGCTCCGATGTCATATTATCCAGCATAATGATGTCTGCGCCTGCTTCTACAGCCTCTTTTACCTGCTCCAGAGATTCCACCTCGATCTCAATCTTCCGTACAAAAGGTGCGTATGCCTTTGCCATAGCCACAGCCTTTGCCACGCTTCCGGCTGCCCCGATATGATTATCCTTCAGAAGTACTCCGTCAGAAAGATTATAACGATGGTTACAGCCACCGCCTACGCGTACGGCATACTTTTCAAATACACGACAGTTTGGAGTTGTCTTTCTTGTATCCAGAAGAGTCAGGCTGCTGCCCTCCAGAAGTCCTGCCACCTCTCTTGTATAAGTAGCGATCCCGCTCATTCTCTGAAGATAATTAAGCGCTACCCGCTCACCGGAAAGAAGCACACGGATATCTCCGTTTACTTTTGCCAGAAGCTGTCCGTTCTTTACCTGATCTCCGTCCTTACAGAAAAATTCAATTTCAGTCTTATCATCAAGAAGGGTAAATACTCTTGCATAAACCTGAAGTCCGGCGATCACTCCGTCCTCCTTAGCAATCAGATCTACTGTTCCCTGCTGTGCCTCCGGCATTACAGCGTTGGTAGAAACGTCCTCACTTGTAATATCTTCTCTCAGAGCCATCATGATCAGCTCATCTGCCTGCATTTTCATTGTAATCTCATTCATGACTGTTTTTCATCCTTTCAATTTCATTTAATACGTTTTTCCGATAGCCTGCCATCAGAGCTTCCCGGTCTTCATAACATTTCCGGTCAATAGCGCCCGCACGGCATGGCTCCGGTTTCTTCCCAAACAATATATCATCCGCCGCTCTTCTTGCAAATACCAGAGATTCCAGAAGAGAATTACTTGCCAGACGATTTTTTCCGTGAACCCCGTTGCAGCTTGTCTCGCCACAGGCATAAAGCCCTTCCATGGAGGTTCTGCTTCCCAGATCCACCTGGATACCTCCCATAAAATAGTGCTGAGCAGGAACTACCGGAATCGGTTCTTTACGCACATCATATCCTTCCTCCAGACAACGTCTGAAAATGTTCGGAAAATGTTTCATGATGGTATCCTCTCCTAACGGGCGCATATCTTCCCATACATATTCCGTATCCTGCTTTTCCATCCGGGCAAAAATTGCCTGGCTCAGAAGATCTCGAGGCTGCAGTTCATTGGTAAAGCGCTGTCCGTTTTTGTCACAAAGATGCGCTCCCTCTCCCCGTACAGATTCTGAAATCAAAAATCTCCTGCCCGGCTTTTTGGAATAAAGAGTAGTCGGATGGATCTGTATGTAATCCAGATGCTCCAGTGCAACCTGATGTTTCATGGCAATGCCAAGTGCATCTCCTGTAATATGAGGAAAATTGGTGGAATTTTTATAAAGTCCGCCAAGCCCTCCACAGGCCAGGACCACATAAGGCGCACGAATATCATAGATCTCATCCTGCTCATCCATGACCACCACACCACCGCAGATATTATCCCGGGAGATCAGATCTACCATGGTCATATATTCACAGATTTCAATATTTTCTCTTTTTTTTGCCTGTTCAAGAAGTTTAGAGGTGATTTCCTTTCCGGTAATATCCTCATGAAAAAGAATCCTGGGCTGAGAATGTGCCCCTTCTCTGGTAAACAGAAGATCGCCTTCCTCGCTCCGTTCAAAATCCACATTTCTCGTAAGAAGATCACGGATAATACTGTTGGAGCTGCGAATCATCAGATCTACTGCTTTTTTATTATTTTCATAATGGCCGGCACGCATGGTATCCTCAAAATAATCATTGTAGTCAGCCTCTCCCCGAAGCATGCAGATTCCGCCCTGAGCCAGAAAAGAATCCGACTGATCTGCTTCTTTTTTAGTGATCATCAGGATCTTCTTCCTCTCCGGAAGATTCAGGGCACAGTACAGGCCTGCAGCTCCTGTTCCCACAACGATCACGTCATAATGTCCTTTCATATTTTCTCCTCATATTCTTAACATTTTTTTGCAAGTATACCACCAGACTTAACAGGTGTCAAGACACCTGCAATGATAAGTACAGGCAAATATACAAAAAAAGCCATCCGTTTTTCACCGGACAGCCTTTCTGCAAAGTCTCTTTTTTATTTTCTTTTCAGGTGTGCCCCACAATGGATGCAGTATACATCTTCCGGATCAGAAGATTTCCCGCATTTTGGACAAAATCCCGCTTTTCCGGATGGCACTGTTCCGGATGGAGCTGCCGATACCGGACGCACAGGCTCTTCCTTTCCTGTTTTTTCTTTTTTACCGGCCTTGACTGTCAGGATCACCCCAATAATACCCGGAGCAAAATATCCCAGAAGCTTAAAAATATCTGCCGCTCCGCCTATATTTAAAAAAGGCGCGTTTCCTGACGCAATCCCTCCCAGAGCCGCAAATACCTGCAAAACGATCAGAACAATTCCCACTTTCTTCATTTTCACTTTTCTCCTTTCCCCCCTGTTAGTTTCACAGGGATAACCTCTTACTTTTTCATCGCTGTTTTACATCAGCGCTTACAGATCCCCTGCATCAGAAAACCAGCTGTGGAATTCCTCATCTGATCCGCCGCCCGGCTCCGGCATGGTACTTACCAGAGAAGGTTTTTCCTTTACGGGCGCTTCCCGGTGATCTCGGGAAGAGTTTTCCCTTTTTTCAAAAAACACTTCCCCGCCTTCTGCTGACGGTGTTGTTTTTCTTTCCGGTTTGATAGTCGGCTCAGTGACCGGCTTTCGCGCCGGCGTTCCGCACTTTCCGCAGAATTTTGCACCTGCTCTCAGCGGCTGTCCACATTTACTGCAAAACATATACCGTCCCTCCTCAGATACTGTTACAGATTCCGTCTACAATCTCTTTATAAGTAAATTCTTCCAGACCCTTACCTGCCACAGACGGATAATGGATCACATTGTTCCAGGTTGAAGAGATCTGCTTCCAGTAAGGCGCATCCGGAGCAAACAGAATCAGACGTTTTGCCGCATTGCGGATATATGGTTCCATCTGGCAGTCTCCCCACCATTCCGTAAGCTGACTGAAATTCTCCGGCATTCCATTGGGATAATGTCCGGAAATCTTTCCATGTCCGATCTCATGAGTAGAAGCGTCTGTCCAGACTACGATTACATTTCTTCTCTTGGTTCCTTCTTCTGTCCACCTGGAACGAATAGCATAGGCCAGAGCCTCCAGTCCGTCCTCCGGCTCATCTCCGCCTCCTATTGCCCTGATACTGTTGATACAGGCCTCAAACTCCTTTGCCTGGCCTGGCAGTTCAAAAAAATCTGTTGTCATCATTGGTTCATTATCCGCAATATAATCACGAAATACAATTACCCGTACTCGCATCCCGTCAATGGTCTTCTGCTTGCTTTCCATAACACGAACCACATCCTGGTAAAAAGAAAGGGCATTTTCCTTTACTTTAGATATAACCGGTGACATGCTTCCCGTTGCATCAATACAGAAAACCATATCTACATTGTATGTCATCCTTAATCCGATCCCCATTATCCATCCTTCTCCTTCTCTTTTTGTATTTAGTTAAAGATCTCCTGCCGGTGTAAAAAATCCTGTTGTTTTTTTCACCGGGTCCATCTGCTTTTTCCAGATTTTTTCAGCTTCCTCCAGCGTGATCCTCTTTTTGCAGTCTTTTTCTGTCATGGCTTCGATCATCTTTTTCCATAATTCCGGAATCCTGCTGCTGCAGATCAGACTTTCCCCGTTCAGTACCGCCTCAAAAGGATACTGGTATCTGCTCCTGTCAAATTTCGGAAGATCTCCCGAAAGAATCTGATGAAATACCAGCCCCAGTGCAAACACATCAATTGCGGAAGTAAGTCTTCCCTCCTCTTCTGCCATCATCATATAGGTTTCCGGCGCCATATAGACCGGATCTCCACACACCTCTGACTCCGGGCTGGGAGGATCCGATTCCCGGAAGCTGTTATCAAAGTCAATAATCTTTCCTGCGATCTTTCCTGATGCCAGTTCCCGGAACATAATATTGTCCAGCTTGATATCCGCATGGACAATTCCTTTCTGATGAAGTCTTCCAACGCTGTGGAGAAGTGATTTGCAGATACGGATCCGATCCTCCTGAGAAGTTTTTTCCACGATCCTGCGGCTGACTGCCGTCACTTTTTCCATCGTCAGATAATAATGGCTTCCATGACGGAAAAATTCTTCAATATATACCAGATTCCCGTCTGAGCAGGCGTTTATCTCCCTGTAAAGCTCTGAGCTTCGCCTGGAATATTTTTCACAGATTTCCTGTTTTCTCCGAACCAGCGCCGGATCCAGAAGCTCTGTGTGTACAGGATATACCGGATCGATAAATTCCTTGATAAAATACGTTGTTCCATTTTTACGGGCATAACCCCATTTGGAGAATCCACTGTTTGTAGTTTTTAATTCTCCGTTCAGTTCATAGCCTTTAATATTCATTTCTCTTTCTCTCCACATCCGGCTTCTTCGTCGGAAAACTCCTGCCCTTTCTGCCAGAGACTTTCATAGATCCTTCTGTAGCATTCCCACTGTTCATACAGCTTTTCCTCTGTCTGACCGTCAGCTCGCAAAACTACAGACATATGATCCAGACGGGGTTTCATATATCCTTTCAGGTGTCTGAAGCTGTCAGATCCGCAGATCCACAGTCCCAGTGTATAATCATCTCCTGCCACTTTTCCGATCTTTTCTCTGAGTTTTTCCTTCCATTCTTTTAAATCTCCGGCATCCTGCAGGGTTTCCAGAAGCAGCCTTTCAAACTCCATAGGAGAAGTAAGATAACCAAAGCATCCGTCTGTGGCGACAAGCAGTATCCCCGGATTTTTCAGTTCCAGCTTCCGTCTGTGGATCTCATAGGGGCGGGAGACAGAGATTACATTAGTCATCGGCGCATCCTCTCTGAGATTCTGCATGGCATCTGTTACCGTTACATCATCCACGGTCACCTGATGAAGCCCTTCCCGGTCAAGAAAATACCCTCTGGAATCTCCGCACCAGAAAAACTCCGCTTCCTGTTTTTTTAAGCAGAACATTGCCATTGTGGTGGGGAATTCTCTGTTCAGGCTGCCTTTGAGTACCGATGCTGTCCCGGCAAAAGACCGGCATATGTCAAGTTCCGCATCAATACAGGTCTTCAGGCTATTCTCCTGATCTTCCTTCTGCTTCCGGAACCATCTTTTCACCGCCCGGGTCGCTGCCCTGGAAGCCACATATGCGCCTGTATGTCCTTCCAGCTTCGGATATATACGGGCGCCGCTCCCTCCGCAGCCGTCAAAGACACCGATCAGGAGCTGATCCCGTCTGTATTCTGCAAGGCAGAAGTCTTCGCCCAGCCCTTTTTTCTGCTCCTGACAAAAAAGAAAGCCCTGTTTCAACAAAAGATCCGGCAGTTCCTCTGAAAAAGAAAATGCGATTTTCTGCTCCGGAGTATCCTTCTTTGCCACATTTTTTTCTGCAGACAAAATATCCTGTTCCATTTTTTTCTGTATTTTTCTGTACAGCAGCTCCGTTGCCTTTTTTAAATCCATAAAAAATCTTCTTCCTTATTCCCGACAGGATTTTCTAAAATTGTATTTCACATTTCTCAGTTCTGTGTTTCTTCGGATACCATTTTTAAAACAACAGTTTTTCCGTATCCTGTTTGTTTTCCAGCGTAATACTGTCTGTATCCGTAGTCACATAGTTGTAGATAATTGAAGTTCCTCCATCCCAGGAAAATCCGATCTTGCCTCCGGACCAGACTGACAGCACTCCTGTCTGTTTTCCATGATCAAAATCTATTTTAAACTGGAAATCAGAAAGCTCCGGATCTGCCTCCAGCTTCAGCAGCTTTCCTAGACATAGACGAACCCTGTATCCAACTTCCATAAAGATACAAAAGCGCATCTTCTGTCTCTGCCTCTGTCATTTCTTCTGTCTGTGCAGCATAAACTGTCGATGCAGTTCCCAGCGCCATGCTTCCAGCCAATATTATAATTACCGTTTTTTCTTCATATTTCTTCTCCTTTTTTCTCCTTTAGCACATCAAGCCCCATGCGTAATAATTGTCGATACATTTCTGAATATGATATATCTGAAAATACCGTTTCTTTTAGATTGACCAGCTCTTTTTCCAGTTCCTCCGGTATTGCCAGTATCATTCTTTTTTTCATGGACATCACCTTAACTCCTTCCCCCTCTTTATGGTGATTCAGTGATTCTCTGGTTTCATTATAGTGATTAGGTGATTCACTTGTCAATTAAAAAAATTTTTATAGCTCAAGTATTTCCAATACTTGCATATGTGGTTCACTGATGCTAAAATAGAAACATCAGGAGGTGATGTTATGGCAACCGATAAACCACGGTATTCCATCACAGTAGATGAAGAAATGTTTAAAGAAATCGAGGATTTCCGTTTTGAACACCGTTTTCCCAACCGCAATCAGGCCACTGTGGAACTCATTCGTCTTGGGCTTGAGCAGATTAAGAAAAATTCACTCTGTCATCCTTAATCATATTGTATCGTTTTCTTCTGTAAATTTGTGTTTGTGAAGTGGGGTGGAATATGATTTTTTGTCAGTAAAGGATATGCACAGATGCAAAAAAGCAGATCATAGTGTCTTGTGAGGTTTACCAGGAAACGCAGCACAACACATGATCTGCTTTTTTCTCATATACATTGTCTGTGGATAATAAGAAACTTAAATCCACTCCACTTCCACAAACAGAATTTTATCTGGCGGAGCTGTATTTTACGATCAGCAGCTCCACACTGAGTACATCCTGAAGGCGTCCTGTCTTTACCGCCTCTTCTGCTTCCACAAAATCCTCTTCTGCCCTGCGAAGCTCCCCGGATGAATAGGAACGGGCACAGGCCGCAATATTTCTTGCCACAAAAGAGGGCACACCCAAACGGGACGCAATCTCCGGCTGGGAAGCGCCCTCTTCCGCCATTTTTTTTGCCAGAAAAAGCTGATGAAACTGTTTCGACAGAAGAAACAGAATCCTCATAGGCGGCTCCTTCAGTGTAAGAAGATCATAATAAAGCTCCAACGCCCGCTTCTGATTTTTCTCAGTTACTGCACGAACCATCTCAAAAATTTTATTTGCAGTCTGTGTAGTGCAGACTGCCTCAATGTCTTCTGTAGTAATAATATCTCTGCCTGCCGTATAGGAAATCAGTTTTTCCAGCTCCATACGGATATTTCCCATATCCGTTCCTGTTTTTGTGAGAAAAAGCTCCATATCCGAGGTTTTGATCCTGCACCCTTCCTGCCCCAGAATTCCTGCAGCCCAACGCATCAAAGATTTTTCATCCTGACGTGAGAACTCTGTTACACGACCAATATTTTTAACAGCCTTATACATACGGCTTCTTTTGTCTACTTCTTCCTCCACAAAAATCATTTTCACATATTCCGGAAGCGTTTTTATATAATCTGCAAGTTCTTCACATTTGTTCTTAAAAAATCCGGAGTTTTCCACAAGAATCACCCTGTAATCCGCAAAAAAGGGCATTGTCTCACAGAGATCGATCATTTCACGAACCTCGATCCCCTTTCCCTCATATCGGCTGAAATTCATAGTGTCTCCATCCGGATTGAATGCATGCAGCAGTCTCTCTTTATACTGCTGTCTGAGATAGGCTTCCTCTCCAAACAAAAGATAAACAGCCTTAAAATTTCCTGTTTTTAAATCTTCCTGTAAGCTTTTCAAGTTTAAACTCCTTCTGTTATTAATCTCCTATAATTATACAGAGATTTGGCTCTGCCCGCAACCCAAATCCCCGCAGTCTGTAAAAGCCGGCTTTTGCACAGTACCATTTTTACGATTCTTCCACAAACCGTTCTGTGCTGATATGCTTTCCGTCAGCAGACACTGTAACAGCCCCGTTTTTCATGGTAAACTCTACCTTTACTCCACTTTTTTTCATACGGAGCGTAGTTTCCGGAGAAGGATGTCCGTAGGTATTGGAAGCCGAACACGAGATCACCGCCAGTTCCGGTTTTACCCGGTCAAGAAATTCCTGACAGGTGGAATGTCTCGATCCATGATGTGCTGTTTTCAAAAAATCCACATCCCGCAATACAGGCAGAAGCTTTTTCTCTGTGTCAGATCCAATATCCCCGGTAAAAAGTCCCTGAAATTCTCCATATTCCAGTTCCATTACCATACCTTCTTCATTTACATTTTCCCCTGCGGAAGCCTCTAAGGGCGCCAGTATCCGAAATTTCACCTTTCCACTGGAAAAGCAGTCCCCTTTTCCAATAAAATCCACTTTTACCCCCGCTGCCTCTGCCAGACTGCAAAGCTCCTGATATATCTCCGGCGGGTGGCTCCAGTCAGGAAGCAGCAAAACACCTGCCCTTATAGCCGTCAATCCCCGGGACATATATTCCAGAAGCTCCAGGATTCCACTGATATGATCCTGATCAGTATGAGAGATCAGGATACCGTCTATATAAGAGATTCCTCTGCTTTTCAGATAAGGAAGCAGCTGATACATGGCAATATTATTTTTATTGCTGCTTCCACAGTCCATAAGAAATACACCTTCTTGTGGCATTTCCAGAACGATTCCGTCTCCCTGCCCGATATCCAGACAGGTAATCCGAAGGCTGTCGCGGGACTTCCAGGACAGGAGCAGAATCCCCGAAAAAGCAAACAGACTGCACAGACCAAACGACAACCTTCCTTTTATCAGACGTCTGAAGCTCTCCTTTTCTTCCCGATTCCGGAGTCTTTCGGCTGCATAAAGACCTGATAAAATGCCAGCAGCAAGTAAAAAATAGTACAGGATGCACTTCCAGATTTCCGGTTTCCCTCCAATCCAGGTGCAAAACGGAAGCTTTCCTGCCAGGATACAAAGTTTTTCATATCCCCACAGAAGGATTCTTCCGGGAGCAGCTGCCAGAATTCCCAGACGGCTGTTCCAGAGCCCAAGCATACAGCAGCACAATCCACTGAGCAGCACGCCCCCCACTGTAGGAAGGATCGCCAGATTCAGAAATATTCCCACAACAGACACTTCTCCAAAAAACCGCAGCATTACCGGAAGCATAGCCAGCTGAACCGCCAGAGAGGAAATCAGGCTTTTCCCCGTTTTTCCTCTGATACCTGTAATTTTTATCATCCACGGTGTCACCGCTCCGATTCCCACCACTGCCCCAAAAGACAAAAGAAAACTGCTGCTGTATAAATACGCCGGCGAATCCAGAAGAAGCAGAATTGCAGACAGCGCCAGCGCCGTCAGAAGATCGTAGCTTCGTCCCAGGATTTTTGCCCCCACAGAAATGACAAACATACATACAGCCCTCATAGCCGACACGCTTCCTCCAGTCAGTATTCCATACTGGAGCATAAGAAAAAGCACAAATACACCTGCTGTACCGTTTCCAAATCCTGTCTTTTTCAGCAGAGAAAAAATCCCCATTCCCAGAATACTGATATGCAGTCCGGAAATAGCCAGTATATGAATCATTCCTGCCATTTGATATCTCAGCTTCCTGGCTTCTTCCAGGTCACTCTTTTCTCCAAGCAGCATTGCCTCAAAAACAGGAGAATCCCTTCCGGCACATTTCCTTAATACTGCCCGTATCCTGTCTTTTAGATTCAGAAGCATCTGCTGATATCCGAAAGAGCCGGTACTTTTTTTCCTGATAATACCCTGCTTCATAAAATAATAAATATGCTCGCAGGCATAATACTGCCTGGAATCAAACTCTCCCGGATTACGTGGCGGTTCTGTCTGTTCCAGTTTTCCTGAAACAGAAATAAGCGATCCCGCCGAAATTTCTTCTTTCTTTTTTAAAAACACTCTTACATTTTCAATGGGAATTTTTTCTGACCGACAGATCAGAGAGACTTGTTTCAGATAGACAGAAAAGGAAACGTCTGTGGCCTGGCACCGCTGGACCTCCCCGACGATCACAGCATCCGGATGTGTACTGATATATTCCTGAACCTGTTCCGGCAGAGGATTTCCCCTGATCAGAGACATCCCTGCCAGATCTCCCAGGCACATACACATCATAAAGATCAGACACACAAAACATAACGGCCGTCTTGTCATAAGCCTTCCCTTTCTATTTTTGAACATATGGGGTTGTCAGGAAGCAGCTTTCTCCTGAACAACCAGTTCTTCATTTTTCTGATAAAACGTATAAAGAGGCATATTATTTCTCATATTTCCTTCCAGACTTCCTTCCACAGAAATCTGGACCTTGTCTGCCTCGCAGGAATCCAGTATGGAATTTACCACCGCATAAAGCTGTACGGCTTCTTCTACACCGGACACCTCTGCCTTAAAGGCACGATTCATATCAATATAACAGATCCGGTCAGCGATCACCGCACTGAGAGCATGAGAGTCTTCCGGTATCACCGCACAGTTTCCTTCCTCCAGAGGTCCCTTTGCAAGCTGCTCCAAAACCACCTGTTCTTTTGGAATACTACGTCTGTAATAAATATTGCGCTGTTCTTTTACCAGGCGCTTTCCGCTTTTGTCGGTAAAATACAGGGTAAATGTATCATATCGATAGCTTTCAGCATCCTTCCCTGAAATCTCCAGAAAACTGTTTTTCGTCATATCTCCTACCTTATGGTTGCGCGAATCTGTCAGTTCCTGACCTTTGATGGTAAACCGTACTTTATCAATATCCGGCACCTGCAAAAATGTCATGGCAATTCCCGATCTTGTCAGTACTTCTCTGGCTCTGCTCATTTTATTATATTCCTCACTGAAGTCGATCACCAGCGCGTCTTCTTTAAAATCATAGGAATCCAGGGTGACATTTTCCGGAAGAAGCGCCAGACCGTCCTCCGGAGCATTTTTGCTGCTGATGCTCTGCATCAGCTCACGCACCATCAGATCCCGTGTTTCTTCCTTAGGCTGATAAGCTTCTTCCTTCAGGGATGTTTCTGATACATTTATATAGTAGAAATTATATTTTGCCGGCTCCTTCTCCTTGTCTTTTACCTCAATGCTGCAGCCCGCAGCTGCACAGATAAAGACCGCCAGAAGAAGCATGTTAAAAAATTTCTTCATCCGGCACCTCCTATGGAATATACGACAGCGGAATACGAACGGAAAAAGTAGTTCCCTCGCCTTCCCGGCTGAATACCTTGATCACACCATGATGCATGGCGATACTGCTTCTGGTAATGGCAAGTCCGAGACCGGTACCACCGATCTCACGGGAGTGTGATTTGTCAACACGATAAAACCTCTCAAAAACCCGATCCAGAGAATCCTCGGGAATTCCCATGCCAGAATCGGCAACTGTCACATAAAAATATTTATGATCCGCATCAATGGATACTCGTACCCATCCGTCATCCACATTATATTTAATCGCATTCTCTACCAGATTGCTGATAGCGGAAGTAAATTTAATCTCATCCACATCCGCCTCCACTGGCCGGAAGCTGTCAAGGATCAGATCAATGCTCCTTTTATCTGCAATAGGCCGCAGACGTTTCAGGATATCCTCCAGAAGCTGATTGATATCCATATGCTGGATTGAAAGGTCCGCTGTTTTTTTGTCCATTTTTACCAGACTTAAAAGATCTGTGATGATTCTGTTTTCCCGGTCGATCTCTGCTGTGATATCTCTCAGAAATTCCTGATAAAGTTCCTCCGGGACTCCTTCCTGTCCTACCAGCGAATCTGCCAGTACTTTCATAGAAGTCATAGGTGTTTTCAGCTCATGAGACACATTGGATACAAATTCAGAACGCGATTCATCCAGTACCTTCATCCGGGTAAGCATCTTGTTAAATGCATCCGTAATAAGCTCTGTTTCTGTATAGTCCGGAACTGAGATCGCCTCGTTCTGATACCCGTCTGTCAGATCCTCTATGGATTTGGTTACACGGGCAAGCGGCTTTACCAGCACAGTTGCCAGCAGATAAGCCAGAAATCCTGATAAAACAACGATCACCGCTGCAATCAGGATTCCCTGATATCTCAATTCTGTTACTACTGCAGCAATCTCACTGCCTGATACCGTGACCAGCATAGTTCCCTGTACCTGGGGAACGTCTGCACTTTTTATGGGAACCGCAAGTGTCAGCGAATGATCGTCATTTTTATATTCCAGGATCTCTCCGCTTTTAAAACAGCGGATCAGTCTGGAAGAGATCAGGGTTTTGCCCTCTTCCACATGATAGGTATCCTTAACGATCTTAAAATCTCTGTCAACCAGGAGGATCCTTCCGCCATAAACATTAGACAATAACTCCAGCCTGCTGTTTACCGCTTCGGAGCTGGAGTCATTGAGATAATTTTCTTTTATGATCTGGTTGCACAGGATCCTGCACTGAGTACTGACCTCACCTGCACTTATATCTATCGCCTTCTTTTCATACCCCGTGATCATAAACTGTGTAACGATCACTCCTGGTACAATTCCCAGAATCACCAGAATGATCAGGATACGAAAACGCAGACTTTTAAAAAATCTATTTTTTTTCTTCATAGATCATCCCTGAAAATAGTAGCCTACGCCCCATTTGGTGTGTACATATTTTGGCTCACTGGGATTTGCCTCAATTTTTTCACGGAGACGACGGATATGTACATCCACAGTCCTTACATCACCGGGATATTCATAGCCCCAGACAATATTCAGAAGGTTTTCACGGCTGTATACCTTGTTTGGATTAAATACAAGAAGCTCCAGAACATCAAATTCCTTTGCTGTAAGATTGATCTCACGTCCGCTGATAAATACTCTCCTGCTCTCACAATCCAGCTTCAGATCTCCGGATTCGATGCTTCTTGCCTTTTCCTTCTCTTCACTTTCGGAACGTGCCCGTCGCATGATTGCTTTGATCCTTGCCTTTACCTCCAGAATATTAAATGGTTTGGTGATATAATCATCCGCCCCGTATTCCAGACCAAGGATCTTGTCCATATCCTCGCCCTTTGCAGTAAGCATTACAATGGGAACATTTGAAAATTCCCTGATCTGCTGGCAGACCTCCAGACCGTCCATCTTGGGAAGCATAAGGTCAAGAAGAATGATATCGTAACGATTGTTCTTTGCCTTTTCTACCGCCTCTTCTCCGTCATAGGCACAGTCCACTTCCATCCCGTCCTGTTCCAGATTAAAGCGAACTCCCTTTACGATCAGCTTTTCGTCATCTACCACTAACACTTTCCTGCTCATTTTTTTCTCCTATTCTACTGCAATTTTATCTTTGATATTTGAAAAAGTATTCTCTTTAATTCCCGGTACATTCATCAGTTCCTCCACAGAACCAAATCCGCCGTGTTCTTCTCTGTATGCAAGGATTGCCTGCGCCTTTGCTTCTCCAATACCACTGAGGGTCTGAAGAGCCGCTGCGTCCGCTGTATTCAGATTGACCTTCCCCGGATCCCCGGATTCCTGTGTTCCGTTTCCGTTTTTTTCCGCATCTGTAAGCGGTGCTGCCCCGGCGCTTTCTATCTCTTCCTTCGTCGGTACATAAATCTGCTGTCCGTCACTGAGAGGCTGTGCCTGATTAATGCTGGTGCCGGCAGCCTCAGGAAGAAAACCGCCTGCTGCTTCTACCGCCTGAAACACTCTGCTTTCAGGAGACATACGATAAACTCCGGGAGCTGTCACAGCTCCGCATACATCTACAAAAATTTCTTCCGGCGGTTCTGTAACCTCCGGTTTTGTGATCTCCGGTTCCCTGCTTTCTTCTCCCTCACTCTGTTCCTCTTCCAGCAGAATAGCGTCATTCTGACTGCCGCATCCCGCAAAAAGAAAAAGAACTGACAGGCTGAATAAAAGCAGAAGAGCTTTCTTTTTCTGATTTATTTTTTGATTTCTGATATCGGGTCACTCCTTATCTGATTCCCCGATTCTCATACCTGACCATCTTCTATTCTAACGAATTCCTTCTGCTTTTACAATACCAAACATTTATTTTTGCCACTTAAAGATGACGATTCCGGCAATGGCCACTGCCATTCCGATCAGCTTTCTCCATTCAAAAGCAGCCTTTTCCACACCAAAAAGTCCTGCCAGCTCGATCAAATAAGCAACGATCAGCTGGGCCACCACAATAAGCATAGCCGCCCGGGCGGGTCCCAGAGCTCCCATACTCTGAATCACTGTTACAGTGATAAAAGCACCGATCACTCCGCCCAGAAGTGTGTATGGATGTTCTACCCTCCACAATCCGGAAATACTGTCTTTTCCGGTAAAAAACCATGCGACTGCACAGACCAGAAAAGCGGAAAGCTGCACCCAGCCCGTGGACACCCACAGACTTGTCTGTTTTGTCACCTCTGTGTTAAAAACTCCCTGAACACTCATCAAAGCTCCCGAGATCAAAGCTGTTAGAAAACCCCACATAAAATTTCCCTCCATATATAAGATAGCAGTAAAAGAGGCCGGTATCGTTAACCAGCCTCTTCGTGTTACTTTCATCATATGCGAAAACCATGTTTTTTATACAGCATTTTCTTAATCTGTTATTTGTTTACTTCCTCCACAGTGACCGCTGCATTTCCCGGAGCAGCATCCTCCCTCGGAACAGCCGATACATTTCCTGCCGTTCTTTTTCGCTTTTATTATATAAGCTACTGCAGCTCCCACTGTCAGAAGAAGGATCCCGGTTACTATTACATTTGCCATACCAGATCTCCTTTCTCTTATATATGGCTTTTCTATTAGTTAGTATAATCTAACATTGTTGGTCTGTCAATACTTTTTTATTGTCTTTCTTTATAAAAATACAGATACCGGCTGGAAGATCGTCCATATCCATCATTCCCTTCCCAATCTGGAGCAGAGAGACGGGGAAGCTTATCCCAAAACACTGACAGAACAGTTTCTGAGAGAAAAAGAAAAAGTCGAATTCCTTTCTCTTCTTGCCCAAAAAGACGGACTGACAGATCTGATCAATTATCGCACTTTTGAAAAGCTCTATCCAAAGTCCATAAAAAACGGCACCTGGTTTTTCGTTGCTGATCTGGACTGTTTCAAAAATATCAATGATACCTGCGGTCATATTGAGGGAAACCGTATTCTGAAAGAAACCGCCCGTATCCTGAAAAGCTCGGTAAGATCCAATGATCTCGTATGCCGTATGGGCGGAGATGAATTTGTTCTTCTGTGCAGCGGACTCCTCTCTCAAAAAGAGGCGGAATTTCTTTTACACCGGATACTTATCAACATTTCCTGTCTTCACATTCGAGATGCAGGATCTGTCAGCCTGTCAATCAGCGCAACAGCCGTACAGCAAAATGAATCTCTGGAAATTGTTTTCCAGAAAGCAGATCAGGCACTTTATGAGATAAAAGCCAAAGGACGAAACGGTTGGAAAATACGATAAACAGACATATAAAAAAGTCCGGTATTTATACCAGACTTTTTTCTAATTTTTCGATCATTTCATCAATTTCTTCTTTTCGGATCACCAGCGGCGGAACCATTCTCAGTACATCACTTCCCGCAGAAATCACCAAAAGACCATTTTCCAGTGCTTTTTTTACTATATTTCCTACGGGCATTCCCTGGATCACCAGTCCCTGCATAAAACCTTTTCCACGTCTTGCGGAAACGCAGGTATACTTATCCACAATTTCGTCCAGCTTTTCTTCCAGATACGGGGTAAGCTCCCGTACATGCTCCAGTATATGGTCGGACTCATAAATATCAAAAACCTTACTTACCGCAGCACAGACAAAAGGATTTCCTCCATAAGTAGTTCCATGGTCTCCCGGTTCCAGAGAGGCTTCTGCCGCCTTTTCTCCGAGGACAAAGGCGCCTACCGGAACTCCGTTTCCAAGAGCTTTTGCACAGGTCATAATGTCCGGTTTCACACCATAACCCTGCCATGCGAAATATTCTCCGGTACGCCCCATACCGCACTGGATCTCATCCAGAATCAGAAGAATATCATTTTCATCACAGAGTGCACGAAGCCCCTTCAGAAATTCCTCATCTGCAGGATAGATGCCGCCTTCTCCCTGTACAGTTTCCGTCAGAATCGCACAGGTTTTCTCTGTGATCTGCGCCCTTACACTTTCCAGATCATTAAACTGCGCAAACTTCACTCCTCCGATCAAAGGCTCAAAAGGCTCTCTGTAATGAGCGGTGCCGGTAACGGAAAGAGCGCCCATGCTTCTTCCATGAAAAGAATGTTCCATGGCGATCACTTCATATCTTTCACCATTATACTTTTTAAATCCGTATTTTCTTGCTACTTTCAGAGCGCCTTCAATGGCTTCTGTCCCGCTGTTGGTAAAAAACGCCTTGCTCATGCCGCTGGCTTTTACCAGTTTTTCTCCGGCCTGACTCATAGGCTCATTATAATAAAGGTTGGAAATATGAGTCAGCTTATGGATCTGCTCCACCAGCGCCTCATCATAACCCGGATAATGATACCCCAGCGCATTTACCGCAATTCCTGCTGCAAAATCAAGATATTCTTTTCCCTCTGTGTCATAGAGCCGGCAGCCTTCTCCTCTGTCAAACATCACCGGAAAGCGGTTGTAGGTGTGAAGAATACTTTTTTCTGCCTGTTCCATCTGTTCATACATGCTCATTGTAATATTTTTCGCCGTCCTCTCTTAAAATAGCAGTTCCGATTCCCTTATTGGTAAATATCTCCAGAAGAAGACTGTGGGGAATTCTTCCATCCAGAATATGGACTCTGTTTACTCCGTTTTCTATGGCATCAATGCAGTTTTTCAGTTTGGGGATCATACCTCCTCCCACATATCCCTCTGAAATCAGTTTCTCTGCCTCATGGATATGCAGTTCTGAGATCAGGCTGGCCGGATCGTTCTGATCCTTGTATACACCCTCGATATCTGACAGGAACGCCAGTTTTTCTGCATGGACAGCCTCTGCGATCGCACAGGCCGCATCATCTGCATTGATATTATAAGAATCATAATTTTCATCAAAGCCCACCGGGAAAATAATCGGCAGAAAATCCTGCTCCAGAAGTTCATGCAAAATTCTTGGATTTACTTCTTTCACTTCTCCCACATAACCGATATCCTCACCGCCGGACAGCTTTTTAGTGCATTTCAGAAGGCCGCCGTCTTTACCGCTGATGCCTACTGCGTCTACCCCCAGGGATTCCACCAGTGTTACCAGTTCCTTATTTACCTTTGCAAGAACCATTTCGGCAATCTCCATGGTTTCCTTATCTGTCACCCGAAGTCCGTTGACAAATCTGGGTTCCATTCCCACCTTGCCGACCCAGCGGCTGATCTCCTTGCCGCCTCCGTGTACGATGATCGGCTTAAAGCCAACCAGTTTCAGAAGCACCGCGTCTTTGATCACGTTTGCCTTTAGTTCTTCGTCCAGCATGGCACTTCCGCCATATTTGATCACCACGATCTTTCTGTTGAAGCGCTGAATATATGGAAGCGCTTCAATAAGCACCTCTGCCTTGTCCAGATATTTTTGTTTTACCATTTTATTTCCTCCTCGTTTTCTCTTTCATTCTCCATTTCCCGTTTTTAAAGATCAGGAACGATAATCTGCATTGATTTTTACATAGTCGTAGGTCAGGTCACAGCCCCATGCAGTGGCCGTACAGGTTCCCATCTTTACATCTGCGATAGCCGTCACCGCCTCTTCCGAAAGAATCCTGGTCGCTTCCTCCTCGCTGTATCCGGTTGCCACACCGTTTTCAATGATCTTGATCTTTCCCGCCCTGCTTTCAAAGTAAAGATCCACTTTTTCCGGATCAAACTTTGCTCCGGAATAACCCATGGCACAGAGAATCCTTCCCCAGTTGGCATCATGCCCGTATATAGCTGCTTTTGTAAGGGAGGACGTCACAACCGACTTACTTAACGTAACCGCCTGTTCCTTACTTTCCGCTCCGATGACCTTTACCTCAAAAAGAGCGGTTGCTCCCTCACCGTCACCTGCGATCTTTTTTGCAAGGGTGGTATTTACATAATTGAGTGCTTCACAAAAAGCCTGATAATCTTCATTTTTTTCTGTGATCTCCGGATTTTCTGCCATACCGTTTGCCAGAAGAAGAACGGTATCATTGGTAGAGGTATCTCCGTCTACGGAAACCATGTTATAAGTATCCTGGACATTTTCGCTCAATGCCTCCTGAAGAAGCTCTTTGGAAATATTAAGATCTGTTGTGACAAATCCCAGCATAGTACACATATTGGGGTGGATCATTCCGGAACCCTTGCACATACCACCAATGGTCACAGTTTTTCCTCCGGCCTCAAACTCCACTGCCACTTCTTTTTCTACGGTATCTGTTGTCATGATTGCTTTTGCCGCCTGATTTCCGGCTTCCAGACTTCCGTCCAGAACAGGAATCATGGCTTTTACCCCATCTGCCAGCTTCTGAATCGGAAGCTGCATGCCGATCACCCCTGTGGAGGCTACCAGTACGCTGTTCTCACTGACACCAAGAGCTTCTGCTGCTGCCTTAGCCGTTTCTCTGCAGTATCCAAAGCCTTCCTCTCCGGTGCATGCGTTGGCGATTCCGCTGTTGCACACGATCACCTGTGCCTCCGGCTGGTGATATACAATATTCTGATCCCATTTTACAGGAGCTGCTTTCACCACATTTGTAGTAAAAGTTCCCGCCGCTTTACACGGCTTTTCACTATACACCATTGCCATATCGGTTCTGTTCTGATATTTGATACCGGCTGCTGTGGAAGCTGCCTGAAATCCCCTTGCTGCTGTTACACCACCTGTTATGATCTTCATAGTAAATGTCCTTTCTACTTATTTAATTGTTCTTCCCATCCAAAGCCGCTGGTTATGCAAAGATCACGGAACCATAGGAATCTGGCGAAGCCCTTCTGCTTCCTCGAATCCAAACATCAGGTTCATATTCTGTACGGCCTGTCCTGCCGCACCCTTTACCAGATTATCCATAGCTCCCATCATGATGATCCTCCTGGTCCTGGGATCGATCTTAAAGTTTACATCTACAAAGTTACTTCCTTCCACCCACTTTGTCTGCGGACAGATATCTTTATCCAGAACACGTACAAACTGTTCCCTGTCATAATATTTATCGTATGCCGCCTTTACTTCTTCATAGGTAACTTCTTTTTTCAGAGATGCATATGCGGTAATAAGAATTCCTCTGTTCATCGGAATCAGATGCGGAGTAAAATTGATCAGCACCTCTTCCCCGCAGGCATATCCCAGCTGATCTTCGATTTCCGGTGTGTGACGATGGCTCGCCACCCCATATGCCTTGATATTTTCATTGACCTCACAGAAAAGATTATCAACTTTCGCGCCTCTTCCTGCTCCGGAGGTTCCAGACTTTGCATCAATGATAATCGTAGAAGGATCAATGAGCCCTTCCTTCAGAAGTGGGTAAATGGAAAGCGTAGAACAGGTAGGATAACATCCCGGGTTGGCGATCAGCCTTGCCTTTTTAATCTCCTCTCTGTTGATCTCACAGAGACCATACACCGCCTCCTCAATAAACTCAGGAGATTTATGCCGGATCCCATACCACTTCTCATATTTTTTTACATCCTTGATCCGGAAGTCTGCACTAAGGTCAATGACCTTTGCCCGGGAAAGAATCCCTTCATTTACAAGAGAAGCACAAAGTCCCTGCGGAGTTGCGGTGAATATCACATCTACTTCATCTGCAAGAGCTTCCATATTATCATCCATACATTTTGCATCTACCAGCTGAAAAAAATTCTGATAGATATCCGCATACTGTTTATCAATGTAGCTTCTTGATCCGTACCATGCCACTTCTACCTCTTTATGTCCCAACAAAAGTCTTGCGATCTCATTTCCTGCATAACCTGTTGCTCCAATAATACCAGCCTTTATCATAATCTTTTCCTCCTCTAATCCTCTGTCCGGATATCAACTTTTCACTTTATTCGATCAGTCTTGTAAAGATACAAATATTATACATCCTATTTGCATAATATGCAATATGCATTTTTTATAAATCCATCTCTTTTTTGTGATTTTATTTGTTTTATATTGATTGTATCCTATTTAATGTCGAATATTTATGCGAACTTTTTTTACTTTTTTCTAATTTCCTATTGCATATTTATAAAAAATGTTGTATATTATCCATTGTCAACCGAAACTACTTGTTTCTCGGAAATGAAAATATTGAAACTTCTATATAAAGTTAAAAAACGAGGAGGATTTATTATGAAAGAAAAAGTTGTATTAGCATACTCAGGTGGTCTTGATACTACAGCCCTCATCCCGTGGCTGAAAGAAACCTTTAATTATGATGTGGTTTGCTGCTGCGTAAACTGCGGACAGGGAAATGAACTGGATGGACTGGAAGAAAGAGCCCGACTCTCCGGCGCATCTAAATTATATATTGAAGATATCGTAGATGAGTTCTGTGATGAATATATCATTCCATGTGTAGAGGCAGGCGCTGTTTATGAGCATCAGTATCTTCTTGGTACTTCCATGGCACGTCCGGTCATCGCAAAAAAACTGGTTGAGATCGCACGTAAGGAAAATGCCGTTGCCATCTGCCACGGTGCAACCGGAAAAGGCAACGACCAGATCCGTTTTGAACTTGGCATCAAAGCACTTGCTCCGGACATCAAGATCATTGCTCCATGGCGTATGACTGACGTATGGACCATGCAGTCCCGTGAAGATGAGCTTGCATTCTGCCAGGCACACGGAATCAACCTTCCATTTGATGCACGTCACAGCTACAGCCGTGACCGTAACTTATGGCACATCAGCCATGAGGGACTTGAGCTTGAAGATCCATCCCAGGCACCAAACTATGATGACATGCTTGTATTAAGTGTAACTCCGCAGAAAGCTCCGGATAAAGAAACAGAGATCACCATGACCTTTGAGGAAGGTATCCCGAAAACCCTCAACGGAAAAGCAATGAAAGTATCTGAGATCATCACAGAGCTGAACCGCATTGGCGGGGAAAATGGTATTGGTATCGTAGATATTGTTGAAAACCGTGTAGTAGGTATGAAATCCCGTGGTGTATATGAAACTCCGGGAGGAACTATTCTGATGGCAGCTCATGACCAGCTGGAAGAACTGATTCTTGACCGTGATACCATGGAAGCCAAGAAAAAACTCGGCAGCCAGTTTGCACAGGTTGTCTATGAAGGAAAATGGTTTACACCGCTCCGCGAAGCGATTCAGGCATTTGTAGAATCCACACAGAAATACGTTACCGGCGAAGTCAAAATGAAGCTTTACAAAGGAAACATCATCAAAGCCGGAACTACCTCTCCATACAGCCTTTACAATGAGTCCCTGGCATCCTTTACAACCGGCGACATGTACGATCACCATGATGCAGACGGATTTATCACACTGTTCGGACTTCCGCTGAAAGTAAGAGCTATGAAGCTTCTGGAAGTAGAGCAGAACAAAAATAATCAGTAAAATTTATGAGGATAGACGGAATATGATTTTTTGTCTGTAAATGACATGCAGGAGTGGATCCTTCTGTTACAAAAGCTAGTTCGAGACTTGGAAAATTCTAAGCTTCTGCTCCTTTGCAAAAAACGATCCCCCGAATGCTGAACTCGTCTGCGACTCAGGCAACAGCATCCGGGGGATCAATGCAAATACGCAGAAAGTAAGAATTTTGATCCAAGTCTCTCAATGCTTATGAACCAGAAGGATCCACTCCTGCATTACTTTTTCCAGACAGCAAATTTATATTCCTGAAGTTTGGCGGTTCTCAGACGGAGGAACCGCAGGGCGCAGCACTGCCAGCCAGCCTGCGGCTGGCAACCGGCCAGAGGCCGGAAGTTACCGAAAGGATTTCTGCTTGGCTGCTGCCACCGAGCACGTTATCTGAGCCGTCAGGTGAGTTCGTGCGAATGGCACCAAATCAGCGCACAGGTTTACCAGGAAACGCAGCACAGCACATGATCTGCCTTTTTCTCATATGCATCGTCCGTGGGTGGTAAGAAGCAAAAATCCGTCCATCCCCACAAACAATATTTTTTTAGTCTTCAACTTTAATTTCTTTCTTTTTCAGCCTTTTGTATGTCCACTCCCGGAACAGTGCATAAAGCACCGATACCAGCGGAATGAAGATCAGCATACCGACCACACCCAGAAGGCTGCCGCCAATGGTCACCGCCATCAGGACCCATACAGATGGCAGTCCCACAGATCCGCCTACCACATGAGGATAAATCAGGTTTCCTTCAATCTGCTGCAGGACAAAGAACAGGATCAGGAAAAGCAAGGCCTGCATAGGGCTTACCAGAAGGATCAGCAAAAAACTGATCGCACAGCCAATAAAAGCGCCAAATACAGGGATCAGCGCAGTAAAAGCAATCAACACGCCTACCAGCATGGCATAGGGGAACCGGAAAACTGTCATTGCCACAAAGAACATGGTTCCCAGTATCACCGCCTCGATACACTGTCCGGTTACAAAGCCGGAAAAAATATTGTTTGCAAGCGTGCTTACATGAAGGATATATTCCACGGTCTTTTTCGGGAATATCGCATAAAAAGCTTTCTTTGTCTGCACAGTCAGACGCTCCTTCTGAAGAAGGATGTAGCAGGCAAAAACAAATCCGATTCCCAGATTCATTGCCGTATTCACAATTCCCATCGTAACAGATACTGTAGAAGTAAGGATATTGTTCACTCCGTTCTGAAGAGCTGCAATCACAGCATCCAATGTTTTCTGAGGCTGAATCTCCAGTGATTCCGCCCATTCTGCAATGACTGAATCCTGTTTAAAGTTATTATCGATCCACAGAGTCAGATTTTCGATTCCTCTTTCAATGTTTCGTCCCAGTCCCATAACTGTGGTTGCCAGCTCCGGGATCACAACCTGTCCTACAATATAAATAGCCAGTGCAGCCACCAGGATCGCAAGAACCAGGCTTACAGGGCGCGCTATTTTTTTGACCACCTTCGTATCTTTCCATTTGCCTCTGCCAAACACGTTTTTCTCAATAAATTTCATGGGAACGTTCAGAACAAAAGCAATCCCTGCCCCCACAATAAACGGCAGGAACAATCCGATCACTTTCATGAGGAAATCAAGAACCACATTCAGATTCTGAAGCCCCACATACAGAAGAACCGTAAAAAGGATCAGATACATGCAGTTTTTCATGTTTTCTTTTTTAAATTCCAAAATTTCACAACCTCTCATTTCCATAATATAATGATAAGAATAAGGCTCATACCCTTTGGTAAATTATGAAATTTATTCTAACACTTATGTCTGCTTCTTTCCAGTAAATTTCTTTAAATTTTATTTCTGGATATTTTGCACAAAATCCACTACTGTTTTTCGTCATTTCCGACATTTTATTTTATTTATTTTCAATTGACAGAAAAATCAATTCCATATATAATAAATACATAAATCAATAATTTGCAGCAACAGCTTATATAAGTCCATAATCGGTTGGACGTCTCTACCAACTACCGTAATAGTTGCCTATAAGTTTTTTTCAGGGTACCCAAAAAGGTAGTTGGCATTTTTATGCCCAAAAACACCCTGACTGCAGAAAGGAAGTGAGGTATATGAAACACGAAACCACTTTTGCTTTAAGGGGAAATGTATGTTTCAGTCAGGAATCCGACCAGATTTCTGTACATGAAAATTCCTATCTGGTCTGTGAAAACGGGGTTTGTGCCGGAATCTTCAAAGAGCTTCCGGAACAGTATCACGGTATTCCGGTAAGAGATGCGGGAGATGCGCTGATCATCCCCGGGCTGTCAGACATCCATCTTCACGCTCCCCAGTACAGTTTCCGGGGAATGGGTATGGATCTGGAACTTCTGGACTGGTTAAACACCATCACCTTCCCGGAGGAAGCCAAATACGCAGATTCCGACTATGCCAGAAAGGCTTATTCCATTTTCGTGGACGACCTGAAAAAAAGTGCCACAACAAGGGCCTGCCTCTTCGGAACTCTTCATGTGGAAGCAACGGAGCTTCTTATGGATCTTCTGGAAGAAACCGGCATGAAAACCTATGTCGGAAAGGTAAACATGGATCGTAACGGCCCGGATATCCTTCAGGAAAAAAGTGCCGTGGAATCCGCAGAAGCCACTCTTCGCTGGCTGTCAGATACTGCTGACAAGTACGAAAACACCAAACCGATCCTGACTCCAAGATTCACACCTTCCTGTACAGATGAAC
This sequence comes from uncultured Blautia sp., assembly GCA_900541985.1. Lineage (GTDB taxonomy): Bacteria > Bacillota > Clostridia > Lachnospirales > Lachnospiraceae > Blautia_A. Next base: position 30,583 of record UQLX01000005.1, on the reverse strand, counting down.
TGATGCAGAAACTGGCAGAGATCCAGAAAGAACATCATCTTCCTGTTCAGTCTCATCTGTCCGAAAACATGGGTGAGATTTCCTGGGTTCAGGAGCTCTGTCCAAACACCTCTTTTTACGGAGAGGCTTATGAACAGTTCGGACTTTTCGGCGGGGAAGAATGTCCTACCATCATGGCTCACTGCGTACATTCTCCGGAAGCCGAAATTGAGCTTATGAAAAAACGCGGCGTATACGTTGCCCACTGTCCTCAGTCTAACACCAATCTTTCCTCAGGTATCGCACCTGTACGGGAATATCTGGACAGGGGACTTCGCGTAGGGCTTGGTACGGATATTGCCGGGGGGCATTCTCTTTCCATGCTCCGCGCCATTGCCGATGCCGTACAGGTATCCAAACTGCGCTGGCGTCTGGTAGATGACCGTCTGAAGGCACTTACTTTTGAAGAAGCCTTTTATCTGGCAACTATGGGCGGCGGAGAATTCTTCGGAAAAGCAGGAAGTTTCCTGAATGGCTATGAGTTTGATGCTGTAATTCTGGATGACAGTTTTTACCGCCATCCGCAGCCTTTAAGTGTAAGGGATCGTCTGGAACGGCTTATATATCTTTCCGATGACCGCTGCATAAAAGGAAAATACGTTTCCGGAAGGGAACTGTTTTAATATCTTTCACAAAAAGGGGGTAGCATTATGAAACTCGACAAAATCTTTCACTTAACGGAAAACCACACGGATGTAAAAACTGAGGTGATCGCCGGTATCACCACCTTTATGACTATGGCTTACATCCTGGCTGTAAACCCTAATATTCTGGAAGCTTCCGGAATGGACAGAGGCGCCATCTTTACTGCAACTGCACTGGCATCCTTTATTGCCACCTGCTTAATGGCTCTTTTATCCAATTATCCGTTTGTACTTGCTCCTGGTATGGGATTGAACGCGTACTTTGCATATACCGTTGTTCTTGGCATGGGTTACAGCTGGCAGCAGGCACTGGCCGCAGTTTTCGTAGAAGGTATGATCTTCATTCTTCTCTCACTGACCAATGTCCGCGAAGCGATCTTTAACTCCATTCCTATGAACCTGAAACACGCAGTTTCTGTAGGAATCGGTCTTTTTATCGCTTTTATCGGTCTTCAGAATGCCAAAATCGTAATCAACAACGATTCTACACTGGTAGGTATCTTTTCCTTTAAGAGCTCTGCTCAGAACGGAACCTTCAACTGCGAAGGAATTACAGTTCTTCTGGCTCTGCTGGGCGTACTGGTCACCGCGATCCTTCTTGTTAAAAATGTAAAAGGAAGTATTTTATGGGGCATCCTGATCACATGGCTTCTCGGTATCATCTGTCAGTTTACCGGACTGTATAAGCCAAATCCGGAACTTGGATTTTTCAGTCTCCTTCCGGATTTTTCCAGAGGCATCAGCATACCAAGTATGGCTCCTACCTTTATGAAAATGGATTTCTCCATTGTATTTTCACTGGATTTCGTAGTGATCATGTTTGCGTTCCTGTTTGTCGATATGTTCGATACCCTTGGAACCCTCATTGGTGTTGCCTCCAAGGCTGATATGCTTGATAAAGACGGGAAGCTTCCGCGCATCAAAGGCGCGCTCCTCTCCGATGCTGTTGGTACTTCTGTAGGTGCTATGTGCGGTACTTCCACTGTTACCACTTTTGTAGAGAGTGCTTCCGGTGTGGCAGAAGGCGGACGTACCGGTCTTACCGCTCTGGTAGCCGGACTGCTCTTTGGTCTTTCCCTTTTCCTGTCCCCGATCTTCCTCGCCATTCCGGCCTTTGCAACGGCTCCGGCCCTGATCATCGTAGGCTTCATGATGCTCACCTCTATCACGAAGATTGATTTTGAGGACTATACAGAAGCGATTCCGTGCTTTATCGCTATTATCGCAATGCCATTTATGTACAGTATTTCTGAGGGTATTGCAATGGGTGTAATCTCCTACGTTATGATCAACCTGATCTCAGGAAAAGCAAAAGAGAAAAAGATCAGTGCACTGATGTATGTGCTTGCTGTACTTTTTGTACTGAAATATATTTTCCTGTAAATCCACAACAGAACAGAACGGGAGGTCGGGGCTATGCCCCGGCCTCCTCTTTTTTTGTTTTTTCTCATTGTAAAGCATTCCCCACAATGCTATAATGTTTTTTATATTGCGTATTGAGGAGAACATCTTATGAAAATATTTATCGTCATGGGTATTGGAATCCTGATTGGCAGATTCCTTATGATAGGAAAACTGAAGAGATGGAATGAACGTCTCGCCATGATGTGTACCCTTCTTCTGATCTTTTCCATGGGCGTTATGCTTGGGCAGAAAGAAAACTTTCTCAGCGAACTGTCCTCCCTGGGGCTGAAAAGTTTCCTGTTTTTCCTGATTCCCACCATTGTTTCCATTATCCTTGTTTATATCCTGACCAGACGTTTTATTGACAAAAAAGAGACAAAGGGGAAAGACCAATGATTGTTGTATTCACATTTTTCGCCCTGATCCTGGGGCTTTTCTGCGGACTCTCCGGAACCGAATCCGGGATCATCCGCTTTATCGGCAAAAATTCCGATATGATCCTGTATGTTCTGATGTTTTCTGTGGGCATCAGTATCGGTATGCATAACGGAATCCTGAAAAAAATACGTCAGTATCACCTGAAAATCCTGATCATCCCGCTTGGTATCACTGCCGGCTCTATTCTGGGCGGAATCCTCTGTTCACTGATCCTGAAAATCCCTGTGAATCAGGGTGCCGCCGTGGCAAGCGGTATGGGATGGTACAGTCTGGCAGGTGTCACCATCAGCCGCCTGGGGGGAGCCGAACTTGGCAGTATCGCTTTTATGAGCAATCTTATGCGAGAATTTTTCTCCTTTTTCCTGATTCCCATAATCGCAGCAAAGCTGAATTACTGCACCTGCATCGCCCCGGCTGCAGCAACCAGCGAGGATACCACACTTCCGGTACTTCTGAAATATACAGATGAAGAAACGGTAGTTCTTGCCGTACTCAACGGAATGCTGTGCTCCTTCTTTGTACCGATCCTGATCACCTTCTTCTTTAATATTGGATAAGCAGCTGTATTTACAAAAAGACCGTTACCTTCCCGTAACGATCTTTTTTCTTTAATCAGGCTATCCATTCGCCATCATACGTTCTTTAATTCTTTCAAAACTTTCTTCGCTGATATCATGCTCCATCTTACATGCATCGGCTCTCGCAATCTCCGACGGAACCCCCAGACTTTCCAGCATCCTTGTGAGGACTGTATGCCTCTCATAAACCCTGTTGGCGATCTCAGCCCCCTTATCAAGAAGAGTGACGGTTCCATAGCGATCCATTGCAATGTATCCGTCCTCCCGCAAAAGTTTCATCGCATGGCTGACGCTGGGTTTGGAAACCGACAGCATTGAGGCAATATCCACAGAGCGGACACCGCTGCCTTTTTGTGAAAGAACGAGGATCGCTTCCAGATAATCCTCCGCCGATTCTCTGATCTGCATAAAAACACCTCCCATTCCGCTTATTCTATCATAAAAACTGACAGATTTCAACTGACAGACCACTCTTACAGCACTCTGTTACCACAATTCAGCCGGGCTTATTTATCATCTCCGGTAAGGCGGAGTGTATCACGGATCTCCTCTACATCCATATCCAGTATCACCGCAAGCTCTCCAATGCTGAAAGCACTTTCGCCCTCCTCTTCATCTTCCGAAAGCTCCCTGACTGCACTTTCCAGTTTTTCTACCCTTGCAACCAGACTGTCATCCTCAAATTTTCTCTGGCTTTGCACTTTGCAGGCATCCAGTATCCCTTTTTTTACCTGCTCCAAAAGCCATCCCTCATTTCTGAGTTCATTTCCTGCCATTCCAAGAGCCTGCACAAGACTCACATTGGCCTCCTGGATCAGATCTGCCAGAAAAATCTCCTCTGTATTCAGTTCCACTGCAAGTTCTGCTGCTTTTTTCATATATTTTGCCGCAAGTACCTGCACCGCCTCGCTGTTCCCCTCTGACAGGCGTTCAAAAAGCCCTTCCGTTTCCGGAAATGTCTCCTCTTCCGGCAAGCCTTCCATATATTCCTTCAGATATGCTTCCTCCTCCGGTGTAAGAGGAATTTTTTTCTTTTCTGTCTCAGGATCCGGACTGCTTTCCATTCCTGTTCCTTCTATATTAATGCCCTGACCGGTGAGATATTTCAGAACACCGGCAAGCTGATCATGATTGAGATCCATTCCCGCAAGAGTTTCACGGATCTGTACCGCCTGGATCGTATTTCCCTGCTCTTTTGCCAGAGTCTGCATTTCTTTTAACTTTTCCTGAAATTCACGGACGTCCATTCTTTTTCTCCTTTATGTATGTGATAAACGTTATTTTCTGTTGTATTCAATTTTTTTAAGTATTCCTATTATAACATTTTCAAAGGCTCTTTCCAACAGAAAAAAGAAACACCCGGTAGGGGAGCTACCGGGTGTTTCGAGGGGAGTATAAATAATTAAATAAGGGGTTATGTAAAAAAAATTTTTGAAGGGTAAATTCTTTTTACAACAACGATTATAATATAAATTGGAAAAAAAAGCAATATGATTTCATGAATATTATTACAACTTTTTTAACATAATAAAGAATGTAATAAAAAAGTTAACAAATACAATCAGAAATTCTCTGGTTGTATCCAGCACATTACAGCAGGAGGTAATGAAAATGACTAAAAATTATGAATCCGAAAACAAATCAATGAACAACAACACAAACAAAGCAACTGACAAAAGCGCTCAGAACTGCGGTAAAAACAGCACAAAAAACAGTTCCAAAAACAGTTCACGAAACAAAGCATCCAATGCTTATAATCCGGACGACAACAGCTATTCCGACAGATACTAAAAAAACAGCCGCTTCTCCCTTCTTATGATATGATCCTACAGCCAGGAGAACTGCATCAGCAGCTCTCCTGGCTGTATTTTTTCATGTACCCCTTTCTTTTTTCTGCATATGATAAATAAAAAAGGAACACTGTTATGTCTCCCATTGAGACTATGTCCGCAAAAATGCTGGATTATTATGTAGGGCGCACAGACACTCTGATTATAGATATCCGTGATCCGGATGCTTACAGAAAAAGTCATATTCTGGGAGCTGTAAATCTTCCCTATCGGGAACTATCCTGCTGCAGGGATCTGCCCCGCGAAAAACTTCTGATCTTTTACTGCCAGAGAGGCGGATCCAGCATGGCTGCAGCCCGTCTTTTTGTCCGAAAAGGATACCGTACCCGTTCTGTGATCGGCGGTTTTGAAGCTTATCGGGGAAGAAATCTTGTAATTTCTTCCTAACCATGATAATGTAAAGGGGAAAAATCCATTTTCGGAACAGGAAAGTGATTTTTCTTAAAACTTCCATAATAAGGAGAACTCATTGATGAAATACATGTTTGCATCAGATATACATGGTTCGGCATATTACTGTCGCAAAATGCTGGATGCTTTCCAGCAGGAAAACGCACAGCGGCTGGTTCTTCTGGGCGATCTTCTCTATCACGGTCCCAGAAACGACCTCCCGAAGGAATATGCCCCCAAAGAAGTCATCGCACTTCTCAATCAAAACAAGAACCGGATCTATGCCGTCCGGGGAAACTGTGAGGCAGAGGTAGATCAGATGGTCCTGGAATTTCCGGTCATGGCCGACTACTGCATCCTTTCTATTGATGGCAGAACTTTTTATGCCACACACGGACATACCTACAATCAGGATCATCTGCCTCCCCTTCAGGAAAATGATATCCTGATCCACGGACATACCCATGTTCTGAAGGCGGAGCAGATGGACGGCTATATTCTTCTGAACCCCGGCTCTGTCTCCATCCCAAAAGAAGGAAATCCGCCCACCTACGCAGTGCTGGAAGGCAACTGCTTCACCATTAAAGATTTTGACGGAAATACTGTCAGAGAAATGAGGCTGCCATGAAATATATGGAACTGATTGCTCCCTGCCATTTCGGCATGGAGGCTGTACTGAAACGGGAAATCCTGGATCTCGGCTATGAAATCAGTAAGGTAGAAGACGGAAAAGTCACCTTCCTTGCCGATGCCGCCGGAATCCCACAGGCTAATATCTTCCTGCGTACCACAGAACGCATCCTTCTGAAAACAGGCGAATTCAAAGCCGTTACCTTTGATGAGCTTTTTGAAAAGACAAAAGCCATTCCCTGGGAAAACTATATCCCCAAAGACGGAAAGTTCTGGGTTGCCAAAGCAAACTCTGTAAAAAGCGCACTTTTCAGCCCCTCTGATATCCAGTCTATTATGAAAAAGGCTATTGTAGAGCGTCTCAAAGGCGTTTATGGCATTTCCTGGTTTCCGGAAGACGGCGCAAGCTTTCCGATCCGTGTTGCTTTTATGAAAGATGTTGCCACGATCGGCATTGATACTTCCGGCGTATCCCTTCACAAAAGAGGCTACCGCCAGATGACGGTAAAGGCCCCGATCACAGAGACTCTCGCCTCCGCACTTATCATGCTGACACCATGGAACAAAGACCGTATCCTGGTAGATCCTTTCTGCGGAAGCGGCACTTTTCCTATCGAAGCAGCCATGATCGCAGCCGATATGGCGCCTGGCATGAACCGTTCCTTTCTTTCCGAGGACTGGAAGCATATCATCCCGCGCAAATGCTGGTATGATGCCATAGAAGAGGCAAACGACCGGGTAAATCTGGATATCAGAACAGACATCCAGGGTTACGACATTGATCCGGAAGCGCTGAAGTCTGCCAGAGCCAATGCCAAAATGGCAGGAGTGGACAGGCTGATCCATTTCCAGCAGAGAGCAGTCAAAGATCTGAGCCATCCCAAGCCTTATGGTTTTTTGATCACCAACCCTCCTTACGGAGAGCGTCTGGAGGAAAAAGCCGCCCTTCCTCAGCTTTACCGGGAAATCGGCGAAAGCTTTGCCCGTCTGGACAAATGGTCCATGTATCTGATCACTTCCTATGATAAAGCCGAAAATGACATCGGAAGAAAAGCAGACAAAAACCGCAAAATTTACAACGGAATGTTAAAAACCTACTACTACCAGTTTCTGGGTCCCAAGCCGCCAAGGAGGAATGTAAATCCATGAAAAAAGTAATTTTTGCCACAGGTAATGAAGGAAAAATGAAGGAGATCCGCGAGATCCTTGGAGATCTGGATATCGAGCTTCTTTCCCTGAAAGACGCAGGCATTACTGCTGATATCGATGAAAATGGAAGCACCTTTGAAGAAAATGCCATCATCAAGGCAAAAGCCATCTGCCAGCTTACCGGAGAGATCGTCCTTGCAGATGATTCCGGACTGGAGATTGACTACCTGAACAAAGAACCCGGCATTTATTCTGCCCGCTATATGGGAGAAGACACCTCCTACCGGATCAAAAACGCCAGCCTGATCCAAAGACTGGAGGGAGTTCCCGATGAACAGAGAACCGCACGTTTTGTCTGTGTCATTGCCGCTGCTTTCCCTGACGGTACAGTAAAAACAGTCCACGCCGCTATGGAGGGAAGAATCGGTTATGAAGAAAAAGGGGAAAACGGCTTCGGCTACGATCCCATCTTTTATCTTCCGGAATACGGCTGCTCCTCTGCTGAAATTTCCATGGAAGAAAAAAACAAGATCAGCCACAGAGGGAAGGCTCTGCGCGCTATTAAGGATGAGCTTCGATGAGAATTCTTGTGGTCAGCGATACCCACGGCCGTGACGGAAATCTGGAGCGGGCAGTCTTAAGAGAGCAGCCCTTTGACATGCTGATCCACTGCGGCGATGTGGAAGGCCGGGAATTTTTTATCGAAGCACTTGCCGAATGTCCCTGCACCATTGTCTCCGGAAATAACGACTTTTTCTCTGACCTTCCCAGAGAAGATGAGCTTTCCATTGCCGGACACCGGATTCTTATCAGCCACGGTCACTATTATGGCGTATCTATGGACTTCTCCAGAATCGTAGATGAAGCACACTCCAGGAACTGTGACTGTGTATGTTTCGGGCATATCCACCGTCCTGTCCTGGAAGAGATTGACGGAGTGCTTGTGCTGAATCCCGGAAGCCTTTCTTTCCCACGTCAGCGAAACCGCAAGCCCAGCTATGCCGTGCTGGACATCAATGAAAATGGACATATCTCAGCAGAGATCCAATATCTGTAAAAAGCCGGGGAACTTTCCCCGGCTTTTAGGCTGCGGGCAACAGGACTTGAACCTGCACGTCGTAGACACCAGAACCTAAATCTGGCGCGTCTGCCAATTCCGCCATGCCCGCATAAACATATGAAATTTTCTGTATCATCCGCAATGGCGGATGTATACATTAAGAAAAAAAGCATCTGTATTTCTACAGATGCAATGAGGCATCGGGGATTCGAACCCCGGACAACTTGATTAAAAGTCAAGTGCTCTACCGACTGAGCTAATACCCCATAATGGACTGGGCTAGTTGGATTCGAACCAACGAATGCAGCAGTCAAAGTGCTGTGCCTTACCGCTTGGCGATAGCCCAAAGGCGAAAGGGTGGATACAGGGATTCGAACCCTGGGCCTCCAGAGCCACAATCTGGCGCGCTAACCAACTGCGCTATACCCACCACAGCGTGCCTGAAGGGATTCGAACCCCCGACCCACGGCTTAGAAGGCCGTTGCTCTATCCAGCTGAGCTACAGACACATTTCTCTTTTTACAGAGAAGCGGGTGATGGGAATCGAACCCACGTATCCAGCTTGGAAGGCTGGTGTTCTACCATTGAACTACACCCGCATATTCGCTGAAACGGTAAAAGTTGTTTACAGCATCGGGGTGACAGGATTCGAACCTGCGGCCTCCTGGTCCCAAACCAGGCGCTCTAGCCAAGCTGAGCCACACCCCGTAAACGGTATTTAATTTTCTGCGTTCGTTTGACGCAAGACATATTATATTATAGGGTTCTGTAAAAGTCAACACTTTTTTTGACATTTTTTTAATTTTTTTTCAATCACGAAAAAACCGCGAAAAACAGGCGTTTTCCTGCCCTCTTTCTGTATTTTCTTTTACAGAAGATCATACACTATGCTATAATATTTCCGATTACATCGTGTTTATACGAGAAAGAGAGGAAAAGAGTGGAAAAACAAATAATTCAAGTCGAAGATAAGGTACCTGTAAAGCTTTTAATCCCGTTAAGCATCCAGCACATGTTTGCCATGTTCGGCGCCTCTGTTCTGGTTCCCTTTATGTTTGGCATCAATCCTGCCATTGTACTCCTTATGAATGGAATCGGAACACTTCTGTTCATCCTTATCACAAAAGGAAAAGCGCCAGCCTATCTGGGATCCAGCTTTGCATTTCTGTCCCCCGGACTTCTTGTTGCATCAAAATTCGGTTATGAATACGCACTTGGCGGTTTCGTAGTGCTTGGTATTGCGGGCATGGGTGTCGCTCTGATCATCCGTAAATGTGGAACCAGCTGGATCGACATTGTGCTGCCTACCGCGGCGATGGGACCGGTTGTCGCTCTGATCGGTCTGGAGCTTGCAGGAAGCGCTGCCGGCACAGCAGGACTTTTAGACGAAACGGTAGATATGAAAAATGTGATTGTATTTCTGGTAACCCTTGGTGTAGCAGTCTTCGGACAGATCCTGTTTCGGGGATTTCTTTCCGTCATCCCTATCCTGATCGCCATTATTGCCGGATATGCTGCTGCAGGTTTCTGCGGAATCCTGGATTTTCAGGCAGTAAAAGAAGCTTCTTTCTTTGCCCTGCCCAACTTCCAGACTCCACGTTTTCATATTGAAGCAATCCTGACCATACTTCCGGCTCTGCTTCTGGTAACCTCGGAGCATATCGGACATCAGATTGTAACCGGAAAAATCGTAGGCAAAGACCTTCTGAAGGAACCCGGACTGCATCGCTCCCTTTTTGCAGATTTCTTCTCCACTACTCTCTCCGGCCTTGTAGGATCCGTACCTACCACCACCTACGGAGAAAACATAGGAGTAATGGCAATGACAAAGGTTTACAGCGTCCAGGTAATCGGAGGAGCCGCTGTACTTTCTGTCTGCTGTTCCTTTATGGGCAAGCTTGCGGCGCTGATCAACACCATCCCCGGCCCTGTGATCGGAGGTATTTCTTTCTTATTATACGGTATGATCGGAACTTCCGGTCTGCGAATGCTGGTTGACAATCATGTAGACTACGGAAAGTCCCGTAATCTGGCGCTGACTTCTGTAGTATTTATCGTAGGTCTTTCCGGCATTGCCCTGAATCTTGGAAATGTAAAACTGACCGGAATGGTTCTGGCATGTGTAGTTGCCATGATCCTCAGTCTGTTATTTTATGTACTTGACAAACTTCATCTTACAAACGATCAATAAAAAGTTTTTAAGGCGGTAATTTTATGGGTTCATTCACTACAAAAGTAAAGAAAAAATTAAAAAACGGCACCTGGTATCCTTTTTATAACACCTTTTACGAAAAAGTCCCTGTCGATAAAAAGGAAATTCTTATTGTTTCCAGAAGCGGTCTTGCCCTTGAAAGTAATATCCTGGCTATTTTAAAGGAGCTTTCCAACCCGGAATATCAGGGCTTCCGCAAAGTCCTGGCAGTACAGAAGAATAAAAAAGAGCAGATTCTCCAGAAGCTTGACCGGTATCACATTTCTGTAAACGACATCATAACCACCCGTCTGCCTTCCTACTATTATCACCTTGCAAAAGCCGGCTGGCTGATTACAGACACCACCTTCCCGGGTCGTTATATAAAAAAAGACGGTCAGACCATCCTGAACGTATGGCATGGAACGCCTCTGAAACATATGGGACAGGATAACCCTTCGGAACGTTACGATACAGGAAATGTAATGCGTAATCTTCTCCAGTCTGATTATCTTACCTTTCCGAATCTTTATATGGAAGATAAAATGTCCGGAGCCTATAATCTGAAAGAGCTTTATCAGGGAACCATTCTCCATGAAGGATATCCCAGAAACTGCATATTTTTTCACCCTGAACAGGGTGCCCGTCTGAAAGAAGACCTGGGCTATGCAGGTATTCAGTTAAGCATTTACATGCCTACCTTCCGCGGCACTTCCAGTTCTGTTCAGGAAAAAACTCATGTAGAACAGATCAAGGAGTACCTTAGCTTTATGGATGCGCAGCTAAACGAAAAACAGATCATCCTTGTAAAGCTTCATCCCTTTGTACAGAGCCTTCTGGATATCAGCGCTTACAGCCATATCCGTCCCTTCCCGAAAGGATATGATACCTATGAGATTCTAAACGCCTGTGATGTGCTGATCACCGATTACTCCAGTGTTATGTATGATTTTGCAGTAACCGGCCGAAGGATTCTGCTGTTTGCCTACGACCTTAAACAATATCAGGAGCACCGTGGAATGTATGAAGATATTTCCTCCTACCCTTTCCCGGTGGTACATACCCCTGATGAACTGATAAAAGAGCTGAACAGAGACTCCGGACATCCGGACGATGCCTTTCTCCAAAAATATGCCACTTTTGAGCAGGCAAACGCCACCAGAAATATCTGCCGTCATGTATTTTTAGGAGAAAAAATCTGTCAGGAAATCACTATGCCCGGCGCCAGAAAGAAAAAAGTCCTTCTGTATGCAGGAAGTCTCCAGCCTAATGGGATAACCGCTGCTTTTTACAGCCTTATACGCAATCTGGATCCCAAAAAATGCGACTACTATATCTCATACCGTTCCCTCTCTCTCAAGGAGGATCCGGAACGGCTCCAGGATGTTCCGGATGGCTATCATTTCTACCCTCTGGCAACTGAGATGAACCTTGACGTGATAACTGCTGCTGCACAGCTTATCTACCTGAAATCCGGCATCACTGCTTTTGGCATCGGAAAACGTCTGGATAAAGCCTATGACAGAGAATGGAAAAAGCATTTCGGCTGTGTTTCCTTTGACCATGTGATTCACTATGACGGCTATGAAAATTATATGATCGCTCTTCTGGAAAAAGCTCCATGTATCCGTACAATTTTTGCCCACAATGATATGGAAATGGAACTTGCAGAAAAACACAGTCCAAGCCGTCCTCTTCTGGAAAAAGCTTATGCATCCTATGAACATGTCATCCCCGTTGGCGAAGATATCCGGGGCGCTGCCGAACGCATCGGGGGACAACCGGAAAAAATACGGGTTATTTCCAATTATGTGGATTTTAACCGCATCCGCGCTCAGGCAGAAAAACAGATTTCCTTTGATAAGACTACAGAATCTACCGTCTCCTTTGAAAAATTTCAGGAAATCATGAAAAGCAGTGATCGTAAATTCATCAATATTGGAAGATACTCTCCGGAAAAAGGCCATGAACGCCTGATTCGTGCCTTTGACCGCTTTTACAGCGAACATCCGGACACATGGCTGATTATCATCGGCGGAATGGGACATTTATATGAACAGACCTGCTCTCTGGCAGCTTCCATGAAGTCCGGGCATCATATCGTTCTTTTGCGGTCTCTGAGTAATCCCATGCCGATTCTGAAAGCCTGCGACTTTTTTCTGCTCTCCTCCTACTATGAAGGGCTTGGACTCGTCGTTCTGGAGGCAGATATCCTGGGAGTCCCTGTCGCTTCCTGTGATGTCAATGGTCCCCATTCCATCATGACAGAATACGGCGGCACCCTTCTTCCAAACAGTGAAGACGGGCTGGTGCAGGGAATGGAAATGTTCCTTCGGGGAGAGATCCATACCATGAATGTCGATTATGAAAAAAGAAATCAGGAAATACTGCAGAAATGCGAAGAACTTTTTCAGGAATAAAACAGGGAGGAGCTTACCATGAATTCCTATAATCAGAAATTTATTTCCGAATATCCCCTTGAGGTTTATCCTACCGGGGAGATCGCCGGTTTTCCTGTCAGTCCGGGAATGTTTGACCTGAACGGCGCCACACCGCTTCAGAACGGCGTAAACTTTACCATACACACCTGCGGGGGGACAGCCTGTGAACTTCTGCTGTTCCACAATGCGGAAGAAGAGCCATTTGCCGTTCTTCCCTTTCCCGAAGCCTATAAGATCGGGGATGTATATTCCATGATCGTTTATGGTCTGGATATCCGGGATTTTGAATATGCCTACCGGGTGGACGGTCCCTGGGATCCGGATAAAGGCTTGCTTTTTGACAAAAAAAATATTCTTCTGGATCCTTATGCCAAAGCGGTTTCAGGTCAGAGGATCTGGGGAACACACTGGGAGCCTACCTACCATGCCCGTGTGGTAAAGGATTCCTTTAACTGGGGTGATATGCCGCAGTCACAGAGAGAGCTCAGCGATCTTATTATTTACGAGCTTCATGTAAGAGGATTTACAGAGCATGAAACCTCCGGTGTCCAAAACCGCGGAACCTTTGCCGGACTGATGGAAAAGATTCCCTATCTGAAAGAGCTTGGAGTCAACGCTGTTGAACTGATGCCTATTTTTGAATTTGACGAAACCATGAATGCCCGGGAGATAAACGGCAGCCGCCTTCTGGAATACTGGGGCTATAATACGGTCAGCTTTTTTGCTCCCAATACCAGCTACACATCTGTCAATGAATACAACCGTGAGGGAACGGAACTGAAAACTCTCATCAAAGCCCTCCATGACAATGGGATTGAAGTGATTCTGGACGTGGTATTTAACCATACTGCCGAGGGAAACGAGCTTGGAAGGACCTTCTGCTTCAAGGGCTTTGACAACAACATCTACTACATGCTGACCCCAGACGGAAACTATTACAACTTCAGCGGCTGCGGAAACACCCTGAACTGCAACCATCCGGTGGTTCAGCAGATGATTCTTGAATGTCTCCGTTACTGGACTGTAAATTACCGGGTAGACGGTTTCCGTTTTGATCTGGCAAGTATCCTTGGCCGAAATGAGGATGGTTCTCCCATGAACAATCCGCCTCTGCTCCGCACGCTTGCCTCCGACCCTCTTCTCCGTAATGTCAAACTGATCGCAGAGGCATGGGATGCCGGCGGCATGTATCAGGTCGGAAGCTTCCCTGCAAGCGGACGTTGGGCAGAATGGAACGGACGGTATCGGGATTCTCTCAGAGGCTTCCTGAAAGGCGACTGCTGGCAGTCCTGGGACGCCGCATGGAGTATTTCAGGCTCCGGAGATCTTTACGGCGGCTATTATGACAATCCCAAGGGAAATTATGCCGGTTATAATTCCTGTGTCAATTTCCTTACCTGTCACGATGGCTTTACCCTGTATGATCTTTACGCCTATAATGACAAGCATAATGAAATGAACGGCTGGGATAACACCGACGGTTCCAACGACAACCGGAGCTGGAACTGCGGTGCAGAAGGCGAAACCGACGATCCCGAAGTACTGAAGCTTCGTTATCGCATGATCCGTAATGCCTGTGCAGTTCTTTTGTGCAGTCGGGGAACTCCTATGTTCCTTGCCGGAGATGAATTCGGAAATACAAAATTCGGAAACAACAACAGTTACTGTCAGGATAATGAGATATCCTGGCTGGATTGGAGTCTTCTGGAAAAAAACCGGGATCTTTTTGAATTTTTTAAATTCATGATCGCTTACCGAAAAGAACATCTTGTGATCCGCAAAAAACTGCCCGACGCAGTCTGCGGTATGGACTCTCTGCACACGCACAATATCAATGCCGAAGATATGACCATTCCCAGAGATGCCCGTACCTTCACTGTCAGCTTTGCCGGCTATGACAAAGAAAAAGGCAGGGACGATCTGGTCTGCATCTGTGTCAATACCTACTGGGAAGACGTAAGGATCACTCTTCCCGATCTGCACAAACGGGGCGCCTGGTATTTAAGCGTCAATACCTATGGTGACGGCCAGGGAAGATATTTCTATCCCCAGGGGCAGGAAACCAGAATTACAGGCGAATTTATCATGCGGCCAAGAACCGTTTGTATTTTTACAGGAAGAGCTTATTAACATTAGGCTCTTCTACTCCTGCCGGTTTCTTAACAAGCTTGCAGAAACTTCCAGGCAGCTCTCTGGAAACAAAAACTTCACTTCACAAAATGGCATCATTTCTTGTGCAGTGTATACAAACCAGCTCAACTGCACTCCATCTCAGTATACAAATACAACATAAAATTTTGATAATTTTTTGACAAACCATTGACAAATACTAATTAATATGGTAATATTTCATCATCAATTTAAAACATCTCTGACAACTGACGGAAACGTGGAAAACCACAGGGGAATCGGAGAGCAGTGAGGCCGACCGTCTGGGCAGTATTTGATTTACCTTCAGATACTGCCCTTTTTTTACCGGGGCTTCCGTTTATGAAAGGAGAACAAACTTATGGGATTCAAGAGTGACATCGAAATCGCACAGGAATGCGAAATGAAACCAATTACTGAAATTGCTGCAAAAGCAGGTATCGACGAAAAATATCTGGAGCAGTACGGCAAGTACAAAGCAAAAATCGACTACAATCTTCTGAAAGAAACTGATAAACAGGACGGCAAACTGATCCTTGTTACCGCTATCAACCCGACACCAGCCGGCGAAGGAAAAACTACTACTACCGTAGGTCTTGCAGACGGTATGCAGAAACTTGGCAAAAACGTTATGGTAGCTCTTCGTGAGCCGTCTCTCGGACCGGTATTCGGCGTAAAAGGCGGCGCAGCAGGCGGCGGACATGCACAGGTTGTTCCTATGGAAGACATCAACCTTCATTTCACAGGCGACTTCCATGCGATCGGCGCAGCTAACAACCTTCTTGCAGCAATGATTGACAACCATATCTTCCAGGGCAACGCTCTTAACATCGACCCAAGAAAGATTACATGGAGAAGATGTGTTGACATGAATGACCGTCAGCTTCGTAACGTAGTAGACGGCCTTGGCGGAAAGACAAACGGAATGCCTCGTGAAGACGGCTATGACATCACCGTTGCTTCCGAGATCATGGCAGTTCTCTGTCTTGCAAGTGATATCAAAGACCTGAAAGAACGTCTTTCCAGAATCATCATCGGATATACATATGGTAAAGTTTCCGAGCAGAAACCGGTAACAGCTGGTGATCTTCACGCTGAAGGCGCTATGACAGCTCTTCTGAAAGATGCCCTGAAACCAAACCTGGTTCAGACACTTGAACACGTTCCGGCAATCGTTCATGGCGGACCATTCGCTAACATCGCTCATGGATGTAACTCCGTAACAGCTACCAAAATGGCTATGAAGCTTGCTGACTATGCGATCACAGAGGCCGGATTCGGCGCTGACCTTGGAGCAGAGAAATTCCTTGATATTAAATGCCGTATGGCAGGTCTGAAACCAAACGCTGTTGTTGTAGTTGCAACTGTCCGCGCTCTGAAATACAACGGCGGTGTTGCCAAAGCTGACCTTAACAATGAGAACCTGGAAGCTCTTGAAAGAGGTCTCCCGAACCTGCTGAAACATGTAAGCAATATCACAAATGTATACAAACTTCCATGTGTAGTTGCTATCAATGCTTTCCCGACAGATACCAAGGCAGAGCTTGATCTTGTAGAAGCTAAATGTAAAGAACTCGGTGTAAACGTAGCTCTTTCTGAAGTATGGGCAAAAGGCGGCGAAGGCGGAATCAAACTTGCAGAAGAAGTAATTCGTCTTGTAGAAGAGCCAAACGATTTCACATATTCCTATGAGCTGGAAGGCTCCATCGAAGACAAACTGAACCAGATCGTTCAGAAGATCTACGGCGGCAAGAGAGTTGTTCTCACAGCAAATGCTCAGAAACAGGCTAAACAGCTTGAAGATCTTGGATTCGGCAACTGCCCGATCTGTGTTGCCAAGACACAGTACAGCCTCACAGACGACCAGACTAAGCTCGGTGCTCCTACAGACTTTGAGGTAACAGTACGTAACCTTAAGATCTCCGCTGGTGCAGGCTTTATCGTAGCTCTGACAGGCGAGATCATGACCATGCCTGGTCTTCCAAAAGTTCCGGCTGCAGAGAAGATCGATGTAGACGAAAGCGGAAAGATCACAGGTCTGTTCTAATCACGGTCACTCATAGATACTCTATAAGTAATATAAGAACCCCCATCCGGAATCAAACCCTTTCCGGATGGGGGGTTCTGTTTGTGCGGTATTTTTTTTATATCAAGCACCTAAGATGTCTCTCACAGATATTCTGTGCAGCAAAAAACAGAATATCGCCTACATGACCTTCTTTTGTTACCATGAATTTTATAGTTTTTATAAAATCCTGTTTAGAACAACTTGTTTTTAACATTTTCCGGACTCAGTATCTAAAATCCATTTTTTTCATTATACCACGCAGCAACAGAATCTAATTCTGTCTGTGCATGCCAATAGTCAAATCCTTCTTTAAATTATATCTTTCCTGTTCTTGGATGTATTTACGTACTGTGGTGTCATTTACCCCTACTGTACTTACATAATATCCTTCTCTCCAAAAATACCTATTTCCAAATTTATACTTTAAATTTGCGTGCCTATCAAATATCATAAGTGCGGACTTCCCCTTTAAATATCCCATAAAGCTGGAAACACTGTATTTTGGCGGTATACTAACTAACATATGGATATGATCGGGCATAAGATGCCCTTCAATAATTTCCACCCCTTTGTAAGAGCACAACTGTTTTATAATATCCCTAATATCAGCTTTGTATTGATTATAAATTATTTTTCGTCTATACTTTGGAGTGAATGCAATACTGTTCTGAATCACACACAGGGGTAGTTTTTTGCTCTATGTAACCGGCTGTCTGGAAGAAGCCGGTGTAATCTTCTCCGGAACAGCCTTTGATAAAGATGTGGCAGTAACGCTCGTCATCCTTATCCACAATATAAATTCTTTCTACAATAGTTTGGATCAAAGTGACCAGAATCTCCGGCTGCGCATCCTTTGCATATTCTGCAAAGGAGAGCAGCCTTTCTTTTGTCATTTCCAAGTCACGGATGGCAATCATATTGTTCTTTCTGCCTTCATCCAGTTTTGAAATCTGCCGCTCCGCTTCCCTCAGTTCTTCAGCCAGATTTTGCAAATCCTCTTGAATAAATTGCTTGATACTGCCATCTGCTTCTCGCAGATTTCTTGTCTGCGCAGCAATATCTGCTTTCAGCTTGTCACGTTTCTTTTTAATGAGATTGTGTTCCTGTACCGTCTGTGACTGCTCCAAGACTTCCTCAATCTTGATTTCCAGAATACTTCTGAAATGCTCGCTGTTTTCATCCGATAGTTCAGATAACTGCTGTACCACAAATTCGTCCAGAAGAACGCCATCTACCGCTTTGAAATTACATTCCTTTTTACGATAACCGGGACAAACATATTTAAATCGAGGCTTTCCATTCGTCCAACGGTCGGACTCGGAAATTACACTCAATCGTCTGCCACAGTGAGGACAATGCGCCAGCCCCGCCAACAATGCGTTGGTCTTTCTATGAGGTCGATTGTATTTCTCTGCAATCGCATCAAGAAGTTCCTGCACTTCAATCCATTGTTCACTTGGAATAAAGCCTTCATGCCTTCCAACCGCAATAATCCACTCGCTAACAGGCTTGCTTTCAATGGTCTGAACATATTTCGGAGAGATAAATGTGCTGTCACTGCCTTCATACTTTTCCTGATCAGTTTTATTGTAAGCCGACAATCCGTGAGTTCCGTCAAACTCTGTCATGTCTCCAAACACATTACCGTCATGGTCGATGAAATAATCATAGCTGTGTTTATCAGCAGTACAATAGATGGGATTTCTCAAAACTAATCTTGTGGTGGATGCGTTAAATGCAGCACCGGAAGGAGTGTGGAATCCTTCCTCATTCATCTGTTTTGCAGTACTCTGGATGCTGCGAGTAGTTCTGAAGATTTCATACAAACGCTGAACCATGCGTTTTTCTTCCGGCAGACTTTCTAAGTAGCTGTATGCTGATTTTCCCTTACCACTTCCGGTTGTTACACGACGGACAGTAAATCCCATCGGTGTATTGCCGCCGAGCCATCGTCCGTCCTTTGCAAGTTCCATCATATTATCTACAATTCTTTCTGTCAGAGTATCCCTTTCAAATTCCGCAATGACCGCAAATATCTGAATGAAGATTTTATAGAGTCCGCTGGCAGTATTGATACCGTTTGAGCAAATCAGCAGGTCAACATGGTACATTTCCAAGAAATCCATCAGGCGGATTAGGTCGGCTGTTTTTCTGCCGACACGATCCAGCTTGTAACATACGATTGCTTTGATTTTTCCGTCCTGCACATCATGCAGCATTCTCTGAAAATCCGGTCTGTCTGAAAAATATCCGCTGAGTCCTTTGTCCTCGTATTGTAAAAATTCATACTCCTCATCCAACCCCAATTCCTTTTTGGCGTAATCCGCACATTGTTTGAACTGAACACCGATACTGTCACCCTTGTTGGTGATTCGGGATTTACGGGCGTATATCGCAACACCACGATTATCTTTTTCATTTTTTCTCTGTTTCTTCATGGGTAGTCACCTCCGCTCATATCATACCGCCATCCCAGTTATTCTATCAAGTTTGTGGCCGTTGCCACGAATCCATTCCAGAAACACATACAAGGTTTCTGCGTCAAAACTTCTGATTCCCTGTGCGATAAACTCTGCTCGTTTCTGCTGAAAAGCTTCCATAGTCTCTTTGAATTTTTGTCCTCTGTGAATTACTGCAATCAAATAGTTCCCTCCGTTTCTGTCTGTGGTTCTGACCTCGGACCAACTTGGTTCAAAGTCAGATAATGAAAAAAACTGCTACACAGATGCACCAACAACAGACACAAGAAGATTCTGTATCTGACTTGATGCTTCCATGTAACAGCTCCGACAATTCGGACTGACTAAAAATATGTTTGTATAAATATGGGGCTTGCCCATCAATAAAATCTTGTATGAAGCAGTATTTAATTTTCATCTGTGACTATCATAGCATGAAATGTCGAAATAAGCAATCTTGTCAAGTTCAGCTAAAGAGCATATCCCAAAGTTGAGAACAGGCAGCTAATAGCAGATTTTCATTTTGCCGTAAGTTGTAGTAAGGATATTTTTGATTTTCTAATTGAAGCATGATGATACCTCTGGACAAATTGTCCAGAAGTCATTTTGAAATTTACGAAATTCCAGTCTCCTCGTTAGGAATTTACAACGCAAAATCTTCACGCCTTGCTTTGGTGCAAGTTGCACCGCAGAACTTCATCCCAACTTGGGACGAAGTTAATTTTCAAAAAGTACCTGAGCAGTCTTGT
Source organism: uncultured Blautia sp. (assembly GCA_900541985.1). Classification (GTDB taxonomy): domain Bacteria; phylum Bacillota; class Clostridia; order Lachnospirales; family Lachnospiraceae; genus Blautia_A. The sequence goes on along the minus strand of UQLX01000005.1, from coordinate 10,345 downwards.
GGCTAACCTGTCCACAAGCATAAAGCCCATACCTTCAACTTCGACACAAATTATGTCGAAGTGATTTTCGTTTTTCTGTTTCCTTTATTTTTAACTTTGTGCCAAGTTGGCACGAAGTTGTTCACCCAACTTGGGATGAAGTTGTATCCGAGCATTGCCACTTTTGTTACTTGTGGGCGCATTGCCCACAGGACTTCCCGACAAATTGTTGGGAAGTGGATTGCCATACATCACATAAATAATCATGGGAAACTTCTCCCATGTTTTCATTTTTTCGTTTATGGAAAATTGAACTTCTATGCAAATTGCGCAGAAGTCAGTAAGTAAAAGTATTCAGAATGAATGCGCAGCCGACACCACAGGTGGCGTTCAAAAGGGATTGGGGATGCTTCCCCAACAAGCAATTTACGAAGATTGACCCAGAGGGGAAATCAAGAAAATGAGTAAACCTGTACAGGTTTGCACTGCTTGCCAATTTGTAACGCTCATAATATATGGGCAAAATTATTCCCAAGTTGGGAATAAAAAGCCGGTACACCTCCACCCGAATTGGGCGGAAGTTCCGAATTCGACTTCTGCCCAATTTGAGCAGAAGTTAATCCGCACTTGTACCCAAGTTGGGCACAAGTCACATTGTGCGAAGAAAACTGGCAAGCAGGGCAAAGTTATAGCACTTTGCTCATTTTTGTATTTTCTCCTTCGGCTCAATTTGCAAAATAGCTTGTCAGGGAAATCTCCCTGGTACCCATCGACATCAAATGCAACTGGTTCAAAAGGTCCGGAAACAACTTGGCAAGCAGGGGAAAGCGGTACCACTTTCCTCATTTTTGAAAAATCGTCCTTCGGTCATTTTCTAAAAATGGCTTGCCGGTGAAGCATCCCCGGAACCCTTTGACACCAATTTCATTGATGGCTACTCGTTCATTCTGAACGCTTTTCTTATCATTATTTTATAGAAAATTCAGAAAAAGCAATCAGTGCGCTTTGTATAATGAGATTTCTATTAGCCTATGTAATCTGCAACTCCCCAGAAAAATGTTAGGGTGTTGCAGACAAGTTTAATACAAAAATACACCATGCAAATTACAGAGAATATAGCTGCTTTAGCAAATTGGCATCTCGTCTGGAATCTCTAACTTCCAATCTCCCCAATACACTTTTTTCTGTTTCCGGGCTCCAATAGATTTTTAGATTTTCTTTTGCACGAGTGATTGCAGTATAGAAAATATTGTGTGTAATGCGTTCCTCTGTTTCGTTAGTGATTACAATTTTCACAGAACGATATTCCAAACCTTGAGCTTTATGGATAGATACCGCATAAGCAACCTGAAATGGAACGACCGTGTCAGAATAATCATCATCTTCATCTGTGCTTCTATATTTATCGACGCTGAATTTGATTATAGAATTTCCGCTTTCAGATACATCCATCAATTCAAAATCATATCCCCACGCATCCAATTCATTGATCGCACAATCCAATTCGATTTCGAACCAAATTTTCAGTTCCTCTGTGGTAATACCTACAATACGCCCCTTCGAATTGTTGTGAATCAATGGAGAGAAGCGGTCTGATTCATTAAACAATACGGGATCGCCAACTTTATACAAACCGATGCCCCACTGAATTGCCGGACTCGGATTACTGTTCTGTAAGAAGCGATTGATGTTGTTAATTCCGTACAATCCGTCGTAATTCAAGCAGAGAATAATTTCATCCTCCTCTGCATGGGAGAAAATTGATTCATCCAAACGGACGGAATATTTGCTCTTAACCATAGGCTCCAAAATTGCAATGTCCAGATTACGAACTCTTTCCCAAACAGTCAGAAGGTTTCTATTTTGTGTTCTATATGGATGCGTTAGTTCAAAGATAGAGTCTTTGGAAATGAAATTGCGTGCAATATCAAACCAGTTTCCAAAATAGATTGATTCAATCTGATAAACATCTCCGACAAGAACCAAAAGCTTGAACGTAGCCTTTTCTAACACTTTTCGCATATCAGAATTACTCACCGTACTGCACTCATCAATAATAAGAACATCACATTCTGTGTGCTGATTCTTTTCGGAAATAAAGCTTGCGATTGTATTAAACTCTCTGTTGCTGGCGGTTACTTTCCTGCGCATATTGTCTACTGCTGGATGCGTATTCGCCAAATACAGCTTTTTCTGGTTGGAAAAGAAGTTCGAAATATGATTGATTAGCGTGGATTTCCCCGTTCCTGCTGAACCATAAATAAGCGCAACTTGCGATTTTGCAAACATATTTCGCAATGCTTCTCTTTTCTCTGGAGAATCAATAGAATATGAGCCTTTGTTCATCCAAGAATCAACAGAGCCAGTATATTGTGCAATTCCGCTTGTCGTCAGATCTCGTAATTTTTGAATTATGAATGCGCTATCATCCGCATATCCTTTGATGTACACAAAATCATGAAAAGTCATCAGCTTTCTGTGTTCGTGTTTGGGAAGATATAGCTTGCGATTGTATGTACTAATCAACGCATCAATATTATCAAAACCTACTATATCCTTTTTGGCTGTGAACAACATCCCTTCTATTTCTGTGTTATTTTGGATTTGGCGTGCGAACAGCTCATGTTCTCTATCTTTTTCCGATAGGCAGTCCAGCAAATCATATATGCGTGGGTTATGGTTTCTCAATGACGTACAAAACGGCATTTTATCAAATGGAATACATCCATAACTTAAATTTAGCCCCGACAACAGCGGGCAGCCATCATTCCAACGTTGCCACTTGATAATTCTGTTATTCAAATGGTACAGTAGATATTTAAGAATGTTGCATCCAGGCTTGTTGGATAAGATTAGCTCCCTACACTGATCAAGTACATCGAAGATATGAGACGTTCTTGTCTGACTCGTAATCTGATTTTTCACAAAACTATAATACTGTTCCGAGCATACAACCAGCTCTGATAGCGGCATTTTTATTTCCGTTAGAAATCGCATCAATTCGGTATACTCTTTTGTCCCAGCATTGATTTTAGAATGATCTCCGATAATATCTGCAAAGTTATCTAATTCACAGGGGCGTATTGATACATTCCAGCCGTCGATAACTTGGATGGTCATATCTTTTCCTAAAACATTGATCGAATCATTACGAATCGACAGTTTCACCGCATAGTTACTTAGTATTTCATAACGTGAAAAGGCGATTACTCGGTCAAATTTGCTCATTTTACTGTTCGCCGCAGTAAATGTAACTTCATAGTATATTCGCTGATTCACAAAGAATGGCTTAATTTTTTGGATATAGTATCTATCTGAATATGTGCTTGTTGAACATCCTGGGCTTGGATAACAAATCTTTTCTACAATTTTCTCATGATACTCTGACAGTTCTGTATCCGTATCCAAGGGAAAATCCTCAATATTATCCAGAACATGAAGCCCATATGTATCATTAAGAAAGATTTTTATTTTCAGAAGATACTCATAATACTTCAGCATTAGTCTCTCAGAACCATTTTCATCTAAAGTATAATGAGACACCGACTTTTGAAGAAGCTCATGAAATTGGTGTAAAAAACGGAGGTCTCCTCTTGTTTGCAAATGCTTCAACGCTTCAACATTTAGAGCATAATTATTGGGATCGAGGTCTGAGCCGCCAGCATATACTTTATCTGCAATATATTCAACAAAATTGCGTAATTGAGCCAAAATATTCTGGCTCAATAACCCACGTTCTGAGTCATCAAATCTACTGATATTTTTACAGATCACTTTGTCGGTAGCCAGTATTGCACTGTCGATTTGCATCATATTTTTTCCTCCAATCAAACGAATTATATAAGCAAAGCAAGCAATGTTTATCAACAAATTGCTTGCTTTGCAAAGTGACTATTTTTCAGGTTCCAATATACCAAGCTTACCTTCGCTCAAGAGCACATGCCTATTCAATCTGAACTCAGTAATGCCACGAATGCTTAGATTATCAAAATCAACATAGAACTCACGGGAAAGGAAGTTTACAGCTGCCCCGTTCCACACTAACAACAGTAATGCCCCCAGTGATATGGTCTGTATCTTGAGGTCCAAGACCCGGTGTATATCTTTTATTACCTGGAAATATCCTTGACGTTTGTTTGGGAAAGAAAGGCACACAACAAGGGCTGCGTTATCCTTTTTGCCCAAATTATTTCTGGAATGCATAACAGCTATGTCATCCAAAATACCTCTGGATGCCTCCAAAGTGTCCCTACCAAATTCGATTTCAACTACACCGCTGCACTTAGGCTTAATTTTACTGGAATAGACAGCATCCATTCTCGTATAAATATCGCCGGCTCTGCTGATAGCACATTCATGATTTAAGGCAATAATCAGATTTCTAACCAATACATTAGGAACCATTGAACGCCCATCATAGTGAGAAATTTTTTCGTAAATTTCTTCCATAATGCGGTCGCTTTCCTTTTGAAATTGGTGGTTCCAATAGATTTTGTCCACTTCCTGAACAAAATACTTATGCTTTACAAGATTCTCGTAATTGATGGGCAGATCAATGTAATCGTCTGACTCCGGAGCGGAAACTTTCATTTTATTATCCGCCTTAAAAATAGCACCTACAGGACAACGAGCAGCACATAGACCACAGCCGATGCATTTGCCATTCTCTATTTCAGGCAGTTCTTTTTCAAAGTTCCATTTAATCGCATCAACAGGGCACACATTTAGATTTCGCTCATACGGAAAATCACTAAAAGAGCCACAGCTGATTTCAGCATCAATATACCTTATACAGCGCTGATCGGAGCATCTAAGACACGCTGCTGTTATCCATTTTTCGTTACACCATAGCTTTGCAGGCTCATTATAATTTTGCTCAATATCTCGAACATTGGAATCACGCAAAGCAGAGATAACGGTGCGCTGTTTTGCTTTAGTTAAAAGTGGCATTTGCAAATCCCTCCAATCGGTTTAGTTCAGAAATATCAAAGGTTTTTTCATCATACACAATGGTAACAGCTATTGTAAGCAGTGTTTTCAAGTCTATAATGCCGATATTGTAACCAAACGCAGTCTTGAAATCACTCATAAGATTGGTAACCTCAGCTCTGTCATTTGGTAGGTAATATCCAACCGCTAAAGAAGTTGTCTCTGGCAAAGTAGGATGCGTCCCTCTTGATAAAAGAATCACTTTATTTTCGAGCGCTTGGCGGATTGCTTTTAAAGAAAGATGCTGCTCCTCGGTAGGAGACTTGATTTCAATAGGAATACTTTCCTCCGAATCGACAATGATTGCATCCCAACGAGCACCGTTATCGCCAGGTCTGGATGCCTGACAATCCAAGCCCATTACTCGAAACAGCATTGCTACAAGTGGATAAAATTTTGTCTGTGTATCCGTTATGCTGTCGTCAAAGATTTTATCAATAATATCCTTCTTTCGTTCACCGACACTCTTTGCATCCAATACTTGCTGGACAAAGCTATTTACTTCCACATCAGAAGTGGAATGTGCGCCATTGGTAGAAATTGTCAAGCATATATTATTGACATTCGCATCTGTTCGTTTTATGTCTGGCAATACATCTGTATGTGTCTGTGTGCCTGCAATTTCTCTATGAATCCCCAACGCTTCATCCACAACAGAACGGTGCAGCGTTTGGTAAGGAGAAAAAAGGAGTTCCTTTCCATTAAGAACATCAGCACACACAACTTGATCTTGCCGCATTGTTTCTTGAACGGGTGAAGTATCATAGCCTGCACGCAAAAGCATTGAATACACCCCCAAACGAATCAATGAATTGCGAGTGTGTTCTGGATAGCTGTAATACTCATCCATACGCAAATCTTTTACCTCACGAAGGCTGTTAGCCAAATCAGCACCATGCTGTGTTAAGCAAAGGCATTCCAGGGATTTAGGTGGATACAGTTTTCGTGTACGCTGGCTTTCAACCCATCCACACGTTTTCATAAATGCGATTGGTAAGCGTGTTGAGTTATCCGGAAGTGTCGGTTTTACACCTAAATCGTCACATAATGCTTGATAAGCATCTTGATAGCGCCCATAAGAACCTCTCAGTTTCTTTAAATAAGTGATCATTCTGTTGTACTGTGACTTATCTAAATCATCAATAGACATAGGCCCAAGGCATAGCTCATGCTTATACATAATCCCGCCTAAATCCTGCAATGAGAACAATGTAGCCTTGAAGAAACGAACCTTTTCGTCGTATTTGACATCCATTATTTCTTGGGGATTGTTGATTCCCAGTACGCACTGCTCATATAGTGGTAACACATCATCTGCCAAAGCTGCATGTTCACCAATGTAGGTAAACACCAGTGGATACGAATTGTCTCCAGCAGAAGTAACCCATCCCAACAAACGAAACACTTCTGCATACATTTTAGCGTTCATTTTGGTGGAATTAAGGCTATCATTTTCGGTATTACTCAAAGCCAATGCTGCATCTCCGGCATAACCATACGCAGTCATCAGCTTCGTTTTGGCGATAGTTGCAGCCATATCATCTAAATCGAAACTCGGTGCATCTTTGTACTCTTTGTATAACTCTCTAAACACCTGCACCTGAGTAGTATATTGAGTTCCTGGATTTCTGAATCTAATCATAATTTATTCCTCCATCAGAAGCAGATTTCATTGTTAATATTTAATTATACAACAAAAAAGGCCATCTCTCAAGATGACCTTTTTGCATAAATCGACTAAATTTGAAATTCTGAAATTATTTTTCTATATCGGCAATTCTCTGTTCAGCAATATCACACCACTGCTGTTCAAGTTCTATACCAAGCCATTTTATGTGATGTCCTTCAGCATTAAGCTTCTCGCAGCATACTCCCAATGTACCAGAACCGTGAAACGGATCCAAAATCGTTCCATTATAGTGTCCTTCACCATCTTTCGGACAAAATGCCTTAATCAGTTCCATGATGAGTGATTCAGGCTTTTGAGTTGGATGTGGTGTTTTTTCTTTTTCAAAGCGTTTTCCTGCCAATGTTGGAAAATCCCATACATCTCCACGCATTGCACCTTTAGGATTCGGCTGCCATATTTTTGTAGTACCATCGGCAGCTTTGTATTTCACAGGGGATTTCAACCGTTCTGTGCTTTTATATGGCATACGAACATCATCCACATTGTACGTCCATTTTTTCGGATTGTTTGAAAACCACAAGAATGGCTCGTAGTGGGTAGCGGGTTCCTTCTTTGAACGAGAAAATCCGTTTTCATAATGCCAAATATTCATTCTACGATAATGCAAGCCTGCATTGTACATAGCAACTTGAACAAAGCCAATATAATCGTGGATACCAAACCAAAGTACGCTTCCTTGGGGCTCAAGTAGCTTTTTGATTTTAGCCATTCGTTCGGCTGTTATAGCGATAAATTCATCCAAAGGTAGGCAATCGCTTTTGTTGCCGAAATCCTTATTGATATTGTATGGCGGATCTGTAAGGATTAAGTCAAAATGAACACCTTCATCAATAAGCTGGTCGAGAAGAACGTCTGAATTACCGCAAACAACACCCGTTAGATTACTTGTAATCATTTCTTCTCCTTTCTAAAAATCAAGACATATTGGTGATGTATATTTTCTACATAAGCAAAAGGATAACCATACGGCAACAGACTTTTGTGGTTCTGAAGCAATATTTTTGTTCCTTGGAGTTTTAATATACCGCCACCAGGAATACCAGCCTTATTTAATTCATGAATCAAATCACTATGAAAACTTATGTATTCCGATTTATCTCTAAAATCAGAAACCACGATTGCCATGTACTTTCCATATTTAAGGGTTCTGGCACACTGGAGGAACACTTTATTAACCAGAATTTCCAGAAACTCATCATAGTTTTCAACATTTCCTAAATCTTTTTCGCTTTCCGAATATTTTGTTTCAAGATTATTTGCAACACGATTCTTTTTAACCTTCTGATCTTGTTTGTTCAGAATTCCCCAATATGGAGGACTTGTAACCATAAAATCCATTGACTCAGAAGCAATCTTCAAAAGTTCTTCGCATGAGTCGCCATTTATAAAGTGATGTTTTTTGCTACTTCCTTCACCAACCTCGGTCTCCAGTCTCTTAATTGACAATTCATGCCATACAGGAGAAAGTTCAATACTTGTACAAATTCTACCGTTTACTTCGCAAGCTTTGGCTGTAGAACCTACTCCGCCAAAGGGATCAAGAACATTCATTCCTTGCTTGGTAAAAAAGTTCACTAATTGTCCTATATCTTGGAATGAATAGGGAGCCGGGTGAAGTTTTTCAATTTGTGCTTCCGGATGATTTGCACCAAGACCTTTTTGGTAAAAGAAACTCTTGGTCTGAGGAAGCCAATCTTTTCCGGTCAAATCGTTTAAGTTGTTTCTTGCATCAACCACGCCATTTACAAGTTCTTGATAAGTATCAGTTTCCATAAATGTTTCGATTTCACCTATCTGATAATACTTTTTCCCGCCTTCATGTATAACGGTAAGTAAGCCTTCTTTTACTACTTTTTCAAAGGAATGTCTGGATAGCTCCAGCAACTGCATCGCTTTGTTTCCGCTTATTAGTGCGGTATGTTGTAAATCTGTCATAGACAGAATATTAGTTTCTGCGTTCATAATTATTTCTCCATCACTATTGTCCCTGTTATCTTAGAAGTACAAACTTTTCTAAAGTCAGGGGAAATATATTCTACAAGATACAATGTCAAAATTATCGGACATTAAGAAAGCGTTTCATTATCCGAAACAAAGTCCATTACATCACCAATATTGCAATGTAACGCTTTACAAATTTTATCCATTGTATCCATTGAGACGGGTTCATTCTTTCCCATCTTTGCAATCGCATTTGTGCTTATTTTTGCTCGTTCCCTTAGCTCACTCTTGTTCATATTGCAATCAATAAGCAGTTTCCAGAGCTTATTGTAACTTATACTCATTAGGAATCACCTCCATGAACAACATTATACAATATCCATGGATATCAATCAAGTATTTCTTGATAAATATCAAATATTTCTTGGTAGTAATCAAAATACTGTTGTTCATTGTATTGTCATTTGAGAAATCGGACAAAAAGATAGTGTTTTCCAATCTCATCATATTCTTCAAATCGGATAGGAAGGGATCAGTATCACTATAATCATTATTGTTATTATCAGTATAGTTACATTGTGCTTTTGACAGTTCTTGAATTGTCAAAAGCACAATTCTGAGACTGCCATAAACACAATTCAAGAATTGTCCCATCAAAGAAATAAGACTGACCTGTCACAGTCAGTCCTAAGTAAAAATTCTATATTCTGTTAGCAAAAAATCAGTTCTGCATTAACAATTTCCTCCGCCTGTGCTTTTAGACTACTCATGTGCTGCACCCAAGCAAGCTGTTGGGTTGACTTATCCGGAGCCGGATTTTTCTCCAGAAGTTTAGTCATTATCTGTTCCACTCTACGGTGAGCTGTTTCGTCGATCTCCCACAGGTGCGGGAATAAGGTTTCCGTCAGAATCATGTCATCCAAGAGTATTGGATTGTTTTCCGCAAGAAACGCCCTGCGCATCCTGCCATATTTTCCAAGCGGTTTATCGCTTGTGTAGCTTAACCGAATATCAGGGATAAGATAATCACCACAACTGGTATAAATCAAATCCTGTGCCATAGTCATTCCTCCAATCATTTCATCTTGCAACTCTATTGTAAGTGATACTCCTTCAAAAGTGAAGTTTGTGGATTGGCCTCTTTGAGAGCAACACACATCTGCTGATATACCTTTCGTGACGGTCTACGGCTTCCTTCTTCAAGTTTATAGTAGTAACTCGGGACAAGCCCTATTTGCTCTGCAAAAGCCTTCTGTGACAGTCCCAGAGCCGTTCTAACGCTCTTTAATGCCTCGGTATAGGGTGCAGCAAGGAAACGAGAGAACTCATCATAAAGCAGGGATACTTCAATTTTCAAAACATCTGCCAATTTGATAGCTACATCATACGGAATGGGATGTTTTCCGTTTTCATACATCACAATGGTTGCCGGAACAACTCCTATCTGTTCTGCAAGTTGTCTTGTTGTAAGATTATTCCGCCGCCGATAGTATCTGAGGTTATCACTCGGCATACTGGTCTTTGGCTTTTCTTCAAAAGGTATCGTTAAATGGAGTAACAGCTTGCCTTGATGAAATTCACACAACAATGTGTGATTGAAAATACCATTGCAAAAACAATGTGATATTTACACATCCATTTTGTGTGTGATAAATCATTGGTTTTCTTTGCCATAAAATCACCTTTCCTTTCTACTACAATATATTTATGGTTAATATCCCTTACAGCCAGTAAGGAATTATCCAT
>UQLX01000004.1 GCA_900541985.1 uncultured Blautia sp. | reverse complement strand
TTCTAGCAAGAGAAGATGAAGTGAAATGCTTGCATTTTCTAATGATTATTATGGATTCATTTTTAGGGCAACACAATCCGTCGAATTATTTTGCGCTTACAAACAAAGAATCCTGACTGCAGTGATTGCAGCCAGGATTCTTTGTCTGTATCAGAATTTATTTTGCCTTGTCCATGTTTTTCATTGCCGTGGACAGCATCAGCTTGATTCGGTTCAGCTGGTTTACTTCACTTGCTCCGGGATCGTAGTCAATGGCTACGATATTGGCGCCAGGATGAGTACGGCGGATCTCCTTGATCACACCTTTGCCTACGATATGGTTTGGCAGGCAGCCAAATGGCTGGATGCAGACGATATTCGGTACTCCGCCGTTGATCAGCTCCAGCATTTCTCCTGTAAGGAACCAGCCTTCTCCGGTCTGGTTGCCTGGAGAGACAATCGGTTCCGCCATTCTGGCAAGATCGCGGATGTCTGCTGAAGGAGAAAAATGACGGCTCTGTTCCAGTGCTTCATTGGCTGCTTTTCGGAGCCAGTCAATTGCCTTGATGGCCCAGTTGGCAACTTCAGCTTTTGATTTTTTGAAGCCAAGGTACTCTGATTTGAAATTCTGGTTGAAGAAGCAGTAGCTGATAAAATCAATAAGGTCAGGGCAGACTGCTTCTGCACCTTCTTCCTCCAGAAGCTCTGCCAGATGGTTGTTGGCAGCAGGAAGGAATTTGACCAGAATCTCGCCTACGATTCCTACGCGGGGTTTGCGCTCACCGGTGATTGGAATCGTATCAAAATCATGGACCATTTCTTTACACAGTTTTTTAAAGTGAACATGACTGACACTGCCGCTCTGAATAAAGGCAATGGCTCTCTGCTCCCAGATCTTGTGCTTCCGGTTTACAATTCCTTTTTCCTGCTCGTAGGGGCGCATCCGGTAGACACACTTCATCAGGATATCTCCAAACACCGCACCGTAGCAGATCTTTCGCACCAGAGGAAGCGTCAGTTTAAATCCGGGATTGCTTTCCAGACCGCTTAAATTGAGGGAAATGACAGGAATCTGTTCCATTCCCACTTTTTTCAGTGCACGACGGATAAAAGCGATATAGTTGGAAGCGCGGCAGCCGCCGCCGGTCTGGCTCATGATTACCGCTGTTTTATTCAGGTCATATTTGCCTGACAAAAGAGCATCCATGATCTGCCCTACTACGATCAGGGACGGATAGCAGGCATCATTGTTTACATATTTCAGACCTACATTTACTGCGTCTCTGTTGTCGCTGGGAAGGACCTCCAGATGATAGCCGCAGGTGTTAAAGGCAGCCTGCAGGATACCAAAATGGAAAGGTGACATCTGTGGACAGAGAATGGTGTAATCCTTTTTCATTTCTTTGGTAAATACAGCTTTTTCTATGGAAGCAGGGCGTAACTCACGTTTCCGGTTCTGTTTTTCCTTGGCGCGGAGCGCAGCAAGAAGAGAACGGATACGGATACGGGCAGCTCCAAGGTTATTTACTTCGTCAATCTTCAGACAGGTATAAATCTTGCCGCTTCCATCAAGAATTTCATATACTTCGTCTGTAGTAACGGCATCCAGTCCGCAGCCGAAGGAATTCAGCTGGATCAGATCCAGATCCTCCCGGGTTTTGACAAAGTTTGCCGCAGCATAAAGGCGGGAGTGATACATCCACTGGTCATTGACACGGATTGGACGCTCGATCTGTGCCAGATGCGAAATGGAATCCTCCGTAAGGACAGCCAGTCCATAGCTGTTGATAAGATCCGGGATTCCATGGTGGATCTCAGGATCGATATGGTAGGGGCGGCCGGCAAGAACGATTCCGCGTCGTCCTGTTTCTTTCAGATAGGCGAGCGTTTCTTCTCCTTTTTTCTCAATGTCCTTTCTTGCGGCGGAAAGCTCTTCCCAGGCTGCATGAGCTGCTTCCCGGACCTCTTTTGCGGGGATCTCCGGAAATACCTGTACAAGACGGTCTGTCAGAATGGCTTCTGAAGTAAATGCCAGGAAAGGATTACGGAAATCAATCTCCGGGTCATGGAGCTCGTCTACATTGTTTTTGATGTTTTCTGCATAGGAGGTAACGATCGGACAATTGTAATGGTTTACCGCATCTGGAAATTCGTTTCTTTCATAGGGGATACAGGGATAAAATATAAATTTGATCCCTTTTTTTAAAAGCCAGGTGACATGTCCATGGACCATTTTTGCAGGATAGCATTCTGACTCACTGGGAATGGACTCAATGCCCAGCTCATAGATCTTTCTGGTAGAAGTGGGAGAAAGAACCACTTCATAGTTCAGCTTTGTAAAGAAGGTGAACCAGAAAGGATAGTTTTCAAACATGTTCAGTACACGGGGAATTCCCACTTTTCCACGGGAGGCACGGTCCGGAGACAGAGGCTCGTAGGAAAAGATCCGTTTGTATTTGTATTCGTAAAGGTTTGGCACATGATCTTTGTTTTTCTCTTTGCCAATACCACGTTCACAGCGGTTTCCGCTGACAAACTGACGACCGCCGCTGAATTTGTTGATCGTAAGACGGCAGTTGTTGGTACAGCCACGGCAGTTTGCCATGGAGGTACTGTATTTCAGCGCATTGATCTTGTCGATAGAGAGCATGGTAGATTCTCTGCCCTCCTCGTATCTTTCTCTTGCGATCAGCGCGGCGCCAAAAGCACCCATAATTCCGGCAATATCCGGACGGATCGCCTGACAGTTGGCGATTTTTTCAAAGCTTCTCAGAACGGCATCGTTATAAAAGGTTCCGCCCTGAACGACGATATGCTTACCAAGCTCAGAGGCATCAGAAACCTTGATGACTTTATAGAGTGCGTTTTTGATGACTGAGTAGGCCAGTCCAGCAGAAATATCGGAAACCTCAGCTCCTTCTTTCTGGGCCTGTTTTACCTTGGAATTCATAAACACGGTGCATCTGGTACCAAGATCGATGGGATGCTCCGCAAAAAGAGCAGCTTTTGCAAAGTCCTGTACACTGTAGTTCAGAGATTTTGCAAAGGTTTCGATAAAGGAACCACAGCCGGAAGAGCAGGCTTCATTTAGCTGTACACTGTCTACTGTCTGGTTCTTGATCTTGATACATTTCATGTCCTGACCACCGATGTCCAGGATACAGTCTACCTCCGGATCAAAAAATGCAGCAGCATAGTAGTGAGAAACCGTCTCCACCTCGCCCTCATCCAGAAGAAGCGCTGCCTTGATCAGTGCTTCTCCGTAACCTGTGGAGCAGGCATAGGCAATATGTGCGCCCTCCGGCATCAGGGAATAGATTTCCTGAATAGAACGGATGGCAGTCTTCAGAGGACTTCCGTTATTGCTGCTGTAAAAGGAATAAAGAAGACTTCCATCCTCTCCTACAAGAGCTGTTTTGGTCGTGGTGCTTCCGGCATCGATACCCAGATAACAGTTTCCCTGATAAGCAGAAAGATCTCCCGTGGAAACCTTATAGGAGCTCTGCCGCTGCGCAAATTCCTGATAGTCGTCTGCGGAAGAAAAAAGTGGTTCCATACGTTCCACTTCAAAATCCAGTGTAATGGAATTGCGAAGCCGGTCTTTCAGGTCTGTAAGGGAAACAGAAACTTCCTTTTTGGCGTTCAGCGCAGAACCGATCGCTGCAAAAAGATGGGAATTATCAGGAACAATGGTATGCTCCTCATCCAGCTTCAAGGTGCGGATAAAGGCTGCTTTTAACTCAGACAGAAAATGAAGAGGTCCGCCCAGAAAGGCTACATGTCCCCGGATGGGTTTTCCACATGCAAGACCGGAAATGGTCTGGTTTACAACTGCCTGGAAAATAGAGGCAGAAAGGTCTTCCTTTGTGGCCCCTTCGTTGATCAGCGGCTGTATATCCGTTTTGGCAAATACTCCACAGCGTGCCGCAATGGGATAAAGTGCTTTATAATTTTTGGCATATTCGTTCAGCCCCGGAGCATCTGTCTGAAGCAGAGATGCCATCTGGTCGATAAAGGATCCGGTGCCGCCTGCGCAGATGCCGTTCATACGCTGCTCGATATTTCCGTCTTCAAAATAAATGATCTTGGCATCCTCGCCGCCCAGCTCTATGGCAACATCTGTCTGTGGAGCAATCTTCTGAAGGGAGGAGGAAACGGCAATGACCTCCTGGACAAAAGGAATTTCCAGATGATTGGCAAGGGTCAGACCTCCGGATCCGGTGATCACCGGATGAAGCGTCAGCTCTCCAAGCTTCTGGTATGCTTTCTGGAGGAGATCGGCGAGAGTTTCCTGTATATTGGCAAAGTGTCTCTCGTAGTCGGCAAACAGTAAGGTGTCGTTTTCATCAAGAATCGCGATCTTTACAGTGGTAGATCCGATATCAATTCCCAATGTATATGTACTCATAAAGTGTGAATCAGCCTCCTAATCTTGTATCAGTTTCGTTGTATTGTATGTATTCTTTCTTATTAAAAGTATGTCAAAACATAAAGATTCCGTAACATTATACGACAAAGTTTTTAAATTGACAATGCACAACTTTCACAATTTGTAAGGGAAAAATAAGGAAGAAAATTAGAATATGGATGAAAAAAATCGGATTTTGTTTTAGGAAAAAAAGAAGGAAAGGAACTAAGAGAAACGAAAATCCCGACACCGATACTTTACATTTGGAAAAAATCCAGTTATACTGGATTACAAATGAATTTCAGAGAGGATAAGAAATGGCAGAATATAAATTACTGAAAACAGAGGGGCGTGCCAAGAGAGCAGAGTTCCATACGGTTCACGGTACCATACAGACGCCGGTATTTATGAATGTGGGAACCATTGGAGCCATTAAAGGGGCAGTGTCTACCATGGATCTCCATGAGATCGGAACACAGGTAGAGCTTTCCAATACCTATCATCTTCATGTGCGCCCGGGAGACAAGGTAGTAAAGCAGCTGGGAGGCCTGCACAAGTTTATGGTGTGGGATAAACCGATTCTTACTGATTCCGGCGGGTTTCAGGTTTTTTCCCTGGCAAAGCTCCGCAAGATCAAGGAGGAGGGTGTTCATTTTCAGTCTCATATTGACGGACATAAGATATTCATGGGACCGGAGGAAAGTATGCAGATTCAGTCAAATCTTGCATCGACCATCGCTATGGCCTTTGATGAATGTCCAAGCAGTGTGGCAGACAGGGATTATGTGCAGAAGTCTGTAGAACGTACGACCCGCTGGCTGGCCCGGTGCAAAAAAGAGATGGAGAGGCTGAACAGTCTTCCGGATACGATCAACAAAAATCAGCTGCTTTTTGGAATCAATCAGGGTGCGATCTATGAGGATATCCGTATTCAGCATGCCAAAGAAATCGCAAAGATGGATCTGGACGGCTATGCAGTGGGAGGACTTGCAGTAGGAGAAACCCATGAGGAAATGTACCGGATACTGGATGCGGTCGTGCCGTATCTGCCGCAGGAGAAACCGACCTATCTGATGGGTGTGGGTACTCCGGCAAATATTCTGGAGGGTGTAGAACGCGGTGTGGATTTCTTTGACTGTGTATATCCCAGCAGAAACGGACGCCATGGTCATGTGTATACCAGTCATGGTAAAATGAACATGTTTAACGCCAGGTATGAACTGGATACCAGACCTATTGAAGAGGGCTGTCAGTGTCCGGCCTGCCGCCATTACAGCAGAGCTTATATCCGTCATCTTTTGAAAGCAAAAGAGATGCTGGGAATGCGCCTTTGTGTGCTTCATAATCTTTATTTCTACAATCATATGATGGAAGAGATCAGAGATGCTCTGGATGCCGGCAATTTTGCTGAATATAAGAAAATGCGTCTGGACGGTTTTCTGAGGGGCGAATAAATTGTGAAAAAAATTGCGTAAGACCAGAAAAAACCATAAAAACACTTGAAGAAAATCCTATTTTTGTGTATGATGGGTTATAATGCCTGTGGGCAGGAAATGACAGTTAGGAAACAGGAGGAAACAAAATGGAAGCAAATGGAGCTGCAAGTATGGGCATGATGATCTTATGGATGGTAGTGATTTTTGGTATCATGTACTTCCTGATGATCCGTCCTCAGAAAAAAGAGCAGAAAAGACTTCAGACAATGCTGAACAGCATGGAAGTAGGCGACAGCGTAGTTACCACAAGCGGATTTTACGGCGTAGTAATCGATATGACAGAGGAAGATGTGATCGTAGAATTCGGAAACAACAAAAACTGCCGTATCCCTATGAGAAAACAGGCGATCGCAGAAGTTGAGAAAGCAGAACAGGCAACAGCATAAGAAAAAAGATAAGTACTGGGCTTCCAGTGCTTATTTTTTTGAGAAAAAAGAACTGCATACAATTTTTCACTTTAACAGGTTGAAATCTTTCGCAAAGTGCGTTATTATAGTAACAATCCAATTTGAAAGGAATCTGCGGGGTGGTTTCCTGCAGAAAGAGGAAAAAGAAAATGGAATATAAGATCGCTTTGATTCCCGGTGATGGGATCGGACCGGAAATTGTAGGAGAAGCCAGAAAAGTTCTGGATGCCGTCTGTACAAAGTTCGGCCATACATTTACTTATTCAGAAGTTCTTCTTGGCGGTGCGTCTATTGACGTGCATGGTGTTCCGCTGACAGAGGAGGCGGTGGAAACAGCGAAGGCTTCGGATGCAGTCCTGATGGGCTCTATCGGAGGAGATGCAAAAACTTCACCCTGGTATCAGCTGGAGCCGTCCAGACGTCCGGAGGCAGGGCTTCTGGCTATCCGAAAGGCACTGAATCTTTTTGCCAATCTCCGTCCGGCTTATCTCTATCAGGAACTGAAGGCTGCATGTCCTTTGAAAGAGGAGATCATAGGAGACGGCTTTGATATGATCATTGTTCGTGAGCTGACAGGCGGTCTTTATTTCGGAGAACGGAAAACAACAGAGGAAAACGGTGTAAAAACAGCCGTGGATACACTTTCCTATAATGAAAACGAGATTCGGCGTATTGCAGTAAAGGCATTTGACATTGCCATGAAGAGAAAGAAAAAAGTCACAAGTGTAGATAAAGCCAATGTTCTGGATTCTTCCCGCCTTTGGAGAAAAGTTGTGGAGGAAGTGGCAAAAGCTTATCCGGAAGTAACACTGGAACACATGCTGGTTGACAACTGTGCGATGCAGCTGGTACATAACCCGGGACAGTTTGATGTGATCCTGACGGAGAATATGTTTGGTGACATTTTATCCGATGAGGCAAGTATGGTGACAGGTTCCATTGGAATGTTGTCCTCAGCAAGTCTGAATGATACAAAATTCGGTCTTTATGAACCAAGTCATGGATCAGCTCCTGATATTGCAGGACAGAATAAGGCCAACCCGATCGCTACCATTCTTTCAGCAGCAATGATGCTCCGTTACTCTCTTGATCTTGACAGAGAAGCAGATGCGGTGGAGGCAGCCGTACAGAAGGTGCTGACAGACGGTTTCCGCACTGGTGACATTATGAGTGAAGGCTGCAGAATGGTTGGAACTGCGGAAATGGGAGATCTGATCGCAGCAGCAGTAGAAAGCTGAAACTACCGGCAGGCTGACCGGAATTACCGGCAGAAGCCTTAAAATACAGAAGGGAGAGAAGACAATGAGAAGTGATGCAGTAAAAAAAGGTTCGCAGCAGGCGCCGCACAGGTCCCTGTTTAATGCTCTTGGATTTACAAAAGAAGAAATGGAGCGTCCAATGGTAGGAATTGTAAGCTCCTATAATGAAATCGTTCCCGGTCATATGAACCTGGATAAGATCGTAAATGCAGTAAAACAGGGTGTGGCGATGGCAGGAGGAACACCGGTTGTATTTCCGGCGATCGCGGTCTGTGACGGTATTGCCATGGGACATACCGGAATGAAATACTCTCTGGTGACCAGAGACCTGATCGCAGATTCTACAGAGGCAATGGCGATCGCACATCAGTTTGATGCCCTTGTTATGGTGCCGAACTGTGATAAGAACGTTCCGGGGCTTTTGATGGCTGCAGCAAGACTTAATGTTCCTACAATATTTGTCAGCGGCGGTCCTATGATGGCAGGTCACATCCATGGACACAAGACAAGCCTTTCCAGTATGTTCGAGGCAGTAGGCGCTTATGCGGCAGGGAACATCTCAGAAGATGAACTGACAGAATATGAAAACAAAACCTGCCCAACCTGCGGTTCCTGTTCCGGTATGTACACTGCCAATTCTATGAACTGTCTGACAGAAGTCCTGGGCATGGGACTTCGGGGAAACGGAACGATCCCTGCTGTATACTCAGAACGTATCCGTCTGGCAAAACATGCGGGAATGCAGGTAATGGAGCTGTACAGACAGAATATCCGCCCGAGAGACATCATGACCGAACAGGCAGTTCTGAATGCACTTACCGTAGATATGGCTCTCGGATGTTCTACAAACAGTATGCTTCATCTCCCGGCGATCGCTCATGAGATCGGCATGGATTTTGATATCAGCTTTGCAAATGAGATCAGTGAAAAAACACCGAATCTTTGTCACCTTGCTCCGGCAGGTCCGACTTACATGGAAGATCTGAATGAGGCCGGCGGTGTTTATGCAGTTATGAACGAGCTGAATAAAAAAGGACTTCTTCATACTGAGTGTATGACAGTGACCGGAAAGACAGTCGGTGAGAATATTGAACACTGTGTGAACTTAAATCCGGAAGTGATCCGTCCGGTGGATCATCCATACAGTCAGACCGGTGGTCTTGCAGTTCTCAAAGGAAATCTGGCTCCGGACGGCGGCGTGGTAAAACGTTCTGCAGTAGTGGAGGAAATGATGGTTCATGAAGGACCGGCCAGAGTCTTCGACTGTGAAGAAGATGCCATTGAAGCGATCAAAGGCGGAAAGATTGTTTCCGGTGATGTGGTAGTGATCCGGTATGAGGGACCAAAAGGCGGTCCGGGAATGCGCGAGATGCTGAATCCTACTTCTGCCATTGCGGGAATGGGACTTGGTTCTTCCGTAGCGCTGATCACAGACGGCCGTTTCAGCGGAGCATCCAGAGGCGCTTCGATCGGACATGTTTCTCCGGAAGCTGCGGTAGGAGGACCGATCGCTCTCATCGAGGAAGGCGACATGATCAGCATTGATATTCCGGGTCTGAAACTGGAAGTGAAGGTTTCTGATGAGGAAATGGCGGTAAGAAAAGCGAAGTGGCAGCCAAGAGAGCCGAAGGTAATAACCGGCTATCTGGCAAGATATGCGGCAATGGTAACATCCGGAAACAGAGGTGCGATTCTGGAAGTGCCAAAGGCAAAATAAAGGGGAATAAGGAGGAAAAACTATGCAGATGACAGGTGCGGAGATCATCATAGAATGTCTGAAGGAGCAGGGCGTGGATACTGTTTTCGGTTATCCGGGCGGCGCTATCCTGAATGTCTATGATGCACTTTATAAATATAAGGATGATATTCACCATATTTTGACCTCTCATGAGCAGGGCGCTGCTCATGCGGCAGACGGCTATGCCCGTGCAACCGGGAAAGTAGGTGTCTGTATGGCAACTTCAGGACCGGGAGCCACCAACCTGGTAACCGGAATCGCCACAGCCATGATGGATTCAGTGCCGGTGGTGGCAATTACCGCTAATGTAGGCAAGCCTCTTCTTGGAAAAGATTCTTTCCAGGAGGTAGACATTGCAGGGATTGTGATGCCGATCACGAAACACAGTTATATTGTAAAAGATATCGAAAAACTTGCAGATACGATCCGGAAAGCTTTTTATATTGCAAAAAGCGGACGCCCGGGTCCGGTACTTGTGGACGTGACAAAGGATGTCACAGGTGCCCTTTATGAGTATTCTCCACGTCGTCCGGCAACGGTAAACCGGGAGACCAGTGAAATCCATAAGACAGATGTGGAAAACGCTGTAAAAATGATCCAGAATGCAGAAAAGCCGTTTATTTTTGTTGGCGGTGGAGCGGTGATCTCCGGCGCGTCCAAAGAGATCACAGAGCTGTCTCACAGAATCCAGGCTCCGGTATGTGACAGTCTTATGGGAAAAGGCGGATTTTCAGGAGAGGATCCTTATTATACAGGGATGCTTGGCATGCATGGAACAAAGACTTCCAATCTGGGTGTCAGCCAGTGTGACCTCCTGATCGTTCTGGGAGCACGTTTCAGCGACCGTGTAACAGGAAATGTCAAGACATTTGCAAATAAGGCAAAAATCCTTCAGGTGGATATTGATGCGGCTGAGATCAACAAGAACGTACTGGTAGACACCTATATTGAAGGAGATGTAAAGGAAGTTCTTCGCAGACTCCTTGAGGAGATCCCGGAAAAGAAACATCCGAAATGGATGGAGCACATCCAGGAGATGAAAGCAAGATATCCTCTGAATTATGACCATACACAGCTTACAGGTCCTTATGTGATCGAAAAGCTTTATGAGCTCACCGGCGGTGATGCGATCATTACCACAGATGTGGGACAGCATCAGATGTGGGCGGCTCAGTATTATAAATACAAAGAACCGAGAACATTTCTGACTTCCGGAGGACTGGGAACCATGGGCTACGGCCTTGGGGCAGCCATCGGAGCAAAAATGGGAAGACCGGATAAAACTGTGGTAAATATCGCAGGCGACGGATGCTTCCGAATGAACATGAATGAGATTGCAACAGCAGTGCGCTGTGGAAAGCCGCTTGTACAGATCGTCCTGAACAACCATGTTCTGGGAATGGTACGCCAGTGGCAGACTTTGTTCTACGATCACAGATATTCACATACTGTATTAAATGATGCAGTAGACTTTGTGAAGATTTCTGAAGGAATGGGTGCGAAAGCGATCCGTGTCACCAAAATGGAAGAAGTAGAGCCGGCTCTTAAAGAGGCTCTGACTTCAGACGGACCGGTGGTTCTGGACTGCTGGATCGACCAGGATTTGAGCGTATTTCCAATGGTACCTGCCGGTGCAAGCATTGATGATGTTTTTGATGAGGAGGATATGAAAAAATGAGCAGAGTTTACAATTTTTCCGCAGGTCCGGCCGTACTGCCGGAGCCTGTACTGAAAGAAGTCGCAGAAGAAATGATGGATTATCAGGACAGTGGCATGTCTGTGATGGAAATGAGTCACAGAAGTCCTGAATTCCAGAAGATCATTGACGAAGCAGAACAGGATCTCCGTGATCTGATGAATATTCCGGACAATTATAAAGTCCTGTTTCTTCAGGGCGGCGCTTCCCAGCAGTTTGCCATGATCCCCATGAACCTGATGAAAAACGGAGTGGCTGATTATATCGTTACAGGACAGTGGGCGAAAAAAGCATACCAGGAAGCTCAGAAATATGGAAAAGCGAATAAGATTGCTTCTTCGGAAGACAAAACCTTTTCTTACATTCCGGACTGCAGCGATCTGGATATCAGCCCGGATGCAGATTATGTGTATATTTGTGAAAATAATACGATTTATGGAACAAAATACAAAACTCTTCCTGATACAAAGGGAAAGACTCTTGTGGCAGATGTTTCTTCCTGTTTCCTGTCTGAGCCGGTAGACGTAAGTAAATACGGCATTATTTATGGCGGTGTACAGAAGAATATCGGACCGGCAGGCATGGTCATTGTGATCATCCGTGAAGACCTGATCACAGAAGACGTACTGGACGGAACACCTACCATGCTTACATATAAGACACATGCAGATGCAGGTTCTCTTTATAATACGCCGAATGCATACTGCATCTATGTATGCGGCAAGGTATTTAAGTGGCTGAAAGCCATGGGCGGCCTTGAGGAAATGAAGAGAAGAAACGAAGAAAAAGCAAAGATTCTCTATGATTTCCTGGATGAGAGCAAACTCTTTAAAGGAACAGTAGAGCCGGATTCCCGTTCTCTTATGAATGTACCTTTTGTGACCGGAGATAAAGACCTGGATGCCAAATTTGTAAAAGAAGCCAAGGCAGCAGGACTTGTAAACCTGAAAGGCCACAGAACTGTCGGCGGCATGCGTGCAAGTATTTATAACGCAATGCCAAAAGAAGGAGTGGAAGCTCTGGTTGCATTTATGAAAAAATTTGAGGAGGAGAATGCGTAATGTATCAGTATCATTGCCTGAATCCTATTGCAGAAAGAGGACTGGGCTTATTCAGTGAAGAGTATAAAAAAACAGACAGTATGGAAGAGGCAGATGCCGTTCTGGTAAGAAGTGCCAAGATGCATGACATGGAGCTTTCTGAAAATCTAAAGGCCATTGCACGTGCAGGCGCCGGAGTAAATAACATTCCGGTATCAGAATGTGCGGAAAAAGGAATCGTTGTATTCAATACTCCGGGTGCCAATGCCAATGGTGTCAAAGAACTTGTTCTTGCAGGAATGCTTCTTGCTTCTCGTGACATCGTAGGCGGTATTGAGTGGGTAGCGGATCAGAAGGACAACGAAAATATCGATAAACTGGCTGAAAAACAGAAAAAGCAGTTTGCAGGCTGTGAGATCAGCGGCAAAAAGCTGGGTATCATCGGACTTGGCGCTATCGGTGCTCTTGTTGCAAATTCTGCAACCCATCTGGGCATGGAGGTTTATGGATACGATCCGTATATTTCCATTGACGCTGCATGGAATCTTTCCAGAACGATCAAACACAGCAAATCCCTGGATGAGATCTACAGCCAGTGCGACTACATTACGATCCATGTTCCGCTTCTGGACAGCACCAAAAAGATGATCAACAAAGAAGCTTTTGGCAAAATGAAAGACGGCGTTGTTCTTCTGAACTTTGCAAGAGATCTTCTTGTTGATGAGGAGGCGCTGATCGAAGCAATCGAAAGCGGCAAAGTGAAAAAATATGTCACTGATTTTGCAAATCCACTTGTAGCAGGACACGAGGGAATTCTGGTAACTCCTCATCTTGGCGCATCTACAGAGGAATCAGAAGAAAACTGTGCGGTTATGGCAGTAAAAGAACTCCGTAATTTCCTTGAAAACGGAAATATCAAAAATTCTGTTAATTTCCCGGACTGTGATATGGGAACCTGTGTTGCAGTGGGACGTATTGCCATCTGTCACAAAAATATCCCGAATATGATCAGCCAGGTAACACAGATTCTTGGTGCAGAGGGGCTGAACATTGCAGATATGACAAACAAGAGTAAAGGTGAATTTGCCTATACACTTATCGATCTGGAAAGCGCTGCTTCCAGAGAGGCTCTGGCAGCACTTCAGGCAGTAGACGGCGTATCCAAGGTACGTGTGATCAAATGATCATGAGCGGTCATTGACAGCGATAATTAAAAACAGATTAAAACAGAGCACTTGTCAGATATGGCAGGTGCTTTTTGTTATGTTAACACAGGAGGCAGAGATATGCAGAAATATACAGCAGAGATGGAACCGGAAAAAATAAGAGAATTTGAAATTTATTTATATGAAAGAGAAAATGCAGAAGCAACGATTAAAAAGTATATGACAGATATCAAAACCTTTTTTCGTTATCTGGGAGATGATCTGAGGATTGATAAAAAGAAAATCATGGACTATAAAAAAAGACTTCTGCAATCTTATACAGTGAACAGTGTGAATTCCATGCTGGCGGCTTTAAATCAGTTTTTGGATTTTCTGGGTCTGGGAATACTTAAGATAAAAAGAGTGAAAATTCAAAAGAGTCTTTTTCTTCGGGAGGAAAAAGAACTGACGATAGAGGAATTTAAAAGACTTTTAAAAACAGCGGCAAAGGAAGGGAAAGAACAGCTGGCTCTTTGTATGGAAACGATTGTCTCAACAGGGATTCGCGTCAGCGAACTGAAGTTTTTTACAGTGGAAGAGGTAAAAAAGGAAGATATTGTAATATCCAATAAAGGAAAGTACAGAAAAATACTTCTTCCAAAGGAATTGAGAAGAAAGCTGCTGCAATTTGCAAAAAGGCAGGCGATCACAAAGGGGCCGATCTTTGTTACCCGAAATGGAAAGCCGAAAAGCCGTACCAGCATATGGAAAGAAATGAAGGCTCTGAAACAGAAAGCAGGAGTTGAGGGAAGTAAGATATTTCCACACAATCTCAGACACCTTTTTGCCCGGATGTATTATGAGGTTACGAAAGATCTTGTAGGTCTGGGGGATCTTCTTGGACACAGCAGTTTGAATGTAACGCGAATTTATACATCAAATACAAGAAAAATTTACCAGAAACGGCTGGATATGATGAATCGAATGAAAATTTTATTGCATACATAATATCAGTTATGTTGCCAAAAACAGGGAGAGAAGTTATTTATATACAAACTTTATCTCTGTTTTTTATAATTCTATACCAATAAACAAAGAAATGTCAATATACCATGGGACAGATTTCGTTTTTTTATTTCTGATCCTCAAAAGGGTATTATGGACATTTTGTTGTGATATAAAAAAAGTGCATGGCAAAAAGGCTCTCTTTTAAAAATTCAAAACAAAAAAAGAGCCGTGGTAAATAGGTATTGTTTAAATCCGGTTTTCTGAATTACAGCCGCTTATTGATACATAACTGATATTATGTGTTTTTGTGCGGCAGGAAGGTGGTATGAAAAAGAGAAAGGGAGGAAAAAGAAAATGGAGAAAATATCTTTAATAGATTATCTGGCGTATAAGCTGAAACTGGATTATGTGTCGGATCTGAATCGCTTGAGTGCGGAACAAAAAGGCAGGCTGCGATATTTACTTGAAACAAAGATAGAACCGGATGAGGTGACTGAGTCAGAATGGCTGGATGCATGTCAGTATATATCCGGGAAAAAATGCAGCTCAAAAGAGGAAGCAAGAAGCTGCCTGCTATCCTTTTTGTCAGCAGGACAGATATTGTGATGAGGAATCTCCGGATATGCTGAAATGAAGAAAAGAGAAATGAAAAAACGTCCGGTACTGAATATTCCAGTACCGGACGTTTTTTCGTTATGTAAGGAAAATATTTTATGCTCTGGAAGCGATAAAATCCAGAACCTCTTCTTTGGATGGCATAACGCGAAGCGCGCCTTTTCTGGTGGTGATCAGAGAAGCAGCTGCATTGGCAAAGGTCAGCAGTTCTTTCAGGTTTTCTTCGGTAAGATTTTCCAGTCCATGTTCCAGAACATAGTTCAGGCTGCTTGCGCAGAAGGTATCTCCTGCTCCGGTGGTTTCAATGGTGTTTTCCTGAAGGAAAGGAGCCACTTCCACACGCATGTCTTTGTAATAAGCACGGCTTCCGTCCTTGCCCATTGTGATCAGTACAAGCGGAATGTTATACTTTTCACGGATCAGAGCGGCGCCTTTGTCATAATCTGTGGTATCAAAGAGGAATTCCACCTCATTGTCAGAGATTTTGAGGACATCACATTTGGTCATTCCGTATTCGATCTCTTTGCGTGCGTCTTCCAGAGAGCCCCAGAGAGGAGGACGGAGATTCGGATCAAAGGTGATGATGCATCCAGCCTCTTTTGCCAGCTCAATGGCATGACGGGTGGCTTCTCTGACTCCTTCATGGGTAGAGGAAAGCGTCCCGAAATGGAAAATACGGGAAGACTGGATCAGCTCCTTCTGTACTTCTTCTTTGGTAAGCATCATATCAGCGCCTGGATCACGATAAAAAGAGAAATCTCTGTCTCCATCAGGGTATGTATGTACAAATGCAAGCGTTGTATGATACTTCTGATCCATGATCAGATTGCGGGTGTCGATTCCTACCTCTTCCACAGCTTTTTTCAGCTGGTTTCCGAACATATCAGCGCCTACTTTGCCGATAAAAGCTGTTCTTTTGCCCAGCTTCTGCAGCATGGCAAGAACGTTGCAGGGAGCACCGCCGGGATTGGCCTCCATCAGAGGGTTGCCCTGAGAACTTTCTCCGTTTTCTGTAAAATCGATCAGCAGCTCGCCAAGCGCTGTTACGTCAAAAATTTTGCTTTTCATAATAGACCTCCTCGTCCCTGTTAGTATCAATTTAGCCCAGCAGAGAGATTTTGTCAAACAAATTTCTGGCAAATCTTTATTTTTTTCCAAAAAAATGATAAACTGGAAACAGCATAGATTCTGAGAGAAAATAGACAGGATCTGAGACAGGAGGCAGGAGAATATGAGCAGAAATGTTTACGACTATATGGACTGGCCCAGGATCGAGGCTATTGTATATGGAGAGGAGACGTCTCCAAGAGATGTGATGGGACCGAGACTTACCACAGAAGGTGTTTTGATTCAGGGATTTTTTCCGGGTGCAGAAGCAGCAGAGGTGGTGTCAGGCAGAAAATCCTACCCTATGGAAATGGAAGACGAGGCAGGGTATTTTGCTGTACTGATCCCCGGAAGAAAAATACCGGCTTACAAATATCGGGTAACTAAAAATAGCGGGACAGAGATTTTTGCGGATCCTTACGCATTTCCGGGACAGATTACAGAGGAAGAAGAAAAGGCTTTCTGTGCCGGAGTGTATTATCATGCTTATGAGAAGCTTGGAGCTCATCCGATGACCATTGGCACAACAGAGGGAACCAGCTTTGCCGTATGGGCTCCCAATGCAGTCAGTATCAGCGTTGTGGGAGATTTTAACAATTGGGACGGAAGAGGCCATCTGATGCACAGGATGCCCATGTCCGGTATATTTGAACTGTTTGTTCCTGAAGCAAAAGCAGGAGATCTTTATAAATATGAGATTCGGGAAAAGGGCGGACAGAAGACTCTGAAAGCAGATCCCTATGGAACCTGTACAGAAGTTCCTCCAGCTACGGCATCCGTGGTTGCACAGGCGGCAGGAAATGTGGTATGGGAGGATGCTTCCTGGTTAAAAGAAAGAGAAAAATACACGGACCGGAAACATCCGGCATCTATTTATGAAACAAGCCTGGATAAATGGGAAAACGGAGAGGAGCTTGCTGCTTTTGTGAAAAAGCTGGGGTATACTCATGTGGAACTTCATCCGGTTATGGGATATCTGGATGAGGAGGCAGGCCCTTATTCTACATTTTCCTATTATGCACCGGATCGGAGATTTGGGCTTCCGGAAGACTTTGCAAAGCTTGTCAATGAGCTGCATAAAGCAGAGATCGGAGTGATCCTGGACTGGACTCCGGCTCATTTCCCGAGATATGCGGAAGGTCTGGAACGTTTTGACGGAACGCCCCTTTATGAAGTACAGGATCCGGAAGCTGCAGTTCACCCAATGTGGGGAACCCTGTTATATAATTACGAAAGTCCGATGGTGGCAGATTTTCTGATCGCCAATGCTTTTTTCTGGACAGAGGTCTATCATGTAGATGGTTTCCGCCTGGATGATGTAGACGCAATGCTTTATCTGGATTACGGCAGAGAAGAGGGGCTGTGGAAGCCGAATATTTATGGTACCAGTGAAAATCTGGCTGCAGTAGAATTTTTGAAACATCTGAATTCCATTATGAAGAAAAAGCACCCCGGAGTACTTATGATCGCTCAGGAGGATGGTCTCTGGCCGGAGCTTACAGAAAATGTAGAAAATGACCATATCGGATTTGATTATAAATGGAACAATAACTGGAGTTCGGATTTCCTTCATTATCTTTCTCTGGATCCGATTGAAAGACAGTATGACCACGATCAGCTTACCGTTTCCATGCTGTATGCCTACTGTGAGCATTATGTACTGACACTGGGAACCAGGGATTCGGGAGAACTGAAGGAATTTATGGAGAAGCTTCCGGGGGATGAGAATCAGAAACTGTCCCAGGTAAAAGCCGCATATACTTATCAGATGCTTCATCCGGGACTGAAGATGAATGCTCCGGGAAAGGACATCCCTGAAGAAATGGAAAACTTTATCCATGATCTTAACGAAGTGTACTGCAGCCATCCGGCACTCTGGCAGAAGGACGACGAGATCGAAGGCTTTGAATGGGTACAGCTGATGAAATATGAAGAAAATGTCCTTACCTTTATGAGAAAGACAGATAAACCGGAGGAGACGCTTCTGGCAGTTGTGAATTTTGCGGCAGTTCCTTATGAAAACTATCAGATCGGTGTTCCTTTCTATGGAAAATATAAGGAGATATTTAACAGCGACCGGAAAGAGTACGGCGGTCAGGGAATGGTAAATCCAAGAGCAAAAACCTGTAAGGCAGAACCATGTGACGAAAGAGAAAACTCTCTGAAACTGAGGGTTCCGGCTCTTGGTGCAGTGATTTTGTCCTGTACGCTTGCAGAAAAAGCGGAAAAGAAGCCGGTAAGAAAAGCTGCTGCAAAGAAAAAAACGGAAAAGCCAGCAGGTAAAAAAATAACAGCAGAAAAGAAGATAGCTGCACAGAAAAAAACAGCTGTATAAAGAAATAAAAAATTTCCTTGCTTTTTCTGAAAAAACGAGTATAATATTTTGTGTGTCAAGCACAAGCTGGAATAGCTCAGTCGGTAGAGCACTTCACTCGTAATGAAGGGGTCGAGGGTTCAAGTCCCTTTTCCAGCTTTAAAAGGTGAATGGAGTTTCAGAAGTCTGTTTTCAGGCTTTTGGAACTCTTTTTTTATGATCAGAGATTTCATAGTTTTCTTTTCAACAGTTGTTAATTGTGATATGATGAATCCGGTAAAGGAGTTTATTGTTATGGATGCAACAGAAAAAAAGATCATAGCCATGATCGAAGCACACAGAGAAGAGATCATTGCTTTTGCAGAAGATATAGAGAATCATCCGGAACCGGGGTTTCAGGAATTCCGCACTGCCCGAAAAACAACAGAATTTCTGAAAAAAACAGGATACCGGGTGGATGAGAACATCGCCCTTACCGGGGTAAAGGCTTCCTGGGAAAGACAGGATACACAGGAAACAGGGGGAGCAGACAGGAAGAACCCTGGATATCCAAATATAACAGTGATTGGAGAAATGGATGCCATTGGCTGTCACACTCATCCGAAAGCAGATCCTCAGACAGGAGCAGCGCACGCCTGCGGTCATCATGCGCAGATGGCAGTTATGGCAGGGGCAGCCATTGCCTTTTCCAACCCGGAGATCAGGAAGGCGATTTCCGGTTCCCTGACCTTTCTGGCGGTGCCGGCAGAGGAATACATAGATGCAGACAAAAGAGCTGCTTTAAGAGAAAAGGGGATTCGTTTCGGTTCCGGAAAAAGTGAGATGATCCGCACGGGTGTTTTTGACCATACGGATATCATAATGACCACTCATGTCCATATGGTAGACGTACAGGAGGATTTTTACCTGGGGAATCCTGCCTGCAACGGATTTGATGCAGAGCGGGTCACCGTCAGGGGAAAGGCGGCCCATGCAGCCATTGATCCCTGGAACGGGGTCAATGCTCTGAGTATTACCACCAGCGCGATTCAGATGATGGGGCTGATGAGAGAGTCTTTTCGCGAGGAAGACCATATACGTCTTCACAATGTCATTCGGAAGGCCGGAGATGTGGTAAACAGTGTGCCGGATGAGGCAGTAGTGGAGACGAAGATCCGTGCCTCTTCCCTGGAGAGGATACAGGAGGTTCGTCAGATGGTGGACCGTGCCTATGATGGAGCCGCTTATGCCTTTGGCGGAACAATAGAGCGGGAAAATCTTCCGGGATATATGCCCATTCGTCCAAGGATGGCAGATGACGCTCTGATAGATGCCGCAGAAGAGCTGGGCCTTGATTTCAGAAAGGTGCAGCCGGGAGATTTTAACAATGCCTGTACCGATGTGGGGGATCTGACGCAGCTGTTTCCTGTGATCAATTTTACCTTCCGCGGTTTTGAGGGACGCCTCCATGGTGCTGATTTCCGTATCACAGATAAGGAAAAGGCCTATATCTTTCCGGCGAAACTGATGGCTCTGACAATTTACCGTCTTCTGCGAAAAAAAGGGGAGGAAGCAGTAAAAATAAAGGAAGGCTTTACTCCTGTTTTTGACAAACAGACGTATATAGAGTATATTGAAAAACAAATGTAAGAACACAGAGGCTGGAATACAGCCAGACGAGGAGGCAGTACAGAAATAAAAACATGACAGAAATTTGTTTGGAATTAAAAGATATCAGAAAAGGATTTTCTGATGAAGAAGAGGTGCTGAAAGGAATCAGCCTTTCTATTGGCAAGGGAGAGTTTATTACTTTACTGGGATCTTCCGGCTGTGGAAAAACTACGACTCTGCGTATCATTGCCGGACTGGAGACACCGGATGCCGGAAGAGTTTTTCTTGAAGGAAAGGATGTAACCGACCTGAATCCTGAGGATCGGGATGTCAATACGGTATTTCAGAATTATGCACTTTTTCCTCATATGAATGTGGCAGATAACATAGGCTACGGACTGAAATTAAAAAAAGTCCCGAAACCTGAGATAAAAAAACGTGTTGCGGAGATGCTGGAGCTGGTGCAGCTTCCCGGATATGAAAAAAGAAAGCCTTCAGAGCTTTCCGGAGGACAGAAGCAGAGAGTGGCCATTGCCAGAGCTTTGATCAATAACCCAAGGGTGCTTCTTCTGGATGAGCCCCTGGGAGCTTTGGATCTTCAGCTTCGCCGTGCCATGCAGGCAGAACTGAAAAGGCTTCAGAAAAAGCTGGGTATTACTTTTATCTATATTACCCACGATCAGGAAGAAGCCATTAATATGTCTGACCGGATCGCAGTAATGAATCATGGAACCTTTGAACAGATCGGAACACCGGATGAGATTTATAATCATCCCCGGACGAGCTATGTTGCCACTTTTGTGGGAAATGCCAATATCCTGAAAGGAAAGGCAGAGCGCACGGAAAATGGAAAAGTAACAGTGGCTCTGGCAGGAGGCCGCCTGCCTGTAGTCTGTGAGGATTCTGTCATCAGAGAAGGGGAGACGGTGACTCTTGCTGTGCGAAGTGAAAATGTCCGTATCAGAGAAGAATGTACCTGTGGTCTGATGGCAAAGGTGGAGGAAAAGAGCTTTGCAGCCGGGCAGCTCCGGGTGGTACTGAGACTGTCAGACGGATCGGAACTGGTGGCAAGCCGCTATGGGATCAATGCAAAAGTAGAACAGGGACAGACAGTAAGTGTCTGCTTTGCACCGGAGGATGCTGTTTTTGTAGACAGATCCGGGGAGGAAAAGAATGAGCAGGACTAAAACAAAAAAACACAGCTCTTCTGTGTGGATGATTCTTCCCCTGTACTTTTTCACCCTTGTGTTTGTGGCAGGACCTCTGATCTATATGGTGGCATTAAGCTTTGCGCAGCCGGGAAGCGGATCTGCAGTAGAGTGGAACCTGAATTTGGAAAATTACAGAAAGATCCTGGATCCGGTTTATCTTCAGACTTTTCGGGAGTCTTTCCAGCTGGCTCTGACCAGTACGGTGATCATCTGTATTCTCGGATATCCGTTTGGGTATTTTATGGCAAAAATGTCTGAAAGCTGGAAAAAGAAAGCGATGCTCCTTCTGATGCTTCCTTTCTGGATCAATTCCCTGATCCGTCTTTACGGATGGATCATCATCCTTCAGAATCGAGGTATTCTGAATCATGTGCTGAAAGCTCTGGGGATCATTGATAAGCCGCTGAAGCTGCTTTACAGTTATCCGGCCATTGTGGTAGGAATGGTGTATGTGCTTCTTCCCTTTATGATCCTTTCCGTGTATTCCAGTGCGGAGAAACTGGACTGGTCTCTGGTGGAGGCTGCCAGAGATCTTGGCGCAGGAAAGGCAAAAGCTTTCTGGACCGTATCTTTTAAGCTGACGCTTCCGGGACTTCTTTCCGGTGTGATTCTGACTTTTATTCCTTCCATGGGTCTGTTTTTTATTGCAGATATTCTGGGAGGAAATAAGATCGTTCTGGTGGGAAGTCTGATCCAGGAGCAGATGACAAGAGGAAGCAACTGGCCGTTTGCGGCAGCGTTAGCTGTGGTACTGATGATCCTGACTTCGCTGATGATCGGTTTGTATCGTAAAATAACAAATGTAAAGGAACTGGAGGGAATCGGATGAAAAAAAATTCAAAGCTTTCCAGCCTGTATATGGGAATTATTTTTTTCCTTATATATATGCCGGTGGCAGTGGTGATTATTTTTTCCTTTAATGAATCCAAGCTTCCTGTAAGGTTTACCGGCTTTTCCCTGAAATGGTATCAGGAACTTCTTGGTGACAGCGCCATGATCGAGGCTCTTGGAAACAGCCTGATCCTCGGTGTGGCAAGCTGCCTGGTGTCCGCGGTGATCGGAACGCTTGGTGCAGTAGGGCTGTCCCGGATCCACTGGAAGACAAAGGGCGTGCTGGAGTATATTTCCATTCTGCCCCTGATGATCCCGGAGATCATTCTGGGAATGGTGCTGATGGCATTTTTCTATTTGCTGAATATTCCTTTTGGAATGTTGACCCTGCTTTTGGGACATACGGTTTTTTGCGTGCCGTATATTCTGATGGAGGTTAAGGCGCGTTTGGCGGGAATGGATCCGTCTCTGGAGGAGGCTGCCAGAGATCTGGGGGCAGGAAGCTTCCGGGCGTTCTGGGATATTACCCTTCCTCTGATCATGCCGGCTGTAGTATCCGGTTCCCTTCTGGCATTTGCCATGTCCATGGATGATGTGGTCATCAGTATCTTTGTCAATGGACCAAGGATATCCACACTTCCGGTTAAGGTGTATACGCAGCTGAAAACAGGGGTCACACCGGAGATCAATGCACTTTGTACCCTGATGCTGGTATTTACACTTGGTGTGCTGGCAGTCTATTCTCTGGCAGTCTGGCTGTTAAAAAGGAAAAACAGGCTCTTTTCAATAAAGGAAAAATAGGTTATACTAAAAAAGTACAGTTTAAATATCGCATAAAGAGGAGGTCACTATGAAGAAATCAATTGTTATTGCATTGTGTGCAGCACTTTCTGTTACCGCAGCAGCAGTACCGGTCAGTGCAGACAGCGACAAGGAACTGGTGCTTTTTACCTGGGAAAACATGTTCCCTCAGGAAGTGCTGGACGGATTTGAAGAGGAAACAGGAATTAAAATTGTTTACTCCAATTTTGATACAGATGAGACAATGTATGAAAAATTGTCCATGGCGAAAGGCGGCGATTATGATGTGGTGATCGCTGATGACTATATTATTGAAAATGTTGTTCAGGCAGGTCTTGCAGAAAAGCTGGATCAGTCAAAACTGACTGGATTTGAGAACATCAATCCTTTGTATCAGGGACAGTTTTATGATCCGAACAACGAATATACCGTGCCATATGGAGCAGGAATTCCTCTGATCGTATATGATCCGGAAATGGTGGATATTGAGATCAAGGGGTATGCAGATCTCTGGGATCCGTCTCTGGAGGACAGCATTGCCCTGGTGGCAAATTATCGTGTGATCAATGGGATCACGAATCTGATGCTTGGAAAAAGTATGAATGAGGAGGATGTGGAATCCATTAAAGAAACCGGAGAAAAGCTTCTGGAACTGGCACCGAATGTCCGTCTGATTCAGGACGACAATACACAGAATGCACTTCTGAACGGAGAAGCCAGCGTGGGATTCCTTTATACTTCTCAGGTGACGGCAGCTCTTGCGGAATATCCGGAGCTTGAAGTGGTTTATCCGGAAGAAGGACTGGGATTTGGCATTATGGGAATGTTTATTCCAAGTCAGGCGCCAAACAAAGAGGCGGCATACCAGTTCATGGATTATATCCTGCAGCCGGAGGTGGCGGCACAGTGCACAGATTTTATTGGATATTACAGTACAAATAAAGCAGCAGATGAGCTTGTGAATCCGGATCTGGTGGTTCCGGACTCTGTAAAAAAAGGTGAGATCGTGCAGAATGTAAGCGCAGAGGCAGAGGAACAGTACAACAAAAACTGGACAGAATTCAAGGCCGCCTGCGACTGATGGAAATAAGGGGGTTACAAGATGGAAATTTACAAAGGTACCGCAACCTTTTCAGGAATTGCCATCGGTAAGATTTTATATTACAGCAGAGGCGAGTATCAGATACGTCAGTGTCTGGTAAGCAATACCAAAAAAGAGATTCAGGATTTCCGGACAGCAAGGCTTCAGACTGTCCAAACCCTGAAACAGCTATATGAAGAAAACTGCCGGGTCAATGAGCAGGCAGCAAATATTTTTCAGGGACAGATCCGTCTTCTGGAATCAGAAAGCTATCAGAAAGCCATTGAAAGCTGCATTGCGTCGGAGAAGGTAAATGCTGCCTATGCAGTAATGACGAACCGGGACGAGGTGACGGAGACTTTTCGGAATCTGGAAGAGCCGGTGGTACGAAGAAGAATCCAGGATATTCAGGAGATTTCGGGCAGGCTGATCCAGATTCTTGGGGGAGCCTGTGTAAAGATCAATCTTGGAGAGGAACCGGTGATCGTTGTTTCAGAGTCTCTGGCACCTACAGAGATCATGGAAATGGATAAAGATAAGCTTCTGGCAGTTGTCATGCATCATGGCTCTGCAGTATCCCATACCTCGATTGTTGCCAAAACTATGGAAATCCCGTCCCTTGTGGATGTTGAAACCCATGACGAATGGGACGGACATATGGCCATTGTGGACGGATATACAGGAACAGTGTATCTGGATCCGGATCAGGAGATCCGGAAGGAATACAGGATCCGACTGGAAGCAGATAAACGGGAAAAGGAAGAACTTCTGAAACTGAAAAACCAGGCGGATGAAACTGTGGATGGAAGAAGGATCGGTCTGTATGCCAATATTGGAAACATGAGCGATCTGAATAATGTTCTTTATTATGGTGCGGCAGGAATCGGTCTTCTCAGAAGTGAATTTCAGTATCTGGGAAGAGAAAATTATCCCAGGGAGAATGAGCTTTTCCGGGCATACAAAAAGCTTGCAGAAACCATGGGAGAAAGGCTTGCCGTGATCCGTACTGCGGATCTGGGAGCAGATAAGAAGGCTTCCTATCTGGATATTCCCGAGGAAAATAATCCCATTATGGGAAATCGGGGGATTCGGCTCTGCCTTGATCGTAAGCTGATGTTTAAAGCACAGCTGCGTGCAATCTACCGGGCCAGTGCTTATGGAAATCTGGCTGTAATGTACCCTATGGTTGCATCCGAGTCCGAAATGGATGAGATCGAGGAACTGGTCCGTGAAGTCAAAGAGGGACTTACGGAAAAAGAGATTCCTTTCCGGAATATCCAGACCAGCATTATGATCGAAACGCCGGCGGCTGTGATGATCAGCCGGGAACTGGCCAAAAGAGTCGATTTCCTCAGTATCGGAACCAATGATCTGACACAGTATACGCTTGCCATGGATCGACAGAATCCACTGCTGAAAAGTAAGTATGACGATCATCATCCTGCCATTCTCCGTATGATCTTGATGGTGGTGGAGGCAGGACATGCAGAGGGGAAACCGGTTGGAATCTGTGGAGAGATCGCGGCAGATACCGGTCTTACGGAAACATTTCTGCGGATGGGAGTGGACTTCCTGTCTGTTGTTCCGGCCTGTATCCTTCCGGTCAGAAAGGCTTTGCGGGAAACGGATCTCAGTGTAAAATGAGGATGGATTTATGCAAAAACAAAAAAGTAAAGTAATACTTCTTCCCTGTAGTTCTTACAGGGAAGAACTTGTTTATGACTGTTTACAAAAAGGTCTGGAGCTTCTGGGCGGATTGGAAACCCTGATAAAAAAGGAAGAAAAGATTCTTCTCAAACCCAATCTTCTGAAAAAGGCAGAAGTAGAAAAAGCTGTGATCACTCATCCGGCAGTGGTGGGGATGTTTGCGCGGCTTTTAAGAGAATATGACTGTAGGAATATGATCTTGGCAGATTCCTGCGGGCATGGAAGCACCCGAAAAGTAATTGCCGGAACGGGAATGGATCGGTATCTGCAGGAACTTGAGATTCCTGCGGTAGATCTTTCGGAAGGAATCAGGAAACCATATCCGGAGGGAATTCAGGCAAAGGAGTTTATGCTCAGCAAAGAACTTCTGGAACAGGATTGTGTGATCTCTCTGTGCAAAATGAAAACACATGCTCTGGAGAGGATCACAGGGGCAGTAAAAAACAGCTATGGATTTGTATATGGGTTTTATAAGGCAAAAGGGCATACGCTGTATCCCAGTGCAGACAGCTTTGCCCGAATGCTGGTGGATCTGAACCAGTGTGTGAAACCAAGACTGTATGTGATGGACGGAATCACTGCCATGGAAGGAAATGGTCCCGGATCCGGAGATCCTGTAGATATGGGAGTGATGCTGATGTCTGCAGATCCTGTGGCTCTGGACAGTGTGTTCTGCCATTTGATACATTTGAAGCCGCAAATGGTTCCGACCAATTATCACGGAGAAAAAATGGGGCTGGGAACCTGGAAAAAAGAGGAGATTGAGATTCTTACTCCAGATGGAAGCATTTCCATGGAAGAGGCGGTTGAGAAATATGGAAATCCGCAGTTTCATGTAGACCGGAGTGTTATGAAGCATGGGATGTGGGAAAAAATGGCAAAAGCCCTGAATATTTTTCAGAAGAAACCCTACATTGAAGCGGAGAAATGCATCCGCTGCGGAATCTGCGTAAAAAGCTGTCCGGTACCGGGAAAGGCCGTGGATTTCCGGAAAGGCCGGGAGCACCCGCCGGTGTATGATTACAGGAAATGCATCCGGTGCTTCTGCTGCCAGGAAATGTGCCCGGAGAAGGCGATAAAAGTTAAGTGATTTTTGTTTGTAGGTAATCAGCCAAACAGAAATCCTTTTGGATATTTCCGGCCTTCGGCCGGTTGCCAGCCGCAGGCCGGCTAGCAGGGCTGCTCCCTGCCCGGGAACGGAAAAACTTCAGGAATACAAATTTGCTGTCTGAGTCGCAGACGAGTTCAGCATTCGGGGGATTGTTTTTTGCAAGGAAGCAGAAGCTTAGAATTTTCCAAGCCTCGAACTGGCTTTTGTAACAGAAGAATCTATTCCTGCATGTCATTTCCAGACAAAAAATCATATTTCGATCTGCCATACAAACAGAAACTTTCTGTGGTAAAAATCCTGGTGATGTGCTATGATAATCCACATAAATACCGAGAGGAGAATATTATGACAAAAAAAGAATTTCGGGAGCTGACAGAGAAGACTCTTATCTTGGATGGTGCTACAGGTTCTAATCTGATGGCACAGGGGATGCCGCGGGGCATCTGCACAGAGCTGTGGGTCATGGAACATAAGGAGATCATCCAGAATCTTCAGAGCGCTTACATTGAAGCAGGAAGCCAGGTGATCTACGCGCCTACTTTTGGAGGCAATCGCAGAAACCTCAGGCAGCATGGCCTGGAAGAGCGGATTGAGGAGATCAACCATACGCTGGTTTCCTATTCCAGAGAAGTGGCGGAAGACAGGGCTTTTGTGGCTGGAGATATCACCACCTCCGGACAGTTTGTCACCGCAGAGGGAGAGTATACCTACGAGGATGCTTTTGAGATGTACAAAGAGCAGATACAGATCCTGAAGGAAGCAGGAGTGGATCTGCTGGTGGCAGAGACTATGATCAATATTGAGGAAACGCTGGCGGCAGTGGATGCGGCAAATGCAGTCTGTGAGCTTCCGATCATGTGTACGATGACAGTGGAAGCAGATGGCAGCATTTTCAGCGGCGGAAATGCAGTGGAAGCTGCTGTGGCTCTGGAAAGTGCAGGGGCAGATGCCGTAGGGATCAACTGTTCTGTGGGACCGGATCAGCTGGTATCTGTGGTTCGTAATATCCGGGAGGCGGTTTCCATTCCGGTGATCGCAAAACCGAATGCAGGAATGCCGGTGATCGACGATCAGGGCAATGCGGTCTACAGTATGTCTCCGGAGGAGTTTGCCGTACACATGAAGGTTCTGGTGGAAAACGGAGCTTCCATAACAGGGGGCTGCTGCGGAACCACGCCGGAGTTTATCCGTGCCATGGAGCAGGTTCTGAGATAATATCTGAGAAAAGAAAACATCGGGATTCGTTCTGTCTGAAGATTTTTGTAATAAAATATATAAAGCCTCTTTTTACAAAAAGAGAATGAGTTTCAGGCAGGAGGATAATATGAATTTATTTGATTTCACTTATTGCGGAAATTATAACCGTCATATCCGGAATCTTTCTCATATGGTTCCGGAGAAATGGAGCTTTGGAGATGCAGATGACAATGGGATTTTAAAAGGTTATCTGGAGCATACCTTTCAGAGAGTTTATGCAGAAGGTAAAGTACTGGAAACAGAAGAATATGCAATCTTTAATACGGGACTTTTTAATGATTATTATCAGCCGGTGTACGCATTTTTTGTCCATAATCTGGTTCCGGGACGCCAGAAATGGTTTCTGGAAGGCTTTTATACAGAATATTATCTGTTGAAATCAGGAATAACGGATCTTCCGCAGCGGGCACAGTATGTAAAGGAACCGGCGGAGCTGGTCTTTGATTCCAAGCTGGATATTATTCCCCAGTACGAGCATATTTTCGGTGAGGAAGAAAATGCCCAGCGGCTTCCGGAAAACGTGCGGACAAGCAGGATGCGGGTACAGCTTTTTGACGGGGCTCTCCGCCAGACAAGACATATGCTGGAAGCAGATTACCGTACGGCAGTGCCACAGTATTACGATCATGGAATCCAGCTTCTGATCCCGGTGTGCCTGCAGTCTCCGGGAAAGGCAGATCTGGCGCTCGCCTGTGTGAAAACGGCAGATGGAAAAAAGTACCTGGGGCGGACTTGTCTGACTCTGAAAATGGCATATCATAATGCCCGGCTTCTGGCAAAACTTGAATGCAGCTGGCTCCATCCCTGAATAAGTGACAAAAACCACTGTCAATCCCCATTATTTTGTAAAATAACCTGAAATCTATTGAAATTCCTCTGTTTTTATGATATACAGAAAGAGTTGTCCTGTATAAAAAACAGGGGATTTTTTTAGGGGAGGAATGGTCATGAGTAATAAACTGATTGATTTTCAAAATATTTCCAAAACTTATGGGATGCAGACCGTTCTGGATGATTTTAATCTTTACATAAGAGAGAATGAATTCCTGACACTTCTGGGCCCAAGTGGATGTGGAAAAACAACCACACTCCGTATTCTTGGAGGCTTTGAGACTCCGGATGCAGGCCGCGTGATCTTTGATGGAAAAGACATCACAGATCTTCCGCCAAATAAAAGACAGCTGAATACCGTATTTCAGAAATATGCACTGTTTACCCATATGACGATCGCTGAAAACATTGCATTTGGTCTGAAAATAAAAAATAAAAGCAAACAGTACATCCATGACAAGATCAAATATGCGTTGAAGCTTGTCAACC
Source organism: uncultured Blautia sp. (assembly GCA_900541985.1). Lineage (GTDB taxonomy): Bacteria > Bacillota > Clostridia > Lachnospirales > Lachnospiraceae > Blautia_A. The sequence goes on along the minus strand of UQLX01000004.1, from coordinate 82,816 downwards.
TGGATGGATATGAAAACCGTATGCCGGATTCCTTAAGCGGCGGACAGCAGCAGAGAATTGCCATTGCCCGCGCAATTGTAAATGAACCGAAGGTGCTTCTTCTGGATGAGCCTCTGGGCGCACTGGATCTGAAGCTTCGTCAGGACATGCAGTACGAGCTGATCCGTTTGAAAAATGAGCTGGGGATCACCTTCCTGTATGTAACCCACGATCAGGAAGAAGCGCTTACCATGTCAGATACGATCGTAGTCATGAATCAGGGGTATATCCAGCAGATCGGAACACCGGAAATGATCTACAATGAACCGGAAAATGCTTTTGTTGCCGATTTTATCGGTGAAAGCAATATCATTTCGGCTACTATGGTGGAGGACCGTCTGGTAAAAATCCTGGGTGTGAACTTCCCCTGCGTGGACGAAGGATTTGGACAGAATAAACCGGTGGATGTGGTGATCCGTCCGGAGGATATTGATCTTCTCAAACCGGGAGATGGAAGTATTGATGGAGTAGTAACCCATCTGATTTTTAAAGGTGTTCACTACGAAATGGAGGTTATGGCAAATAATTATGAATGGCTGGTGCACAGTACGGATATGTTCCCGGTAGGCACGCAGGTCAGCATCCATGTGGATCCTTTTGACATCCAGATCATGAAAAAACCGGAATCCGAGGATGAGGAGGCGGTGAACATTGAAGAGTAAACGTCTTCTGGCAGGCCCGTATCTGTTCTGGTCTGTGTCATTTGTGATCATCCCTCTTCTGGTGATCGTATATTATGCCTTTACCAGTGATGAGGGAACGTTTACCATGGCAAACCTGTCCCAGATCACCACGCCGGAAAATTTGAAGGCTTTGGGGATATCCCTGCTTTTATCCTTTATCAGCACGCTGGTCTGTCTGATTCTGGCATACCCGCTTGCCATGATACTCAGCCAGAAACAGGTGAATCAGACCAGTTTTATCGTACTGATCTTTATTCTTCCTATGTGGATGAATTTTCTTCTGCGTACTATGGCATGGCAGACGCTTCTGGAGAAAAATGGAGTCATCAACAGTATTTTGGGATTTCTCCATCTTCCTGCACTGGAGATCATCAATACGCCGTATGCCATTATTCTGGGAATGGTATACAACTTCCTGCCATTTATGGTTCTGCCCATTTATAATGTGCTGATAAAAATAGATCCAAATGTATTAAATGCAGCAAGGGATCTTGGGGCAAATCCGGTTCAGACTCTTCTGAAGGTGACCTTTCCTTTAAGCATCCCGGGAGTGATCAGTGGCATCACGATGGTATTTGTACCGGCGCTTACCACCTTTGTAATTTCGGACCTTCTGGGAGGCGGCAAGATCCTTCTGATCGGAAACGTGATCGAGCAGTCCTTTAAACAGAACAGCAACTGGCATGTAGGCAGCGGGCTTTCTCTTGTGCTGATGGTATTTATCATTGCCAGTATGGCACTTGTGGCAAAATACGATAAAGGAGAAGGAGGTACGGCATTTTGATCAGAAAATTTTTACAGAAGCTGTATCTGGCTTTGATCTTTATTATACTTTACGCGCCAATCGTTACATTGATGGTGCTTTCCTTTAACCAGTCCAAAACAAGGGCAAAATGGGGCGGATTTACACTGAAATGGTATAAGGAGCTTTTTCAGAACGAGCAGATCATGAGTGCTTTTTATACGACGCTTATCATTTCCTTTGTAGCGGCGGCAGCGGCAACGCTTATCGGTACGGCGGCGGCGATTGCCATTCAGGGTATGAAGCAGCGGTGGCGTACGTTTTACATGGGAGTGACGAATATTCCCATGATGAATGCGGAGATTGTCATGGGTGTGTCCCTGATGCTCCTGTTCATTGCATTCAGAATGAAGATGGGATTTGGGACCATTCTGATCGCGCACATCACCTTTAATATCCCTTATGTGATACTCAGTGTGGCACCAAAGCTGAAGCAGACAAACCGTCATGTGTATGAGGCGGCGCTGGATCTGGGCGCTTCTCCTCTGGAAGCGTTTTTTAAGGTGGTATTCCCGGATATCGTACCGGGTGTAATGTCCGGTTTTATGCTTGCGTTTACCATGTCTCTGGATGATTTTGTGATCACACATTTTACAAAAGGACCGGGGATCGATACCCTTTCCACCAAGATCTACACAGAGGTTCGTAAAGGAATCAAGCCCGAGATCTACGCATTGTCCACCATTATGTTTGTGACAGTTCTTGCGCTTCTGATCCTGATCAATTATTCACCGGAGGAGAAAGAGGACACAAAAACAAAGAAAAAACGGGCGAAAAAACCTTCAAAGGTCAAGAAAATCCTGCTTCGCCGCGTGATCCCGGTCACGACCTGTGTGCTGTTTCTTTTTGGAGGCTTTTATTATTCCAGAGAAAGCAATGTGATGAATTCCGATAAAGTGGTGGTTTATAACTGGGGAGAATATCTGGATCCGGAAGTGCTGACCATGTTTGAGGAAGAAACCGGCATTGATGTGGTTTACGAAGAATTTGAGACAAATGAGATTCTTTATCCGAAGATCAGTTCAGGCGCCATTGCTTATGATGTGATCTGTCCAAGTGATTATATGATCCAGAGAATGATCAAAAACGATCTTCTTGCAGAAATTAATTTTGATAACATTCCCAATATCAAAAATATTGGAAAGGATTATATGGAACAGTCCAGACAGTTTGACCCGGAAAATAAATATTCCGTGCCGTATTGCTGGGGAACGGTTGGAATCCTTTATAATAAAACCATGGTAAAGGAGCCGGTGACCAGCTGGTCGATCCTCTGGGACGAAAAGTATAAGGACAATATTCTTATGCAGGATTCTGTCCGTGATGCTTTTGGCGTTACCCTGAAATATCTGGGGTATTCGCTGAATTCCACGGATCTTGACGAACTTACAGAAGCAAGAGACCTTCTGATCAAGCAGAAGCCGCTGGTACAGGCTTATGTGATCGACCAGGTCCGTGATAAAATGATCGGAAACGAGGCTGCCATCGGAGTGATCTATTCCGGTGAGGCTATTTATACTCAGATGGAGAACCCGAATCTGGAGTATGTGATTCCTGAGGAGGGAAGTAACATCTGGATCGATTCCTGGGTTATCCCCAAGAATGCGGAAAACAAGGAAAATGGAGAAAAATTCATCAATTTCCTCTGCAGACCGGATATTGCTCTGAAGAATTTTGAGTATATTACTTATTCCACGCCGAATGTGGAGGCAAGGAAGCTGATTGAGGATGATGCCGTCCGAAACAGTAAGATCGCCTTCCCGGATCTTTCCCAATATGAGAATCTGGAAACCTTCCAGTATATGGGAACAGAAGCGGATCAGACTTATGGAGAACTGTGGAATCAGGTGAAATCCCACTAATTACATAAGCATGACAGAAAACGGTCTGGCAGACAGCCGTTATACAGAGAAAAATCCCCGGAGCTTCCTTTTTAAGGAGAGCGCTTCCGGGGATTTTTGTATATGTCAGGAATGCTTCAGACAGCGTTTTTCAATCAGATTCAGAATCCCATACAAGCCCATGGCAATAACACACAGGATCAGAATGGACATCAGTACAGTTGTCAGCTTAAAGGTCTGGCTGGAATAGATGATGAGATAGCCGAGTCCCTGCCGGGCGCCGATAAATTCTCCGATGATCACACCTACCAGACAAAGACCGATGTTGACCTTCATGATACTTAAGATCAGGGGGACAGAGGAGGGAAGGACAATCTTCAGAAGTTCATCCCTTCTTGTTCCTCCCAGAGTTGCGATCAGCTTGCCTTTGTCCGGATCTGTTTCCCGAAAACCGGTATAGAGATTGATAATGGATCCAAAGATAGCAACGGACATTCCTGCAACAATAATGGTTCTGATGTTTGCGCCAAGCCATACGATCAGAAGCGGTGCCAGAGCTGATTTCGGAAGACTGTTCAGGATCACCAGATAGGGCTCCAGAACCCGGGACAGTTTTGGACACAGCCACAAAAGCACGGCTGTCCCGATTCCCAGAAGCACCACAAAAAAGAAACTGATCAGAGTTTCGGCAAGCGTGATCCCGATGTGGACAAAAAGTGACTGATCCCTGCACATTTCAACAAAATTTTTTAAAATCGCCCATGGACTGCTGAAAATAAAGGAATCGATCCAGCCAAAGCGGGAAGATATTTCCCATAAGATCAGAAAAAACAGAAAAAGCAGAATTCTGGATATATTTACCAAATATTTTTCACGCTTTTTCTGCAAAAGATATTTTTTCTGGGCAGGGGAAAGCTCAGGCATGGTCATTCAGCTCCTTCCAGATTTGATTAAAATAAGATTTAAAATCCGGTGCGTTTCTTGAAGAAAGAGGTGTTCTGTTCTCAACAGTAAGTTCGATTGGGATGATTCCGGCGACTGTGGCAGGACGTCTGGTCAGGATGATTACCCGGTCTGCCATGCTGATGGCTTCAGAAATATCATGGGTAACAAGGATTGCCGGTTTGTTTTCCTTTTTTAGTATCCTGTCGATATCATCGCTGACATTAAGCCGTGTCTGGTAGTCCAGCGCAGAGAACGGCTCATCCAGAAGCAGAAGCTCCGGCTTCAGCGCCAGAGTACGGATCAGAGCGGCTCGCTGACGCATCCCGCCGGAAAGCTGGGAAGGACGGGCGGAACGGAATTTGTCCAAACCATAGGTGCGGAGCATCTGCTCAATATAGAAAAGCTTTTCCGGTGTCAGCTGCCGCCGTATTTCCAGACTGAGAAGAATGTTTTTGTAAATGGTGCGCCATTCCAGGAGATGATCCTTTTGCAGCATATAGCCCATGCGGGGATCCCCGCGGGAAACCGGTGTGCCGTTCATGAGAACAGATCCCTTTTCCGGTTCCAGAAGTCCGCAGATCACGTTCAGAAGTGTGGATTTTCCGCAGCCGGAGGGGCCGACGATGGCAAGAAATTCACCGGGCATCAGGTCAAAGGATATATGTGAAAGGGCAGGAGTCTCCCCGGAAGGCGTATGATAGGAAAGAGAAAGCTCTCTTACTTCCAGAAGTGGTTTCATGGATATACCTCCCTGTAAATTGTTCAAAGCATTTTCCGGAATCCTGTTTTGGAAAATACTATATGTTATGATATGCCTGTAAAGGATTTTGTGTTATGATAAAAAATATGGAGTATACAGAACAAGGAGCAGAAGATGAATAAAAGAAATTATCAGAAAGAGCTGGACAGACTGCTGGAAGGGATTGAAAAAGAGGGAAGAACGCCAAGACTGTTTCTTCACAGCTGTTGTGCGCCCTGTTCCAGCTATGTGCTGGAGTATCTGTCCAGATATTTTGAGATTACTGTATTTTTTTATAATCCCAATATTTCCCCGTCGGAAGAGTACGAAAAGCGTGTGGAAGAGATCCGCAGGATGATCGGGGAAATGGAATTTGTCCATCCGGTGAAGCTGGTGGAGGGAGAATATGATCCGCAGGTGTTTTTTCAAATGGCAAAGGGCATGGAACATATTCCGGAAGGCGGAGAAAGGTGCTTCGGATGTTATCGTTTCCGTATGGAAGAAGCTGCCCGCTTTGCAAAAGAAGGAAATTATGATTATTTTACCACGACGCTGTCCATCAGCCCTCTGAAAAATGCACAGAAGATCAACGAGATCGGTGAGGAACTGGCTGAGATTTATCAGGTCTCTCATCTTCCTTCGGATTTTAAAAAGAAAAACGGATATAAGCGTTCCATTGAGTTGTCCGGAGAATATGAACTTTATCGGCAGGATTACTGCGGCTGTGTGTTTTCCAAACGGGAGAGAGAAGAGAATAAAATGCAGAAAAATGAATAAATATTAAATATAACGTATGAATATACGAGAAAAACTGCATAAAAAGCATATTTTCTCTTTGATTTTATAAAAAAATGTGCTATACTGGGAACACTTAGTTTAATATTATACAGAAACGAGGAGTAATGATTATGGCACAGTTATGGGGAGGACGTTTCACCAAGGAAACGGACAAGCTGGTTTATAATTTTAATGCGTCTATTTCCTTTGATCAGAAATTTTATGAGCAGGATATCCGCGGCAGCAAAGCCCATGTAAAGATGCTGGCGAAGCAGGGAATCCTCGCAGAAACAGAAAAAGACCAGATCCTGGAAGGACTGGAGGGAATTCTTTCAGATGTAAGATCCGGAAAACTCGAGATCACATCCGAGTATGAGGATATCCACAGCTTTGTGGAGGCGAATCTGATCGACCGCATCGGAGATCCGGGGAAAAAGCTTCATACAGGAAGAAGCCGCAACGACCAGGTGGCTCTGGATATGAAGCTTTATACAAGAGATGAGATCGATGCCATCGATCAGGAACTGAAGGAGCTTCTTATGGCTCTGCAGAAAATTATGGAGGAAAATATCCATACCTACATGCCGGGCTTTACCCATCTGCAGAAGGCGCAGCCGGTTACTCTGGCGCATCATGTGGGCGCTTATTTTGAGATGTTCCGGAGAGACCGCAGCCGTATGGCAGATATCCGGAAAAGGATGAATACCTGTCCTCTGGGAGCCGGAGCTCTGGCAGGAACCACCTATCCTCTGGACCGCGACTATACGGCAGAGCTTCTGGGCTTTGATGAGCCAACCAGAAACAGTATGGATTCCGTATCAGACAGAGATTATGTGATCGAGCTTCTTTCTGCCCTGTCTACGGTGATGATGCATCTCAGCCGTTTTTCAGAGGAGATTATTCTGTGGAACTCCAACGAATACCGTTTTGTGGAGATTGATGATGCCTACAGTACAGGAAGCAGTATCATGCCTCAGAAAAAAAATCCGGATATTGCAGAGCTTCTTCGTGGAAAAACCGGACGTGTGTACGGAGCTCTGATGTCCATTCTTACAACCATGAAGGGAATCCCGCTGGCATACAACAAGGACATGCAGGAAGATAAGGAACTGACCTTTGATGCGATTGACACCGTAAAAGGCTGTCTGGCCTTGTTTACCGGTATGGTTTCAACCATGGAATTCCGTAAGGATGTTATGGAGGCAAGCGCAAAGAACGGATTTACCAATGCTACAGATGCAGCAGACTATCTGGTAAATCACGGCGTTCCTTTCCGTGATGCTCATGGTATCGTAGGACGTCTGGTGCTGACCTGTATTGACAGAGGAATTTCTCTGGATGAACTGCCTCTGGAAGACTACAAAGAGATCAGTACTGTTTTTCAGGAAGATATCTATGAGGCGATCAGCATGAAGACCTGTGTGGAAAAGCGCTGTACTTACGGGGCACCGGGAGCAGCGGTTATGGAAAAAGTCATTGCAGTCAACAGAGACTATCTTAAGAACAGCTGACAGTGAGAAAAAATAAAAAAACACTTGCATTTTTCCATAAAGTGGTATAGTATGTACAAGAACGACAAATGTATGCAATACAAAGACATAAAGTGAGGAGAGATTTATTATGAGCGAGAAACTGAGAGTCGGTATTTTAGGAGCTACCGGAATGGTAGGACAGAGATTTATTTCTCTTCTGGAAAATCATCCGTGGTTTGAGGTAGTAACACTTGCAGCAAGTGCCAGAAGTGCAGGCAAAACTTACGAAGAGGCTGTAGGCGCAAGATGGAAAATGGATACTCCGATGCCGGAAGCAGTGAAAAAAATTGTGGTAATGAATGTAAATGAGGTAGAGAAGGTTGCGGCAACCGTTGATTTTGTATTCTCTGCTGTAGATATGTCCAAAGATGAGATAAAGGCGATTGAAGAAGAGTACGCAAAAACAGAAACACCAGTTGTTTCCAACAACAGCGCACATCGCTGGACACCGGACGTTCCGATGGTAGTTCCGGAAATCAACCCGGAGCATTTTGACGTGATCGAATTCCAGAAGAAACGTCTGGGAACAACCAGAGGCTTCATTGCAGTAAAACCGAACTGCTCTATCCAGAGTTATGCACCGGTGCTGACTGCATGGAAGGAATTTGAGCCGTATGAAGTAGTGGCTACTACATATCAGGCAATTTCCGGAGCAGGAAAGACCTTTAAAGAGTGGCCGGAAATGGAACACAATATCATCCCGTATATCGGCGGAGAGGAAGAGAAGAGCGAGAAAGAACCGCTGAGACTGTGGGGTAAGATTGAGGACGGTGTGATCGTTCCTGCACAGGAGCCGGTGATCACCTGCCAGTGTATCCGTGTACCGGTACTGAACGGTCATACAGCAGCTGTTTTTGTAAAATTCCGCAAGAAACCAACCAAAGAGCAGCTGATCGAAGCGCTCAAAAACTTTAGAGGTGTTCCGCAGGAACTGGAGCTTCCAAGCGCACCGAAGCAGTTTATCCAGTATCTGGAGGAGGACAACCGTCCGCAGGTAACCGAGGATGTAAACTACGAACACGGCATGGGCGTTTCCATTGGACGTCTCCGTGAGGATACCGTATACGATTATAAATTTGTGGGACTTTCCCACAATACCGTAAGAGGCGCTGCCGGCGGAGCTGTTCTCTGCGCAGAGACTCTGAAAGCAAAAGGATTCATCACAAAGAAATAAAAAAGAAGAAAGAGAGCCTGACACCCTTGTACAAAACAGGGAGTCAGGCTCTGTTTTATGTGTAAGATTCAGAATAGCTACAATCAGTAAAGCAACGCTTACGATTAAGCTTAATTCTTCATATGTACTCATAATAATCACCACCTTCCGTAAGGTCTCGGAATAGGTGAGAGCACGTCCCCGGCTCCCCGGGTAAGTATATTATATTGTCATAGGTTTCATATTTTCCCATTTGTACAGTTTTAACCTGAATAAAAGAGTATCCTTTTTTGCGAATTTCTTTTTTCTAAATCGTTTGTTATTTCTACAATATTCATAAATCATTGCTCTCCATAATTTTGCGTTTAAGTTCATTGGATAATGATTGAAAAGTATCTGTTTTTAATTATAATATCAAATATTATGGCGTTTTTACAATTATTTGTATACATGTATGAAAAAAAGATTTATACTAGTATAACGAATAGCAGAAACTTGGTTTTTGCTATACTGAAAAGATAAAAAGTATTTGTGCACAGGAAAATCATCAGACCGTACAGATTTATAAACAAAGGTGATACATTACAGTGAGAAAAAAACAGAAAATAAACAGGGCAGAGCTTTATTCTCTTCTTCTCCTGGCCGGCGGAAAAAGCAGTCGGATGGGAAAGGACAAGGCAGAGCTTCTTTTGGATGGAGAAAGCTTTTTGGACTGCCAGATAAAAAAAGCGGAGAAACTGGGAATCCGGGAGGCTTATGTTTCTGGTCACGATACCGGAGAATGTGTTTTCCGAAATGAAAAAACAAAAAGCAGCATACATATCCAGGTGGTTTCTGATATTTACCGGGAACGGGGGCCGTTAGGCGGGCTTCATGCCTGCATGAAGGCCATGGACACTCCCTATTGTCTGGTGCTTCCGGTGGATGTGCCTCAGCTTCCGGTGAAGATGCTGGAAGATTTGCTCCTTGCTCATGAGGACAGACTGGACGCAGTGGATACTGAAGATTTCAGACATTTTGGGTATGAAAGAGCGGGCGGCAATGCCGGGGAACCTTTGCTGGCGGTGCATGGAGAACGGAATGAGCCCCTGATGGGGATTTATCCTGTCTGTATGGCGGACTTTATTGGAGAACAGATACAAAAAGCTTCCGCGCCGGTGTTTCGGATTCTTGATGCATGGGGGTATGACACCTGCCGGATTTTCGTGGAGGAATGGCAGATTCAAAACATTAATACGCCGGAGGATTACCGGGAACTTTTAACGTATATGGAAAAGAGGAACGAAAGATGAGAGAGGGAATTTTGCTTGAGGATGCTTTGGAGGAAATTGAAAAGCGGGCAAAGAGGATCGTAGATACAAAAAAAGTGGAAGTAAGAGAGGCAGGGGGATTCTGTCTTGCAGAGGATGTTTATGCCGGGATAGACAATCCGCCTTTTTCGCGTTCTCCTGTGGATGGCTATGCGGTCCGGGCAGAAGACATACGGGGGGCTGTTCGTGGAAATCCGGCCAGACTTCAGGTGGCAGGCTGTATTTATGCGGGAGATGACGGCCAATCGTTTCAGGCGAAGCCGGGAGAAGCATATCGGATCATGACAGGAGCTCCTTTTCCGCAGGGAACGGATACGGCGGTTAAGCAGGAAGATACGGATTATGGCGAGGATGTGGTGGAAATCTACAAGAGCCAGAAGCCATGGGATAATTACTGCTTTCAGGGAGAGGATTACAAAAAAGAGAGCCTTCTTCTGAAAAAAGGCTCCCGGATCACCTTTGCAGAGCAGGGAATCCTTTCCGGCATCGGTCGCACAGAGATAGAGGTTTACCGTAAACCGGTGATACGGGTACTGACTACCGGAGATGAGCTTTGTGAGCCGGGAAAGCCTTTGAAGCCGGGAAAAATCTATGATTCCAATGGGATGATGGTTTCCGCGCGCCTTTGTGAACTGGGTGTGCCTCCCAAGTCGGTAGCCCACTGTGCTGACAGTGAGGAAGGGCTGGCAGAAGAACTGAAAAAAGCGGCAGAAGATGCGGATATTATTATTACCACCGGCGGTGTGTCTGTAGGGAAAAAAGATATTCTTCACGGAGCACTGGAGATCCTTGGAGCAGAAAAAATATTCTGGAGGATTCGCCTCCAGCCTGGAACTCCTACGATTTTTTCTGTATATGGGAATACATTGATTCTTTCCCTTTCTGGAAATCCTTTTGGGGCAATGGCAAATCTGGAACTTCTTCTGCGTCCGGCATTGGAGGTAATGACCGGAGATCCTGTATTTGCCATGGAAATGCGCCGGGGGATCATGGAGGTGGATTTTGAAAAAAGATGCCGGGTACGGCGGTTTGTCAGAGCGGTGTACAAAGATGGAAAGGTTTCCTTTCCACAGGGGATTTTTTCCTCAGGTGCAATCGGCACTTTACGGGGATGTAACTGCCTTCTGGACATTCCGGCTGGAAAGGAAAACGTAAAAGCCGGGGAGCAGGTGGCAGTATGGATGCTGTGAAAAAAACGGAGAAGCCTTTTGTGGCGGCGGTAAGCGGCGTAAAAAATTCCGGCAAAACCACCTTTCTGGAAAAGCTGGTAGCGGAACTTACCAAAAGAGGATATCGTGTTGCGGTAATTAAGCATGACGGCCACGAGTTCCAGGCAGACAGGGAAGGGACAGATACTTATCGGCTGCAGCAGGCAGGGGCATATGGAACCTGTGTTTTTTCCAGGGGACAGTGGCAGGTGGTAAAAAAGCAGCCGGAGGCAGATGTGGAGGAACTGATGGGATTTTTTCCTGAAGCGGACTTTATTCTGCTGGAAGGAATGAAAGATTCCCTTTTTCCAAAATTTGAGCTGGTACGGAAGGGAGTTTCCAAAAGGAGTGTCTGTGATGCAAAAACGCTTCTGGCTCTTGTTACAGATACGGAACTGAGACTGCCGGAAATTCCGGTTTTAGGTCTGGATGAAATCAAAAAAGCAGCAGAAATTCTGATTGAAGTTAGTACAAACAAATGAAAAAACAGGGAAAATCCGAAATGTTTTCGGCATTTTCCCTAATTTTATGTGGCAGAATTCTTGTAAAACAAAGACAACAATGTTAAAATATAAACGAGAATTTAGCTCAAACAGATAGGAAATCAGTAGTCAATATTTCAAGTTAGGAGGGAACAGGTATGGCTTTAAAACAAGTCCAGACAACCTGCGCATATTGCGGAGCAGGATGTCAGATTATGTTCACAGTCGATACGGAAGCAAACAAGATTGTGGAAGCAGTCCCTGCAGATGGAAGAACCAATGCAGGAACCCTCTGTCTGAAAGGTCATTACGGCTGGGATTATCTGAATGATCCCCAGATTCTTACGAAACGTCTTCGTAAGCCGATGATCCGTAAAGGCGGAAAGAAATCACCTCTCGTAGAGGTTTCATGGGAGGAGGCAATCTCCTATGTAGCGAAACGCCTGGGAGAAATCAAGGAGAAATACGGCCCGGATTCTATTATGGGAACAGGATCTGCCAGAGGAGCAGGCAATGAGGCCAATTATCTTATGCAAAAATTTATGCGCGCGTGCATCGGTACTAATAATGTCGATCACTGCGCACGAATATGACATGCGCCTTCGGTAGCGGGTCTACTGTATTCTTTAGGTTCAGGCGCAATGTCAATGGGCATCCCGGAGATCGAGGATGCAGGCTGTTTACTTTGCTTCGGTTATAACGGAGCAGATTCCCATCCGATCGTTGCAAGACGTATTGTCCGCGGCAGACAGAAGGGAATGAAGATTATCTGTGCAGATCCACGTGTGACAGAAACCGCACGTATTTCAGACATCCATCTGCAGCTTAAGGGAGGTTCAAACCTTGCCCTGGTAAATGCGATGGCTAACGTGATCTGGAATGAGGGACTGGCAGATACCAGATTTATCGAAGGACACACAAAGGGATTTGATGAATTCCTGAAGGTGATTGAAAAATACACACCGGAATATGCAGAACCGATCACACACATTCCGGCAGATGAAATACGCAGGGCAGCAAGAATGTACGCCACTACCAAACCTGCCATGATCCTTTATGGTATGGGTGTCTGTCAGTTTACACAGGCAGTGGATGTGGTCAAAGGGCTTGCAAACCTTGCACTGATGACCGGAAACTTTGGCGGTCCGTCTATGGGCATCGGTCCGGTACGTGGACAGAACAATGTACAGGGAGCCTGCGATATGGGCGCTCTTCCAAACTCCTATCCGGGTTATCAGAATGTAACTGTACCGGAGATCCGTGAAAAATTTGAAAAGGCATGGGGCGTTCCGCTGTCCGATAAGGTAGGCTGTCCGATCACTCATGTGCCGGAGCGGATCCTTCACGAGAAAGATGAGAAGAAACGGATTCATGCATACTACATATTCGGAGAAGATCCGGCGCAGTCAGATCCTGATCTGGCAGAAGTCAGAGAGGCTCTTGATAAATGCGATTTTGTTGTTATGCAGGATATCTATATGAACAAAACAGGTCTTTATGCAGACGTGATTCTTCCTGCCACTGCGTGGGGAGAGAACGAGGGCATTTATACCTGTGCAGACCGTGGCTTCCAGAGAGTCCGCAAGCTGATCGAACCGGAAGGCGATATGCGTCCGGACTGGCAGATCATTGCCGATATCTCCACAGCTATGGGCTATCCTATGAATTATAAAAATACAGAGGAGATCTGGAATGAAATGATCGATCTCTGTCCGAGCTTTACCGGAGCTACCTACGAAAAAATTGAGAAATACGGCGGTATTCAGTGGCCCTGCCGCGACAAATCCATGGAAGACAAAGGAACCCCGTATCTTCATAAGGATGGAATCTTTGCCACAAAAGATCACAAGGCACTGTTCTATGGTACAGACTGGCATCCGCCGGTGGAACTGGAAAACGACCAGTATCCGATGACACTTTCCACTGTCCGTGAGGTAGGACATTATTCTGTCCGTACTATGACCGGAAACTGCCGTACCCTTCGCAATCTGGAGGACGAGCCGGGCTGGGTACAGATGAATACCCAGGACTGCGAGAAGATGAACCTGAAAAAAGGCGAGCTGGTTAAGATCCTTTCCAAGAGAGGCTACTGTATTACCAGATGCCTTCCTACAGACAGGGTAAAACCCGGCGCAACCTATATGACCTATCAGTGGTGGATCGGAGCCTGCAACGAGCTGACAACAGCCAAGCTGGATCCTGTCAGCAACACTCCGGAGTACAAATACTGTGCCTGTCGTGTAGAAAAAATCCAGGATCAGGAATGGGCAGAGCGCCATGTGATGGAATTGTATGATGATATCCGCGCCCAGATGGGTATCGATACAGGAAAGGGGGCAGAATCATGAATTACTTTGTAAAAGGGAACCCTGACCTTTGTATCGGATGCCGCACCTGTATGATCGGATGCGTGGTGGCACATGAGGGAAAGCATATCTTTGAGGTGGATCCGGATTCCTATAGTTTTAATCCGAAGCTTCATATGGTAAAAACAGCACGCTTAAGTGTTCCGGTACAGTGTAAGCACTGTGAAAATCCGGCATGTATGGCAGTGTGCCCGGTGGGGGCGATTTCCCAGAAAGATCACTGTATTGTCATTGACACAGATAAATGCATGGGCTGTAAATCCTGTATGGATGCCTGTCCATTTGGTGCTATTAATATGACAGTACAGACGGGAAAAGTTCAGGCGGACGGATCTGAGAAAAAAGTGGCAAACAAATGTGACCTTTGCTACGGACTTCCGGGAGGGCCTGCCTGTGTAAGAGTCTGTCCTACAGAAGCACTGACTCTTGTAACAGAGGAGGAACTGGGAGATGCCATGGAACGGAAACGTATGGAAGCTGCCAGAAATGCGTATCGGGAAACGCATCCGCAGGAATAGGAGGTCATAATCAATGAAAAAAGAAATCGGATCTTTTGTGGTGGGAGACAGCACCAAATGCACTGGCTGCAAAGCCTGTGAGGTGGCCTGTTTTACCGTTCATAACCGCAAAAGCAATCATGTTGGAAATACAGTGGGAACCGTAACGGTTCCCGTAACCCCAAGACTGTTCCTGACCAGATTTGAGCAGGGATGTATGCCGATTCAGTGTAAGCACTGTGAGGACGCGCCATGTCTGAATGCATGCAGCAAGGGGGCCATCAGCAGGATCGACCATCAGGTGATTGTAGATGCAGAAAAATGCATCGGCTGTAAGGACTGTATGCAGGCCTGTCCTTTTGGAGCGATTGCGCTTCTTCCTTATGCGAAAGACGGACGCCTGGTGGCTCAGCCGATGGCTGAGGAGCCAAAAGTCTTTGCATCCAAATGCGATCTCTGTGCAGGAATCGAAGGCGGACCGGCCTGCGTAAGAGTCTGTCCTCATCAGGCTCTCAGACTGGTGGATCCGGAAGCGGAACGGGAAGAAAAAAATATCAGGGCAGCAGAGTCACTGCTTCTGACAAAAGACTGGAGATAAGGGAGGACAAAATTCATGATAGTAGCAATTGATCAGAATCTCTGTACGGGCTGCCGTGAATGTGCAGAAGTTTGTCCTGCCTATGCCATTGTAGGAGAGCAGGGACAGCCTCAGACAATCGATACAGACAGATGCGTGATGTGCGGACAGTGTGTGCAGAAATGTAAATCTTATGTATCCATTCTGACCCATGGAAAAAAAGCCTATGACAGAGTAAAAAAAGAAAGAAATATTCCGGATTCTGTTCAGGAGCCTCTTTTCGCAGCATATGCAGTCTGCAATCTGGATAAGGTGAAAGAAGCTCTTGCAGATAAAAATAAATTTACCATTGTACAGTGCGCACCGGCAGTTCGTGTTGCTATTGCAGAAGAGTTTGGCGCAGATCTGGGAACTCTGACACCCGGTAAATTATCTGCAGCTCTTCACACACTGGGATTTGACCGGGTGTACGATACCAATTTCCCGGCAGATGTGACCATTATGGAAGAGGGCACGGAACTTGTAAAGCGTGTAACAGAGGGAGGCGTTCTTCCGATGTTCACTTCCTGCTGCCCTGCCTGGGTAAAATTCCTTGAGAATAATTATCCGGAGCTTTCCGATCATTTGTCCTCGGCAAAAAGTCCGCAGCAGATCGGCGGAGCTATTTTCAAAACATACGGAGCGCAGCTGGAAGGCAAAACAGGCGAAGATATTTTCAGCGTTTCTGTAATGCCCTGTACCTGTAAGGAGTTTGAGAGCGAGCGTCCGGAAATGAAAGACAGTGGTTTCCGTGATGTGGATGTTGCCATTACCACCAGAGATCTGGCGTGGCTTATCAAGGATATGGGAATTGACTGGGACGCTCTTGAGGATCAGGAATTTGACCAGCCTCTGGGTCTGTATACCGGCGCCGGAACTATTTTCGGTGTTACCGGCGGCGTTATGGAAGCGGCTATTCGTACAGGTTATGAGCTTGTGACCGGACAGCCGATTCCGGATCTTGAGGTAACAGCTGTTCGTGGAACAGAGGGATTCCGTACTTCTGTGATAAAAGTAGGCGATCTGGATCTGAAGGTTGGAGTTGTAACCGGACTGAAAAATGTGATCCCGGTTCTGGAGGCAGTAAAGAACGGAACTCTGGATCTTCATTTCATCGAAGTGATGACCTGTCCGGAGGGATGTGTCAGCGGAGGCGGTCAGCCGAAGCTTCTTATGGATACAGACAGAGAGGCAGCCTATGCCAACAGAAGAGCTGCAACCTTTGCCCATGACCGTGAGCTTACCTATCGGAAATCCCATGAAAATCCTGCGATCAAAAAGATCTATGAGGAGTTTCTGGAGGAGCCAAACAGTCATATAGCACATCATCTGCTCCATACAAAATATTGCCTTAAATAAGAGCAATGTAAAGAGACAGGTTGTTTTTCCGTCAATAAAATCGATTTCAGAAACGGCAGGATTCTGTATAAAGATAACAGATATCCTGCTGTTTTTTGTTTTTCTGATTATGCTTTTGGAGTTGCCGCTATTAATTACAGACAAGGAGTCGGGATTATATGGTAGAAATCAAGGAGTTAGATAGAGAAGAATATTCGAGAAAAGCTATGGACTTGAAGTAAAGGAAGGGATTTTGATGTCAATGAAATTAATAAAAGGGAGTTACGAATACAGAGAGCAGATTATTGATATGCTCAGGGAGTGGAAAGAATATAACGATACGCATGATGTGAACCGTTCACCAGGGATTATTTTCAAAAACAATTATGATGACTTTGACTACTATTTGAACAATTTGGAAACAAGTGAACCGAAAGACGGTATGGTTCCCGACTCTACATTTTTCTGTTTGGATGAGGAACGAAATATCCTTGTAGGCGCGGTAAATATCAGGCACTATCTGAATGAACATCTTTTATTACATGGCGGTCATATCGGAGATGGAATCAGACCGTCTGAAAGAAGAAAAGGATATGCTGTGCAAATGATCGGGATTGCTTTAGAGGAATGTAAAAAAATGGGAATCAAAAAAGTCTTAATGGTATGTGATAAAGATAATATTGGTTCTGCAAAATCCATCATAAAAAACGGTGGAATCTTAGAAAATGAACAAACAGAAAATGGTAAGACAGAGCAAAGATACTGGATTGATTTAGAGTAGTCTGATAAATTTAAAGGGATGGTAAAGAGGATAATTTCTATGAGATTTCTAAAAAAACATTTTTCTATGTATACTCATTTGCCAAAAGAAATCTATGTGCTGGCCTTTGGTAAAATCATGACAAGTATGGGGGCATTAATCTGACCCATGCTTACTTTGATAATGAGTGAAAAACGGGGGTTGAACGGACAGACGATCGGTCTGTATATGATGCTGTTTTCTCTGGTTATGGGTCCGTTTTATTTACTGGGAGGTAAGCTGGCTGACAAATATAATAAAAAGCATATTATCGTTACCTTTGATCTGATCGGAAACAGCCTGCTTATGATGCGCTGATCGCTGATCTGACAACCTACAGGGATCGGGAAAGGGCATATTCCCTCAACTATCTTTCAATGAATTTAGGGTTGGTTCTGGCGCCGACCATTGGCGGTATGTTGTTTAATGATTATTTGAGCCTGTCTTTTTTTATTAACGGTCTGGCAGACATATCCAGTACACTGATGCTCCTGATTTTTATTAAGAACGTAAAAATTACGGACCGGGATCATAAATCAATGAACGAATATGAAAAGGGTGAAACCGGATCAATATTCAAAGTTTTTTCTGAACGAAAATTATTCTTTTTGTTATTTGTTATTTGTTATTTCGGGTATAGCTGCACTGATTTATAATCAATTCAACTTTTTGATGCCTTTACATATGGAAGAAGCTTTTCGTGGATCAGGGGCTTTTAAGTTTGGAATTTTAACAAGTATTAATGCAGTTGTTGTGGTAATAGGTACGCCGATATTAACCAGAAAGTTTTCCGGAGTAATCGATATCAGGATTATGTATTTGGGGCAGCTGCTGGAGTCATTAGGACTTGCCTTTTTTATTTTTGTAAATCATCATTTTGTGATTGCGGTTGCAGGGTTTATTATATTTACCACAGGTGAAATATTGGGCTCCATATCAAAAACGCCTTATCTTACAAAAAGAATACCGGAAACACATCGTGGAAGAGTATTAAGTATTACGACCAGCTGCGCCGGATTAATCGGCGTATTAAGCAACTACGTGATCGGAACGTTTATCGACTATTATACATTCCGTACAGTATGGATCATTATAGCAGTCATCGGCTTATTTGTGATGAGCTTGTATAGTATTTATTTAAGGCTGGACAGGAAGGCTTATCCGGGGCTTTATTCAAAGTAAAAGGATGAATTTCCGTCAGCGCAAACAGATACGGACAAGTTTTTCTATAGTAAAAAGCCCCTACCTGTGGTATGATTGTATAGAAAAAACAGACTGGAAAAGATTCTCCGGTCTTTAACAGAGGTTAAACTCATGAAATATGGAATCATAGGAACCGCAGGTCATGTAGACCATGGAAAAACCTGTCTGATTCAGGCACTGACCGGAATGGATACCGATCGCCTGAAAGAAGAAAAAAAACGTGGGATCACGATAGAACTGGGTTTTGCCTGGATGGATTTTCCGGGTGGGGAACGTGTAGGGATCGTGGATGTGCCCGGTCATGAAAAATTTGTAAAAAATATGCTGGCTGGTGTAGGCGGAATGGATCTTGTGATGCTGGTGGTTGCTGCCGATGAGGGAATCATGCCTCAGACGGTAGAGCATCTGGACATTCTGACTACGCTGGGAATCCGTCAGGGGATCATTGTGATCACCAAAACAGACCTTGCAGATCCGGAACTGGTGGAACTGGTAGAAGAAGATATCCGGGAGCTGACAGAAGGAACTTTTCTGGAAAATGCTCCGGTGATCCCTGTATCCGTATACAGGAATCAGGGACTGGATCAATTAAAAGAAACTTTGTATCAGATGTATCAGAAACTGCCGGATCACAAAGAAACCCGGGCTTTCCGGCTTCCGGTAGACCGGGTATTTACGCTGAAAGGGTTTGGAACGGTTGTCACCGGTACGCTTCTTGGCGGAAAAATAAAAAAAGAACAGGAGGCGTTCCTCTATCCGGAAAACGTTCCGGTAAAGATCCGAAGTATTCAGGTACATGAGCAGGGAGTAGAGACTGCTCATGCAGGACAGCGCGTGGCGCTGAATCTTCCTGACCGTAAAAAAGAGGAGATTTCAAGGGGCGATGTGATCGCTTTTAAAAACAGTATGTATCCTTCTATGATGGCGGATGTGTCTCTGACTGTCCTGCGCCATACAGAGCGTGTGGTAAAAAACGGAAGCAGAGTCCACATCTATCATGGGACAAAGGAGCTTTTGGGAAAGGTAATCCTTCTTGACCGGGAAGAACTGAAAGCAGGAGAAACCTGTTATGCCCAGCTGCGTCTGGAGGAGTATACGGTAATGGAAAAAGGCGACCGTTTTGTGATCCGCTTTTATTCTCCGGCGGAAACCATTGGAGGGGGCTGTATTTTGGATGCCTGCCCCCGCAAACATAAAAGAAAGGATCAAAAAGTCCTGGAGGCCTGCCGGATCAAAGAAAAGGGAACCGGTGAGGAATTGCTGGAAACTTCGATTCTGGAGCACAGAGGCTGCTTTTATCCTCTGGAGGAACTGGCAGGAAGGAATTCCCTGGACAGATCCGGACTGAAGAATACAGCGGCAAAGCTGGCAGAAAAAGGAATTCTGGTCTGTCTGGAAGAGGGGCTCTACATCCACAGAGACGAAATGGATTTCTACCGCAGAAAAACAGAGCGTATCCTGGATGATTTTCACAAAGCCTGTCCTTTGAAAGAAGGAATGGGAATCGAGGAGCTGCGCAGCAGAATGAAGCTGGAAAATTCCAGGATCACAGACGAGATACTGGAGGTGCTCAAAAAACAAAAGATCATCAAGGAAGAAAACGGCTGTGTCAGCAAAAAGCGTTTTAAGGTGGTGCTGAAGGAAGATGAGGATGCCATGGTACAGGAGATTCTTGCTCACTATCTGGAATCCGGATTTGCCCCTCTTGCCACAGAGCTGTACCTGAAAGAGCACAGAAGCCAGAAGAAATTCAAACCGGTATTCACCTCTCTTCTCAATAAAAAGAGCCTGATCCGTCTGGACGAGCAGTATTGTATCCACAGAGATTACTACGAAAGAGGAAAAGAGGCTTTCCGGGAAATGGCACAGAAGAAAGAAATCATTGCCCTTGGAGAGTACAGAGATTATCTGGGGTGCTCCCGGAAAGTTGCGGTGGCTCTTCTGGAGCATTTCGATAAAAATGGTTTTACAAGAAAAACAGAGGAAGGAAGGATTCTGAAGGAATCCTCTTCTGCAGAGTGTAAGGAGGTGAAAGCATGAGTGACTACAAGATTCGTTTAACGCAGATGTCAAGTACATCCGGCTGAGCGGCTAAAAAAGGTCCTGAGACCCTTGCCCAAGTTTTGGGTAAGCTGCCGAAATTCAGTGATCCCATGCTTTTAGTGGGAACAGAGACCTCAGATGATGCTGCGGTCTATAAAATTAATGACGATCTGGCAATGATCCATACGGTTGACTTTTTTACCCCGGTTGTAGATGACCCGTATCTGTTTGGACAGATTGCTGCGGCAAATGCCCTCAGTGATGTATATGCCATGGGCGGAGAGCCGAAGGTGGCGCTGAATCTGGCTGCACTTCCGGACTGCCTGGATATAGAGATCCTTGGAGAGATCCTGAAGGGCGGAGCGGATAAAGTGATCGAAGCCGGAGCAGTGCTTGCGGGAGGGCATACGATATCTGACAATGAACCGAAGTACGGTCTGTGCGTCAGCGGATTTGTAGATCCGAAGCTTATGTGGAAGAATTATGGAGCAGAAGCCGGAGATGTGCTGATCCTTACCAAACCACTTGGAACAGGCATCCTTTCCACGGCAATCAAAGGAGAGCTTGCCTCAGAGGATGAGATCGAAGCTGCGGTAAAAAATATGACGTATCTGAACCGCTATGCAAGAGATATTGCGGCTGGATTTTCCATTCACAGCTGTACGGATATTACAGGATTTGGTATTGCGGGACATGCCATGGAAATGGCAAAGGGAAGCGAAAAAACCCTGATCCTGGATACCGGAAGTCTTCCGGTTCTGAAGGGAGTACAGGCTTATACAGAAATGGGACTGATCCCGGCAGGCGCATACCGGAACAGAGAGTATCTGGAAAAAGATGTGGAAAGCCGGATTTCAGGAACCTGGCAGGAGGATCTGATCTATGATCCCCAAACATCAGGAGGACTGCTTATCGCTGTATCGGAGGAAGAGGCTCCTGAGCTTCTGAAAAGACTGAATACTCTTGAACTGCCTTCTGCCATGATCGGAAAAGTAACTGAAAAACAGGAGAAATTCCTGATTCTGAAATAAGAAAACGAAAATATATGAATCAAAATGAAATATTAAGAAAAATTCCAAGAGTGGATCATCTCCTGTCGCTGAAAGAAACAGAGAAGCTCTGCAGCGAATATGGAAGAGAGAGAGTTACAGAAATCATACGGAAGGAGCTGGAAGACTTCCGGGATAAGATCCTTATGGCGAAAGAGGAGTCTGTACAATGGGAAACGTCTGCAATTACCTCTTATGTGACAGATCGTATAAAAAAAAGAGTGCAGGAAACTTCCGAACCTTCCTTTCAGAGGGTTTTTAATGCCACAGGGATTCTTCTTCACACGAATCTGGGAAGGGCGCCTCTTGGGAAAAAACAGATGCTGGCAGTGATGGAATCCATGACAGGCTATTCCAATCTGGAGTATGACCTTTCAAAAGGGAAAAGGGGAAAACGCCAGGCTCATTATGCAGAGGTTGTCTGTCAGGTAACGGGAGCGGAAGCAGCGGTGGCAGTCAATAACAATGCCTCGGCAGTCGCTCTGATCCTGGCTGCCATGGCAGAAAAAAAAGAAGTGATCGTTTCCAGAGGCGAGCTGATCGAGATTGGAGGGCATTTTCGTATCCCTGAGGTCATGGAACAGAGCGGCGCAGTTTTAAGAGAAACAGGCTGCACCAACCGGACAAGAATCTCTGATTATGAGCAGGCTGTGAATGAGGAAACGGCAGCCTTTCTTAAGGTGCATACCAGCAATTATAAGATCGTAGGCTTTACCGAGGATGTTTCCATAAAAGAACTGGCGGATCTGGGTGAAAAAAAGAAACTTCCGGTGATCGTAGATCTGGGAAGCGGCGTTCTTGTTGATCTGGAAAAATATGGACTGGCACACGAGCCTACCGTGCAGGAAGTGCTGAAACAGGGCGCTGATGTGGTGTGTTTTTCCGGAGACAAGCTTCTGGGAGGCCCTCAGGCAGGGATCATTGCAGGAAAGAAGAAATATATACAGGCTATGGAAAATCATCCGCTGATGCGGGCACTCCGCCTGGACAAATTCACCACAGCGGCACTGGAGGCAACCTTTCGGGAATACCTGAATGAGGAGTCCTGCTGGGAAAATATCCCGGTGCTGAGAATGATCGCGAGAACAGAAGAAGAACTTCTGACGCAGGCAGAAGAGATTGCCTGGGAACTGGATTCCTGTGGTTATGCCGGAGAGATTACTGTGGAAAAAAGTCTGTCTGCAGTGGGAGGAGGATCTCTTCCCGGAGAAGTGATGCCGGACTATGCGGTTGGGATATTCCCCAAAAAAGAGACTGCTCAGGAACTGGCAGTCAGACTCAGAAAGCTTCCGATACCTGTGATCGCTCATATCAGCAATGATAAGGTAATGCTGGAAATGAGGACGATTTCCTCAGAGGAAAAACAGGAGTTTGCAGGAGAACTGCGGGAAGCATTGTAAACAGTTTTTTTTGGCGGATGCCTGTGAGAATCGAACTCACCCAGGGCGCTCTTAACGTCCAGCACAGGTTTTGAAGACCAGGGGGCACACCAGTTACCCAACGACATCCATAAATCATACATTCAGATATTATAACAGGATAAAAAAGTTTTTTCAACAGATTTCCTGCATATATTCGGAAAGGGCAGACAAATGAAAAAAGAAAGCATCTCCATCAGCAAAATTAAAAACGGAAAAACGGTTTCCTGCGAGGATGAGGTTGCCCTGGAAGCAGTTTATCAGGTTTACCTTAATGGAAATAAGGAATTTCGAGTAAGCTGTACGCCGGAGGATCTGGAGGAGCTGATCACAGGGCGCCTTTATACAGGTGGTCTGATTCAGAGAAGACAGCAGATCAAAGATATTACAGTTTTGGAAGAGCAGCAGGAAATTCAGGTAAAGATAAATAAAGCGCCGGAACAGAGAAACGCAGAAAAGGAGCTCCTGAAAAATATTCAGACGGAGAAAAGTGCGGTACAGGATGAAGTGGTCTCAGATCCGGAAAAACTTTTTTCTGTGGCAGATCAGATTTTTGAGCAGCCGGGAGAACTGTTTCGGGAAACTGGCTGCGCACATTCCTGTGTGTTCTGGAAAGAGGGAGAGATACGGTGCCGGTTTGAAGATATTGGAAGACATAATGCCCTGGATAAGGTTGCGGGATCTATGCTGCTTCAGGATATTTCGCCCCAAAACGGAGCAATCTTTACCAGTGGGAGAATTTCCGCAGATTATCTTGAAAAGATCATACGGACAGGGGTTCGGGTTGTTGTATCCAGAGCAGCAGTAACAGAGGCGGCTGTCCGTCTGGCCAGAGAAAAAGGCATCATCCTGTATGGGTTTGTGAGGGCAGGAAAAGGGAATTGTTATTCAGATTCTTTGCTGTAAAAATAGATTCTTATAGTATACATTTGTTGGACTTTATGTTAAACTCGGTATAAAACAGCATGTTAAGGTTTTCTTTTTGAGAGGAAGCAAAGAGAATATGTATGACAAAAGAAAGATTAATAAAATTCTGATCGTAGATGATTCAGAAATGAACCGTGCAATCCTGGCAGATATCACTGGATTGAGGAGATTCCGGTGATCATGATCTCAGCAGAAAATTCACACTCTGTCGTGGAACGGGCTTATGAACTGGGGGCTACCGATTACATCAGCCGTCCATTTGATGAGGTGATCGTCTGTCGGAGAGTAATCAATACGATTATGCTGTATTCCAAGCAGAAAAGACTGATATCCATGGTTGCGGATCAGATGTATGAAAGTGAAAAAAGTAATACACTGATGATATCTATTCTGAGCCATATTGTGGAATTCCGTGATGGAGAAAGCGGTATGCATGTACTGCACATCGGGACTATGACAGACGCTTCTTCTGAAACGTCTGAAAGAAAAAACAGATGCATACAATCTGGATGCGGCTAAAATATCCATGATCAGTAAGGCGGCAGCTTTTCATGATATTGGAAAAATATCCATTTCAGAAAGTATTTTAAACAAGCCTGGACGTTTGACAGAGGAAGAATTTGAGATCATGAAAACTCATTCTGCAGTAGGGGCGGATATGCTGGAAAATCTGCCGCTGCACAGAGATGGGCCTCTGGTCAAGATTGCTTATGAAATCTGTCGATGGCACCATGAGCGCTATGACGGAAATGGATATCCGGACGGGCTGAAAGGAGAGGAGATTCCCATATCCGCTCAGGCTGTTTCTCTGGCAGATGCTTACGATGCCCTGATCAGCGAACGTGTTTACAAAAAAGCTTTTTCCCATGAAAAAGCACTCAGTATGATCCTGAACGGGGAGTGCGGTGCATTTCATCCACTGCTTCTGGAGTGCCTCAGTGAGATTGCAGACCATATTCAGGAAGAACTGTCAACCAATTCGCTGAACCGTGTCAGCGAAAAAGAAATACATAACATTGTGGACAGGCTTCTCTCTCATAAAGAACTGGCTAATTCCAACCGTACCTTAAGCATGCTGGAAGAGGAAAGAATTAAATTTCAGTTTTTTGCATCTATGGCATCGGAGATCCAGTTTGAATATTCGGTGGTTCCTTCCATGATCACCATTTCGGACTGGGGGGCAGAAAAACTGGGGATTTCACGTTTTATTGCGAATCCGTCAGATAATCAGGAATTATTGTCGATCATCAGCAGAGAAAAAATGATCGAGCTGGATCAGATCCTCCGCTGTACGACTCCTGACAGTCCGATAGTAGAATATGAGGTGGAACTGGAGATTGATGGAAAAACAAGGCTCAGCCGGATCATCAGCCGCGCGTTGTGGACGAATGGGGATAAGACGGAGTACAGTGGGGTCATAGGAAAGATCGTGGACATCCAGGAAGAGCAAAAAGAACTGAAACGTCTGAAAAAGCTGGCCTCCATGGATCCTCTGACTAATTTACTGAATGCAGCCTATGCAAAAAAAGAAATCATTCATGCGTTATATACCTATCCGGAAAATGAATATGCTCTGATCATATTTGATCTGGATTATTTTAAAGCAGTGAATAATGAACGCGGCCATGTATTTGGAGACCGTGTCCTGAAATACCTTGCAGAACGTCTGAAATCCAACATAAGAACGGATGATCTTGCAGCCCGCATCGGCGGGGATGAATTCCTTCTGTTTGTGCGCTATGACAGAAATATTGAGCAGGCGGTCAGCCGGATCTTTTCAGCCATGACAGGAGAATATGACGGATTTAAGATTTCAGTGAGCATGGGAATCGCAAAAGCGGCAGATGTGGGGCGTAATTATAATGACCTGTATCACTGTGCAGATCTGGCCCTGTTTGATGCAAAACGCAAAGGACAGGGACGCTATGTTTTTTATGATGAAAAGAAGTGTAATACAAACGCTCCAACTACCATTTCACCTATGATCCATCCTTTGAAGAATAACGGAGGAACAGAATATGACGTTGGAAGAATTATATCGGGAGATTGCAGGAAATTATCAGGATATCAGAGAACGGCTGAGAAAAGAGGAGCGGATTGAGAGATTTGTCCTGCTGTTTTTGAAAGATACAAGCTATCAGACAATGCGTCAGGCATGGGAACAGGGGGGAATGGAGAAATCCTATGAAAAGCATGTACAGATGATCTGTAAATATAAAACGGTTAAAACAGAAAGTTGAGGGAAAGGTATGGCGGATGACCTGCAGAAAATTTCTCCGGAAAAAAGGCTGTTTCAGAGCATTGTAGAAAAGACAGTAGATGATATTTATGTGATCAACAAAGAAAACTACAATCTGTTATATACGAATGAACTGAAAAACGGGTTTTTACAGGAAGAAAGCAGAGTGGGAAAAAATGTTATCAGATCCTGCATGGAAAGTCGGAACCCTGTGAATTCTGCACGCTGAAAAAAAGAGATGCTTTTGATATTCATCAGGAAGTAACATATGAAGATAATGGCCGCTTTTTTTCTGCAAGATTCCGTGAAATGGACTGGGAGGGGACTCCTGCCTGTGTGAAGTTTGTCCGTGATGCCCGGGTTTATGCAGATTACCATGATATTACTGCAGAGAAAAAAATGCAGGAGCAGTTACGGCAGCAGTATATCGAACAGATTCACCAGCATTATCTGATGGCGGGACCGGATGCTCTGATCCTGGGGCACTGTAATATCACAAAGAATAAAATATGTGAGATTGTAGATCATACAGATTCCGGACTCCTTGAAATGTTTGGAGATGTCAGGGAGGAATTTTTTATCGGGATCGGAACCCTGATCGTAGACGAGGAGGAGAGAAGGGAATTTTATTCCAAATATCTGAACGAACCTTCTCAGAGAGCGTTTGATGAAGGAATCAAAGAAATAGTGATGCCCTGTTTTATACAGCTTCCCAATCAGAAGGCTGGGAAGTATGTACAGTTTAAGGTAACTCTTGTAGAGACACCGGATACCGGAGATGCAACAGGTATCCTTACGATTACGGATATTACAGAAAAGACCATCCAACATCAGTGAAAATAAAGGACAGAATTCAGACAGAAGGCGAAAAGTGATCGAAAAGACTGTGATCCAGAGCCAAAAGGAATATGTGGCGGAGATGTTTGAGCCTTCCCGGATGATGGAGCGGCTGAAGGAGAAAGACAGTCCTTTCTTCTATGAGCCATGACATCCGTACTCCGATGAATGCCATTGTGGGAATGACAACACTGGCTCTTGCAAATCTGGACAACAGAGATAAGATTGAAGATTATCTTCATAAAATTTCAGTTTCTTCCCAGCATCTGCTCAGTCTGATCAATGATATTCTGGATATGAGTCAGATCGAGCAGTCAAAGATTCACCTGAACCATCAGATGATCCGGATCGAAGAACTTGTGGATCATATTTCTTCTATCATGACTTCACCGGCAGATAATGCAGGGCTGCATTTTCAGATAGAGACAGATGATTTTGAACACGCAAGATTTTATGGAGATGCGCTGAGGATCAAACAGATCCTGATTAATCTTCTGAGCAATGCCCTTAAGTTTACGATGGAAGGCGGAACAGTTCTGTTTCGTACGGAAGAACTTGAGCCAAGAGAAAAACATCATGTCAGATATCGTTTTACCATTCAGGATACCGGGATCGGAATGACTGAAAAGTTTATGAGCCATCTTTTTGAACCGTTTATCCGAAGTGACCGGGTGACAAAGGTAGAGGGAACCGGGCTGGGTCTTCTTTGCTGAAAGAGAGAAAAGAGAAAAAATGATCAAAAGGGGTGTGTACAGATGAATTTTGAAGATGTGCAAAAGCTGTCGGGGGCGGCAGCTGCAAAAGCAAGACTATTAAAAAATGATTTTGGGAAATACTTTATGAGAGCGGTAATGGCCGGGTTTTTCATCGTTGCTGCTATGATCTTTTCCAATGTTGTGGGAAATATTTTTTCTGCGGCAGAGGAACCGGCATGGGGGAAATTTCTGGGAGCAGTGGTGTTTGCCATTGCAGTTCTTCTGATCTCTCTTGTGGGTGGGGAACTGTTTACCGGAAACAATCTGGTCATGGCATTTGGAGCCTATGATAAAAAGGTCTCCTGGAAAGATGCGGGAAAAGTATGGCTCATAAGCTATATTGGCAATTTTGTGGGCTGCGTGATCCTTTCCCTGATCTTTGTATGGGCGGGAGCAGCAGGAACAAAAGATTATTTTGCCGGTTTTATTGGAGCCAAGCTTTCGATTCCGGTCAGTGAAATGTTTTTCCGCGCAATTTTATGTAACTTCTTTGTATGTCTCGGTGTACTTTGCGGAATTAAGCTGAAAAGTGAGACGGCAAAGATCCTGATGATCATCATGTGCATTTCCGGATTTGTAGTCAGTGGATTTGAACACTGCATCGCCAATATGGGTATCTTTACTGTAGCGGTATGTGCAGCGCCTGGAATTTCCCTGACTGCCATGTTGAAAAGTATGCTGGTGGTCACCATCGGAAATATGTTAGGCGGTGCAGTTCTTCTTGCATGGCCGCTGAAAAGGATGAGTGCAGATCAGTAATGGGAAAAGCTTTATACATAGCAGAGAAGCCAAGTGTGGCGCAGGAGTTTGCAAAAGCTCTGAAGATCAACGGACAGAGAAAGGATGGCTATCTGGAATCAGAAGATTCTGTAGTGACCTGGTGTGTGGGACACCTGGTCACTATGAGCTATCCTGAAAAATATGATATCAGGTACAAAAGGTGGAGTTTTGATACCCTGCCTTTTTTGCCGCGTGAATTTAAATATGAGGTGATCCCCTCTGTCCAGAAACAGTTTCATATTGTAAAGGGACTTCTGAACCGCCCGGATGTGGATACGATCTATGTATGCACCGACTCCGGACGGGAAGGAGAATATATCTACCGTCTGGTCGCACAGATGGCAGGCGTTCATGATAAAAAACAGAAAAGGGTTTGGATCGACTCCCAGACAGAGGAGGAGATCTTAAGAGGGATACGGGAAGCAAAAGATATATCAGAATACGACAATCTTTCTGCTTCGGCATACCTGCGGGCAAAAGAAGATTATCTTATGGGGATCAATTTCTCCAGAGTGCTGACGCTCCGGTATGGAAACAGCGTATCTAATTACCTGAAAACAAAATATCAGGCTATTTCCGTAGGGCGTGTCATGACCTGTGTTCTGGGAATGGTTGTCCGAAGAGAACGGGAGATACGCTCTTTTGTAAAAACTCCTTTTTACCGGGTGCTGAGCAGCATTTCTCTGGAAGGGGAACATTTTGACGGAGAATGGAGAGCGGCAGAGGGGAGCCGGTATTTTCAGTCTCCTTATCTGTATAAAGAAAACGGATTTAAAGAAAAAAAACATGCACAGGAGCTGATCGGATTCCTGAGTCAGGAACAGCCGCTGTCCTGTCGTGTGGAAAAGGTGGAACGAAAAAAAGAAAATAAAAATCCCCCTCTTCTTTTTAACCTTGCAGAGCTTCAGAACGTCTGCTCCAAGCTGTTCAAGATCAGTCCGGACGAAACTCTCCGGGTTGTGCAGGAGCTTTATGAAAAAAAGCTTGTTACTTATCCGAGAACAGATGCAAGAGTATTATCCACAGCTGTGGCAAAGGAAATTTATAAAAATATTTCCGGATTACGGCGTTATCCACAGATCAATGGTGTGGCAGACGAAGTCCTGGAAATGGGATCCTACAAAAACATCGCAAAGACCAGGTATGTCAACGATAAGCAGATTACGGATCATTATGCCATCATTCCTACCGGACAGGGACTGAATGTACTGAATACCCTGTCTCAGACATCTCAGAGAGTCTATGAGACTATCGTGCGCCGTTTTCTGTGTATTTTTTATCCTCCGGCAGTGTATCAGAAAGTCAACCTGACAACCATGATGGGAAATGAGGCTTTCTTTTCTTCGTTTCGTGTACTGCAGAGTGAAGGCTATCTGAAGATCGCTTCCAACTCTTTTGCAGCCCGAAAGGCATCTGAGAAAAATACAGATACCGAGGAAGAAGAAAACAGCTCCTGCAATGAGATTCTTCTTGCAGCATTGCAGAAGCTGAAAAAGGGTGATATACTTTCTGTGGATTCCCTGAATATCAAGGAGGGAGAAACCTCTCCCCCGAAGCGTTACAATTCCGGTTCCATGATCCTGGCAATGGAAAATGCAGGACAGCTGATCGAGGACGAGGAACTGAGAGCGCAGATCAAGGGAAGCGGCATTGGTACCAGCGCTACCAGAGCAGAGATTCTGAAAAAACTGTTTACGATCAAGTACCTTTCTCTGAACAAAAAAACACAGGTTATCACACCGACGCTTCTGGGAGAAATGATCTTCGACGTGGTCAATTGTTCCATCCGTCAGCTTTTAAATCCGGAGCTTACCGCAAGCTGGGAAAAAGGTCTGACTTATGTGGCAGAAGGAAGTATCACGTCTCAGGAGTATATGGATAAGCTGGAGCATTTTGTAAGAGTGCGGACAGCGCAGGTGGAAAACAGCAACTATCAGTATGCGCTCAGGCAGTTTTTTGATGCCGCCGCAGAAAATTATAAGAAGCCTGCAGCTTCAAAACGAGGAGGAAAATAAGGATGATGAAGGATTTTACGATTGAAAGGCTTTTGGATCTTAAGGAAACCATTGCGTCAGAACTTTTTGAAGACAAGACGTACCCCTGGGAAGTACTTCCGGAGATCAAAGATTTTATTCTGAAGCTGGGAAAAACACTGGATCCTGAGGAATATGAATACAAAGAGGGCGATATCTGGATTGCCAAATCTGCAAAAATAGCGCCGACTGCCTGTATAAACGGTCCGGCGATCATTGGAAAGGATACAGAAGTACGTCACTGTGCTTTTATCCGTGGAAATGCGATCGTGGGCGAAGGCTGCGTGGTAGGAAACTCCACAGAACTGAAAAATGTAGTGATTTTTAACTGTGTACAGGTTCCCCATTACAATTATGTGGGAGATGCGGTTCTGGGATACAGATCCCATATGGGAGCCGGCTCCATCTGTTCCAACGTGAAATCAGATAAGCAGCCTGTTGTTGTAAAAGACGGAGAAGAAAAAATCGAGACAGGACTTAAGAAATTCGGGGCCATGCTGGGAGACCATGTAGAGGTGGGATGCGGTTCCGTACTGAATCCAGGTACCGTGATCGGAAGAAACAGCAACATTTATCCTCTTTCTTCTGTCAGAGGCTGTGTTCCTGCAGACAGTATTTACAAAAATAAAAATGAAGTGGTTTCCAAGAAATAAGTAAAATAAAAATTATAGAGAAACAGAATTGCCGTAATATAATCCTTTTATAAATTATTTAAAGGAGAGATTCGTATGATGAAAAAGGCAGTTCTGTTTTTTGCATGTGCAGTAACGCCAGGGGAAAGTAACTCCCACACAGGCGGCGAAAAAGCCAACCCCAACCGTAAAGCCACAGACCGGAAACAATAATGGAGGAAGTTCCTCTTCCGGCTCAGGGAACAATCAGACAGAAGAGATTCCGGAGCAGGGCTGGTATTACTTTGATGAATCCAGCGGAGAGTATCTGCCCTGGTAATGTCAGAACAGTATCCTGCGCAGAATGACAAGAACGACGATATGCAGCGGGTAAAAGGCATAAAAGAAGTATTTGGCAGCTTTTCCGCGGATAAAGCCCCGCTGTCCGTTATACATATTAATTGGAAGGAAGGCGAAGCATGCCTTCCACTCATAAGCAAGCCAACAGCTCCCTATGATTGCCTGGGGAGCTTTTTCATTGCGCAGAAGATACATGATCAGAAGAAATATATAACCCTTCCAGCCATAGTCTGCTTTCAGAAAAACAGAAACTGCAAGAAGTCCGAAGATGGAGAGGAACTGCATTCCGACTCTGGTCTGGAAATACTCCAGTGCACAGAAACCCAGATAGCCCAGAAAGAGAGTAAAAAATACATTCTGCTTTTCATATATCCAGGTATCTGCAAACATGAAATTCCACGGGATTTCAGAGATCAGAGCAAAGAGCAGAAGATTGCTTCCGTATTTTTTCCGGCTTCTGGTATGGAGGAAACCTTCAATCAGGAGAAAACAGTAAATTGGAAAAGCAATTCGCCCGATATCACGGCAGATCCGGTAAGCACTGAAAGAAACCCCGTTTATCTGGAAGAGAGGGGTAAGGGCCGGGGCATACAGGCTTAAAAGGATGCAGGCGCTGTGGTCGATCAGCATGGTAAGCACAGCCAGCAGTTTAAGGGAGCTTCCGCTGAGAATCTGGAAACGGTCAGGCAGAAAGGATGGTGGAAGAGACGCGGCAGTAGGATTTCTGGTCATAAAATTCTCCTTACAGGTAAGATTTTTTATTCAGTTTATCATATTATCAGAACAGATTCCAGAGCAGGTTTTGACAGATACTGTTTTAAATTATAAGAATTGACAGGAAATCCTCATATTTTTTTACAAAATTTGACTGGACTATTGGACGTTTTTATGAGAAAATATTGTAAGGTTGTTAAGGGAGACTTAACAGCATTAAAGTAAATCTACACTTGAAAGGAGTTTTACAATGATTTATTCACGCGAAGTAGAAGAAATGTGTCCAGTGGCACAGGGCGTTCATCATGGAGCTGCTCCTATCCCGGAAGAAGCAAAATGGGTACAGGCAAAAGAAGTAAAAGACATTTCCGGTCTGACACATGGTGTCGGCTGGTGTGCACCGCAGCAGGGCGCATGTAAGCTGACTCTGAATGTAAAAGAGGGTATCATCCAGGAAGCACTGGTAGAGACAATCGGATGTTCCGGTATGACTCATTCCGCAGCTATGGCTTCTGAAATCCTTCCGGGCCGTACTGTACTGGAAGCGCTGAACACAGACCTTGTTTGTGACGCGATCAACACAGCTATGAGAGAACTGTTCCTTCAGATTGTTTACGGACGTTCCCAGTCTGCATTCTCTGAGGACGGACTTCCGATCGGAGCAGGACTTGAGGACCTTGGAAAGGGACTTCGCTCTCAGGTTGGTACAATGTACGGAACTCTGAAAAAAGGACCTCGTTATCTGGAAATGGCAGAGGGCTATGTAACAGGTATCGCTCTTGATGAGGATGATGAGATCATCGGATATCAGTTCGTAAGCCTTGGCAAAATGACTGATTTCATCAAAAAGGGTGATGACCCGAATACTGCATGGGAAAAAGCAAAAGGCCAGTATGGCCGTGTTGACGATGCAGTTAAGATCATCGACCCAAGAAAAGAATAATTTATTTATTAGATGAAAAAATCAGGAGGAAAAGTAAATGGCTTTATTTGAATCATACGAGAGACGAATTGACAAGATCAATTCTGTTTTAAACAGTTATGGAATTGCTTCCCTCGAAGAAGCAGAAAAAATCACTAAAGATGCAGGTCTGAACGTTTACGATCAGATCAAAGGCATCCAGCCGATCTGTTTTGAGAATGCCTGCTGGGCTTATATCGTAGGTGCAGCAATCGCAATCAAAAAAGGCTGCAGAAGAGCCGCAGATGCAGCAGCAGCTATCGGAGAAGGTCTTCAGGCTTTCTGTATTCCGGGATCCGTTGCAGATACACGTAAAGTAGGTCTTGGTCATGGTAACCTTGGCAAAATGCTTCTGGAAGAAGAGACAGAGTGCTTTGCATTCCTGGCAGGTCATGAGTCCTTCGCAGCAGCAGAAGGTGCAATCGGTATCGCTGAAAAAGCAAATAAAGTTCGTCAGAAACCACTTCGCGTTATCCTGAACGGTCTTGGAAAAGACGCAGCTCAGATCATCGCAAGAATCAATGGATTTACATATGTTGAGACAGAGTATGATCCATATACAAACGAAGTTAAGGAAGTGTTCCGCAAATCCTACTCTGAGGGACTTCGTGCAAAGGTTAACTGCTACGGTGCAAACAGTGTTCCGGAAGGTGTTGCAATCATGTGGAAAGAGGGTGTAGACGTTTCTATCACAGGTAACTCTACAAACCCGACACGTTTCCAGCATCCGGTTGCAGGAACATACAAAAAAGAGTGCATCGAAAAAGGCAAAAAATACTTCTCCGTTGCATCCGGCGGTGGTACAGGACGTACCCTTCATCCGGACAACATGGCAGCAGGTCCTGCTTCCTACGGTATGACAGATACACTTGGACGTATGCATTCTGACGCTCAGTTTGCAGGTTCTTCTTCCGTACCGGCTCACGTTGAGATGATGGGTCTGATCGGTGCAGGTAATAACCCGATGGTTGGAATGACTGTAGCTGTTGCAGTAAGCATCGAAGAAGCCGCTAAAGAAGGCAAGTTCTAATACAGTTTTATTAAAGCTTAGTGGAGAAGAGAAATCTTCTCCACTTTTTACTTGAGGAGAACTGTGACTGGGTTAAAAAAGAATATCTTCTGATTAAAAAGGTAACAAAAATGAATGAAATAAAAATCAAAATAGCATCTCCGTCAGATGCGGAGCTGCTTCTGGGAATTTATGCCCCATATATCAGAGAAACAGCAGTGACTTTTGAATATATCGTACCTTCAGTTGAGGAATTTGCACAGAGGATATCTCATACTCTGGAAAAATATCCGTATTTAATGGCGGTAAAGAACGGAGAAATCCTGGGCTATGTTTATGCGGGACCGCTTCATCCAAGAGCTGCCTACGCGTGGTCGGTGGAAACATCGATCTATGTGAAAAAAGATAAAAAACAACTGGGTGTGGGACGGATTCTGTATGATGCCCTGGAGCAGGTTCTGAAGGCTCAGAATATGCTTAGTGTAAATGCCTGTATCGCCTATCCGGAAAAAGAGGATGAATATCTTACCAGAGACAGCGTTCGGTTCCATGAGCATATGGGGTACCGGCTTGTGGCAGAATTTCATCAGTGTGCCTATAAATTTGAACAATGGTATAATATGGTGTGGATGGAAAAACATATTGGCACGCATGTGAAAAACCCGCTTCCGCCAAAAACTTTTGAACAGGTGAGAGGGATGTTTCAGCAGTGGGAAAAATAAAAAACAGAACAAAAATGAAAAATATAGAATTTATGCGTTGTTTCTTTGCCGTGAGCATTGTATATTTCCATCTGCTTCATTCTTCCATGATCCCCTATACAGGGAATACGGAGATATACAGATATCTGGCAGAGCAGTCGAAATATGCAAAGTACATTGTGGAATGTTTTTTTATCATGTCCGGATATTTTCTGTATCGTTCCCTTCTGAAGCATCCGGAGCAGAAAACCCTGGACTTTCTTTGCAAAAAGATACTCCGACTCTGGCCTGTGCTTGCAGTTTCTACTTTTTTTTCCATGATCTTTCTGGAGGTGCCGTTTGGTGAAGGGATTCTGAATCTTTTCTTTTTGCAGTCCACAGGTCTTACGACCGGATGGAAAGGTCTGAACTGGTATGTTTCGGCATTCTTTTTTGCAGAGGTATTTTATTTCCTTCTGTATAGAGTAATGAAAAATTCCAGAGCAATGAAGCTTGCAGTATGCATACTTGTTTACTTTGGGTATGTGCTGAATATCATGACAACGGACGGAGGGTTTGGCCGTAAGGTCGTTTATGGAGTATGCAGCCTTGCCATAGCAAGAGCCATAGCCGGAGTGGGACTTGGTTATCTCCTTGGAAATCTGTATGACAGAATAAAAGAGAAATATCGGGAACTCCATCTGGAGGCAGATATGGAGAGGCATCTGATATGGGGACTTTCCCTTATGGAAATCATAAGCTTTCTTGCCCTTCTGGGAGACTTTTTTATTGGAAAACAGGCCGGAAAAAATCAGTTTATCGTAGTAATCCTTTTTTCAGTGCTGTTTGTCTGTATGCTGACAGAAAAAGGGATACTGTCCAGAACGATAAGTCGGATCCCTTTATGGAGATTTGGAAAGTATGCTTATTCTGTTTATGTCATGCAGGAAGCGGCATTTTATCTTCTGGAGCATACCCTGTGGAAGAATACTCGCTTTCTGCAAACCTGTCCGGCAGGCGCGCTGGGGATTTCCGTACTTTTGACAGTCTGTTTGGGAGCGGCAGTTTATTATCTGGTGGAAAGACCTTTATGTGGAAAAATTAATGAAAAAGTAATATAAAATTAAAAAAATAATAGCAAATCTTGCTATCATAAAAAACATATGTTATACTTACAAAAAAAGTTTTAAGAGGTAAGTATGGGATTAGCAGTACAAAAAAAGGGACGTTTGGAATTTCTTGATATTGCAAAAGGAATTGGTATTCTGCTTGTTGTCTGGGCACATGCAAAAGGACCGTTTACCAGTTATATGTATCAGTTCCATATGCCCCTGTTTTTTTTGATTTCAGGGTATTTATTTAACAGTAAAAATACGCCGAAACAGTTTATCATTAAAAAAATACAATCTTTGTATATACCTTTTGTGGTTTGGAACATACTATCTGTTGTATTGCGCTCTGTATTTCATATCAGAGAATATACGGGAAGTTATTTCTGGAAAAAAATAATAAGAATTATGCTGACATTAGATAAAGACGGAGATTTTTTTGGCGCCACCTGGTTTCTGGGGGCATTGTTTCTTGTTTCTGTCTGCTATAAGCTGATGGATTATTATATACCCTGCGTAAAAAGCAAAAGCATAATTCTGGCGCTATTGTTTGGAAGTGTGGCTATTCTGGGATTTGAGGTTACTTTCCCGTATTTGATGAGCAGAACAATGATTTTATCTTTTTTCTTTGCTGTCGGCCGGGCTATAAAGGATTGGAAGGAACAATTATCTGTTTATGATACCAGGGTTCTCTTTAGTTTTTCGGTTTTAATATTTATAGTGATAGGATATTACAATTCCATTAATATGGGGGCAAATAAATATTCGTATCCGATTTTATTTGTTATTGGTGCATTTTTTGCTTCTTATGCTACTGTTTATATTTCTAAAATTGTGGAAAGAAGAACAGTAAGGATAAAAAATATCCTGAGTTTTTTGGGGGAGAAAAGTATTCACATTGTAATCTGGCAGTTTGTAGCGTTTAGGATTGTTGCTGTGATACAACTTTACATGGATCAGGTACCGGTATCTCAGATGATGGATTTTTATCCTCCATACAAGACAACGGGCGGACTGTGGATTATATACACAGTTGTTGGACTGGCAGTACCTGTTCCGATAGGAGAAATTACTTCTGGTCTTTCCAGAATTGTAATGCGGAGGAAATAAATGAATTCATGCAATTATGATATTCCGGATGTTTCTGTAATTATACCTACATACAATGTGGAAAAATATATAGAGCAGTGCCTGCAGAGCCTTCTGGCGCAGACATATAAGAACTTTGAGGTTATCTGTGTAGATGACGGATCTACAGATGAAACAGTGCCTGCTATAAAAAGGCTGCTGGCTTCAGACAGCAGAATTCAACTGATTCAAATGCCTCATTGTGGAAAAGCCGGATTAATGCGGAACAAGGGGATAGAAAAAGCTTCCGGAGAATATCTTCTTTTTCTTGACGGAGATGATTTTTTTGAAGCGCAGTTAATAGAACATACCCTGCAGAGAATACGGGAGGATAAGGCGGATATTTGTCTGTTTGATGCACGGCTGTATTATGAGGAATCGAAATCATTTATAGAAGCCGGACATATGTTGAAAAAAGACTATGTACCTGGACAGATTCCATACGAGGGTAAATCCTGCCCGTACGTATTGAACATCAGTACCGGGTGTCCATGGACAAAATTATTCCGAAGAGAGTTTATTTTGGAAAATCATCTGGAATTTATGCCTCTTCATCGTTCTAACGATTTGTTTTTTGTATGTGTGTCAATGGTATTAGCGAAACGTATTACGGTTTTAGAAGAAAAGCTGGTTAATTATCGTAAATGGGAGAACAGTCTTCAGACAGCTAATGCAAGTACTCCGTGGGACTGGTATAAGGCGCTGGCTGCAGTAAAAAGCAAACTTATAGAATCAGGCGTTTATTCCGATGTGGAGTTAAGCTTCAAAAATTATGTAGTAGATGTGGGCTTTTATAATCTGGAATCTTTAAAGACGGCGGAATCTTTTTTTAAAGTATATGAGAAACTGAAAAATGAAATGCTTCAGGAGTTTGATCTTTTAGATTTTGAACGGGAACAGTGTTATTCCTGCAACAAAGATAAATATGAACTGTATCTGAATATGCGGAAAGACAATGCCGGTGAGTATTTATTTCATGAAGTTCAAATGTTGAAAGAAGAAAAAACTTACTGGTTTAAAAGAGCGAGACAGGCTGAACAGGATACAAAGAATAATGCAGTATATAAAACTGCAAAGTCATTATGGGTGACGCTGCGAAGGATGCTCAAAAAAAGGAGAAAAAAATAATGAATGTAAAAGTATCTGTGATTATACCGGTATATAACGTACAGTCTTATTTAAGAGAGTGCATGGAATCAATTTTGAATCAGACATTAAAAGAGATAGAATTAATCTGTGTAGATGATGGGTCTACAGACGGATCTCTTGAAATTTTACGTGAATATGAAAAAAAAGACCAAAGAGTAAAAGTTCTGACCCAGCAAAATAAAGGAGCCGGAGCAGCCAGAAACAAGGGGCTTGCTGTGGCGCAGGGAGAATTTTTGTCCTTACTGGATTCAGATGATTTTTTTGCATCCGGAATGCTGGAAGAAACCTATAAAACATGTAAGGAGACAAATGCGCAGATCTGTGTTTATCAGGTACTGCGTTATAATGATAAAACCAGGGAAACTACTTATGATCTCGGGTCCTTTAAAAAAGAAAATGCTCCTCGAAAAAAGGTATTTTCCTATAAAGACATGCCGGATCATATTCTGGACTCTTTTCAGAACTGGGCATGGAATAAATTAATCAGCCATGAGCTGGTGAAAAAGCATGATCTGAAGTTTCAGGAGATTTTCAGGACCAATGACTTTTTATTTGTGGCTTCCTGTATGATGCTGGCAGACAGGATTACATTACTGGAAAAGAAACTGGTATATTATCGCGTGGGAATGAAAAACAACTGTCAGGCTACCAATTATAAGTATCCGCTTGATTTTCTTACTGCATTTTATGCAGTAAGAGATTTTCTTGAAAAAAATAATTTTTATGAGACAGTAGAACGCAGTTATGTAAATAAGGTTTTAGCCGGCTGTATATATAATATGAATTCTATCAGAGATATGTCGGCAAAAAGAATTGTTTTTGATACGTTGAAAAAAGAAGGCTTTGAAAAGCTGGGAATTGCCGGAAAAGAAGAAGCGTTTTTTTACGATTATAATAAAAAAAATTATAAAATATTTCAGGAGATCCGTATGAGTGAATTTGAGGAATATGTAATACAACATGGTTCAAAATTAGAAGAGAGACAGCTTTTACAAAAAAAATATCTTCAGGAAAAAACCAATATGCCGAAGGTTTCTGTTGTTGTTCCAATTTATAATGTACAGGAATATCTGGAAGAGTGTATGGAAAGTATTGTGAGACAGACTCTGGAAGATATTGAGATTATATGTATCAACGACGGATCTACTGACAGATCTATGGAAATTTTGCAGGCTTATGCAGATGCAGATCCCCGTATTGTAGTCGTTGATAAAAAGAATGAGGGCTATGGAGTTGGTATGAATATCGGCTTTGATAAGGCCACAGGCGAATATATCGGTATTGTAGAGCCGGATGATTATGTACCGTTAAATATGTTTGAAGATCTTTATCTGAAAGCAAAAGAGTATGACCTTGATTTTGTAAAGGCTGATTTTTACCGGTTTGTTACAGATGATGACGAAAGTATGCATCTGACCTATAATCACCTGACACCATTAAAAGAAAAGTATAATGTTGTATTTAATCCAAGTAAGGAGCCAGAGGCATTAAAATATGTAATGAATACCTGGAGCGGTATTTATAAAAAGGAATTCCTTGACAAAAATAATATTCGTCATCATGAAACACCGGGAGCATCCTTCCAGGACAATGGATTCTGGATCCAGACGTTCTGTTATGCTCAGAGGGCAATGATTCTGGACACTCCCTATTATAGAAACCGGAGAGATAATCCAAATTCTTCTGTAAACAATCCGGAAAAAGTTTACTGTATGAATGAGGAATATAAATATATAAAAAATATTCTGTCTCAGAATGAAGAATTATGGAACAGATTTAAAGCTTATTATACACTGAAAAAATTTAACAATTATATGTTTACCCTGGGCAGAATCAATGTGAAATTTAAGCACCAGTATGTTCTGGATATCAGTGAAGAATTTAAACAGGCAGATAAGGACGGCGAACTTGACAGAACAGTGTTTGATGATGAAAAGCTGAAAAACCTGGAACTGCTTATGGCAAATCCGGAAGCCTTTTATCATAGAGAATGTCTGCGTGGAACAACAAATATGGAAAAAAGAGTATACGAACTGGAAAATTCAACGACCTATAAGGTGGGTAAGATGATTATGCGAATTCCGATTAAGATAAAAAAGGCTCTGAAAAAAAGAAAGTAAATATGATAAAAAAGATACGGGGTTTTGAGGAGGGGAAAATGGAAACGAAATATGGAACAGATGATAAAAATAATACAGAAATAAAGGTTTCAGTAATTATTCCGGTATGTAATGTGGAAAAATATTTAAGGGAATGTCTGGACAGTGTATGCAGACAAACTTTGAAGGATATAGAAATTATTTGTGTGGAAGATTGCTCGGAAGATTCTTCAGCAGAGATCGTGCAGGAATATGCCGAGAAAGACAAAAGGATTGTTTCCATATTTCATAAAGAAAATTTAAGTACTTCACAGTCCAGAAAAGACGGTGTTCTGGCTTCTCGTGGTAAATATGTAATGTTTCTGGATGGTGATGATGAACTGTATCCGGAAGCATGCGAAAAGGCTTATGACGCAATTGAATTATTCTGCACGGATATGGTACAGTTTGGTACTACAATTGTAAATTGTGCGGGTGTTTCAGAAGCGCGAATCCAAATGAATCAGCGATTATTGGAACCATACAGAGATCGGATAGAATCAGAAAATCTGATTTTCTCCTGCTGGGAGGAAAGAAAATTTGGATTTAGTTTATGGAATAAAATTTATAAAGGTGATATATGCCGAAAAGCATTTTCAAAAGTAAAAGATGGTGCATTTCCAAAGGCACAGGATTTATATGCATTTTTTCTGATCTCATATTATTCCAGATCCTATCAGGGGATCGAAGAACCGTTATATCAATATAAATTTGGTCTGGGTGTTACAGGAAGAAATTATATTACTCTGGATAATTTTGATATTCTTTTAACCGAAAAAAGAGTATGGGAATCCTTAAAGGAATTTACAGAACAGCAAAATCAGAGTGACAAATATTTATCGATTCTTAATACGATTTATGATCATTTTCTGGGAGAATGTGTGAATCGCTGGAAAGCAAACCTTCTGAT
Source organism: uncultured Blautia sp. (assembly GCA_900541985.1). GTDB lineage: Bacteria > Bacillota > Clostridia > Lachnospirales > Lachnospiraceae > Blautia_A. The sequence goes on along the minus strand of UQLX01000004.1, from coordinate 41,636 downwards.
AGAAGATTTATCAGAGGGATTCAGGAAACTTGCAGACACCTGGGGATTAAAAGATACCATTGGTAAATTAGCTGAACAGAACTGGGATAAATCAGATGATACTGCAGAGAAGATAGCAGAGGTTGATTATTTTAACCATAAAAAAAGAGAATCGGGCTATCCCAAAACAGTTGCAATGTATTATCGTTCAATCAAAAATGGAGGAGCCCAGAGAGTTGTTGCTTCACTATGTAATATATGGGCTGACATGTGCGATGAGGAAGGAAACAGATTATACAAAGTTGTCTTGATTACGGATGCAGACGATGACAAACAGGAAATAGAAGAATATGAATTGAATCCGGCAGTACAAAGAGCCTATATCCCCGCACATGATAAAAATACAGGAAAGCTGTATGTAGAAAGATATCTTGGCTGGGAGAGAGTAATACGGGAGCATCAGATAGATGTCGTGGTGACTGGAATGTGGGTTGCACCCTGCGTGTTCTGGGATATGCTCAGTGTAAAAGGACAGCCCTCTAAACCGGCATTTGTGATTCACTGTCACAGTTTTACCTGCTTACCTTACCGTGTTCGTACAGCAGGAAACAAATTTGCAGAAATGATGTACAATTATCAGATCTGTGATGGGGCAGTGGTACTTTCAGAGGTTGACCAGAGGCTTGTAAGTTCTTTTGCCCAATATACTAGATGCATATGTAATCCGCTTACATTTTCTGCTCGGTCAACAGGGGTGACTGAGCGCAATGAGAATACAATTGTATGGGTAGGACGGATATCAGGAGAAAAAAGACCTTTGGATGTGGTTTATATGATGAGCCATATAGTAAAAGCGATTCCTGATGTAAAGTTATATTTTATCGGGGATGGAGAGCCAGAGGTAAAAAGAGAACTGGATGAATTGATAGAAAGGTTCCATTTACAGGAGAACATTATACAGGTTGGATTTACCTTAGAGATAGAAAAATATTATCAACAGGCATCTGTATTGATAGGAACATCAGAATATGAAGGATTTTCGTTGGTATTTTGTGAGGCAATGGCATATGGTTTACCTATTGTAACTTATGAGATTCCGTGGCTTACATTGACCCAGGACGGAAGAGGGGTTATTCAGGTATCGCAGAGACGTTCTGATTTGCTTGCTGAAAAAGTGATTGAACTGTTGAAAAATCCTTCCATGTCAAAGCAGATAGGAATGGAGGGGCGTGAACAGATCGAAGAGCTGGAACAGATCGATATCGGAACCGAGTGGAAAGAATTTTTTGAAGGTATTTTTGGAGATGAACAGAAAGGAAACAATAAAAATCCAGATGAGATAGAGACCATTTTGTTTAAATATATAACTTTATATTCTAAGATAGGTAAAGATTTTGCAGTTGGAAGACTGAATAATAAAGTTGAGTCCTTAAATAAAGAAATAAAAAAACTCAGGGAAAAAAACAAAAGACTAACTGAACAAAATGAGAAATTGAAAAATGTGAAAAAGACGGCAACGTTTAAAATTGGAAAAGTGATTATGTTCATTCCAAGAAGTATTATGAAGATTGTAAAAAAAATTATAGGATAATTATTGAAAACCTTCAAAACGAGAGTTGAATTATGTCGTTTTGGAGGTTTTGTACTTGATATTTTTTTTTGAATATGTGACAATGAAGTTAATTAATGTAAAACTTTATTAGAAAGATGAGGATCAAAAATGAGAAATAAATATGATTATCTAATAGTAGGAGCTGGCTTATATGGCGCGGTTTTTGCCAATGAGGCAAAAAAAGCGGGAAAATCAGTGCTTGTTATTGATAAACGTTCCTGCATTGGAGGAAATGTTTATACAGAAAAAATCGAAGGAATCCATGTTCATAAGTATGGCGCGCATATTTTTCATACAAACAATAAAAAAGTATGGGAGTATGTAAATCAATTTGCAGAATTTAATCGTTTTACCAACAGTCCGGTGGCAAATTATCATGGGGAGCTATATTCTCTTCCATTTAACATGTATACTTTTAACAAAATGTGGGGAGTAGTTACTCCTGGAGAAGCAGAGGCAAAAATTGAAGAACAAAAGCAGCAGGCGGGAATTACAGAACCGAAAAATCTGGAGGAACAGGCGATTTCTCTGGTGGGGAAAGATATTTTTGAGAAGCTGATTAAAGGATACACAGAAAAACAATGGGGACGGAGCTGTAAAGAACTTCCGGCATTTATTATCAAACGCCTTCCGGTTCGGCTGACTTTTGATAATAACTATTTTAATGCTCTTTATCAGGGAATACCGATAGGCGGCTATACAAAGATGGTGCAGAATATGCTGGACGGAATAGAGGTTCGTCTTGGTGAGGATTATCTTAAAAAGAAAGAAGAATACGATTCTTTGGCTGAGAAGATTGTATATACGGGTCCGATAGATGCGTATTTTGATTACCAATTGGGACATTTGGAATATCGTTCTGTACGTTTTGAGACGGAGATATTGAACCAACCTAATTTTCAGGGAAATGCAGCAGTAAACTATACAGATGCAGAAACACCGTGGACCAGAATTATTGAACATAAATGGTTTGAATTTGGAAAAGATGAAGAGGGGAATGATCTTCCAAAGACAGTAATCAGTCGTGAATACAGTTCAGAATGGAAACCGGGAGATGAACCTTATTATCCGGTAAATGATGAAAAAAACAGTATTTTATATAATAAATATAAGGAAATGGCAGAAAAGGAAAAGCAGGTGATTTTTGGGGGACGGCTTGGAGAATATAAATATTATGATATGGATGCTGTGATTGCTTCTGCTTTGGATATGTATCAAAGACAATTGTAATTTGGAATGAATAGAGAGGGGCCATCTAAATGTCAGTAAAAATATCTGTGATTTGTCCTGGGTATAAGGAAAATCAATATCAGAATAATTTAGACAAGCAAACAATGCACGATGTAGAATTTCTTTTTTATGACGAGAAGAATAATCGTGCCAGAAATGATAAACTGAAAATAGCAGAAGGAAAATACATTTTTTTTCCGGATATAAATATAAGATATGAACAGGATGCTCTGGAAACTCTTTTTGAGAAAGCTGAAAAGGTACAGGCGGATATCTGTATATGTAATTCCGAAATAAAAAAGGAGAATTTTCCCTCGAAAGAAACTTTTAGCTGCAGTGACATTTCAGAGGATGCTGTTGAATATATTTTACCGACTTTGTGGAATAAACTGTATAGACGTGATTTTATCGAAAAATATGATATTCATTTTCAGCTGTGTGAAAAGGAAGATGAGTTGTATTTCTCTTATATGGCAATGGCATGTGCAGGCAGAATTACAATAGTTTCTGATAGTCTGACATTTAAGATGGAAGAGCATGAAAATAGCTTCTTTGAAAAAAACGGATGTATTGAAACATTGACAGCATTAAAATCAGAACTGATAAAAAGGGGAAAATTTAAAGAGACGGAAAAAAACTTTGTGAATGTTGCTCTGGATCAGTGTTTGATTGCGCTGGACAGACAGAAAGATTTTGAAAGTTTTCGAGAACTATGCCTGAAATTAAAAAAAAGTTTGTTTTATGAATTGGGCATTTTAGGTCATCCAGGGAATTGGTTTTCTAAAAAAAAGAATTTTGACTATATGTTGAAAATTATGGGAAGTGAACCGGAAGAATCCTGGATGAAAAAATCAGACGATAAAAGAATAAATACCACATTAGTGGATTTCAGTGAATGGAAGCCGGATAAAAAAGAAGAAAAATGGGACAAAGCCAAAATAAGTGTTATTATACCAGTATATAATGCTGAAAAATATCTGGAAGAAGCTCTGAAATCTATTGTTGAACAAAGCTTAAAAGAAATTGAGATTATCTGTGTGGATGACGGGTCTTCGGATAACTCACCAGAGATTCTGGAGCGTTATGCAAAAACGGATTCCAGAATTAAAGTATTTCGGAAAGAAAACGGAGGAGCATCTTCAGCCAGAAATTTGGGGATTCAAAAAGCTTCCGGCAAATATATTTATTTTTTTGACAGTGATGATATCCTTGAGAGAAGAACTTTGGAAATCTGTTTTAATGAGGCAGAACAATATTGTTTGGATATGGTTCTTTTTAGTGCAGAGCCATTTTATGAAAACAGCGACCTCCCCAAAAACATAAATATCAATTATTATAAAAGAAATACTGATTATTCCGGTAAAATGAGTGGAAAAGAGTTCTTTATCAAAACAGTATTTGCGGCAGAGTTTAAGCCGGCAGTCTGGTTATATCTGATAAACAGAGAGGTCATTGAAAAAGGGGAAATTACTTTTTACGAAGGAATTATACAGGAAGATAATTTATTTACTATAGAAGCTTTGATACTTGCCAGATCTGTAAAGTATATAAATTCTAATTTTTATAAAAGACGTGTACGGGAAAATTCCGTGATGACTGGAAGTAAAGTGATTCAGCATGCATATTCCTCCTATATTGTGATGCGAGAATTATCTTCCTTTATGGAACAAAAAGATTTTCAAAGAGAGTCCGAACTTTACTCTGCACTTCTTACGCAGATGCTAAGATCAAGAAACTACATTTGCGGACAATTATCTGTTATGGACTTAAAAGAACTGCGAGAAGAGGCAGAGAAAATGCCTTATGGAATTCCGTTTTATTTCTATGTCTGTGATGCCGCAGACCAGAAGAGAGCGCTTACATGGACAAAAAATGCATGGGATAACGAAAAAACGCTCAGATATAAAAAAGAATTTGATTTGCAGGTTACGAAAGAACAGGGGCAAAATTTAAAAAACGAAAACAGTAATCTGAAAAAAAGAATTGATGATTTGGAGGTAAATAAAAACAATCTGGAAAAATGTAAAGCTGATCTGGAAAAAAAGAATGCAGAACTGCTTGCTAGCTGGTCATATAAACTGGGTCATATTATTCTTTTTATTCCGGGCAAAATTAAACGTTTTATTGAAAGGAAGAGAAAATGAAACGAGTTATCACATATGGAACTTTTGACCTGCTTCATTACGGACACATTAATCTTTTAAGAAGAGCAAAACAGCAGGGAGATTATCTCATTGTTGCACTTTCAACGGATGAGTTTAACTGGGAGGAAAAGCGAAAAAAATGCTATTTTTCATATGAAAAGCGAAAACAGCTTCTGGAGGCCATCCGTTATGTGGATCTTGTGATACCGGAGAAAAGCTGGGAGCAGAAACGTACAGATGTAAAAGAGTATCATGTGGATACTTTTGTGATGGGAGATGACTGGAAGGGGAAGTTTGATTTTTTGAAAGATGAAGGATGTGAAGTGATTTATTTACCAAGAACTCCGGAGATTTCCAGCAGTCAGATTAAAGAGGATCTGCATGAGAAAAAAGACAGAAATAAATAAAGTCGAGAAGAATCAGCCGGGGATTATTCCCCGGTTAATTCCTTCAGTGAACCAAAATGATACCCCATCTTTTCCCACTGGGAAAGAAGCTCATCTAAAATCTGTCCATTTGTAGATGAAGTACTGTGAAGCAGTACAATAGCCCCAGGATGGATACGGGGAAGAAGTTTGGAAAATGCTTCTTCTTTGGTGGGCTGCTGATCCTGGATCCAGTCAACATAGGCAAGACTCCAGAAAAAGGTAGTATAACCAAGCTTTTTAGCCATAAGCAGATTATCTGTATTGTAAATTCCCTGAGGAGGACGATAATATTTTATCATTTTTTTTCCAGTGGTTTTTTCATATAGTTGTTCTACATCCTGTAGCTCTTTTTGAAACGATTCTATGGAACTTATTTTTGACATATCAGGATGTGTCATAGTGTGATTACCGATAATGTGTCCGTCAGAAACTATTTGTTTTAATAAGTCAGGATTTTGGGAAATAAAGTTTCCCACTACAAAAAAAACGGCAGGAGCATGATGCTTTTTTAAGGCATTCAGGATACTTGCAGTATTTCCGTTTTCATATCCGACGTCAAATGTAAGGTAAAGGACTTTTTCTTCTGTGTCCTGTGCATAATATGCGTTAAATTTTTTGAGTTCTTCTATAGAAGAATTTCCAACAGGGCGTTTGCCTTCTTCGGAGAAACCAAGCCCCCAGTTGGAAGATTCCGGATTGGTGGATACGGGGCTTGCGGAAATATTTTTTGTTTTCGATTCCATGTTATGGAACAATGTGACAAGTTTTCCTGTGCAGGCACCTAATACAAAACAACTAATGAGAACTGCAGGAAGCTTTAGCTTATATAAATAACGGAGAAGAAAAGAATTAATAGAGGAATTCATAAAAATACCCGAGAATATTTTTTACAAATATATGCATGATATCTGTAAATTATTCAGATATGAAAAAGTATTTGATGTAACAAAATTGTAAAAAAATAGAAATTAATATTGAATTCTAATGGAAGAACTGTTATAGTTAAGACATAGTTGTAAAAAAAAGATGGTATAAGAGGTGCTTCTATGAAAAAAGTGAGTACATGGAAAAGTATATTTTTTTTATTGACATTATCTGTCCTGGTACTGCTGGGTGGAAACAGACAGGTATCAGCTGCTGCAAAATGTCGCGTAACGTTTGCAAATTATGAGGGGAAAGTTACCACGGATACATACAGAAACTGGGCAAAAACAGTGAATTCCGGACAGACAATTACTCTTCCGAATTACTCGCGGTCAGGATACAGATGCTACTGGGAGATACGGACAGGGAACAAAGTACAGAAGTACAGACCCGGAACAAAATATAAAGTAACAAAGAGTGTAAAGTTTTGTTTACAGAAATATAAAATATATGAAATCAGATTTTACACAGGTGATGGAAAAAAAGAATATACAACCTTAAGAAAAAGACCTGTAAAGGGAGAAATGATATCATTACCTTCTGTTCCGAGAAGTTCTTCTAAAACAGGACTGGGATGGGCGACTTCTGTAAAGGATAAGAATTATAAAAAAGCCGGTACTAAAATCAAAGTGACTGGTTATATGAAGTTTTATGCCAGAACTAAAACTATAACAGGAGTAAAGTTATACAAATATAATGGACAGTTTTGGAAAACAATTCCTGCAAATAGTACAGCGAAGTTTCCTTCTGTAAATCTTGGAAGTGCAAATATGTGCCTGGGATGGTCCGGAAAGATAGGGGCAAGGATTCCGGAGTACTATGCCGGAGATAAAATCCCGACAAAAAATGGAAAGTATTACATGGTAGTATTTGGCCCGAAGGATGAAAAAGTCCCAGTTTATGTCAGAAAACCTTTAAAATATGATAAAGTGTATTTTGTTGGAGATTCAAGAACTGTACAGATGGAGCAGGTGCTTGGATCAAGGAAACCGTCTAATGTAGAATTTGTGGCAAAGAGTGGGATGGGCTTAAATTGGTTTAAAGAACGCAGCAATAATGGAGGTTATAAGATTCTGTGGAGAAAGGTGAATAAGTTATACAAGGAAACACAAGGTAAAGCAAAGCAGGCGGTAATTATTAATCTGGGTATAAACGATATTCATTCACGAACTTCGTCCAGTACGATAAATTCCTATATAAAATATATGAGAGCAGTTTCAAAGGATTTGAAAAAATTCAAGTGTGATGTATATTATATGTCGGTGAATCCTGTAAACAGTGCTATGATAACTGCATATGGAGATGTATACAGAACAGAAAAGCAGGTGTTGGAATTTAATGAAAAAATTTATTCGGGATTATGCAGTGGAAAAAATAAATATTTTACATACATTGATGTTTGTACAACGCTTCGCAAGTCTGGATGGAGAAGTCGTCAGGCAGATGGAGGTTTGTATGATGGACTACATTATTCTAATGCAACTTATCTCCGAATCTACGAATACTGTATAAACTATCTGAACAGATAAGAGCTTTAGCAGGGGACAGACCTTTCCGGTCTGTCCTTTTTGAAACAGAAAATATAAGAAAAGCATATTAAAAAAGAGCCATCAGATTATTTGTCTGCTGGCTCTTTTTACTGTTCACTGTCCAATGGATTAATCCTCCTTATTGATTTATAAAACATTTGGAATAAATACTTTACGTTCTCGGTGGTCCGTACCTTCCTTTCTTAAATGATATTAGGTATTACCTTCTCTTTCTGGTGGTCTGTACCTCTCTTTCGTAATATTTGAGTTTTGACTTATGTTTTCGGTGGTCTCACTCCTTTGTTTGATTTTTACTTCCTTTTGTTTTATGAACTTACTATAACAGATAAAAATGGAATTGTCAAGCATAAAAATAGAAAATATAAAAATAAAAACAAATAATATCTTTAAAAAGATTGTATATTAAAAAATAAACTGAAAATTTTGTGCAATAAAAGAAAAAGTACTTTCTGAAGAAATAGAGGTTTTGATCCAATGAATAGAAAAAAGATTTCAGGATAAGCTAGGATTATCAATTCTTAGGAGGTAAAAATATGTTGCGCTATTTGCCTGTACGAAGAGTTTATGCGAGACAGGTTCTGGATTCCAGAGGAAATCCTACTGTGGAGGTAGAGGTCACAGCAGGAGAGGGGATCATGGGGATCAATGGATATACTGCGAGAGCAATGGTACCTTCCGGAGCATCTACCGGGAGATTTGAAGCGGTAGAGCTTCGTGATGAGGAAAAGCAAAAATATCTTGGACTGGGAGTGCAAAAAGCGGTTAATAATGTAAATACAAGGCTGGCAGAAGCAATCCTGGGAGAAAATGCACTGGATCAGATGAATATAGACAGACTTCTGACAGAAGCGGACGGGACAGAAAATAAAAGCAGCGCAGGTGCTAACGCGATACTGGGAGTTTCCATGGCAGTTGCAAGAGTGGCTGCAAAGGCTTTGCGTATCCCTTTATATCAGTATCTGGGGGGCTGTCATACGCGAAGAATGCCGGTTCCCATGATGAATATCTTAAATGGGGGCAGACATGCGGACAATACGGTGGATCTGCAGGAATTTATGATCATGCCGACCGGAGCAGAGAGCTTTTCGGAAGGACTGAGGATGTGTGTGGAAATCTATCAGTTTCTGAAGATCATACTGAAGGAAAAGAAGCTTTCTACAGCAGTTGGAGATGAAGGCGGATTTGCACCGGATCTGGAAGATTCCAGAGATGTTCTTGCTCTGATCGTACAGGCCGTGGAAAAAGCAGGGTATCAGCCCGGCAGAGAGGTGGTGATTGCCATTGATGCAGCTGCCAGTGAGCTTTACGACAAAGAGAAAGGAGTCTATTATTTCCCGGGAGAAAGTCAGATGAAGGGAAAGGATGTTTATCGAGATTCCGAGGAGATGATAGAATATTATGAAAAGCTGATTCAGGAATTTCCGGTAGCGTCCATTGAGGACGGACTGGAGGAGGATGACTGGGAAGGCTGGAAAAAGCTGACAGAACGTTTGGGAAGCAGGATACAGCTGGTGGGTGATGATCTTTTTGTAACAAATAAAAAACGTCTTGCCTGTGGGATCAAACTGGAAACAGCCAATGCCATTCTCATTAAAGTGAATCAGATCGGGACTCTGAGTGAAACACTGGATGCAGTGGAACTGGCTCAGAAAAGCGGATACCATGCGGTGATCTCCCACAGATCCGGAGAAACAGAAGATGCTTTTATTGCTGATCTGGCGGTGGCTGCAGGAGCCGGTCAGATCAAGACCGGAGCTCCCTGTCGTTCAGACCGGAATGCGAAGTATAATCAGCTTATCCGGATAGAAGAAAAACTGGGAGCGCAGTCTGTGTATGAAGATCCTTTTTCAGATAAGGAAAGCTATTTCAGCGTATAATATTCAAGAACAGCTCCTTTGAACTCAAAGGTTTGGGAAACCTGATAAGTATCCAGAAGCCAGCTGCTTTTTTCTTCTGAACTGTATTTTTTCAGGCGGGAAACCGTCTGTTCTCCGGCGAGAAAGGCGGGCAGCTGTTTTTCTTTTATATCGTCCATGATATGATCTCCTGCCTCGGGCCTCAGCGATAAATCCGGCAGATCCAGCGTATAGCAGGTGGTGTCCCAGCGCAGGATGGAGTAGATCTCAGGAACTCCGATACCGAAGGCATAGGTGTTTTCCGGAATGTTTGCAGCCACATGTGCGGCAAAGTCCGTCAGCTCCTGTTTGTTATGAAGCTCCTCGCGAAGGGCTGCATTCTGTCCGTACAGGATCACAGTCCCTGTGCTTACAGTCATAAGGATCAAAAGAGCCATTGTCGTGAATGTACCGTGAAAAATCTGTGTTCCGGTGTATTGAGACAGTTTTTTTAAATGGAAACTGCGGAAGGTATCCATTCCGGCTTCTGCCATTACACAGAGAAGGAGTATACAGGGAATATGCGCAATCTCCAGATTGTGATAAGCTGCCCGGTTGATAAAGTAAGTGATCTGTCCAAGTGAAAGGACAGCTGTGGCAAAGATAAAACATGCCTGAAGAATGATGCCGGTATTTTCCTGTTCATTTTTACGAAGGAACCACATATGTGAGATTCCCCACGCACAGGCAAGAAACAGTAATACAAGAATCACCATGTAGGCGCTGGCAAAATCAGGAAGGTCCACGCGCAGAAGGTCGTCCATATAAGAAGACTGAAGCAGAGGAAAAAGGAACTCCCTGATCCCCATGACTTTCCCGCCCCTTGACACATTATAGATTTCTACAATTCCCCATGCGGTGAGAAAACTGAGAACAATTCCGGAAATCTGCAGGAAGGCTGTACGGATCTCGCTGGAAATTCTGTTTTTTCTGTAACAGAGGCTTTTCAGGATCCAGAAGCCTGCCCATGCAGCGGCACAGAAAAGACCACTTTCTGTATTCCAGAGAATCGCTGCAAAGGACAGGATGTAGCCCAGGATACCGGTAAAAGGATTCAGCTTTCGGTAACGCACACAAAAGGCCATATAGCACAGCATCAGGCACATAAACAGGACTCTGTGCGGCCAGAGCTGCCAGTAGATTCCGCTTCTCATTGCCAGAATGGGAAAGGCAACAGCGACAGCTCCAAGAACACGCAGCAGATTGTTTTTTACCACAAAATGTATGGTCAGAAAGATTGCCAGAAAGCTCAGCGCGCCGACCAGAGAATTCAGAAGGATAAAATCAATCAGATCCCCGCCAAGGAGTTTCATGGGAAGCCGATACAGGATCCCGTAATGACCATAGATGCTTGTCGTATGTTCTGTGTAAGGACTTCCGTGGAGTACGTTATAGATGGAATTAAAATATGCATTCATGTGAAGCCGGTCCGGTTCATTTCTTAAGAAGACTTCCGGTGTAAAAAAGTTATAACCGATCAGCAGAGTCAGCATTCCGTATAAAGCCGGAAGCGCCCATGGTCCGGCGTTTATGCGGCTTTTTCTTACGCAGGAAAGAAAAAAGATCCCCTCTGCAATAAGAGCGGCGGCAATCAGCCAGAATGGAACGATATGCCAGATATAGCGCACAGAAACAGAGCCGTATACTTCGGTTTCCAGATAGCACATAAAAATAAGAAACAAAAGGTTTCCTGCAAAAAGTACCAGCGCTGCAGGGAAGGCTTTTTTGGGCAAATCAAAAATCCCGGGTTTCTCTGTCCGGGTCAGGAGCAGGGAAATCAGCAGGTAGGAAATGCAGAACAGAACGACCATCATGGCATAGGTGAGGAGGTTGATGTTTCCTTTTGAACTGATTGCCTGCGAAAGAAACGGGATTTTAAAGCAGCAGAAACCCGCTCCGGCAGTAATAAGAAGAGATACAAGAAAAGCTGTGATCCTGTTTGTTGAAGTTTTCATTGTAAAGACATCCTTTTATAAATTTGATTCGGAAAAGCATAAAGCTTATCTTCTATATCATCTATGAAAGAACAGCGGTTGTCAAGGATTTTAGAGAAAAACTGTTGAAATCCCAAAAGTCCTGTGATACAATATGCAATAGTTGATTAGGAGGTGTAACCAAAATGGAGATTTTGAGAATTATCCTTACGGTAATTTTTGCCATAGATTGTATTGCCCTTACAGTGGTTGTTCTTCTTCAGGAAGGAAAACAGCAGGGACTTGGTTCTATCGCCGGAGTAGCGGATACTTACTGGGGTAAAAATAAGGGACGTTCTATGGAAGGTGGTCTTGTAAAGGCAACAACACTTATGGCAGTGCTGTTCTTTGTTCTGGCCATTGTTTTAAATATGAATTTCTAATGATTATCTGAGGCAAAATGGAGACACTCTTGTATATGCACAAGAGTGTTTTTTTGCCTAATCAGATAGCAGATACCCTGATATATGACAGAACAGAAAAGGAGCTTAAGTGAGCAGAAAAAAAATCTGGGAAAAAAAGAAAAAATTTTCCAAAGAAAAACATATACCAAAAAAGAAAAATATCAAAAGCCTTCAGGCACAGGGATTAATTAAAGAAGGAATTTTTGTCGGAAATCCCAGAGGATTCGGGTTTGTGGTTACCGGTGAGGAGGAAGAGGATATTTTTGTGCCGGCAGATGCAGTACATGCGGCCCTGCATCAGGACAAAGTTCAGGTGCTTCTGAAAAAAGACCGAAAGTCCGGAAAACGAAGAGAAGGTATGATCGTTAAAATCCTGGAAAGAGGAACGGAAGAGGTGGTGGGAACCTTCCAGAGAGAAGGGGACTATGGCTTTGTGCTCTGCGACAATCAGAAAATTTCCAGAGATATTTATATTTCGCCAAAAAATTCTCATGGGATACGGGACGGAGAAAAGGTAGTGGCCCGGATCACAGACTATGGATCTGAAAGCCGTAAGCCGGAGGGCAGGATCACAGAGGTGCTTGGTAATATCCATGCACCGGGAACGGATATCCTGGCTATTGTAAAAAGCTATAATATTCCCTCGGAGTTTCCTGTACGCGTGCTGAATCAGGCTATGCGTGTACCGGATCACGTACTGGAAGCCGACTGGAACGGAAGAGAAGACCTTACCGGTCTTATGACGGTTACCATTGACGGAGAGGATGCCAGAGACCTGGACGATGCGGTATCTCTCTCAAAAGAGGGGGATATTTATCATCTGGGAGTACACATTGCAGATGTAAGCAATTATGTGCAGGGGGGAAGCGCCCTTGACAGAGAGGCTCTGAAGCGGGGGACAAGTGTGTATCTTGCGGATCGTGTGATCCCCATGCTTCCAGAACGGCTTTCCAACGGAATCTGTTCTTTGAATCAGGGAGTGGATCGTCTTACACTCAGCTGTCTTATGGACATTGACGGGCAGGGAAATGTGATTTCGCATAAGATTACAGAAAGCGTGATCCGTGTAGACCGGCGCATGAGCTATGAACAGGTGCGCTGTATCCTGGAGGATGGAGATACAGAGACAAGCAGAGAATATAAGGACTTTGTGCCCATGTTCTTTTTGATGCAGGAGCTTTCGCAGCTGATCCGAAGCCGGCGGCATCACAGGGGCTCTATTGACTTTGATTTTCCGGAAAGCAAGATCATCCTGAATGGTGCAGGTCGTGCCATTGACGTAAAACCTTACGAATCCAGTTCGGCAACAGAAATAATTGAGGATTTTATGCTGATGGCAAATGAGACCGTGGCAAAGGAATACTGTAAGGGGGACTACCCCTTTGTGTATCGGACTCATGATAATCCGGATCCGGAAAAGGTGGAAGAACTTCTGACACTTCTGCATCATCAGGGGATCATGGTAAAGAAATCCAGAGAGGAGATCACACCAAAGGAGATACAGGAGATTCTGGAGAGCATCCAGGGGCTGCCAAATGAAACGATGATCAGCCGTCTGGCGCTGAGAACGATGAAACAGGCTAAATACACTACGGAATGTAGCGGTCATTTTGGACTTGCTGCCAGATATTACTGTCATTTTACCTCACCTATCAGAAGGTATCCTGATCTGCAGATCCATCGGATCATCAGGGATAATCTCAGAGGGCGTCTCCAGAGAGAAGGAAAGACACAGCATTACAGAGAAATCCTTGAAGATGTGGCTCGCCAGTCCAGTGTTTGTGAGCGGCGGGCGCAGGAAGCGGAGAGAGAATCTGACAAAATGAAAAAGGCAGAATATATGTCCTACCATCTGGGAGAGGAGTTTGATGGCATCATATCAGGAGTCACCGGATATGGCCTTTATGTGGAGCTCTCCAATACAGTGGAGGGGCTTGTGCATGTGACGGGGCTTCGGGATGATTATTATGAGTTTGATCAGGAGGCTTATGAACTGAGGGGACAGATGACCGGCAAGGTGTATTATCTGGGGCAGAAGATCCGTGTCCGTGTGGCAGATGCGGATGCTATGAAGAGAACGGTGGATTTTACTCTTGCAGAAGGGTAAGGAGGAATAGCTATGTCAAAAAAACAGGGGATCAGGCTGATCGCCAATAACAAAAAAGCCTTTCACGATTATTTTATAGAAGATACTTATGAGGCGGGAATCTCTCTGGCAGGAACAGAGGTGAAATCCCTTCGCATGGGAAAATGCAGTATAAAGGAATCTTTTGTCCGGGTAGAAAGAGGAGAGGTGTACATTTATGGAATGCACATCAGTCCATACGAAAAAGGAAATATTTTCAATAAGGACCCTCTGCGTGTGAGAAAACTGCTTCTGCACAGATATGAGATCAATAAGATTGAAGCGAAGCTGAAGGAAAAAGGGCTGACATTGGTGCCTTTGAAGGTGTATTTCAAGGATAGTCTTGTAAAGGTGGAGATTGGTATGGCCCGGGGCAAAAAACTTTATGACAAGCGTCAGGACATTGCAAAAAAAGACCAGAGACGCGAGGCAGAGAGAGATTTCAAGGTCAAAAATCTCTATTGATTTTTTTCATAAGTCTAAAAATTGTATGAATTTACAGTACATTTAGTTGACAAGAAAAAGATACTAAGTATAATTAAAGTAACGAAACAGTGAAAAATAATTCCATCATATGAATGGGAGGTTTATCATATGAAAAAAAGATATCTTATATTAGCAGGTCTGCTTGCTCTGACAGTAGCGGCAGCAGGATGCGGGAAGGATAAAGAGGAGAAGCCTGTTCAGCAGGCAGAGGTGACGCCTACAGCCACACCTGTGCCGGAAACAGGGACAGATGATCTGGTCAACATGGAAGTCACAAAGGAAGAGAAGAATGTGATAGGAGAAAAATCCACATCCGCTTCCAAGGTGACCATCATAAATAAAACAGGAGATGAAGTGGGAGCGATTTATATCCGTAAACACCCGTCAGATGAAGAAGAGGATGATGACTGGGGAGAGGAATTGATCCAGGGAGCTTTTACCTTAAAAAATGGAGAGCAGGCAGTTTACTATTATGCGAAGCCGTCTTCGGCAGGTATCACCTATGATGTACGGATCACCTATACGGATGAAGATAAAAACGAATGTTTTTTCAGGGATCTTCCGCTTGCGGCAATGAAGGAACTTACCTTGAGAATGAGCGGTACGGGAGAAGACTCTATTCCATATGCAACATATATGACGGGAAGCGGTAAGAAACAGGTGTCTACACTGGAAGATGTAAAGAAACGTCTGGGAATCACAGATGAGGATGAATCAGAAGAGGAAGATACCGACAATGATTCACAGGAAGAGACAACACCGCAGCCTACTGCAACTCCGGAACCTACCGCGGCACCACAGCCTACCACGGCTCCGGAACCTGATTATGATGAGTCAGATGATACTACACCTACAGATGATACGATTGATACAGCCGAAGGGTATATCGGCCAGTCCATGAATGATCTGATCGGCCAGTTGGGATCTCCTCAGTATGATGAATATGAGGAGGAGCCTGATACAGGTAAGACAGGCTATCATTACTATCAGAACTTTACCGTGTCTACTACGGTAGACGAAAATGGAAATGAAATCGTTACGGGAATCTGGTAAGCTCTGACACCTGAAGAAAAAGAGAGGATAACATTATGAAACGTATTTTACTGAAATTAAGCGGAGAAGCTCTTGCAGGAGAAAAAAAGACAGGATTCGATGAAGCGACAGTGATCGCAGTGGCAAAACAGATCCGTGCGATCGTGGAAGAAGGAACTCAGGTGGGAATCGTGATCGGAGGCGGAAACTTCTGGAGAGGACGCACCAGTGAGACCATCAACCGTAATAAAGCGGATCAGATTGGTATGCTGGCTACAGTGATGAACTGCATTTATGTATCAGATATTTGCAGATATCTGGGGCTTGAGACAGAAATCTTTACACCGTTTACCTGCGGTGCATTTACGGGACTTTATTCCAAGGATGCAGTAGAAGAAGGATTTAAGGCAGGCAAGGTTCTGTTTTTCGCAGGTGGTACAGGTCATCCGTATTTTTCAACTGATACAGCAACGGTTCTGAGAGCCGTGGAGATTGAAGCGGAAGCAATTCTTCTTGCCAAGGCGGTAGACGGTATTTATGACAGCGATCCGAAGGTGAACCCGGAGGCAGTAAAATATGATGAAGTCTCCATAGAAGAGGTTGTAGATAAGAAGCTTGCAGCGATGGATCTGACTGCTTCTATTATGTGTATGGAGCAGAAGATGCCGATGCTGGTATTTGGTCTGGAGGAAGAGAACAGCATTATAAATGCGGTTCATGGCAAATTTTCCGGCACAAAAGTGACGGTTTGATCTTGCCGCATATAATTGCAGGGAAGCTGCAGCAAAAACATGGAGAGGGAGAACAGACAAATGGATGAAAGAGTTCAGAAGTATGACAACAAAATGACAAAAACTTTAAACGGATTTGAGGCAGAGCTTGGTACGATCCGTGCAGGACGCGCAAATCCACATATTCTTGATAAGATCACAGTAGACTATTATGGAAGCCCTACACCGCTTCAGCAGGTAGCAAACGTTACTGTTCCTGAGGCGCGTATGATCCAGATCCAGCCATGGGAGTCCAGTCTGATCAAGGTGATCGAAAAAGCAATTCTGGTATCTGATCTGGGACTGAATCCAAGCAATGACGGAAAGATTATTCGACTTGTCCTTCCGGAGCTGACAGAAGAGCGCCGTAAAGAACTGGTTAAGGATGTGAAGAAAAAAGGAGAGGCAGCCAAGGTTGCTGTCCGCAATGTCCGCCGTGATGCAAATGATGCATTTAAGAAGCTTACCAAGCAGGATGTATCAGAGGATGAGGTGAAGGATCTGGAAGATCAGGTTCAGAAACTTACAGACAAATACATCAAGAATATTGATGCTGCGGTAGACAAAAAATCAAAAGAGATCCTGACTGTATAATTCAGCAGGCACGGGGAAGGAGAGCTGAATACATAAGCTCTCCTTCTTGGTATAGGATCAAAAAATCTCAACAGAACCTTTAAAGGCGGAGAGAGGAGTAAGAATGAGGGTACCAAATCATATAGCCATTATTCTGGATGGAAATGGAAGATGGGCAAAAGCAAAGGGGATGCCCAGAAGCTATGGGCATGTAAAGGGCTGTGCAAATCTGGAGTCCATCTGTGATGATATCAGGGATATTGGAGTAAAATATCTGACAGTATATGCTTTTTCTACAGAAAACTGGAAACGTTCCAGAGAAGAAGTGGATGGGCTGATGAAGCTGTTTCGCAATTATCTGAAAAAATGCAAAAAAAGTGCGGAAAAAAACAAAATGCGCGTGAAGGTAATTGGGGACATATCTGCTTTTGACGAAGATATCCAGAAGAGCGTACGGGAACTGGAAGAGTTTTCAAAAGATTATGACCAGCTGTTTTTTCAGATTGCACTGAATTATGGCGGACGTGATGAAATCGTCCGGGGGATCAGAAAACTGACACAGGATGCTGTGGACGGAAAAGTAAAACCGGAGGAAATTAATGAGCGTCTGTTTGAGGATTATCTGGATACGGCAGGAATTCCTGATCCGGATTTTCTGATCCGGACCAGCGGAGAGCAGCGACTCTCAAATTATCTTCTGTGGCAGCTTGCCTATACCGAGTTTTATTTTACAGATGTACCCTGGCCGGATTTCCATAAACCGGAACTTCTGAAAGCGATTGAAAAATACAATGAAAGAGACCGCAGATATGGCGGTGTGAAGGAGGAGTAAGGGATGTTTAAAACAAGACTCTTGAGCGGTATTCTCCTGGTGGTGATCGCTTTCCTGACGATCATGGCAGGAGATTATGTGCTTCTTCTGACACTTCTCTGTGTTTCTCTGATCGGGATGCGGGAACTGTACAGTGCGATGGGCGTACATAAAGAAGGTCTGGGACTGTTGGAGCTTGCCGGATATCTGGGGGCGGCTTTTTATTACGGGATGGTACTTCTTGATTTTGAAAAATATGGAACAATGGCTGTGATCCTTACACTGGTACTTCTGATGTTTGTCTATGTGTTTACTTATCCAAAATATCAGGCGAATCAGGTTATGTCTGCATTTTTTGGTCTGGTTTATGTGGCAGTAATGCTTTCTTTTATTCTTCTGACCAGAAATCTTGAAAATGGGAAAATCCTTGTCTGGCTGATCTTTTTCTGCTCATGGGGCTGCGATACCTGTGCCTATTGTGTGGGAATGTTGATTGGGAAACATAAGATGGCGCCTGTATTAAGTCCGAAGAAATCCATTGAAGGAGCTGTGGGAGGTGTGGCAGGTGCAGCGGCACTTGGAGTAGCTTATGCAGCGCTAACCCATGCGCCGGCAATGGAATATGCAGTGATCTGTGCAGTGGGTGCGCTGATCTCCATGGTGGGGGATCTGGCAGCATCTGCAATTAAGAGAAACCGGGGCATCAAGGATTATGGAAAGCTGATCCCGGGTCATGGAGGGATTCTGGATCGTTTTGACAGCGTGATCTTTACCGCACCGGTTATTTACTATATGGCAAAATTCATGCTGGGTTTATAAAACTGTGAAACAAAAAGCTTTTCAGAAAGACTGATAAGGAGTAAATATGAAAAAAATTGCAATTTTAGGATCTACAGGTTCCATAGGAACGCAGACACTGGATGTAGTCCGGGGAAATGGCGATATTGAAGTTCTGGGAATCAGTGCCGGAAGAAACATTAAGAAACTGGAAGAACAGGCGAGAGAGTTTTCTCCGAAGCTTGTGGCTGTCTGGGATCAGGCGGCGGCAGAAGAACTCCGGATAAAGCTTAAGGATACGGAAATTCGTGTGGTATCCGGCATGGAGGGACTTCTGGAGCTGGCTGCAATGGAAGAAACAGAAATACTTGTTACAGCTATTGTAGGAATGTTGGGGATACGTCCGACCATCGAGGCTATCCGGGCAGGAAAGGATATCGCGCTGGCAAATAAGGAAACACTTGTTACCGCAGGTCATCTGATCATGCCTATGGCAGAAAAATATGGTGTAAAGATCCTTCCCGTTGACAGTGAACACAGCGCTGTTTTTCAGGCTCTGAACGGAGAATCGTCCAAAGAACTGCACAAACTTCTGATCACTGCATCAGGAGGACCCTTCAGAGAGAAAAAACGTCATGAACTGGAAAAAGTAACACTTGCAGATACACTGAAGCATCCAAACTGGGTCATGGGCCGGAAGATTACGGTAGATTCTGCAACCTTGGTAAATAAAGGCCTGGAGGTTATGGAAGCAAGATGGCTGTTTGATGTGGACTTGGATCAGATTCAGGTGGTTGTCCAGCCGCAAAGTGTGATTCATTCCATGGTGGAATTTGTGGATGGAGGAATCATGGCACAGCTTGGCACACCGGATATGCGGCTTCCTATCCAATATGCGCTTTACTATCCTCACAGAAGGTATCTGGACGGAGAGAGACTGGATTTCGCGAAGCTTGGTCAGATCACCTTTGAGGAACCGGATATGGAAACTTTTCTGGGGCTTCCGATGGCAATCCGTGCTGCCAGAGAAGGCGGAAGTATGCCGACGGTCTTTAATGCGGCGAATGAACTTGCCGTGAAGAAATTTCTTCATGAGGAAATACGCTTTCTGGATATTTATGATATTATCGGGCAGTCTATGGAAAGGCATAAAAAACTGGATTCGCCTGATCTGGAGGAGATCCTGGCAGTAGAAAACGAGACATATCAGTGGATTGAAAGCAGGTGGTAAATTGAAAATTCTGATTGCTGTGATCATATTCAGCGCCATAATCATCATACACGAGCTGGGACATTTCCTTCTGGCAAAGAAAAACGGAATCGTAGTAACGGAGTTCTCACTGGGAATGGGTCCCAGACTGTTCAGCACCCAAAAAGGCGAAACCAGATATTCCATTAAACTGTTTCCGATTGGAGGATCCTGTGCCATGCTGGGCGAGGATACCGGAGAAGATGAACTTCCCGGAACCTTTAATGCAGCTCCGGTGTGGGGGAGGATCTCGGTTGTTGCTGCAGGACCTGTATTTAATTTTATACTGGCGTTTCTCCTTTCTGTGATCATAACTGCCTTTGTTGGATATGATCCGGCTGAGGTCATGGAGGTGGAAAATAATTCTCCGGCTGCCCAGGCTGGTCTTCAGAAGGGAGACATTATTACAGAATACAATGGGTATCATATTGATGTTGCCCGTGATCTGTATGTGTACTCGTTTTTGAATGAACTGCAGGAAAAACCTCTGACTTTAAAGGTGAAACGAAATGGAGAAGAAAAGACCGTTACCTTTACTCCGGATGTATCGGTAAGATATCTGATGGGCTTTAACAGGGCGGGAACAGATTCTATGGAGGTGGACTCCCTTATTGAGGGAATGCCGCTGGAGGAAGCAGGCGTTCAGCCCGGGGATGTGATCACTTCTATAAATGGTACCTATATTCCAAATGGAGAAGCCTATGAAAATTATATAGCAGAGCATCCGCTGGGAAATGAGTCTGTAGATATCACTTATGACAGAGATGGACTGGAATATGATGCAACGATCACTCCGGAGGAATACCGGACTCCGCAGCCGGGATTTGCCTATAATATGGGATATACGAAAACCGGTGGGTTTCAGGTGCTGAAATATGCGGCTCTGGATGTGAAATATATGATCCGGACAACGCTCCTGAGTCTGAAGGAGCTTGTGACAGGTGGTCTGGGAATGCAGGATCTCAGTGGTCCGGTAGGTGTTGTGGACGCTATCGGTACTACCTATGAAGAAAGTAAAAGTGAGGGAGCCCTGATGCTGTGGGTGAATATGCTGAATATGGCGGTTCTCCTTTCTGCCAATCTGGGTGTTATGAATCTTCTCCCTCTGCCTGCTCTTGACGGCGGACGTCTGGTTTTTCTGATTATTGAGGCAATAAGAAAAAAACCTGTAAACCGCGAACTGGAGGGGATGGTTCACTTTGCCGGACTGATGCTTTTGATGGCTTTGATGGTATTTGTCATGTATAATGATTTTCTGAAGATTTTTTAGAGGAGGACTGTGAAAACGTCATACCGTAAATATGTGGCTGCTGTACTCCTGACAGTTCTGGTGCTCACAGGCAGTGCTGGAGCTGTCCGTTTTTATCGAAAAACAGCGGGACAGCAGGCTGTAGAAGAAAAAAAGAATACAGAAGAACAAAAAGCAGAAGAACAGACAACAGAACATGCAGAGCGGGAGAAAGCCCGGGAAGAACAAAACCGGAAGCTTCAGCAGGAATACATAAAAAAAGTGCAGGAGTCCAGAGATAAAGAAAAGGAACTGAAAAAGAAAAAAGCAGAGGCCGAGCTCCGCATAAAAAACATTGACAGCCTTCTTGCAGAATTATATGATCCACTGGCGGACTCGGTCGCTATGAATACTTCTGTAAATGGAAAAATTTTTCAGGACGTTCAGAATGAAATGTGGAAGCTGCCAGAGGAATATGCAGAAAAGCGGAAGGATTATCAGAAGGCTATTGACAGGATTTCTCAGGAGTGGAATTATCAGAATGATGAATTCCATTATGAAACCAGTACTCTGAAGGTTTCTGTCGAGAAAAAAGATACCGGATATACAAAATACTGGGTGTGCCATGTGGAAACCTTTAATCCCCGGCAGCTTTGTTCTGCGCTTTGCGGAGGCACCTACGGTAATCCAAGAAGAACGGTTTCCGAGGAACTGGCAGATCATAACGGGGTGATTGGAGTCAATGGAAGCGGATTTTCCTATGAAACCGGAATTCCGGCTCCCGGGAAGACCATGATTAAGGACGGTAAAGTGTTTCATGATGTTTTTTCCAACGGAAATATTTTCTGTATTACGCAGGATGGGGGCATGTTTACTGCAGCTGCAGGCATGACGACGGAAGATATGCTGAACAGGGGTGTAAAAGACACCTATTGCTTTGGTCCGACATTGGTGGAAAACGGACAGGCGACAGAAATATCAGGACAGTTCCGGCAGACATCCCGCTATCAGAGAACCGCAGTGGGGATGGTCAGTCCGGGAAACTATTACCTCATAGCGGTAGATGGAAAGGGCATCGGAGGCTCGCAGGGGATGACTTATCAGGAACTGCAGCAGATTTTTGTGGATCTGGGTTGTGAGTATGCGTATCATCTGGACGGAGGCGGTTCTACAACTCTGGTTTTTAAAGGGCGTGTTTTGAATATGCTGACAGATGGCGGCAGAGAACGGCCCTGTGGAGATATCCTTTATTTTATTGATGCCGGAGACGGCGGTGAGGGAGAGAAAATTAAGGTGCACGAGGAAGAAGCTATGCTGCGTCCGTCGGGAAAAAACAAAAACTCCAAATTTCAATAATGTTTTTCAGATATACGGCATACAATCCTGTAAGGTTATTCTGGGAGAACGGCATGTATCAGACATATCCCGTCAGAAATAATTCTTTGATGAAAATACAGCAGGAACAGACCGGGCAGGGAAAACTGCAGGTTACGGTTTTTACGGAAGATGGAACCCGACCGGTAGAAAATGCTCTTGTGAGGATTTCTTATACAGGGGTACCGGACAGTACTCTGGAGGAAGTGCGGACAGATTCCTCTGGTCAGACTCCGGTACTGGATTTAAAAGCGCCGCCGCTGGAATACAGTATGCAGCCATCTGAGGAACAGCCCTATGCAGAATATACTGTGCAGATCCAGGCAGAAGGATTTGAACAGGAGGAAATCGCCGGTACGGAGGTTCTGCCTGATGTACTGGCACAACAGCCGGTCCGTCTGAAATTTCAGTCTCAACAGGAGTTTAGCCGCATTGTGATCGGTCCGCATACCCTTTTTGGAGAGTATCCTCCCAAAAATCCGGAGTCAGAGATAAAGACAGTAAGCGAAACCGGAGAGATTGTCCTGAGTAAAGTGGTGATCCCGGAATATGTGGTGGTTCATGACGGACCGGTAGGGGATCGTTCTGCTCAGGATTACTATGTGCGATATAAGGACTATATAAAAAATGTGGCAAGCAGTGAGATATACGCAACCTGGCCGGCAGATACTATCCGGGCAAATGTGCTGGCGATCATGTCCTTTACTTTAAACCGTGTTTATACAGAATGGTACAGAAATAAAGGATATGATTTTACGGTCACTTCCTCTACTGCATACGATCATAAATGGATTTACGGGAGAAATGTGTTTGATAGTATTTCAGATATTGTAGACGAACTTTTTGAAAACTATCTGTCCAGGCCGGATGTGCGGCAGCCGATTCTCACACAGTACTGTGATGGCCGTCAGGTCCAGTGCCGTGACAGGGGATGGATGACACAGTGGGGAAGTAAGTCGCTTGGAGATCAGGGCTATTCACCGATCGAGATTTTGCGGTATTTTTATGGGAATGATATGTATATTAATGTGGCGGAAGAGATTTCAGGGATTCCTTCTTCCTGGCCGGGATACGATCTGAATTTAGGCTCTACAGGAATCAAAGTGCGGCAGCTTCAGGAACAGATCAACGGGATTGCACAGGCATATCCTGCGATTCCCAGAATCAGCGCCGATGGGATTTATGGACAGAAGACCGCAGATGCAGTAAAAGAATTTCAGAGTATATTCGGGCTGCCCCGGACAGGAATTACGGATTATGCTACCTGGTATAAGCTTCAGGAAATATATGTAGCTGTAAGCAGGATTGCAGAGTTGAACTGAAGAAAAAATTGAAAGTAATAAAATATTCATGAAAAATATAAAAATTAAAAAAACCTATTGACTTTATCTGCCGGTTTTGATATACTACAATTCGTCGCGAGGGAGAAATAAAAGAATCCCAAAGAAATGCGATATGCGGAAGTGTCGGAACTGGCAGACGAGCAAGACTAAGGATCTTGTGAGCAATGCGCTCGTGTGGGTTCAAGTCCCATCTTCCGCATTTTTTTATTTATCCCGGAGATGCTGTAAATACAGTGTTTCCGGGCTTTTTCTTTATAAAAAAAATAAAACGGTGAAAAAATAAAAAAGTTTAAAAAAGGTGTTGACTTTATACGGGAAGTTTGATATACTACAATTCGTCGCGAGGGAGAAACAAAAGAATCCCGAAGAAATGCGATATGCGGAAGTGTCGGAACTGGCAGACGAGCAAGACTAAGGATCTTGTGAGCAATGCGCTCGTGTGGGTTCAAGTCCCATCTTCCGCATTTTTTTATGTCTAAAAAACTTTCTTCCATATCAGGAAAAATATCCATCTACTATTATTTTTTGAAAAAAAGAGGAATTTGAGACTTTGTGTAGAATATAATTAATAAGAGGTATTTTGTCAGTCTGTGGAGGAATTGCCTATGAATATCAGAGAAAAAATGGAACAGAGAGAACTGGAGCTTTTAAGCCCCCATGCCTCCCACAGCATTTATTCCAGGGGAAGAGAAAAGCCGGAGGAGGAATGTGATGTACGCACGGTGTATCAGCGAGACAGAGACCGTATCCTTCACAGTAAAGCGTTTCGCAGATTGAAGGATAAGACTCAGGTGTTTCTTGCGCCTCAGGGGGATCATTACAGAAATCGTCTGACTCATACATTGGAGGTTTCTCAGATTGCCCGTACCATTGCGAAAGCATTGAGGCTGAACGAAGATCTGGTGGAAGCCATTGCTCTGGGACATGATCTGGGACATACGCCTTTTGGACATGCAGGAGAGAGAGCTCTGAATGAGATCAGCCCGGGAGGTTTTGCACACTACCGGCAGAGCGCGCGAGTGGTACAGGTTCTGGAAAAAAACGGGGAGGGCCTGAATCTTACCTGGGAAGTGATTGACGGGATACTGAACCATCGTACCAGCGGCAGTCCCATGACCCTGGAAGGACAGGTAGTGAGGTATTCTGATAAAATTGCATATCTCCATCATGATATGGATGATGCACAGAGGGCAGGGATCATTACAGAGGATGATATTCCTGTTACGATGCGTATACTTCTGGGATATACCACAAGAGAGAGACTGAATACTTTTGTGCATGATATTATAGAAAACAGTTTGGATAAAGACGGCATACAGATGTCAGATGAGATTCAGGAGGCTTTAATGGAACTCCGGGAGCTGATGTTCCGGAGTGTTTATAATAACCATGGAGCCAAACGCGAGGAAAAGAAGGCAATCGATATGCTGAAGGAGCTTTACCGGTATTATATTCTCCATCCCGAGGCGATGTCCAGAGAATACAGGGAGCTTCTTATGAAGGGAGAGACAATGGATCGGGTGGTCTGTGATTATCTTTCCGGAATGACAGATCAGTATTCCATAGCAAAATTCAGGGAGCTTTTTATCCCTCAGTCCTGGGAGAGTTATTAAAAAACAGAGGAGGATGTCTATGCGCTATTCAGACGATATCATTGAGGAAGTACGAAGCAAAAATGATATTGTAGACGTAGTATCCCAATATGTAAAACTTACAAGAAAGGGAAGCTCTTACTTTGGGTTGTGCCCTTTTCATAATGAAAAAACACCATCCTTTTCCGTGACGCCCGGCAAGCAGATGTATTATTGCTTCGGATGCGGAGCAGGAGGAAATGTATTCAACTTTATTATGGAATATGAAAATTATACCTTTGGAGAAGCACTGAAGCATCTGGCTGACCGGGCCGGGGTGGAACTGCCAAAGATTGAGTATTCCCGAGAGGTGCGGCAGAAAGCACAGGAGAAGGCGGAGCTTCTGGATATCCATAAACAGGCGGCGCAGTTCTTTTATTACCAGCTTCGCACAGATAAGGGACAGAAAGGATATGAGTACCTGAAAAACCGTGGTCTAAGTGAAGAAACCATGAGAAAATTCGGGTTGGGATATTCAGACAGGGGCGGTGGCGGTCTGTACCGCTTCCTGAAGTCGAAGGGGTATCAGGATGAACTGCTGCGGGAATCCGGGCTGTTTAATGTGGATGAGCGCCATGGTATGTATGACAAATTCTGGAATCGTGTGATTTTTCCCATCATGGATGTAAATAACCGTGTGATCGGTTTTGGAGGAAGAGTCATGGGAGATGCAAAGCCCAAGTATCTGAATTCTCCTGAGACAAAGATTTTTGATAAAAGCCGGAATCTTTATGGGCTGAATATAGCACGGACAACCAGACGGAAGTTTCTGATTCTCTGTGAGGGGTATATGGATGTGATCGCCATGCATCAGGCGGGCTTTACCAATGCAGTGGCTTCTCTTGGAACGGCGCTGACTTCCGGGCATGCCAGTCTTCTGAAACGGTATACACAGGAGGTTCTGCTTCTTTATGACAGTGATGAAGCAGGAGTCCGGGCGGCACTCCGGGGAATCCCCATTCTCCGGGAAGCGGGAGTGAATTCCAGGGTGGTAAGCCTGAAACCCTATAAGGATCCGGATGAATTTATTAAAAATATGGGGCCGGAGGCATTTGAAAAAAGACTGAATGAAGCGAAGGACAGCTTTTTGTTTCGGGTCAGTGTTGCAGAAAATGAGTTTGCAATGGATGAGCCGCAGGGACAGAACCGTTTTTTTGAAAGATGCGCGGAAATGCTTCTGGAGCTTAATGATGAACTGGAACGAAATCTTTACATTGACGCCATTGTAAAATTATACAGAGGACGATATGGTATCAGCAGTGAAGATCTGAGAAAAAGGGTAAATACGCTGGCATTAAAGGGTACTGCGGCAGAACAGCGTATACAGCCAAAAGCATCATATTCCGAAAAGAAGAAGCGGGATTCGGCTTCGGATACCTCTCAGAAGCTGATGCTGACCTGGCTTGTGACCTACCCCGGTATTTTTGATAAAGTAGCACAATACCTTACGCCGGAGGACTTTGTAGTACCTCTCTACCGGGAGGTGGCGCAGATGCTGTTTCGGCAGAGGGAAGAGGGGGATGTGAACCCGGCCCGGCTTCTGAACAGTTTTCCGGACAGTGAAGAGCAGAGAGAAGTGGCATCTCTTTTTAATGCCACGATCCATCTGGAAAACCAGCAGGAGCAGGACAGAGCTTTTGCAGATACACTTCTTCGGATCAAACAGGAAAGCCTTGCAGAAAAAAACAGAAACTGGGATCCGACGGATCTGCAGGGACTGCAGGAGCTTGTAAAAGCAAAAAAAGAACTGGAGGATCTTGGCAGAAAACGCCGGGAACTGCATATTTCTTTTGAATAAGGACAAAATATAAACACTATATGGAGGGATTAAGCACCTATGGAAATGAATATGGGTAAATTCAGTGAGAAACTGGTAGAACTTCTGGAGCTTGCAAAAAAGAAAAAAAATGTACTGGAATATCAGGAGATCAACGACTTCTTTAAAGATCAGCATCTGGAAGTAGAGCAGATGGAGAAGGTGTTTGATTTTCTCGAGGCAAGTGGAGTCGATGTACTCCGCATTACGGGAAATGACGAGGAGCTGATCCTTGATGATGACATGGACATTGATAAACTGGACGATGAGGAAGAGGTAGAGCTTGACAAGATCGATCTGTCTGTTCCGGAAGGCGTCAGCATTGAGGATCCGGTCCGCATGTATCTGAAGGAGATCGGTAAAGTCAGTCTTCTTACCGCAGATGAGGAGATTGAACTTGCTCAGAGAATGGAAGAAGGGGACGAGGAAGCAAAAAAACGTCTTGCAGAAGCAAACCTCCGTCTTGTTGTCAGCATTGCAAAACGTTATGTGGGAAGAGGAATGTTGTTCCTTGACCTGATCCAGGAGGGAAATCTGGGCCTGATCAAGGCAGTAGAAAAATTTGATTATCGAAAAGGCTATAAATTCAGTACCTATGCTACATGGTGGATCCGTCAGGCGATCACCAGAGCCATTGCCGATCAGGCGCGTACCATCCGTATTCCGGTCCATATGGTGGAAACTATTAATAAGCTGATTCGTGTTTCCCGCCAGCTTCTTCAGGAACTGGGCCGTGAGCCTTCCCCGGAGGAGATCGCAGAGGAAATGGATATGTCAGTGGAGCGTGTGCGTGAGATCCTGAAGATCTCTCAGGAGCCGGTATCACTGGAAACTCCGATTGGTGAAGAAGAAGACAGCCATCTGGGTGACTTTATCCAGGACGACAATGTACCGGTACCGGCAGATGCGGCAGCATTTACGCTTTTGAAAGAACAGCTGATCGAGGTGCTTGGGACACTTACAGAAAGAGAGCAGAAGGTTCTCCGCCTTCGTTTTGGTCTGGACGATGGACGTGCCCGTACTCTGGAGGAGGTTGGTAAGGAATTCAATGTAACAAGAGAACGTATCCGTCAGATCGAAGCAAAAGCACTCCGCAAACTCCGTCATCCGAGCCGTAGCCGTAAGCTGAAGGATTATCTGGATTAAGGAGCAGAAACATGCAGTTATCGTTAAGACTGTCTGCGATTGCAGAAATGGTGACCGAAGGCAACCGGCTGGTAGATGTGGGCTGTGATCATGGATATCTGCCGGTGAACCTGATACAGAAACAGAAGATTCCTTCGGCAATTGCTGCTGATGTGGGGAAAGGACCTCTGTCCAGGGCTCAGGAGCATATTGAACAATATGGACTTGGCAAATACATAGAAACAAGACTTTCTGACGGCCTCAGAGAAATCCGCGAAGGCGAAGGTGACACACTGGTCATTGCCGGAATGGGAGGGCCTCTGATGGAGAGGATACTGACAGATGGAAAGGAAGTTCTCCGCAGCTTTAAAGAACTGATCCTTCAGCCGCAGTCAGATATTGGCCATGTGCGTCGGTTCCTGTTTGCAAATGGATACCAGATCATGGAAGAAAACAGTGTTCTGGAGGATGGAAAGTTTTATTTTATCATGAAGGCTGCGGCCGGTATCAAAGTTCCGGTATGGAAAGACGAGGAACTTGAATTCGGAAAGCTCCTTCTTGAAAAAAAACATCCGGTTCTCAGGCAGTATCTGGAACGGGAACTGAGGATCCGTGACCAGATCCTTGAACGTCTCAGAGATGAAAGCAGAGAAGCGGCAGTACGGCGAAAAGAAGAAGTCATGGAGGAAAGGCGGCTGATCCTTGCCGCTTTAGAACGATATGAAGGTTAGAGAACTGACGGACTGGCTGGAAAAAAGATATCCGGCTGAAATGGCAGAAAGCTGGGACAATGTGGGGCTTCTGGTAGGCGATGATGAAAAGGAAGTGCACCATGTGTTCCTTGCTCTCGATCTGACAGAAAAAACACTTGCCGAGGCACTGGATGCAGGTGCGGATATGATCATCACACATCATCCTGTGATTTTTGGCGGAATGAAAAAAATCAATAATCATGATTTTACAGGAAGAAAAATTCTCTCCCTGATCCGTCATGATATTCAGTATTTTGCCATGCATACAAATTATGACGTTATGGGAATGGCGGATTTAAGCGCAGATTTTCTGCAGCTTCAGGATCGAAAGGTACTTTCTGTGACAGTGGAAAATGAAAATGGCGTACAGGGCTTTGGCCGGGTAGGCAGACTTCCGGAAAAAATGACGCTGCGTCAGTGCGGGCTTTTTGTAAAACAGATGCTGGAGCTTCAGGATGTGCGGATTTACGGGGATCCGGAGCAGCAGGTGGAAGTGGCTGCTGTCTGTACCGGCAGCGGCAAAAGCATGATCCCGGATGTGATGAAGCACGGTGCAGACGTTTATATTACCGGAGATATCGACCATCATACAGGAATTGATACGGCAGCCCAGGGACTTGCTGTGATCGATGCCGGCCATTATGGTACGGAATATATTTTTATGGAGGCCATGAAACAGAAGCTGACAGAGGATTTTCCCGGGCTTATGGTATCATGTGCGCGTGTGGAAAGCCCATATACTTTATTGTAAAACATAATTCAAAAGCCTTAGGGCGCTGAAGCAGGACAGGAGGTAAGAGGCTTAATGGGACAGAAATCGGTAAATGTGGAAATTATGGGGGAATCCAGGGACTATCCGGCGGGAACCAGCTTTGCTGAAATTGTGGAACCTTATCAGAAATCGTCTGAGACACCGGTGATCCTGGTTACGGTTAATGGAAAATTAAAAGAACTTCACAAAAAACTGAAATATGACAGTAAGATCGAGTTTGTGACTACAAAAGACAACATTGGTCACAGCACTTACAAAAGAAGCGTCTGTATGCTCCTTCTAAAGGCAATTTATGATGTTGCCGGAAAAGATGATGTCGATCATGTTGTGATCCATTATTCAGTAGGATCCGGATATTATTTTACCATGAAGGGAAGTACGGTTCTCAACCAGGGATTCCTTGATCAGGTAAAAGCACGGATGCATCAACTGGCAGAGGAACGGATCCCCATAGAAAAACGGTCTGTCAGCACAGATGAGGCGATCGCCCTGTTCCGCAGGCACAGAATGTATGACAAAGAACAGCTTTTCCGGTATCGCAGAGGCTCCAGGGTGAATCTTTACAGGATTGGGAACTTTGAGGATTACTATTACGGCTATATGGCAAACCATACGGGGTATCTTCGGTATTTTGATCTGAAGCTTTACGACGAGGGCTTTGTGCTGGAACTTCCGGAATGTGGACATCCGGATGTGATCCCGCCTTTTGCGCCGGAGGAAAAAATATTCCGTGTGCAGAAGGAATCACAGGAGTGGGTGGAAAAACTAAACATCTCCTGTGTAGGAGACCTGAATAACCGGATTACGAAAGAAGGGATCCGGAATATCCTCCTGGTTCAGGAGGCGCTGCAGGAAGCAAAGATTTCCAACATTGCACGGAAAATCTGTGAAACAGGAAACAAAAAATTTGTAATGATCGCCGGTCCCTCTTCTTCGGGAAAAACAACCTTTTCCCACAGACTCAGTATTCAGCTTGCCGCTCATGGAAGGAAACCGCATCCCATTGCAGTGGATAATTATTTTGTAGACAGAGATAACACACCGCTGGACGAATATGGTGAAAAAAATTATGAATGTCTGGAAGCAATTGATGTGGAACAGTTTAATAAAGATATGCTTGCTCTTTTAAAAGGGGAGCGGGTAGAACTTCCGGTTTATAATTTTAAAACAGGCAAAAGAGAGTACAGGGGAGATTTTCTCCAGCTGGGTAAGGAAGATGTTCTTGTGATCGAGGGAATCCATTGTCTGAATGATAAGCTCAGCTATGCGCTTCCTACAGATAATAAATTTAAAATATATATCAGTGCCCTTACGCAGCTGAATGTAGATGAGCATAACCGTATCCCGACTACAGACGGACGCTTGATCCGCCGGATCGTCCGGGATGCCCGTACCAGAGGAATTTCTGCAAAGGAAACCATTGCAAGATGGCCGTCTGTCCGAAGGGGAGAGGAATCCAATATCTTTCCTTTCCAGGAGCAGGCAGATGTGATGTTCAATTCTGCTCTTGTATATGAGCTTGCCTGTCTGAAACTCTATGCAGAGCCGCTCCTTTTCGGAATCGAAAAAACAGAGCCGGAATATGTGGAAGCCAAACGGCTTTTGAAATTTTTTGATTATTTTGTTGCAGTTCCCAGTGAGGATGTGCCTCATAATTCCATTCTCAGAGAGTTTGTAGGGGGAAGCTGCTTTGATGTATAGAAAAATCTTTACATCTCATTAAAACCGTGATAGAATAGCTTTTGCGCAAGCAGGCCAGGTGATCGCGGCTGCACAGACGAAAGGGTGCAGACGAGGAAAGTCCGGGCTTCACAGGGCAGGATGCCGGATAACGTCCGGTGGAGGTGACTCCCAGACCAGTGCAACAGAAATAAACCGCCTTCTTTACAGAAGGTAAGGGTGGAAAGGCAGTGTAAGAGACTACCGCCGTTGTGGTAACAGAACGGGCACATGTAAACTCCATTTGAAGCAAGACCGAAAAGAAAGCGATACGGCGGCCCGTCGTGCTTTCAGGTGGGTCGCTTGAGCCGTCCGGCAACGGGCGGCCTAGACAGATGATCACCCAACGACATAACCCGGCTTATCGGTCTGCTTGCGTACAAGGAAACCCCGGAATATTTCCGGGGCTTTTTTGTGTCTTATTTATTTCTTTTTCCTCTGTACTTTTCTTCGCAGTACATGCATCTGTAGATTTCTTTTTCTTCGTCAGCCAGGAAAAATACATGATCCAGTCCCTGCTCAATAGAGGTGATGCAGCGAGGATTTTTGCACTTGATCACATTGGTGACTTTTTTCGGAAGCTTCAGTTCCTTTTTCTCGACGATCTTTTCATCCTTGATGATGTTGACGGTAATGTTGTGATCGATAAAACCAAGGATATCCAGATCCAGTTTTTCTACAGGACATTCCACTTTGATGATATCTTTGATGCCCATTTTGTTGCTGCGGGCATTTTTGATGATGGCAACAGTACAGTCCAGTTTATCCAGCTTCAGGTCATGATAAATGGTCATGGCCTTGCCGGCCTTGATATGATCCAGTACATAGCCTTCGCGAAGTGCTCCAACGTTTAACATGATACATCTACCTCCAGTAATGTGAGAATCAGGGCCATACGGACATATACGCCGTACTGTGCCTGTTTAAAGTAAGCAGCTCTCGGGTCAGCGTCCACCTCAACAGCAATCTCGTTTACACGGGGGAGTGGATGAAGGATATACATATCTTCCTTGGCGAGCTCCATTTTCTGTCTGTCCAGTATGTAGAAATCTTTCATGCGGACATAGTCTTCTTCGTTGAAGAAACGTTCTTTCTGAACACGGGTCATATACAGGATATCAAGCTGAGGAAGCGCATCCTCCAGTCTTTCTACCTCCTGGAATTCAATGCCGTTTCTGGTAAGGACGTCTTCACGGATATAGCTTGGAACACGAAGCTCCTCCGGAGAGATCAGGACAAATTTCACATTTTCGTAACGTACCAGCGCCTCGATCAGAGAGTGAACGGTACGTCCGAATTTCAGATCTCCGCACAGACCGATGGTAAGGTTGTCCAGTCTTCCCTTCAGGGAACGGATCGTAAGAAGATCGGTGAGAGTCTGGGTAGGATGCTGATGACCGCCGTCACCGGCATTAATTACTGGAATAGAAGACGCCATGGATGCAACTAAAGGAGCTCCCTCTTTTGGATGACGCATGGCACAGATATCTGCATAGCAGGATGTAACACGGATTGTATCAGCTACACTCTCGCCCTTGGCTGCAGAGCTGGAATCAGCGGAAGAAAATCCCAAAACGTTACCGCCAAGATTCATCATGGCTGCCTCAAAGCTTAAACGTGTACGTGTACTTGGTTCGTAGAATAAGGTTGCGAGTTTTTTGCCATCACATACGTGGGCATATTTCTCAGGCTTTTTTTCAATGTCGTTGGCCAGAGTAAGAAGCTTGTCAAGCTCTTCCACAGAAAAGTCCAACGGGCTCATTAAATGTCTCATTTAGTACCTCCTGTTTGGATAAAAGAATCAAGAAACAGATTCCTGAAAATTCTCTTAATCCATCATATAATAGAAGCCCCTTTTTTTCAAGATGATTTTATAAGTATTTTTTCAAAAAGAAGCCCTGTAACAAACCATACAGGCGCATAATCCAGACGGATCACTCCATGAAAATGAAATGGTGTATGACTGTAATCCCAGGGGCAGATGCCGAAGTGCTTCAGAAAACTTCCGGCGAGAAATTCCGTGGTAAAAATACCGACTGTATAAAGACAGCCGCGCAGGAGGACAGGAATGGGGGCAAGGTACCGGTATAAAGGTGCAATCACTGCCGCACAGCCGTAAATGGGGAACATCAGCAGAGATGTTTTTCCCATCATGGTGCCCTGTCCGTTCAGGAGAGAATGGAATCCGGTCCAGAAGATTTCCAGACACCAGCCAAGAGAGCCGCAGAGGAGGAAATTTTGTCTCATATAAAACAGTCCTTTCACGGATAATATATTTTACATAAATTTAACTTTCTTATAGTATTGCCTGTACTTGAAAAAACAATACACAGATGCTAAACTTACTGTAAGCAGTCTGCCACAGTGCTAAAGTACAGTGCAGGCGGATTTTTTACAGAAGGAGAAAAACAGATGACAGATTTGCAGGAATGCAGAAAAGAAATAGATGAGATCGACGATCAGATCCTCCGGCTTTTTGAAAAAAGAATGAAGGTTTGTGAGGATGTTGCGCAGTATAAGATCAGGACCGGAAAACAGGTTATGGATTCAGGAAGAGAGAAGGAAAAGCTTGCCTCTCTTGGCGGCCGTGCCCATGGAGCATTTAATTCTCTGGGCATCCAGGAGGTCTTTCAGCAGATCATGGCGATCAGCAGGAAGCGCCAGTATCAGCTTCTGACAGCAAACGGAGTGGAGGAAAAAAGGGACTATGAAATGGTGGATCATCTTCCTCTGAAAGATGTCAGCGTGGTATTTCAGGGGGTAGAGGGCGCCTACAGCTATGCTGCCATGCGGGCCTATTTTCCGGAGGAGATCCGAAGCTATCATGCAGATACGTTCCGGGAGGCTATGGAGGAGGCTGCATCCGGCAGAGCAGACTACGCCGTTCTTCCGATTGAAAATTCCACCCAGGGTATCGTTGCGGATATTTATGACCTGCTTACAGAACATCAGCTCCATATCGTAGGGGAGCAGGTAATACCGGTAGATCACGTACTCCTGGGGCTCCCGGGGACTTCTCTGGAAAATATCCGGACAGTGTATTCCCATCCGCAGGCGCTTTCCCAGTGCAGACTGTTTCTGGAAGAACATCCGGAATGGAAACCGGTAAAAACAGAGAATACAGCGGCTTCTGCAAAAAAGATAAAAGAAGAGCAGGAGACATCTCAGGCGGCAATCGCCAGCAGAACTGCAGGAGAGCTGTTTGGTCTGGATATCCTGGCAGAAAACATCTGCCATAATGAGCGTAATGTCACCAGATTTATCATTGTCAGCCGAAAACCGGTTTATGAGAAAAAAGCCCGGAAGGTCAGTGTTTGCTTTGAGCTTCCTCATTCCAGCGGAAGTCTCTATAACATGCTTTCCCATATTATTTACAATGGTCTGAACATGTCCCGTATTGAATCAAGACCGATTCCCGGAAAAACCTGGGAATATCGTTTCTTTGTAGATTTTGAAGGAAATCTGGAGGATTCTGCAGTAAAAAATGCCATTCGGGGACTGGAAGCAGAAGCAAATCGTATGAGAGTTCTTGGTAATTATGAGCTGCAGGAGGGCGAATAAATGACAGGGATACAGGAATGTGTGCTCTACAGAAATATGGAGCATGGAGAGATACTGGAAAAAACGACGCTGCTTATGGAGATGCAAAAAAGCAGTGAGGAGGAATTACAGAAGCAGAAGCCTTTGTTTTTTGAGTGTGTCAATGGTTTGATCGAAACAGCGGGATCTTATGGCTTTTCAGGAAATCTCTGGCATAATTACCTGACGCTTCTGCTTGTGAACCATGAAAATGCATTCAGTAAAGCCTGTGAGATACGCGGAGCAGTAGAGGGCAGCATCAATCAGTTGGCGCTTCATGACTTTGAGATCTTTCGGGAATTGTATGAATTTGATCTGAGAATTTTTGACAAAAGCTTTGATACCGCCTGCTGTGAGATCCTCTGTGATTATCATGGAGCGGAAAATACAGGAAGAATGTTTAACCGCCGTATCCGCGACAGGATCTGTGAAATGAGCAAAACCCTGGCAGCAGCGTCAGATGCCGGGGAGTTTATGGCGGATATGGTGCAGTTTTACCGGGATTTTGGCGTGGGCAAGCTTGGACTGCATAAAGCTTTTCGGATCGAGCATGATGATAAGGGAAACGTAGTTATTGCACCGGTTACCAGAATCGCCCATGTACGGCTTGAGGACCTGGTCGGTTATGAGATCCCGAAGCAGAAGCTGATCGAAAATACAGAGGCGTTTGTCCGCGGAAGAAAGGCAAATAACTGTCTGCTTTTTGGGGATGCGGGAACAGGAAAATCTTCCAGCATTAAGGGGATCATTAATAAATATTATGAGGAAGGTCTGAGGATCATAGAGGTTTACAAGCACCAGTTTCAGGATCTGACTCAGGTGATCGCCCAGATCAAAGACAGAAATTACAAATTTATCATTTATATGGATGATCTTTCATTTGAAGAATTTGAGATCGAGTATAAATATCTGAAAGCGGTGATCGAGGGAGGGCTGGAAAGAAAGCCGGACAATATCCTGATCTATGCCACAAGCAACCGGCGTCATCTGGTCCGGGAACGCTCCGGAGACAAGCTGGAGCTGATGGATGAGGATGATCTGCACTCTTCCGATACGGTTCAGGAGAAGCTTTCCCTGGTATATCGCTTCGGCGTGCGTATTTACTTTGGAGCGCCGACCCGAAAAGAATTTGAGTGCATCGTAAAAACACTGGCAGCAAGAAACGGCATTGAAATGCCGGAAAAAGAACTGCTTCTGGAGGCCGGAAGATGGGAACTTTCCCATGGCGGTCTTACCGGACGTACTGCACAGCAGTTTATAGATTACCTTCTTGGAAAGGAGAGATAAAAATGGCAGTATCAACTTTTGCAGCAATCGATATTGGTTCCTATGAGGTCAGTATGAAGATTTTTGAGCTTTCCAAAAAGAACGGTCTGAAGGAACTGAACCATGTGAGATATCGTCTGGAGATCGGTAAGGGAGCCTATTCCTCCGGCCGTCTGGACAGAAAAATCGTAGATACGATCTGTGAGGTACTGAAAAACTTCCGGACGATCATGCTGGAGTTTGGGACAGTGGACTATCGTGCCTGTGCCACCAGCGCGTTTCGTGAAATGGTGAATCCGGTGATCATTCTGGAACAGATTTACCAGAGAACAGGAATCAGAGTAGAAATCTTAAGTAATGCAGAACAGCATTTTCTCGGATACAAATCTATTGCAGCTATCGAAGCAGGGTTCAAAAAAATGATCCAGAAAGGAACAGCAATCCTGGATGTAGGCGGAGGAAGTCTTCAGGTATCACTTTTTGATAAGGATGCCCTGGTGATGACTCAGAGCCTTAAAATGGGAAGCATGCGTATTCGTGAAAGGTTAAAAGAACTGGAAAAATCACATACTCATTATGATCAGCTGATCCAGGAATTTATCCGCAATGATCTGACAGCCTTTCAGCGTCTTTATCTGAAAGACAGAGATATCAGGAATGTGATCCTGATGGGGGATTTCCTCACGGATACTATTTTCCGGGAGGAAATTTATGACAGGATCATCACCATGGCGGAATTTAATAACCGTTATGAAAATACGGTTTATAAAACCGATCAGATGCTTTCCACCGAGATGGATATCGATCCGGAATATGCGTCTCTGGTAGTGCCGACAATGGTCATCTGTAAGAATTTTCTGGATGTATTTCAGGCAGAATCTGTATGGGTTCCTGGTGTGTCCCTTCTTGACGGCATTGCCTATGACTATGGAGAAAAGAAAAAATTCATCAGGAACGCCCACAATTTTGAAAATGATATCCTTGTGGCATCCAGAAATATTGCCAAGCGTTATTCCAGCAGCAAGGAACACATTCAGGGAACCACAGCGCTGGCGCTTGCCATTTTTGACAGTATGAAAAAGGTTCATGGAATGGGGGCAAGAGAACGGCTTCTTCTTCAGATCGCTGTGCAGCTGCACGACTGTGGGAAATACATAAGTATGGCAGATGTGGCGGAGTGTTCCTACCGGATCATCATGGCGACGGAGATCATAGGTCTTTCTACGGAGGAGCGTCAGGTGATCGCCAGTGCGGTGCGGTATAATACCACAGAATTTGTCTATTACGAGAATTTTGACGACGGATCGGGGCTTGACAGGAATCGATATCTTCTGGTCGCCAAGCTTACGGCGATCCTCCGTCTTGCAAATGCCATGGACAGAAGTCATTATCAGAAGGTTCAGGGACTTAGGGCAGTCCTGAAAGACCGAGAACTGAGCCTGATCATTGATTCCAACAGGGATATTTCTCTGGAGCTTGGACTTTTGAAAGATAAGGTGGAATTTTTTGAGGAAGTATTCGGAATCCACCTTACCCTGAGAAGAAAAAGAAGAATATAAAATTTACTGACAAAGTATTTGAAGCAGGATCAGACAGGATCCGGGGAGGACATTATGGATACTAAAAAATTTGCAAAGCCGGAATATTTTGTAAACAGAGAATTAAGCTGGCTGAAATTTAACGAGAGAGTATTAAGTGAGGCCAGAGACAAAAATCTGCCACTTTTTGAAAGACTGAAGTTCCTCAGTATCACATCTTCAAATCTGGATGAGTTTTTTATGGTACGGGTGGCATCTTTAAAAGATCAGGTTCATGCAGGGTATGAAAAAACAGATATTGCAGGTCTGACACCAAGAGATCAGCTCCGTGAGATCAGTACCCAGACCCATGAGCTTGTGAAAGTACAGTACAGTACGTTTACCCGCTCAGTACTTCCACTGCTGGAAAAGGCAGGACTTCATCTGATTCTGGCTCATGAGGATCTTTCGGAAGCCCAGAAAGAATATGTGGACCGTTATTTCGAAGACAATGTTTATCCGGTTCTGACGCCTATGGCAATGGATTCATCCAGACCTTTTCCGCTGATCCGGAATAAGTCCCTGAATATTGGTGCGCTGATTTCCAAAAAAGACCGTAAAAAGGGAAAAGAGGTTCTGGAGTTTGCTACCGTGCAGGTTCCGTCTGTACTTCCAAGGATTGTGGAAATACCGTCCGAAAAATCCGGAAGCAGGGCAGTGATTTTTCTCGAGGAGATTATTGAAAGAAACATCGGCAAGCTGTTTTTAAGCAATGATGTGGTGTGTGCTCATCCATATCGTATTATGAGAAATGCAGACCTTTCTATTGACGAGGATGAGGCAGAAGATCTTCTTGTAGAAATCCAGAAACAGCTGAAAAAACGTCAGTGGGGCGAGGTTATTCGTCTGGAAGCGGAAGAAAAGATGGATAAGCGTCTTCTGAAGATCCTGAAGACGGAGTTTGATATTAAAAACGAGGATATTTTTAATATTGCAGGACCTTTGGATCTGACTGTGCTTATGAAAGTATACGGACTGGACGGATTTGATGCCTATAAGGCCAAAAAATATGTCCCGGCTCCGGTTCCTCAGTTCCAGACGGACAAAAATATTTTTGATGTGATCCGTGAGGGAGATGTGTTCCTTCATCATCCATATATGAGTTTTGACCCGGTAGTGAATTTTGTACGTCAGGCTGCCAAGGATCCGGGAGTACTTGCCATTAAACAGACGCTTTATCGTGTCAGCGGAAATTCGCCAATTATTGCGGCCCTTGCCCAGGCGGCGGAAAACGGCAAGCAGGTAACGGTTCTTGTTGAGCTGAAGGCACGTTTTGACGAGGAAAATAATATTGTCTGGGCGAAAAAGCTGGAAAAAGCAGGATGCCATGTAATTTATGGTCTGGTAGGACTGAAGACTCACAGCAAGATCACCCTCGTGGTAAGACGGGAGGAGACGGGAATCCGCCGGTATGTGCATCTTGCAACAGGAAACTATAATGATTCTACGGCAAAGCTTTATACAGACTGTGGTATTTTTACATGTGACGAGCACTATGGAGAGGATGCAACTGCTGTATTTAATATGCTTTCCGGATATTCAGAGCCGAAACGCTGGAATCGCCTGATCGTTGCGCCGATCTGGATGAAAACACGTTTTCTGGAAATGATCGAAAGAGAAGTAGAGAATGTAAAAAAAGGAATTCCCGGTCATATTATGGCAAAAATGAATTCACTCTGCGATCCGGTGATCATGCAGGCTCTTTATTATGCTTCTTCTAATGGTGTACAGATTGAGCTGGTGATCCGCGGTATCTGCTGTCTGAAAACAGGAATTCCGGGAATCAGTGAAAACATTCATGTGCGCTCTATTGTAGGCGATTTTCTGGAACACAGCAGGATCTTCTATTTCTATAATGGAGGAACGGAAGAAATCTATATGGGAAGTGCTGACTGGATGCCTCGTAATCTGGATCGCCGGGTAGAGATTGTTTTCCCTGTAGAAGATGAAATGATCAAAAAACAGATCATGCATGTGTTGGAGCTGGAATTTAAAGATAATGTAAAGGCGCATATTCTTCAGCCTGACGGAACCTATGAGAAGCAGGACAGAAGAGGAAAGCAGCCTGTAAATTCCCAGATGGAGTTCTGCAGAGAAGCTCAGGAAAGTGCGGGAAGAAAGAAAAAAGAACAAAAAGAGAATTCCAGAGTATTTATCCCGGCTGAACCGGTAGAGGATATTGAGGAAGAGTAAGAAACCGGCAGGTCTGGGAATTATGAAAAAAACAACTCTGGAATAAGGAGGGTAGGATGGGAAACAGAAAGGAATCCTTTCTGAGGAGAAAGAATGTGGTTATTTCGTTCCGAAGGTATGGTATCGATGCTATGGGCGCAATGGCGTTGGGCCTGTTTGCATCGCTTCTGATCGGTACGATCATTAATACAATTGGTCAGAATGTTGCACCGGGAAGTGCGGTGTCACAGAGGCTGCTGGAGATTGGAGGATATGCTACATCAGTCACTGGTCCGGTAATGGCTCTTGCTGTCGGACATGCACTGATGGCGCCTCCTCTGGTGCTGTATTCTCTGGCGGCTGTGGGAGCAGCATGCAATGCTCTGGGAGGCTCCGGCGGTCCCCTTGCAGTGTTTTTTATCGGTATCGTTGCCTGTGAGATAGGAAAGCTGGTATCTAAGGAAACAAAGATCGATATTATCGTAACACCGGCATTAACAATCCTTACCGGAGGAGTGCTGGCGATCATTTTTGCACCGATGTTCAAGTCAGTGTGTGATGCTCTGGGTGTGTTTATCGGATGGGCGACCAACCTTCAGCCTTTCCTGATGGGAGTGGCGGTTTCCGCAGTGGTGGGAGCAGTACTGACCCTGCCTGTCAGCTCTGCTGCAATCTGTGCAGCCATTGGACTGGGAGGAGGCGCTGTTCTGGCAGGACTGGCAGACGGAACTGTTACCATGGAGATCTGGAATGGACTGTCTCTGGCAGGAGGGGCGGCAACTGCAGGATGTTGTGCCCATATGCTGGGGTATGCGGTTTTAAGCTTTCCGGATAACGGAATTGGAGGATTTGTGGCACAGGGGCTCGGAACATCCATGCTTCAGGTACCGAATCTTATGAAAAAACCGATCCTGTGGATTCCGCCTACGATTACAGCAGCTGTTACAGGGGTGCTTTCTACCTGTGTGTTCCGGATGCGGAACAATGGCCCGGCAATTTCTTCCGGTATGGGAACGTCAGGACTGGTTGGCCCTATCGGAATTGTTTCTGGATGGTCACAGATGCCGGAAGGATATGAAGCCGGTGCATTTCAGTGGGTTGGAATGATTCTGATCTGTTTTGTACTTCCGGTTGTGATTACCTGGATCACTGGAAAGATTTTTCGGGCGAAGGGGCTGATAAAGCCGGGGGATTTGAAAATCGATATGGGATGATCCTGAGAGAAAGAGATGCGGAAGGAACTTGTTGTTCCTCATAGACAATATCCTGAATCCGTGAAACTCAATGCAAGTCAGTCTACCAAAAGCCTGTATTTTTGAA